>JAIQFA010000057.1 GCA_020073525.1 Terriglobia bacterium
AGCGAGTATCCGAAAGTGGCGGCGATCACCTCGAAGTCGTACACGCGTTTGGCGTCGGGTTTTTCGTGGATGCGGTAGAGCGAGGCTATGCGTTTGTTTTCCAGATAGTGCGCGACCGACTCGTTAGCCGAGAGCATGAATTCTTCGATGAGGCGGTGGGCGACGTTGCGCTCGGATCTCGTGATGCTCTTCATCATGCCGAATTCGTCGAATTCGATGACCGGTTCTGGGAGATCGAAGTCGATCGAGCCGCGGCGCTTGCGCTTGCGGTTCAGGATCATCGCCAGATCGCGCATGCGCTCGAAGTGGTCAATTTGACCGGCATATTCGCGGCGTGCCTCTGCGTCTCCCTCAATGACGGCATTCACGGCGGTATAGGTCATGCGGTTGGCGGAGCGGATCACGCCTTCGTTGATTTCGTAGCCGGCGATCTCTCCGTGGTGGTCGATCTCCATGGTGCAGGAGAGCACGAGGCGGTCGACCTGCGGACGGAGGCTGCAAATGTCGGTCGAGAGTTCTAGCGGAAGCATGGGGACGGCGCGGTCGGGGAAATAGACGCTGGTGCCGCGCAGGCGGGCTTCCTGATCTAACGGAGAATTCGGCGTTACGTATTGGGCTACGTCGGCGATGTGGACTTGCAGTTCGTAGTTTCCGTTTCCTAGTTGCCGGACGTGGACAGCGTCGTCGAAATCGCGTGCCGTCTCGCCGTCGATGGTGACGATGGGCAGGTCGCGGTAGTCGCGGCGATGACGCAAGGCCTCGGCCGGAATTTCGGATGCGATGGCTTGCGCTTCTTCGATGACCTCGGGCGGGAAGCGGTGGGGCAGGTGAAACTTGCGGATCATGATCTCGACGTCGACGCCGAAGTCGTCTTCTTCGCCGAGAATCTCGATGACGCGGCCGCGCGGGTTTTGCGTGGCGCTCGGCCAGTCGGTGATTTCCACATCGACTACGACGCCGTCTAGATCCTGCCAATCGGTGTGGACTTTGGCTTCGTCGCCTATTACTCGGTCTGGGGACTTCTGCTTTTGCGGCTTCGGTGGTTCGGTCGGAGAAATCTTAACCACAGAGGACACAGAGGTCACAGAGGATTGCGGGTTCTCCATCCCCGGCGGGATCACGATTTCCTGCGTTACTTTTTCGTCGATGGGCTTGACATAGTTATGACGGCTTCCGTAGTGGAAAATGCCGACTACGGTGGGATGCGCGCGCGAGAGCGAGCGGAGGATGCGGCCTTCGGCGCGGCCGTCGGTGCGTACGGCGGAAACTTCGACGAGGACGCGGTCGCCGTGCATCGATGATCCGGTGGCGTGTGGGGGAATGAAGACATCGCCCGCGAGTCGGGACTTGAGGCTATCGTCGAGTGAACTGGCCTCAGGGATCACGAAGCCGAAGCCGTCGCGATGCATGGTCAGGCGGCCGACTAACATGTTGCGTCCCTTGGCGGCCTGCGGAATGGCGTAGCGTTCGGAGTCGACTTGCAGCAGTTCGCCTTTGCTGACCAGTGCGTAGAGGCGGTCGGTCAGTTCGCGTCGGGCTTCGCCTCGGGCGCCGAGTTCGCGCAGGAGTTGCTTATGGCTCGCCATCTTCTTGGGCTGGCGGGCGATGTGGCGAAGGATCGCGGAATCGGTCAACATCAGTTCTCAGTTCCCGGTTCTCAGTTCTCAGTCTTCGATCCAGTCATGGTTAAGGAAAACTGAGAACTGAGAACCGAGAACTGGGAACTAGATTCACTTCAGCGCAGATATTTCTCCTCCAGAATTCTCCGATGATGCAGTTCGTGTCCAGCAATGACGTAGGCCAGGGCGCGCACGGTGATTTCAAGTTTGTTGGCTACGCCGCGGCGAGTCCAGGCGGCTTCGTCCAGATTGCGAAAGAGGGAGACGGTGGCGCGTCGGACCGCGATGTAGTCCTCGATCAAGTCTGAGAATGGACGCCGCGCAAACGGGCTGTTGCGGACGTAGTCGTCCTGCTCATAGCCTTCGATGGGGGTTGCGTCGCCGCGCGAAATGCGCAGGGCGCGGTAGGCCATGATGCGCTCGGTATCGTTGATGTGGCCGAGCACTTCCTTCAGGCTCCACTTCTCAGGGGCATAGCGGAGATCGCCGTCGGCCTCGGTGCGTCCGGAGAGCAGCAGCAGCATCTGGCGGCGCTGGTCTTCGAGCGCGGCCAGCACATCGTTGCCTGGGACCAGCGAGGTGTAGCGGTCGTAGTAGGGAGCATTTTCTCCGGGCTGGGGCCGGAGGTGGGCGGTCGCGTTCGTCGTGGTAGGAGTCATGATTCCTCGTCAGGGATAGCACACGGTCAGGCGGTGCCCCACGGTTCCATATTATCGCGGTAGAAGAATTACCGCAGGCCGGGCAGGGGTTACACGATCAGAGGCAAGACCAATCGTGCCATGCTGCTGGAGGAACCACGAGGGGAACTATGGAAATCAATAAGAAAACGTAAATTTCCACAGCGCGAGGCGTTTACCGAGGAGTACAATTCGCTTTGGCAGCTGAAATGCGGCGACGATCTTGAAAGCCCCTTAATTACTAAAGAGGAAAGGATTTCGACGACAATGTGGAAGCCCACAAATCAACCTGCGACACCTGGCCGGCCGGCTGAGCCCGAGCGTCCGAGCACATCCACGGCGGCGACGACGGCACCGGTCGTGAGCATGAGCGAGCCTGGGGCGGCGCCGCGCCCGGTTACGACCACCACTTCGGATCAAGCTACCATTGGCAAGTCGCTGGTGATCAAAGGCGAAGTGACTGGCTCCGAGTCTTTATATATTGACGGCCGGGTGGAGGGATCGATCAACCTCTCCGGCAATCGCGTCACCATCGGCCGCAATGGAGTGGTCGCAGCGAACATCAATGCGCGGGAGATCGTGGTGCTCGGCAAGGTGCGGGGCAACCTGACGGCGAGCGACCGGGTCGATATCCGCAGCGACGGTTCGCTGACGGGCGACGTGGTGGCGGCGCGCATTTCGATTGAAGACGGCGCGTTCTTCAAGGGCGGCATCGACATCCGCAAAGGGGGATCGAAGCCGGAAGAAGTCACCAAGGCTGTTTCGAGTTCGTCGCCGGAACCGGCGATTGCGGCGAGAGCATAAGAGTCGGCTCTCGGCTTACGAATTCTTCAACGGAAAGGGCATCCTTGTTTTGAGGATGCCCTTTTGCTTTAGGAGATTGTGGGTAGGCAAAACATTCTTGTAGAGACGCGGCTTGCCGCGTCTTCTTTGCTGGGAGTGTGGCGCTGCGGGCGGAGACGGGGCAAGCCCCGTCTCTACGACGAATCTGGACGATTCCTACGGTTCTTTGCCTGTCGCCATCGTTTCGGCTGTGCCGCCTTCAGCAACTCGTGGAAAGGCTGTTGGCTTTTTCCTCCGAAGGTCTGCCGGTAATTCCGAACGCAACAGCCAGAGTCCGGCGGCGACGGCCGCCGCCCAGGTCAAGGAACCGAGCGCGAGGGCGAGGAGATCGGCGCGGCGGCTGCCATTGAGTGAGATCGAGCGCATGACTTCATGACTCAAGCCGCCGGAAACGACACCGACCACAGCGGCCTTCGACAATTCTTTCCAATTCATGCCGCCGAGCGGCACCATGCCTCGTATATGCAGGAGCAGGGCGATGGCCACAGCGTTGGCGGCGATGCCAACGTCGGAGGCGATGGCCAATCCGGTGACCGAGAGCGTCCGGAAGAACAGCGAGTAGATCGGGAGAGATGCGAGGGTGATGAGGGTGGTGGCAATCATCGGAGTCAGGGTATTGCCGGAAGCATAGAACGCGCGGGCATACAGCGCCTGACTGGACCACAAGGCCAGCGAGAGCGAGAACCAGAAAAAATAAATGGCGGTGGACTCCGAATCGGCGAAGGTGAAGTGCCCGCGGCGATACACGAGATCGATGAGTGGGACCGCAATGGCCATCATCCAGCCGGTCACGAGCAAAGAAGCCGCCGTGATGCGATAGACCGAGCCGTTCACCGTGGCGGCGAATTCCTCGAACTTTTTTTCTCCGAAGAGGCGTGAGAAAAAAGGGAGAGATGCTTGTCCGACGGCTTGTCCAAGAATGGCGATGGGCACGGCGAAGAGACGCTTGGCATAGTTCAGGCGCGCGATGTCGCCGATGCCGCTCGAGGCGAAGTAGCGGAGGATCCAGTCGTCGGCTGTGACCAGCGAAACGCCCAGCATCAGCGGGATGGAGAGGTGTACCCACTCGCGGAACGCGGGATTCTTCACGTCGAATGAAGGCCGGTATCCGGTGCCGATTTTGGCGGCGCCGATCGCGTTGATCAGGAATGGACCGGCGATACTGCCGGCGAGGGCGCCGAAGGCAAGGGAAGCGATTCCCATCTGGCGTCCCGCGATGACTCCACCGGCGATGATGAAGATGTTGTAGATCAGCGGACCGAATGCGGGCAACAGGAACAGGCGGTGCGAGAGCAGTACGGCCGAGACGACTCCACCAACATAGAAGAAAATCTGCGCCGGCAGCAGGATTCGCGTCAGATGGACGCAGAGTTGCAATTGCTCGGGCGTGAAGCCGTGGAACATCCAACCGGCGAATTGCGGCGTGAAGACCTCGGCCAGAATGGTGCCAGCGACGAAGACGGTGGTCATCACGGTAATGATGATCGAGAACGTTTTCTTGGCATCCTCCTCGCGCTTTTCCGCGAGAAACCGGGTGTAGATGGAGATGAACGTGATCGAGGCGGTGCCTCCGGCGAGAATGTAATTGAGCCAGTCGGGCAGGGTGAAGGCGGCGACGTAGGCGTCGGTCTGCTGTCCGGCGCCGAAGGCGTAGGCGATGTAGGCCTCGCGGATGTATCCGATCACGCGCGAGAGCGTGATCGTCGTCATCAGCAGCAAGGTCGCTGAGAAGGCGGTGTGCTGGTGCGATGGACGAAAGAAGCGCAACAGACGCATCGTTTGCAGATTAACGCATCTGGGAAGATGACGGGGACATATCGACAGGATGGAATCGGGAATGGCACTTGGCGTTCCCCTGTGTTCCTCTGTGTCCTCTGTGGTTCACGCTTTCAGTTCTTAACCACAGAGGACACAGAGGTCCACAGGGGAAAACCACAATTCGCACATAGCTTTGACAGGCTCCTGTTTCGACCAGCATAATCCGGCTGTGACTGAACCTACTTTGATCCAGCAACAACTCTGCACCCCGGTGCTGCGGCGGTCGTTTCGTAAGCCTTATCCCGCGGCTGTGCGGGGCGAGGGCGTCTATGTGTGGGATGGCGACGGCAATCGCTATTTGGATTTCTCGGGATCGGCGGCGGTGAACTTCATTGGACATGGCGTTCGCGAAATTGCTGACGCCATGGTGGAGCAGGCTCGGCAGTTGGAGTTTGTGCATACTAGCCAGTTCACTACTCCGGTGGCCGAAGAATTTGCTGCGGAGTTGCTCGATTTTGCCGGCGATCATTTTCGCGGCGGTGCAGTGTATTTCACTTGCGGCGGATCGGAGTCGGTCGAGACCGCGTTGAAGCTGGCGCGCCAGTACCAGGTGGAGATCGGCGAGAAAAAGCGGCATCAGATTCTGAGCCGCCAGCAGAGCTATCACGGGTCGACGCTCGGCGCGCTGTCGGTTTCGGGCAACAAGAAGCGGCGGGAAATATATCTGCCGATGGTGCGCGAGGTTGAGCACATCGGCATACCTTATTGCTATCGCTGCGCCTTTGACTGCACCGACAGTTGCTACAACTGCGGACAGCAATATGCCGCGGAACTGGAACGGGCGATTCAAACGGCGAAGGGCCAAGCAGCGGGCTTCATCTTTGAACCCATGAGCGGCGCGACCCTGGGTGCGGTCACGCCTCCTCCGGGATACTTGCAGGCCATCGCGGAGATTTGCCAGCGCCATGGTGTGTTGCTGATCGCCGATGAAGTGATGACCGGCATGGGGCGCACCGGCCGGAATTTTGCGGTTGAACACTGGGGAGTTGCGCCCGATATCCTGGTTACCGCCAAGGGGCTTTCGTCGGGATACGCTCCGCTGGGCGCGGTGATTGCCAGCAAGAAAGTGGTCGACGCGATTGCCGTTGGCTCGGGAGCTTTTCTGCACGGCTTTACTTACAATGCGCACCCGGTTTCGGTGGCTGCGGGGCGCGCGGTGCTGCGGCGAATGCGGTCATTGAAGTTGGTTCACGCGGCGGATTCGCAGAGCGAGGGAACGGCGGGGTCGGCTCTGAACCACGCTTTGGAGAGTTTGCGCGATCTGGATGCGGTGGGGGATGTTCGGGGGCTGGGGTTGTTGTGCGGCGTTGAGTTCGTGGCTGACAAGAAGACGAAGTCTCCCTTTCCGGCGGAGAAGAATTTTGCCGGGCTGGTGGGGCAGGCATGTTCGCGGCGTGGGCTGCTCGTTTATCCCATGCAGGGATGTGTGGACGGAGTTGCTGGCGATCATTTGTTGATTGCGCCTCCGGCGGTCATCACTCCTGAGCAGAATAGCTGGGCAGTGGAGCAGATTCGGGCTGCGGTTGTGGAATGCGGCGACCTCTGAAGGCCGAGCTTCGCTCGGCTTGGACGGGCGAGGCGCCCGTCCCTACACAAACCATTGGCTATCCACCCGTTTGTACTGGACGAGGTAGTCCTCTAACCATCTGCAATATATAGACTTATTAGTTGACCTGCATTTTATCTGCGCTGCATTGTCATCGCGGCGCGTCCCGCCGCATAGTGCCTCCAGTACGGAGGCAATCATGGCCACCTCATTTGCGGACTTTGCGGAACAGATCAATCCTAAGACTTTGGCAGAGGCCCGCCGTGCCGACTTCCGGCAGGCGACGCGGGTCCACCGAAGTTTCCTGGCGGCCGGGGAGAAACGAGCTCTTGTCTGGATGGCTGAGCGCGTGCCTGCTTGGGTCAACTCCGACCATCTGACCCTGCTCGGCTTTATCGCCCAGATCGCAACCGGTGTCTGCTACGCCCTCGCCGTTTATGACCGACGCATGTTGCTTGCCGCCATCGTGTGTCTTGCTGTGAACTGGTTCGGCGACAGCCTTGACGGAACCTTGGCGCGCGTGCGGCAGCAGCAACGTCCTCGTTATGGTTTCTACGTGGACCACATCATCGACTCTATCGGTGCTGTGGCGATGATGGGCGGGCTGGCACTTTCCGGATACATGCATCCGGTGATTGCAATTGGGCTGCTGATTGCGTTTCTGCTGCTTTCCATCCAGTCGTACCTGGCGACCTACACGCTTGGGGAATTTCATCTTTCGATGTGGCGCTTCGGGCCGACCGAGTTGCGCGTTCTGCTGGCGGTTGGCAACCTGGCGATGTTTCGCTGGGCGTGGGTGATGCACGGGCGCTACCGGCTGTTTGATATTGGCGGCGCGATTGGGCTGGCTGTAATGCTGCTGATGCTGGTAGTTGTCAGCGTGAAGAACACGGTGCGGCTTTACCGGGAAGAGAGGATTGAATGAAAAGTTCTCAGTTCTCGGTTCTCAGTTCTCAGAAAAACCGGAGCCGGACATTTTTCCGCTGGATGAAGTTCAACGCCGTTGGGGGAGTCGGCATCGGCGTGCAACTGGCAGCGCTGGCCATTTTTCGTTCCTGGCTGAAATTGGATTATTTGCTGGCTACGGGACTGGCAGTCGAGATCGCGGTGATTCATAACTTCTTGTGGCATGAACGGTTCACGTGGGTGGACCGGCCCGCGCGGCGTTGGAGACATTCGGCGCTCCGGCTGGCCAAGTTCAACGCCAGCAATGGGGCGGTTTCCATTGTGGGGAACCTGGCGTTGATGCGGCTGCTGGTGGGCCAATTCAAGTTCAACTACGTCGCAGCCAATCTTCTTGCGATCGTCGTTTGTTCGCTGGTGAATTTTGTGCTCGGCGACCGGTTTGTGTTTGAGACAGAGGAGAAGCCGGACGCCGTTGCCCTCGGTGGCTAAACAGTTTGCTGAAGAACAATTCTGCGCGCGGCAGTCGAGCCCCAGCGGCTAAAGCCGGTATGAAAGTAATTGCCGTATCGCAGCGCTGAAGCGCTGCGCCACCCAAAATCAAAGCTCTGTGAGTTTTTCAGCAACTGTAAAGTTGTGCCCTTCCCAAAACCTGCGTGACTCTGAGTTTGACCGCAGCCTGGGCGAACTGCGCCCGGCATGGACGGGTCCAGAGCGAAGTCGAAGGAATGCGTCCGTCCCTACGTGGCCCGATTTGCTAAATTGAAGTATGCCTGCTGCCAAGACCGCACTTGTCGTCATCGATGTTCAGAGGGGTATCCTGGATTTGCCCAGCCTCTCCCGTAAGAAAGAAATCGACCAGGCTCTTGACGAAACGGTTGTGCGCATTGCCGGACTTATCCAGCGAGCGCGGACGGCTTCCGTGCCGGTGATCTACATCCAGCACGATGGAGGTCCTGGGCACCGGCTGGAGCCCGGAACTTCCGGGTGGCCGCTTCGGCTTGAAATTACACCGCAGCCGGGCGAGCGGGTCATCCACAAGCTGGCTTGCGACGCGTTTTTTGAGACGACGCTTGGCGCGGAGTTGGCCGCCGCCGGCATCAAGCAACTGGTGATCTGCGGATGCATGACCCAGTACTGCATCGATACGACCGTGCGCCGCGCGGTCAGCCTCGGTTATGACGTCATTCTGGCTGCCGACGGTCACACGACCGCGGACACTCGCACACTCCGGTTCGAGCAGATCATTGCGCACCACAACGCGCTCCTGGATGGGTTCGATGCCGGGGAGCACGAAGTTCGCGTCTGCCCGGTTTCTGAGATTCGCCTGAGTTAGGGGAATATCTAAAGTTGGCGTGGCCCACAGGCAGCTGCCGAGCTTTGCTCGGCTTGGACAGCCGAGGCGGCTGTCCCTACGTAACCTTTTTGGGGGTTACGCCGCGAGCAAACACGGGATATAATGTTTGCAGCTGCTATGCGCTCGAACGGTCACATCTCGTTGGAAATTTGCTGGATCGAGGGACGCGCCTGTCCCCGCCGGTATCTGTCCGTTCTGCCTTCGCATGTGCGCGCCAATCTCTTCGGCAGCGACTAATTATCCTTCCTTCATTGCTCCGCTAATCGCTCATAGCTTTTAGCTCCAGCCCAAGCAGCCTATCTCCGTGGACGCTGCTCGATCTCCGGCCTAACACACTGAGAACTGAGAACCGGGAACTGAGAACGAATCAGGAGGACTCCATGACTACCAAGACTTTAATTGCCGGCCCCAAGCTCAAGACCACGATTCCGGGCCCGAATGCCAAGCGCATTCTCGCGGGCGACGACCAATATATTTCTCCTTCCTACACGCGCTCTTATCCGATGGTGGCCAAGCGCGGGCGCGGTATTGTCGTGGAAGACGTCGATGGCAATGAGTTCTTCGACTTCTCTGCAGGCATTGCTGTGACTTCGACCGGCCATTGCCATCCGGAAGTTGTCGCCGCCATTCAGAAGCAGGCGGGCGAACTGATCCACATGTCGGGCACCGACTTTTATTACGAGGGCATGGTGACGCTTGCTGAGCGGCTCTCGAAGATCGCGCCCATGCCGGGGCCGCACAAGATTTATTACGGCAACTCCGGCGCCGAAGCCATCGAGTGCGCTTTGAAACTGGCGCGCTATCACACCAAGCGCCAGCAGATCATCGCTTTCCTGGGCGCTTTCCACGGACGGACCATGGGCGCGCTTTCGCTGACCGCCTCGAAGCCGCAACAGAAGCGCCGCTTCGCGCCTTTGGTGCCGGGCGTTACGCACATCCGCTATCCCGATGTGTATCGCGGTTGTGCGGGCGGCCCGCAAGATGCCGAGAAATTTGCGCTCGGCTGCGCACGCTACATCGAAGACAAACTCTTTAAGACCGTGCTCGCTCCCGAAGAAGTCGCGGCCATTTTTGTCGAGCCGATCCAGGGTGAAGGCGGATACGTGGTCGCTCCGACCATCTTCATGCAGGAACTGCGCCGCATCTGCGACAAGCACGGCATCCTGTTGGTGGTGGACGAAGTCCAGAGCGGCGTCGGCCGCACCGGCAAGTGGTTTGCGGTGGAACACACGGGCGTGCATCCTGACATTGTTTGCATGGCGAAGGGCATCGCTTCGGGGATGCCGCTCGGAGTCACCATGAGCAAGGCTGATGTCATGGACTGGATTCCTGGTTCGCACGCGTCGACTTTCGGGGGCAATCCCGTCTGCATCGCAGCTGCGCTGGCCACGCTTGATGTGATCGAGAAGGAAGGTCTGCTGAGAAATTCGCAGGAGGTCGGCGACTACATGCGGAAGCGCATGGAGGATTGGCCGAAGAAGCACAAGATCGTCGGCGACGTCCGCGGACGCGGGCTGATGATCGGCGTCGAGATCGTGAAAGACCAGAAGACTCGCGAGTATGGCGCGAGCGAACGCGATCGCATCGTGGAGGCGGCGTTCGAGCGCGGCATTCTGTTTCTCGGTTGCGGTCCGAGCACGATTCGCATTGCGCCGCCGCTCATTGTCACCAAAGACGAAGCCGACGTGGCCATCGACGCGCTGGAAGAAGCGATCGCAGTCGTCGAAAAGAACGTGTAAGCGCTGGAGGTTTGTGATGTCGAACGGAACGGTGGAATCGATTCACATTGCCTCGGCCGCCCAAGGGGCGATGCAGGCTCTTGGTCAGGTGATGGCGATTCCGGGCGCGGGGCTTGAGGGGGACCGGTACGAGCTGAAAGTGGGCACGTTCTACAAGCCCGAGCCGGATTTCGAACTCACGTTGATCGAGGCGGAGGCGATTGAGGCGCTGCGGCGGGACTATCAGGTCGAACTTGCTGCCGGCGATGCACGCCGCAACATCGTGACGCGAAACGTGCCGCTGAATCACCTGGTGGGCAGGGAGTTTGCCATTGGGAATGTGCGGATTCGCGGCATTCGGCTGTGCGAGCCTTGCGATCACCTGCAGAAGGTGACAGGGAAGGCGCTGATCAAAGGACTGCTGCATCGCGGAGGATTGCGGGCGCAGATTTTGACGCGGGGTGCGATTCGGGTTGGGGACAAGATTAGCTTCACCTCGTAGAGACGCGGCTTGCCGCGTCTCGGGTAGCACCCGGGTTTCGTATCAGGGTATCGCTTTAGCGATACCGTGGGTCGTTTGAAATCACACGCCCCTTTAGGGGCTGGCCTGCAAGCAACAACTGCCGCGCGAAGTTTCTCGGCAATCCAAGACGGGGCAAGCCCCGTCTCTCCACAAGATTCCATGATCTGGAGAAAGGATGGAACGTATGGGCGACGCTACACTGCGCGAACTCGTGTACGGCAAGGGCGCCCATGTTGATCCCGTCGCTTGCGTCGAAGACATTTCGGCGGAACTCGCTGCCCGGACCGTGGCGGGTTATCCGCACTCCATTTGGCAGATCGTGGAGCACATGAATTACTGGATGGAGTACGAACTCGCCAAGATCGCGGGAGAGAATCCGTATTATCCCGATAGAGCAATCGAAAGCTGGCCGGCGCATCCGAATCCAGCCACGGATGGTCGTGCGGCGGATGAGGCGTGGAAGGCCACGACTCGCCGTTTCACCGATTTGCTGGGGCGGCTTGCCCGGCTCGCAGAGTCCGATTCGGTGATGCTGGAACGAAAAATTCAGAACGTCGGTTCGCCACAGTCTTCGCGTGAGTCGACGGTGCATTCTATGCTGTATCAAATTACCGCGCATAACAGTTATCACGCCGGCCAGATTGCGTTGCTCCGCCGCCAGGCTGGCGCCTGGCCTCCTGAACGCGGCGGCGATACCTGGTGAGCTGTCAGTAAGTTAAGCCGACACCTGGTAACCGCCGATCCCGCCGCAGCCACTCTGCATCAGCAGAAACCATCAACGAAATTCTCACTGGAAGGAGGCCTCCCGATGCCGCGCTTTACCTCTCGCACTCTTGTCGCCCTGGCGTTCACTTTGGTTGTATGGGCCTCTGCCTTTGCCGGCATTCGCGCTGGCCTGCGCGCGTATTCGCCGGCGAATCTGGCCATCTTGCGCTTTCTGGTCGCATCGTCGGTGCTTGCCGTCTATGCTGCGGTCGCTCACTTTCGACCGCCGAAGATGAGCGACATTCCCGGGCTGATCCTGACCGGCGCCATCGGGATCACCTTTTACAACCTGGCACTCAATTACGGAGAGACTCGAGTCACTGCGGGTGCAGCCAGTCTTCTGATTGCTTCCGTCCCGATCTGGACCGCGCTGGCGGCTCGATTCTGGCTGCACGAGAAGCTGACTGCCATCGGATGGTGTGGAGTGTTCGTGAGCTTTGCGGGCATCGCGCTGATTACCAGCGGAGAAGGCGAAGGGATCCGCCTCTCACCGCAAGCGCTGATCATTCTCGCGGCCGCAATTACGTCCGCGCTCTACATGATTCTGCAGAAGCACTATCTGGGCCGATATAGCGCGCTGGAATTTACGGCTTACTCGATCTGGTTTGGGACGGCGCTGATGCTGCCCTTTGGCAACGGTTTGCTGCACACTTTGCGTTCGGCTCCCGTCTCGGCAACGCTGGCGGTCGTCTATCTGGGGATTTTTCCGGGTGCGCTTGCCTACGTGGGCTGGGCCTACGTGCTTTCGCACGGAGCTGCCGGACGCACGTCTACGCTGCTCTATGTGATTCCGGTCTTGGCCATTGGCATCGGTTGGCTGTGGCTGGGAGAAGTGCCTCGACTCCTGACGTTTGCTGGGGGCGCGGTTGCCTTGGCGGGAGTGGTTATGGTCAATCTGCGGGGAAGGACGGAGATCGTCCCGGTGGCGGCTTCCAAATCAGTCGGGCCGGATAGATCTCGAGCTTCTGCGTGAGCGTCGGCGGCCGCAGCGCCTGAAGGCGCATTCACAGAGCAGCATCTACGGCACGCCTGAAGGCGTGCCCTGATACGAAACGTGCGTTCAGTGTTCGGCTGCGAGTTCCGGAGTTGAGTGCCGGAACTCAGCTAGGTTCCGCTCGACCAAGAGCGGAGTTCTTGCCGCGGGTCTCCGTCAGGCACAGCGCTACTACGAACAGCACCGCCATTCCTCCGGCGGACATCAGCAGAGGCATGCGAAGTCCGAATTTCTCGGCCATGGCGCCGCCGAGAGTTGGGGCAAATGTTGCTCCCATGATTTCCCCAACCAGAGTTGCGAGGCCGATTGCGGTGGCGGAGAACTGCGGGGGCACGGTTTCCGCCGGTACCAGCACAATGATCAGGGCCGCGATGGCCTGTCCGGCATTGCACAGGAACAGAATCGCCGCCAGCAACCAGGGGAAGCGATACAGTCCGCTCACTTGCAGGGATAACGGCACCAGCGCTGACAACGCCGCCAGGACTAACAGCACTGGTTTTCGTCCGAGGCGGTCCGAGATGGCAGGAAACACGAAGCCGAGAAAGAAACCTCCTAGCCCGCTGGCCCCCAGCAAAAAGCCGGCGGTCGTCGGCGCTTCGTGCATGACCTCCGTGATGTAGAGCGGGGCAAAAACATTCAGCAGAAACAACCAGCACATGAACCCCGCCGCTCCGATGCAGCTCAGCCACATGTTCCGAAATCGCAGAATCAAGATGTATTCCGAGAGACGCTTAACGCCGTGATGGCCTCCGCCCACCTCCCCTGTCTCTGGCTCCCGCACAAATTTCCAAAGAAGAGCGCCCATCACTAAGCCGGGAATACCCGCCACGAAAAAGGCCCAGCGCCATCCGAAGCGGGCTGCCACCTGGGTGGTGAGGACGGGCGCTGCGGCCAGTCCAACCAGAGCGGCCGCGCTCACTACAATTCCAACATTTCGTCCGCGTCGAGACGGTGGGGATGTCTCCTCGATAATCGCCGTGATGATCGCCCAGCATGGGCCTTCCGCCACGCCCAACAACGCGCGCACCAGCAGAAGTTCGCCAAAGTTGTGCACCATCCCCGAGATCCACGACAACCCGGAGAACAGGAAGATAGCCGGCACCAGCACCGGCCGCCGGCCGAAGCGGTCCGAGAGCGCGCCGAAGAAGAAAGCGGAAACGGCCCAGGCAATCGCGACGACCGAGGCGAGAATCCCAATCTGTTCGCTGCTGAGGTGAAACTCCGGCGCGAAGAATGGCGCCAGATACATCTGGGACATGCGATCGAGAAAGACAGTGCCCCAGGTTAGAAACAGGATGAGGACCAGAGTTCTTTCGTAGCGCGTTGCGTCGTTGGAGACGATGATTCCCCCTGTTGAGTCTTCGATGGGCTCCGGATCACGACTGCCGGGGCAGGTTGCAGATGCGCCAATTTACGGGACTTTACGCCTGCGGTCAACCGCGCGACCGAATCAAATCGACCGAAGGGCCGGTGATAACGATCACATCTCCCCGGGTGGGCGCGACTCTAAAGTGAAAATGGAGTTTCCTATGTTCGCCGGACGTCTGACGCAAGCCACGCTCCGCGCACTGGACTGGCTGGCGGCGAAAACGCTTTCGCCAGACGATGCGCCAGCGCACCAGCGTACAGGCCGACGCGGCGAGGAAGACGCCTATTTTTATCTTCGCCGGCGGGGCTATACGATCATCGCCCGCAACTACCGCTCCCCTCTCCATCGCGGTGAACTGGATCTGGTCGGCTGGGATCAGGATGTGCTGTGTTTTATCGAGGTGAAAACCCGAACGGCACACGATTTCAAACCTGCCGAAGCCGCCGTAGATCGCGACAAACAAAGGGAGTTATCTCTGGTTGCCCGCGACTTCCTGCGCCTGATGCCCCCTTCGTGCCAGTGGCGCTTCGACGTGCTCGCCGTATACTATGAGCGCGGACAGCGGCGCCCCTCATTCGAGCTGTTTCAAAATGCGTTTTCCGCATCGTACAATCACGGGTTTGCGAACTCCTATTGAAAGGATTTAGTAAGTGCCTGAATTAAGAAAAGACCCCGTCGTGGGCCGATGGGTGATTATTTCCACGGATCGCGCCAAGCGCCCAACCGATTTTGTGCGTGAGGCGGTGAAGATTAAGGGCGGATTCTGTCCGTTCTGTTATGGCAATGAAAGCAAGACCCCGCCCGAGATTCTGGCGTATCGCCCAAACTCCAACGGCAGTACTCCGCAGAAAGACAGTCCGGGTTGGACCGTCCGCGTGGTTCCCAACAAGTTTCCCGCGCTGGGCATCGAAGGCAATTTGAATAAGCAAGCCGAAGGCATGTTCGACAAGATGAACGGCATCGGCGCGCATGAGGTCGTGATTGAAACGCCCGACCACAACGCCACCCTGGCCTCGCTTCCCGCGAAAAGGATTGAAGATGTTCTATGGGCCTTCCGCGACCGTATCCTCGATCTCAAGAAAGACCGGCGCTTCAAGTACATTCTCCTGTTCAAGAATCACGGAGAGGCGGCCGGGGCTTCGCTGGAGCACTCGCACTCACAACTGATCGCGTTGCCCATTCTGCCCATTTACGTGACGGAGGAACTGCAGGGAGCCAAACAGTATTACATCTACAAAGAGCGGTGCGTTTTCTGCGACGCCATTCGCCAGGAGATGGAGAACGGCACGAGAGTCGTGGCTGAGAATGACGATTTTCTGACGCTCGCTCCGTATGCCCCGCGATTTCCCTTTGAGACCTGGATTCTTCCCAAGCGCCACGAATCCGCCTTCGAGAATTCGTCGTCGCAACTATTTGAAAATCTGGCGAAAGCGCTGAAGTTGCTGCTGATGAAGGCGGATCGTGTGCTCGACAATCCACCGTACAACCTGGTCGTACACTCCTCGCCGGTGCAGGATCCGACCAACGAGTATTACCACTGGCACATCGAATTCATGCCGAAGCTGACTAAGACTGCGGGATTTGAATGGGGAACCGGTTTCTACATCAATCCCACACCGCCCGAAGAGGCAGCGAAGTTCTTGCGCGAGGCGAGCGTGGAGGATGTGGTTCCGAGTCCGGTGGGCGTGCGCTAAGTTGCCGCGTTGCCGGGAACTGTACGTGAGAACTCAGTCGTCCCTCCAGGACTCGCCCAGCCTTATGGCGTTTCCAGGCGCTAAAGCGCCGGGGCTAGATTTCCGGGTCTCTGCCGGATTGCCTGAAAACGAGTTCTGAGGCGTGCACTGGAGCGCTCGGGCTTCCGTTGCTGAGTCTACCCCTGGGTTCGATCGAGAACTTCGGCATGCCACGCCATCTGGATCGCTTCCAGCTTGGCTTCGTTCGACTTCGAGGGATCGTCTTTGAAGTCGGGAAGCGCGATCACATACTTGTGCAGGTCGGTGAAACGGACGGCGAGCGGGTCGATTTCCGGATGGTTTTCCGAAAGCAGAATTCCGATGTCGTCGGCATCGCTCCAGGTAAGTTCTTTTGGCATGAATGATTGCTCCGATTGGCCGTTCGCACTAAACCAACTCCGATCGGGGTTGAGCTGAGAGCTGACGGCTGATGGCTGAAAGCTGTTTTCTAATGCTCTTCCGAAACGTAATTCCGGTTCCAAGCCGGGATTTCCACGACCACTTTGCCCGGCTTCTTGATCACGGTCTGGCACCCGAGGCGCGAGTTTAGCTGAAGGTCGGCAGCCATGTCGAGTTTGTCGGCTTCGTCGTCTTCCATCTCTGAGATCAGGTCCGCGCCTTCTTTCACCCAGATGTGGCAGGTCGTGCAGGCGCAGTTGCCTCCGCAGGCATGATCGAGATGAATCCCGAAGTTCAGCGCAACGTCGAGCAACGATTCTTCCTTGCCGTGATCTTTGTATGGCAGCTTGCCGTGTTCGAAGGTCACCGTCTTGCCTTCGGGAAGAAACGTGACCTCAACCGTGTTTTCACCGGGAGCATCCACTGTGGTGGCTCCGGCTCCGTGCGTTTTTTCGTCAGACATAGGTCCCCTGCAAACTGGTTTTATTCGAAATCTGCCTTCGCAACTGGATGGCCGGCACGTGGGCCTTCCTCAAAATCGGTGTCGTCCATGGCTTTTCCTTTGAGAGCCGTCGAGACCGCCGTATCCATCATGAGTTCCGCCAAACGCATCGTGGCCTGGTTCAGGGCGTCAATGCCCTCCCGAATCGCGTGATAGTCATCGCCGTCCTTCACCGCGACCAGAGCTTGCTCCAGCGTACCGACGTTGCCGCGTTCTTCGCTCGTGAGTTCTTGCCAAGCCGGATTTATTTTTCCTTTTGCGAGCGCCGTCAAGATCGTGTCCGCTTCGCGGCGCGCTTCGATGACCTGGCGCTGCCGGAAATCCTCTTCTGCGTAGTCGAAGGATTCGAGCAGCATGTTCTCGACCTGCTCGTCGGTGAGGCCATAGGTGGGCTGGACATCGATTTCCGCCTCTTGTCCGCTGCGCTGCTCGCGCGCGGAGACGCGCAAAATGCCGTTCGCGTCGATCAGAAACTTAACTTCAATGCGCGGCATGCCGGCGGGCATGGGCGGAACGCCCTTCAGATCGAACCGTGCGAGCGACCGGCAATCCCGTGCCAGTTCGCGTTCGCCTTGCAGCACGTGAATCGCTACATTGGTCTGGCCATCCACCTGGGTCGTGTAGTACTGCGTTGCCGAAGCCGGGACGGTCGAGTTGCGCAGGATGATTTTGTCGGTCACGCCGCCCGCCACTTCAATTCCCAGAGATAGCGGAGTCACGTCGAGCAACAGCATCTCTTTCGTAATTTCCGAGCCGCCACCGAGAATATTTGCCTGCACGGCAGCGCCGAGTGCAACCACTTCGTCCGGATTTAAGTCGGTATGCGGCACGCGTCCGAAGAGATCCTGTACCAACCGCCGCACTTTCGGGATGCGCGTGGAGCCTCCGACCAGCACCACTTCGTCGATTTGTTCGGGCTTCAGGCCTGCGTCTTTGAGCGCTTGCTTGCAAGGGCCGACGGTACGGTCAATGATCGGTTGGATCATCTGCTCGAAGACTTCGAGTGAGATCTCGCGCTGATATTTCTTTCCCCCGGGCAAATCGACATCGACTTTTGCCGCTGGCTGCGACGAGAGGGCAATCTTGGCCTCGATCACGGCCTTGCGGATGCGGGCTACAGCTTCACCGTTTCTCCGCACATCGAGTCCGAGATCGCCGCGAATGTCATCGAGTGCGACAGCGATGAGCAGATTGTCGATGTCATCTCCGCCTAAATGCGTGTCGCCGTTGGTGGCAATGACTTCGAAAATGCCGTCGTGCAGCTTGAGAATCGAAATGTCGAATGTCCCGCCGCCCAGATCGTAAACCACAATAATGCCGTTTGTTTTCTTATCGAGACCGTAGGCGAGGGATGCTGCGGTCGGTTCGTTCACCAGGCGCAGGACATTCAATCCGGCGATGCGGCCAGCATCTTTTGTCGCCTGCCGCTGCGCGTCGTTGAAGTATGCGGGGACGGTGATAACCGCCTGCGTTACGGGTGCTCCGAAGAAGCGCTCGGCGTTACGCTTCAATTGGCGCAGCACCAGCGCCGAAATCTCCGGCGGGGTATAGGTTCGCTCACCAATCTTGATGCGCAGAACCTCTCCCGCATGAAGATCTTCCGCCAACTGGAAGGGGAACAGCTTCAGCTCTTCCTGGATATCTTCGACGCCGCGCCCCATCAGGCGCTTGACCGAGTAAACGGCTCGCTCCGGCGTTTCGATCAGATACTTGCGCGCGGCATTACCAACTATGATTTGGTTCTTTTCGTCGAGCGCTACCACCGACGGGACGAGGTTCAGCCCGTCTTCTCCGGGGATGACGACGGGGGCGTCGTCCTGCATGTAGGCCACGAGCGAGTTCGTGGTGCCGAGATCGATGCCGACAATGTAATCAGAAGCCATTTTGTCCAATTGCAGAAGTCAAAAGTCAGATTGCAGAAGTAAAATCACCTTGGGGTTACTTCTGCAATTTGACTTCTGACTTTTGACTTACTATTCCAGCGCCTCATTCACGTCCCGCACGAGATTCCGGACATAGTTCCTGCGGTTCAGCACATCCAACATCTTGTCCAGGATCTTCCGCTGGTCGTCTTCGGTGCCACCATCAATCGCTTTGTCCCAGTGGTTCCACTCCGTCTTGAGCTCGTTGAACAGCGCGTCATGTTTTTCTTCCAGCGAAAGCTTGGCCTTGCCGATTTCTTCCAGCAAAGCAGGATCGTCTTCGCCCATCTTTTTCTGCATGCGCAGTTCTTCGAGATGGAGGTTGAGTTCGAAGACTTCTTCCAAAAGATCGGGAGGCACGACCTGTTTCTTCAATTCGCCGGTGGCGCGAGCCTTTTCCGTCGCCTGTTTCGATTGCTCTTCCAGTTCGATGCCTTCGAGACGTAGCAGGTACTCGGTGCGCTTGATCGGATCTTTCAGCGTGCGGTACGCGTCGTTGAGCATGGAACTTTGCTCCAGGCTCCAGGTGCGTTCGCGGTCTTCCGCCTGCCCGAATACGTCAGGATGCAGGCGGCGGCTGAGCGCGTAGAACTCTTTTTCCAGTGCGGCCGTGTCGAGGTTGAGCTTGCGCGGGAATCCGAAAAAGGTGAAATAGTCCACCGGTACCGGCGGCTGTACTTTGCCGCACGAATGACAGAAGTGCAGCGCGCGCATCGTGCCGCAGGACCAGCAACTCGGAGTTGCGTCTGCGGGCGATTGTCCGGGCATGATCAGCGACGATTTGGATTCTGTGTTTGCCATACAAAATTCAGGGCGAGCGCACGGCCCGCCCTCTCACCACTGGTTGTGTGGGGACGGGCCTCGGGCCCGTCCAGACGGGGCGGAGCCCCGTCTCCACACGATCTATTACGAGAACGAGCTACCGCAGCCGCAGGACTTGGTCGAATTCGGGTTTACGAATACGAAGCCTTGCTGCATCAGGGTTTCCTGGTAATCGAGAGTCATGCCGTGCAGATAGATGAACGACTTCGGATCCACAAAAACCCGAACATCTCCAAATTGAAATACACGGTCGCGCTCGCGGGGCTGGGTGTCGAACCGTATGTTGTAGCTCAGACCCGAGCATCCGCCGCCCTGCACGCCCAAACGAAGGCCGCCCTGCTCCGGCGAAACGTTCTCTTTCACCATGGCAGAACGAATCTTCTTGAGCGCGTTCTCGGTCACCTGGATTCCCTTGGCCGGAGCCGCGGGTGTCGTGGGCTTAGGCGCCTGCTCTTTGACCGCTTCGTCTTTGACTGCTTGATCCATGATGGATTTCACGTAGAGACGCGGCTTGCCGCGTCTCCTTTCGCGGCGGAGACGGGGCAAGCCCCGCCTCTACGGCACGTATCTTACTGCGCTGTCTGCACTGCCGCCGGCTTCGCGGTTTCCTGCTTCTTCTTCCAGTCGCCGATCGCGGCCCGGATGGCATCCTCCGCCAGCACCGAGCAGTGAATTTTCACCGGCGGCAAGGCCAGTTCCTTCACGATCTCGGTGTTCTTGATTTCGAGGGCCTGGTCAATCGTCTTGCCCTTGACCCACTCGGTCGCGAGCGAAGACGATGCAATCGCCGAGCCGCAGCCGAAGGTCTTGAACTTCGCGTCTTCGATGACGTTGGTCTGCGGATTGACCTTGATCTGCAGCTTCATTACGTCGCCGCACTCGGGCGCGCCTACCAGGCCGGTGCCCACGTCGGAATCCTTCTTGTCCATGGAGCCAACGTTGCGTGGATTGTTGTAGTGGTCGATCACTTTATCGCTGTAAGACATTTTTCTTCACCCCTTCTTAATGACCCCAGATTAAGGTTTCCAAAGTTGCACCCAAGCAACCTTGCTTCTAGTGCGCTTCTGCCGCCCACTTCACACTCTTCAGGTCAACGCCCTCTTTCGCCATTTCGTAGAGCGGCGACAGTTCGCGCAGACGCAGTACCGTTTCGACAACGCGGTCGCCCACGTAATCGACCTCGGCTTCGGTATTGAATCGGCCAATACCAAAGCGGATCGAGCTGTGCGCCAGATCGTCGCCTGTGCCGAGAGCCTTCAATACATAAGATGGCTCAAGCGTCGCCGAGGTGCACGCCGATCCGCTGGAAACTGCGATATCGTTGATGCCCATCAACAGAGACTCGCCTTCCACATAGGCAAAGCTGATATTCAGATTGCCGGGCAGGCGATGCTCCCAGGAGCCGTTGATGTACACCTCGTCGAGGCGGCTCATGATGCTGTCTTTCAGCCGGTTGCGCAAGCCTGCCAACTTGCAGGACTCCTGCGGCATCTCTTCCTGCGCGATGGCGCACGCCTTGCCGAGGCCGGCGATGCCGGGGACATTGAGCGTTCCGGAGCGCATGCCGCGTTCGTGGCCTCCGCCGTCAATCAGCGGCACCAGTTGCACGCGCGGATTCTTGCGGCGCACATACAGCGCGCCTGCGCCTTTCGGCCCATACAGCTTGTGTCCGGTGATCGAGGCAACATCGATGTTCATCTTGTTGACATCCACCGGCACCTTGCCGATCGCCTGCACGGCGTCGGTGTGGAAGATCACGCCGCGTTCGTGGCACAGCTTGCCAATTTCCGCGACCGGTTGCAGCACGCCAATTTCGTTGTTGGCCGCCATAATCGTGACCAGAATTGTCTTGTCGTCCATGGCGCGCTTCAGGTCATCGAGATCAACCAGGCCATCCTTCTGCACCGGCAGATAGGTCACGCGGAAGCCGAACTTTTCCAGATGCTTGCAGGTGTCGAGCACTGCCTTGTGTTCGGTGACCGCAGTGATGATGTGGTTGCCCTTCTCGCGGTACATCTCGGCAACACCTTTGATGGCGAGGTTGTCGCTTTCGGTGGCACCCGAGGTGAAGATGATCTCTTTCGGAGTCGCGCCGATCAGCTTGGCGATGCGCTCGCGCGACAACTCGACCGCTTCCTCCGCCGCCCAGCCAAACGGGTGATTCCGGCTGGCGGCGTTGCCGAACTTCTCCATGAAGTAGGGCAGCATTTCTTCCAGAACCCGAGGGTCCATCGGTGTGGTCGCGTGATTGTCCATGTAAATCGGCAGCTTGATCCCGTTGGGAGTTGGGCGCTGTCCGTGGTCCTGACTGGTTGGGGTCGCCGTCTTCACATCCGTGCTCATGGTTACCTTTTCTCCTGCTCAGCCCCTAAAGGGGCAAATCTTTTCTCAGCACTAACGGCACCGCTGAGGCGATGCCCTGATACGAACCCTACTACGAGATCGTTATCAAATCGGCCGGCTTCCGGGTCTCCTGCTTGTTGACGTGGAGCACTTCCGGCTCTTCCTTCATCTCTGAAATCATGATGTTCTTCAGCACCTGTTCGATGCTTTCATTTACTTTCCGCAGCGGCTCGCGAATCGTGCAGCGGTTGCTCTGACCACACTCTCCCCGCACGGTGACGCACGACGTAATGAACAGCGGCCCGTCAATGGCCTTGATTACTTCGAATGCGGAAATCATCTTCGGATCGCGCGTGAGTGTGTAGCCACCATTCATGCCATGCTGGGATCTCACCAGCCCGACCTTTGCCAAGCGTTGCAGAATCTTTGCCAGCGCTTCCTGCGGAATGCCGTAGGCCTCGGCGACGTCCTTGGCGCTACATGCGCCCCGGTCGGAGTGCTCGGCCAGATGTTTCATGGCCATGAGCCCGTAATCCGCCTTTTTGGTCAGTTTCAGCATGGTGCGGAATGCCGACCTATCTGGTCGGATAAAACTCCGACTGTTTCGGTCGCATTTCAATACTAAACGTGGTTGCCAAATCACGCAAGGCCGATCAGGCACCGGCCTGATTTAGCGTCCGAATGGTAAGTTTCAGCAGGTAAACGGGTTAGGTGTGGAGCGGGATAAGTCTTCGGCGACATTTTCGCAGCGCACGGTGGGATATCCGCTAATTTCTGCTGGAGGATTGCCTTCTTAGACCGTTCAGGACAAGCGCGCAAAGCTCCTCGGCGAATTTCTCGTTGAGTTTGCCGTGGCGGATCAGAAAGCGCATGTAGATCGGGCCGTAGAGCGAGTCGAGGACGAGGTCCAGGTCGCAGCCGGCGGGGAGCTCGCCACGGTCGATGCCACGCTGCAGAGTTTGGTAGGCCTGTTTTCGCCGGGGCCACAGGAACCTTTCGCGGAAGGCCTCGATCAACTCGGGATCCGACTGTCCTCCGGCAAGCAGGGCTTGTACTACCTTGCCGCGCTTGGACTGGAAGATGCGAATCAACCGCCGCATTTGCTGGCTGATGTCATTCTGTACGGAACCCGTGTCTTGGAAGCGGAGTTCGTTGTCGGCACTGGCGGAGAAGGCGTCGGCGACCAGGGCGGCCTTGGTTGGCCACCAACGGTAGACAGTTGTCTTGCCAACGTTGGCGTCGGCGGCAATGGCCTCAATGCTCAGTTCCGGGAATCCGCCGTCCTGCTTCTTGAGCAGTTTCAGGGTGCTGCGCAGAATGGACTGACGCGACTCCTCGCTGCGGGGGCGTCCTGGCGAACGCTTTCCGGCGTTTCCGTTGATCCCGTTTGTCCCGTTAGTTCCGTTCCGTGCACGGCCACTCGGAACGTGATTTTGAGCCATGGCTGAAGTCTAATATAATTTAAATCCGAAACGTACTGTTTTGAATCTCATTAGTTCGCGGGCCGATGTGGGTCGGCGGCTACGGCAGTACCAGTTTCCCCCAGTATCCAGCTGCAAACGTCATTAAGCTTTCGTCCGTCCTATGTGGATAGTCGCATTAGCGCTTCGCCGTCCTTATACGTTCGTGGTGATGGCACTGCTCATCATCCTTCTGACGATCGCAACGGTCCCGCGCACTCCGGTTGACATCTTTCCTGAGATCAACATTCCCGTGGTCAGCGTGATCTGGAACTACACGGGTTTGTCGCCGCAGGAGATGGCGGACCGGATCGTGACCAACTCCGAGCGCGGATTCACGATTACGGTCAACGACATTGAGCACGTTGAGTCGCAGTCGCTCAACGGAGTTGCTGTAATCAAGATTTTCTTCCGCCCATCTGTGAACATCTCCATGGCGGTGACGCAAGTGACGGCGATCAGCCAGACCGTCCTGCGCGGATTG
Organism: Terriglobia bacterium; assembly: GCA_020073525.1. GTDB lineage: Bacteria > Acidobacteriota > Terriglobia > Terriglobales > Acidobacteriaceae > Acidiflorens. Next base: position 23,798 of record JAIQFA010000057.1, read on the forward strand.
CCGGCAGGCTCGAACCCGCCGCTGGTCATCACTTACACGGCGTCGTCAACGCCCATCGTGCAGTTGGGCCTGAGCAGCAAGACGCTTCCAGAACAGCAGTTGTTTGACCTCGGGCAGAATTTTCTGCGCACCTCGTTGGCCACAGTCCAGGGCGCGGGTCTCCCCTATCCCTACGGCGGTAAGGTGCGCCAGATCCAAGTGGATCTCGATTCCGCCAAACTGCAGGCGTATGGTCTGGCGCCGGCGGATATTGTCAACGCCGTGGCAGCACAAAACCTGATTCTGCCGGCCGGTACGACCAAGATCGGGCCGACCGAGTACACGGTGGAGATGAACGGCACTCCCCAGAACATCGCGGAACTCAACGATCTACCGGTGAAGACTCTGAACTCGTCCACCTTGTACTTGCGCGATGTGGCGCACGTGCGTGACGGGTTTTCTCCGCAGACCAACATCGTGCGGCAGGACGGCGTCCGTGGCGTGCTGATGTCGGTGTTCAAACTGGGCAGCGCTTCCACGCTGACGGTGGTCAACGCGGTGAAGGCCGTGGTTCCGCTGGCAGAACAGTCTCTGCCGCCTGACCTCAGCATCAAGGCGCTGTTTGATCAGTCGATTTTTGTGCGGGCCTCGATTCAGGGAGTGATTCGCGAAGGCCTGACCGCCGCTTGCCTGACAGCGGTCATGATTCTATTGTTCCTCGGCGATTGGCGCCCCACGTTAATCATCGCCGTCTCGATCCCCTTATCGATCTTCGTTTCCGTGTTGTTGCTGAGCGCACTCGGCGAAACGATCAACATCATGACTCTGGGAGGATTGGCGTTGGCGGTCGGCATCCTCGTGGACGACGCAACCGTAGAGATCGAAAACATCGAGCGCAATCTGGCCATGGGCAAGGAGATGAAGCAGGCGATCCTCGACGGCGCGCAGCAGGTTGCGGTGCCCGCGTTCGTTTCGACTCTGTGTATCTGCATCGTGTTTGTGCCGATGTTCTTCCTTACCGGAGTAGCCAAGTATCTCTTTGTCCCACTGGCGGAAGCGGTGAGCTTTGCCATGTTGGCGTCGTACCTGTTGTCGCGGACGCTGGTCCCGACGATGGTCATGTTCATCATGCGCGGACATGAGCATCGCGCGGCGGAGCCAAAGAATTTTGTGGTGCGATTCCAGCGTGGATTCGAGCGCGGATTTGAAAGATTCCGCGGCCGCTACCAGCAACTACTGGAAACCGCGCTCGAACACCGCAAATTGTTCGCCGTCGGCTTCGGCGCCTTCTGCTTTTTGTCGTTAGGGCTGGCGTTTTTTCTGGGGCGGGACTTCTTTCCGCAAGTGGATGCGGGCCTGATTCGTTTGCACTTCCGCGCTCGCTCTGGCTTGCGCGTGGAAGAGACCGCGCGTCTGTGCGATGAAGTGGAGCAAGTGCTGCGTGAGGAGATTCCGAAGCAAGAACTGCAGACGATGCTGGACAACATCGGCGTCCCGTACTCGGGCTTGAATCTTTCCTACAGCAGTTCCGGCGTGATTGGAACGAGCGATGCGGAGATTCTGATCTCGCTCAATCCGGAACACCATCATCCCACGGCACGGTACGTGCGCAGGCTGCGCCGCGAACTTCCGTCGCGTTTTCCGGGCGTGGAGTTCTTTTTCCAGCCCGCCGATATTGTGTCGCAGATTCTTAATTTTGGCTTGCCCGCGCCGATCGACATCCAGATTGTGGGCGCAGACGTGCAGGGGAACTACACCATCGGGCAAAGAATCGCGAATCAGGTACGCCTGATTCCTGGAACGGCGGACGTACACGTGCAGCAGATGATGAGCCTGCCCACTCTGCGCCTCGACATGGATCGCACGCGTATCAATCAGGTGGGGCTGAATGCCCGCGACGTCGCACAAAGCGTGCTGATCAGCTTGAGTGGAAGCTTCCAGACGGCTCCCAATTTTTGGCTGAACCCAAAGAATGGGGTGACGTATCCTATCGCCATTCAGTCGCCACAGTATCGGGTGACGTCGTTGCAGGACTTGATGAATACGCCGGTGAATAGCGGCACGGCGCAGGCCCCGCAGGTGCTCGGCAATCTGGCTCAACTTACACCGGCGGCGAGGCCCGCGGTCGTCAACCATTACAATGTGCAGCCCGTCATTGACGTGTATGCAAGCACGCAAGGGCGCGATCTGGGTGGCGTTGCTTCGGACATCATGAAGGCACTCAAGCCGTTTCAGGATCATCTGCCGCGCGGAACGCGCATCGTGGTTCGCGGTCAGATCGAGACCATGCAATCCTCATTCTTCGGCCTCGGCCTTGGCCTGCTTGGGGCGATTGTGCTCGTCTATCTGCTGATCGTGGTCAACTTTCAGTCCTGGCTCGACCCCTTCATCATCATTACTGCGTTGCCGGGAGCGCTGGCGGGAATCTGCTGGTTCCTCCTGATCACGCGCACCACGCTCAATGTTCCATCACTGACAGGTGCGGTCATGTGCATGGGAGTGGCGACCGCAAATTCGATTCTGATGGTTTCGTTTGCCCGCGACCGTATGAATGCCGGAGCGCCCGCGCTGCAAGCGGCGCTGGAAGCAGGCTACACTCGCATGCGTCCGGTCATCATGACAGCCCTTGCGATGATTATCGGTATGCTGCCGATGGCGTTGGGGTTTGGGGAAGGCGGGGAACAGAATGCACCATTGGGCCGGGCAGTGATTGGCGGCTTGCTCTTTGCCACCGTCGCCACCTTGTTTTTCGTTCCCGCGGTGTTCACGATCATTCATAGCCGCCGGCAGGCGCGGCTGCAGCGGGAACAAGCGTAGAACCCGAGGAGAAATAGAGTCAGTTTTGTTGGAGACCTCATCATGCCAGTACAAACACCGACTGCAACGACGCAGCACAACGATCGGCCGTCCGATCAGGGGCCCGCTCCGGCAGGCCGGGGAAAGATTCTGGTGGGCGCCGTGCTGCTCGTCCTGATCACCGCGGGCGTAGTTACGTTTCTCAACCGCAGCAGCGAGGCGGACGCGCTGGCGAAGGAAACGGAAGCTGTATCGGTTCCCACCGTCGCCGTGGTGCAACCCCAAACCGAGCCGGGAAACGACGAACTTGTATTGCCGGGAAATCTGCAGGCATTTGAAGAGTCCCCCATTTTTGCCCGAACCAATGGCTACCTTCTGCGCTGGTACAAAGACATCGGAAGCAAAGTGCAGAAGGGGGAACTGCTGGCGGCGATTGACACTCCGGAAGTCGACCAGGAACTCTCACAAGCCCGAGCTACCCGCGAGCAAGTCAAGTCGGCGCTGGAGTTGGCGAAGATCTCCGCCGACCGCTGGGCGAATCTGCGCAAGTCCGACTCGGTTTCGCAGCAGGAAGCCGACCAGCAGGCGAGCGGATACCAGCAGGGGCAAGCGAACCTTGCCGCGGCGGAGGCGAATGTTCGCCGCCTCGAACAACTCGAGTCTTTCAAGAACGTATACGCTCCGTTTTCGGGCGTGCTGACCCGGCGCAACGTTGATCCGGGGGCGCTCATCAACTCGGGCGCGGGTGCGACCGGCAAAGAACTGTTCGATATTGCGCGCGTCGATCCGCTTCGTGTTTACGTCAGCGTTCCGCAGGCCTACGCGCCGTCCATGAAAGTTGGGGTGAAGGCGGTCGTTACGCTGCAGGAATTTCCCGGACAGAAATTTACCGGAGTGATTGCTCGCACCGCTGATGCTATCGATCCCGCCACGCGCACTCTGAATACTGAGGTGGACGTTCCCAATAAAGATGGCAAGTTGTTGCCGGGTTCGTTCGGCCAAGTGCATTTTGCGACAGGGACCTCGGTTTCCAGGATTACGATCCCGGTAAACGCCATGTTGTTCCGTGCCGAGGGACCGCAAGCTGCGGTCGTTGACAAGGACGGCAAGGTGCATCTGCAGCCGATCAGCATTGGGCGCGACTTCGGAGCGACACTCGAAATTCTGGGCGGCCTCGATGTGAGCAATCAAATCGTTATCAACCCGGCGGACTCGCTCGAGGAAGGGCAGAAGGTGCACGTCGCCAAGCCGAAGGCAGGAGATGCGCATTCGTGAAGCGCTTGCATCCAGCCTGTAGAGACGGGGCTTGCCCCGTCTCCGTACGCGCGGCGAGACGCGGCAAGCTGTGTCTCTACGGGAAGTACGTCTGGGTGGCAGGCGCATTGCTCGCAGCGTGCAGTTTGGTGGCTACTCTGGGTTGCACCGTCGGACCGGGCTATAAGCGTCCTACTGCGCAGATTCCCGACACGTGGAAGGGAGAAGGGCCGTGGCAAACGGCTGCGCCGAAGGACGCAATTCCCAAGGGCGAGTGGTGGCAGATTTTTCATGACGCCGAACTCGACCGGCTGGAGCAGGATTTGCTGCAGGCCAACCAGTCGCTGGTGGCGGCGCAAGATCGCCTGTCGCAGGCCCGGTCGCTGGCTCGGATCGCATCCTCGGCGTACTTTCCCACACTCAATGCCGATCCTGGCGGACAGCGTGAGCGCCTTTCAGGTAATCGGCCGCTTTCTGGTGCCTCGCTTCAGCCCGGGCAGAGGCTCACGCCGGTCACGCAGAATGTTTTCACGGTCCCGTTTTCGGTTAGCTACGAGCTTGATCTGTTCGGACGCGTGCGCCGCGATCTGGAAGCGGCTAACGCTTCGCTGCAGGGCAGTGCAGCCGACCTGGAAAATGTGCGCCTGGTGTTGACCGCGGAACTCGCCGCGGACTATTTCAACCTGCGCGAGCTTGATCGCGAAGCGGGCGTGGTGCGGGAGTCTGTCGAGATCCAGCAAAAAGGATTGGACCTGGTCAATCGTCGTCACGACGGCGGAGTCGCCTCGGGATTGGAAGTCGCCCAACAAGCGGCACTGCTCGATGCGACTGCGACGCAGCTTCAGCTCGTACTGCAGCAGCGGGCCCAATTCGAACATGCCATTGCTGTGCTCACCGGGAAGTCCGCCTCGGTTTTCAGCGTGGCAGAAGCGCGGTTCGACGCCACCCCTCCGCCGATTCCCACGGGCGTTCCATCAGAAATTCTGGAGCGACGGCCTGACGTTGCAACCAGCGAGCGTCAGATGGCATTTGAAAATGCGCAGGTTGGTTTGGCGACGGCCGCGTTTTATCCGCACATCACGTTGGGCGGAAGCGGTGGATGGCAAAGCCGCGACATCGCCACGCTGGTCAATGCTCCGAGCGCTGTCTGGTCACTGGGCGGCGATCTGCTGCAGCCGGTCTTTAACGGCGGCCGCAATCGCGCCAACCTCGCGGGCACCCGCGCTGCTTATGACGAATCCGTGGCCAATTATCGCGAATCGGTGCTGGTCGCATTTCAGCAGGTGGAGGATGGGCTTTCCGGCCTGGCGCTGCTGAACCAGGCGGCGAAAACCCAGCAGGCAGCGGTGGCCGATTCACGCCGCGCACTTGACATCGCCAACGACCGCTATGTCGGCGGTGTCACTACGTACTTGGATGTGATTACCGCACAATCCACGTTGCTCAACAACGAACGTCTGGCGACGCAGTTGCTCGGCCAGCAAATGGTCACTTCCGTTTTCCTGGTGAAGGCTCTGGGCGGCTCTTGGGACGCGTCGGAGATTCAGCGCGAACAAGTCAGGCCAACACTGGTTCAAGCTGTGCAGCAATAGCGATGTATACCGTCGCTGACCTCTGCGGCTAAAGCCGATGGTGAGTAGAGCCTCTATCGCAGCGCTGAAGCGCTGCGCCACCCACAACCAAAAGGGCGAGGGTCGCTTCTCCCGGGCATGAAACCTCGGCGCAAATCCATGATTTACAAACTTTTACCATCTTTCGCTTCCCGAAGACCATCACTTTAGAAGAGTATGATCGTCTAATAGTTTATGAACTGAATTTCCAGTTGTGACGGCGAAAATCATCGATTTGGCAACAAACCCATCGTCCGTGCGGCCTCTTTTATGAATAAAAATCTTAGTTGGCAGTGGATGTTGTTCGGCGGGACTTTGCTCCTGCTGCTTGCTTTTGGCGGTTGCCAGGGCGCTGACTCCTCAAAGGACCAAAAAGCACTTGCGGCCACCACCCGTTCCGTCCCGGTCGGGGTTGCTTCCGCTGTCGTGCAGGACATGCCGGTGTACCTGACGGGCTTAGGCTCGGTGACCGCATACAACACGGTGAGCTTGAAGAGCCGGGTCGATGGCCAGCTTTTGCAGGTGAATTTCCGCGAAGGGCAGCAGATAAACAAGGGTGCTCTGCTGGTGCTGATTGATCCGCGTCCGTACCAGGTGCAACTGGAATCGGCGGAGGCGCAGTTGTTCAAAGATCAGGCTTCACTTCGCGACGCGCAACTGAACTATCAGCGCTACAAGGATCTGCTGCAGCAATCCGGCGCGATGTCGCAGCAGCAGGTGGACACGCAAAAGTCGACGGCGGATCAGTTCGAAGGCGCGGTCCGCACCGACCAGGCAGCGATCGACAACGCGAAACTTCAGATTGAGTATTGCCACATCACGGCGCCAGTCAGCGGCCGTATTGGTTTGCGCCTGGTCGATGCCGGCAACATCGTCCATGCCGCTGATACGAACCCGATGTTGGTGATCACGCAGTTGCAGCCGATTTCGGTCATCTTTACTTTGCCTCAAGATAGTCTGCCTTCGGTCGTGAAGCGAATGAGGCAGGGAACTTTGAAGGTCGACGCCTACGACCGCGACGACAAGACCAAGCTGGCTGCTGGCACGTTGTTGACCATCGACAACCAGATTGATCAGACGACGGGCACCGTCCGCCTGAAGTCCACGTTCGACAACAAGGACGGAGTCCTGTTTCCAAACCAGTTCGTGAATATCCACCTGTTACTCGATGTACGCAAGAACAGCACGATCGTTCCCAGTGTGGCTGTGCAGCGCGGGCCGCAGGGAAATTTTGTGTACGTGGTGAAGTCCGACAAGACGGTGGAAGCACGCCCGGTGACGGTCGCGCTCACACAATCGAATCAGAGCGCGATCGACAGCGGCCTGCAAGTTGGGGAACTCGTGGTCACCGACGGGCAGGATAAGTTGCAGAACGGCGCGAAGGTTGAGACTCGCGCCCCATCCGGAAACCGCAGCGCTTCGCAATCGGCCACGCCCGGCACCACAGCTCCGACGTCATGAACCCGTCTCGCCTTTTCATTCTGCGTCCGGTCGCTACCTCTTTATTGATGGTGGCCGTGATGCTGGTCGGATTCGTCGCCTACCGGCAACTGCCGGTGTCCGCCTTGCCCGAGGTGGACTACCCGACGATCCAGGTGATGACGTTTTATCCCGGCGCCGCTCCCGAGGTGATGGCGTCTTCGGTTACTGCTCCGTTAGAGCGCCAGTTCGGACAGGTTCCGGGACTGAACCAGATGACCTCGACGAGTTCGTTTGGCAGCTCGCTGATCACTCTGCAGTTTGCTCTCGATCAGAACATCGACGTCGAGGAACAACAGGTGCAGGCCGCCATCAACGCGGCAACCACCTACCTGCCGCAAAATCTTCCCAATCCTCCGATTTACAACAAGGTGAATCCGGCCGATGCGCCGATCCTGACGCTGGCACTGACTTCGGACTCCATGCCTTTGTCGCGCATCGAAGATCTGGCCGAGACGGCGTTGGCGCAGAAGATCTCACAGCTGCCAGGGGTCGGCCTGGTTTCGATCAGCGGAGGGCAGAAGCCGGCGGTTCGGGTGCAGGCGAATCCCACGGCGCTGGCTTCGTATGGGCTGAGTCTTGAAGATGTGCGCGCGGCGCTGGCAACTGCCAACGTGGACCAGGCCAAGGGCGTGATAGACGGTGCGCGGCAGTCGTTCACGATTGGCGCCAACGACCAACTACTTTCAAGCGCGCAATACAACGGAGTGATCGTTGCCTATCGCAACGGGGCGCCCGTACGTTTGTCGGATGTAGCCACCGCCATCGACAGCGCGGAAAACGTGCAACAGGCGGCCTGGGTCAACACCACGCCGGCCGTTCTGCTCAACATTCAGCGCCAGCCCGGGGCCAACATCATCAGCGTGGCTGACCGCATCAAGAAGGTTCTGCCGCAATTGCAGGCTTCTATGCCGGCGGCCGTCAAAGCCCAAATTCTCATCGACCGGACGCAAACGATTCGCGCGTCGGTTGACGATGTGCAGTTTGAGCTGATGCTGACGGTGTTCCTCGTGGTGATGGTCATCTTCCTCTTTCTGCGGAATCTTTCCGCGACCGTCATTCCCAGCGTGGCGGTGCCGCTCTCTCTGGTCGGCACCTTCGGCGTGATGTACTTGCTCGGCTACAGCCTGAACAACCTGACCCTGATGGCGCTCACCATTTCTACGGGATTTGTGGTTGACGACGCCATCGTGATGATCGAGAACATCGATCGTTATCTGGAAGAAGGTGAATCGCCTCTGGACGCCGCCCTCAAGGGAGCAGGACAGATCGGATTCACCATCGTATCGCTGACGGTTTCGCTGATCGCCGTGCTGATCCCGCTGCTGTTCATGGGAGACATCGTGGGCCGGCTCTTCCGCGAGTTTGCCGTCACGCTGGCGGTCACGATCCTGGTTTCTGCCGTGGTCTCGCTGACCCTGACGCCGATGATGTGCGCGAAGCTCCTAAAACAAAGGCAGCCGGGGAAGGAATCTCGCTTTTATCGCGTCACCGAAGATTTCTACAACCGTGTGATTGCGTTCTATGGCCGCACGTTGAAAGTCATCCTCAAGTACCAGACCATCACGTTGCTGGTTACGGTGTCGACCCTGATTGCGACGCTCCTTCTGTATGTGTACGTGCCCAAGGGCTTTTTCCCGGTGCAGGACACGGGTGTGATCATGGGAATCTCGGAGGCCGCCGAGAATACGTCGTTCACGGCCATGTCGCAGAAGCAGCAGGAATTGGCCAAGGTGATTCTGAACAATGGGAACGTCGACAGCCTGTCTTCGTTCATCGGTGTCGATGGAACCAACGTTACCCCGAACAGCGGACGCATCCAGATCAATCTGAAGCCACGTAATGAGCGGAAAGAGACTGCTTCCGAAATCATTCGCGATCTGCAGCCGGAACTAGCAAAGATCGACGGCATCACGCTCTACATGCAGCCGGTGCAGGACCTGACCGTGGAAAGCCGCGTGAGCCGCACGCAGTACCAGTATTCGATGGAAGATGCCGATGCTGCTGAATTGGCGATCTGGTCGCAGCAACTTTTGCAGAAGATGCAGACCCTGCCACAGTTGCGCGACGTAGCCAGCGACCAGCAGAACAACGGACTGCAAGCGAACCTGGTCATCGATCGCGACACGGCTTCGCGCTTGGGCATCCTCCCGCAAGCCATCGACGACACGCTTTACGACGCGTTTGGCCAGCGGCAGGTCTCCACGATGTTCACGCAGCTGAACCAGTATCACGTCGTGCTGGAAGTGGGGCCGCAATTCAAGCTGACGCCGGATGATTTGAAGAGTATCTACGTCAAGGCAACCAATGGCGCGTCAATTACGGGAGGAGCAATAAGCGGCATCGCGGGCGCCGGCGCTTCTGCCGCGTCTGTGACGACCGCTGCTGGCGGTACGCAGGTTCCGCTTTCCGCTTTCACCCACGTCGAGATGCGCAATGCGCCGCTGGCGATCAATCACCAGGGACAGTTTCCGGTCGTGAACCTGTCGTTCAACCTTGCTCCCGGTGTTTCCCTGGGCGATGCCACCACGGCGATCGAACAGGCGGAGCAGGCAATCAATCTGCCGCGAAGTATCATTACCGGCTTCCAGGGAACCGCGGCTGCTTTTCACAATTCGCTTTCGAGTGAGCCCTGGCTGATTCTGGCGGCCATCATCACGGTTTACATCGTGCTGGGAGTGCTCTATGAGAGCTACATTCATCCCATCACGATTCTTTCCACGCTGCCCTCGGCCGGCGTCGGCGCGATTCTGGCGCTGCTGATTACGCATAATGATCTCGGCGTCGTTGCCCTCATCGGCATCATCCTGCTGATCGGCATCGTGAAGAAGAATGCCATCATGATGATCGACTTCGCGCTCGAAGCCGAGCGTGTCGAGCATAAACAGCCGGAAGAAGCTATTTACCAGGCCTGCTTGCTTCGCTTCCGTCCCATCATGATGACCACGATGGCCGCGTTGTTGGGCGGCTTGCCGCTGGCGTTGGGTAGAGGCACAGGTTCGGAATTGCGCCATCCCCTCGGAATCACGATTGTCGGTGGATTGCTGCTAAGCCAGTTGCTTACGCTCTACACCACTCCAGTCGTGTATCTGTGGTTTGACCGCCTGGCGCAAAGATTCGCGCGCTACAAGATCGGCAATCCGATGGAGGAACCGGCTCCCGAGGCCACGGGGGACTGAAGTCATGAATCAGCGGTGGTCGTTCATTAGCTGCGTGGCGTTGAAGTCACCCGCCGATGGCGTCAGAAAGGTTTGTATCAGGGCATCGCTTTAGCGATGTCGCAAGGTCTTCGAAATCAGACGCCCCTTTAGGGGTTACGAAACCCAAGTTTCATCGGAGCGGCCTGTGGTGAAATCTCAGCGTTCTGGCAGCGTCTGAAGGCGCTTTCATGACACGATATTTGCGGCATGCCTGAAGGCATACCCTGATACGAATCGACTTGTACTACGGGCTGATAGGTTTTTATGAATATTTCTGCTCCCTTTATTAAGCGGCCGGTTGGGACTTCGTTGCTGGCGGCGGCATTGCTGCTTTCGGGAGTGCTGGCATTCAACTTTCTGCCCGTAGCTCCGCTGCCACAGGTGGAGTTCCCCGTCATCTCGGTGGGCGCGGGGTTGCCGGGAGCAAGCCCGGAGACTATGGCTTCGGCGGTGGCGACGCCGCTGGAGCGGCAGTTCGGACGCATCGCGGGTGTGAACCAGATGACTTCGACCAGCCAACTGGGTTCCACCAACATCGTTCTCCAGTTCGACCTCAGCCGGAATATCGATGC
>JAIQFA010000058.1 GCA_020073525.1 Terriglobia bacterium
GCGCGATTCCACAACTCGGAAGTGTATTTGCGCACTGCGGTCTCGGCCGACGCGGAAGGATGGGCGACCTTTGGCTACGTTAAGATGCCGGAATATCGATGGGGAATTTTTCTCGCCGAGCCAAGGCCCGACGGACGAATCGCATTCGGTGAGCATCGCGGCAAGCCGGTCTGGCGCGAGGTCCCCGGCGAGCATCGCGGAGTCCTGCGCCGGCTGTTTGTTTCGCAGGGCGACACCGAGCCGGCGTCGGGACATGCCCGACTACCGTGACCCGGGGCTCAGCCCGGACGAGCGCGTGCGCGACCTCCTCGCCAGGATGACCCTGGCAGAGAAGGCGGCGCAGATGATGTGCGTGTGGCAGGAGAAGGCGAAGACGCTGTTGGACGAGACCGGCGACTTCGACCTGGAGAAGGCGCGCGCCGCCTTCCGCGAGGGCCGCGGCATCGGCCAGGTCGGGCGCCCGAGCGACGCGGGCGGAGGCAAGGGCCCGCGCGCGCAGGCGGAGCTGACCAACGCCATCCAGAAGTTCTTCCTCGAGCACACGCGCCTGGGCATTCCCGTGGTTTTCCACGAGGAGTGCCTGCACGGCCAGGCGGCGCCGGGCGGGACGAGCTTCTCGCAGCCGATCGGCCTGGCGGCGACCTTCGACCCGGCCCTGGTGGAGCGGCTCTACACCATGACGGCGGAAGAGGCGCGCGCGCGCGGCACGCACCAGGCGCTCACGCCGGTGGTGGACGTCGCGCGCGACCCGCGCTGGGGTCGGGTCGAGGAGACTTTCGGCGAAGACCCCTACCTGATCGCCTGCATGGGCATCGCCGCGGTGCGCGGCTTCCAGGGCGATGCCAGCTTCCGGGACCGCAAGCACATCATGGCCACGCTCAAGCACTTCGTGGCCCACGGCGCGCCCGAGGCGGGTCAGAACTGCGGTCCGGCCAACGTGTCCATGCGCGAGCTGCGCGAGGTCTTCCTCAAGACCTTCAAGGCGGTGATCCAGGAGGCGGGCGCGATCAGCGTCATGCCGTCCTACAACGAGGTGGACGGCGTGCCCTCGCACGCCAACCGCTGGCTGCTGCGGGACGTGCTCCGCAAGGAGTGGGGCTTCAAGGGCTACACCGTCTCCGACTACTACGCGATCTGGGAGCTCGGCTATCGCCCCGAGACCCACGGGCACTTCCTGGCCAACGATCGCAAGGAAGCATGCGTGCTGGCGGTGAAGGCGGGGGTGAACATCGAGCTGCCCGAGCCCGACTGCTACCTCAACCTCGTGGACCTGGTGCGGGAGGGCACGCTGGAGGAGTCGGAGCTGGACGAGCTCGTCGCCCCCATGCTCTACTGGAAGCCACGCCGAACATGCCGAGATTGCTGATCGTGAATGTGCCGCCAGACAGGTCGGACGGACGCAGTTTGCCGCCGCGCGCCCGCCCCGCCAGATCGCGGCGCTGCACCGCGATCTCGCCCAGTGCGGCCTGGTTCGCGTTCGGAATCACCGGCGCCACCACTCCATCGTCCACCGCCATAGCTAGGCCGATGTTGATCTCGGTATTGGCGCGAACGCCTGCGCCGCTCCAGCTTGCGTTCATACGGGAGTGCTTCTGGAGAACACGAGCTACCAACGCTGCCAGCAGATCGCTGTGAGTGAGTTTGACGCCCCGCGATTTCTCGATCTCCGGCCCGAGCTTCTGGCGTGCCTCGTTCAGGGCGCCGGCGTCTACATCGCGGACGACAAAGAAATGGGGTACAGTCGTCCAGCTCTGGGTGGTGCGTTCCGCCATCAATCGGGAGATGGGACTGCCGGTGTCTGCCGCTGCGGGTGGTGCGCTGGCCTTCGATTCTGCAGCCGCAAGAATGTCGGACGCCAGGATCTCTCCGCCAGCGCCCGATCCGCGGACATGCGCGAGATCGACGCCGCGTTCGCTGGCGAGACGTCGTGCTTTGGGGGAGATTTTAACGGGCTGAGCGGCGGATGCTATGGGAGAGGCCGCTTGATTCGCTGCGGCCGAGGTTGACGCGGCAGCAGGCGCAGCGATGGTGCTCTTCCGGCCCGATGTGGCGGCAATTTCATCTGCCGGAGGAACTTCTCCTGCGCGCACGATCCAGGCGATGGTTTGGCCTACCGGCACTTCGGTCCCGGCTTGCACTTTGACTCCTGCGAGCACGCCGTCGCCGGGAGATTCGATCTCCATCACCGCTTTGTCGGTTTCAACTTCCAGCAAAGGCTCGCCTTTGGCGACCGATTCACCTTCTTTTTTCAGCCACGAAATGAGCTTGCCAGTTTCCTGGGCCATTTCGAGCGCGGGCATAACAACACTGATCGCCATAGTCAGATGACCATTAGTCTGGGAATATCTGTAGAGACGAGGCTTGCCTCGTCTCAGATTATTGATGAACTCATGTTGCGCGGAGCAGTCGCCCTCAGCGGCTGACGCCCGCATCTTCTGAGACTCTGAGCGGCACGGCTGAAGCCGTGCCCTTCCCAAAACCTGCTCGAACTCAGAGTTTCTGAGCTGCATGAGACGCGGCCAGCCGCGTCTCTACGAATGCATTCTTTCTAGTCGCCGACGCCCACACGTTCATGACGCGCGCTCGCCTCGATCATCTCGCGTACGCGCTTGCTCGGCTTCGATTCCGTCTCGCGGATTGCGGGAAGCGGGCCATCCACTGTGAAATAGTGTCTGCCGGCTACCAGAAGCTCTTCGGCCGGGAAGCGCGTGATGACTTCGTGACCGGTTTCGGTGACCACGATTTCCTCTTCGATTCGCGCAGCGCTCCAACCATCGGTCGAGGGCCAGAAAGTTTCCAGCGCAAATACCATGCCAGGCTTGATTTCGCACGAGTGTTCGAGCGACACGAGACGGCTGATTACCGGCTTCTCCCAGATCGCGAGGCCGATGCCGTGACCATACTGCAGCGCGAACGCCGCTTCCTCGTTCGGAAAACCAAACTCCTGTGCCTTGGGCCACACTGACGCGATCTCTGCCGTAGTACGTCCCGGACGCACGAGTTCAATTGCCGCGTCAAGATATTCCCTGCACCGCTTGTACGCATCGTTCATCGCATGCGAAGCGTATCCGATGGTAAAGCAGCGGTAGTAGCAAGTGCGGTATCCCATGTACGAATGGAGAATGTCGTAGTACACCGGATCTCCCGGACGCAACACGCGATCTGAGAAGACGTGCGGATGCGGATTGCACCGCTCGCCTGAAATCGCGTTGACGGCTTCCACGTACTCAGAGCCCATGTCGTAAAGCACCTTGCTGACGAGGCCCACCGCCTGGTTTTCACTCATACCAGGCTTCATAGCGCGATAGAGTTCGTCGTAAGCGGCGTCGACCATCATCGCGGAGTGGTTGAGGAGCGAGATCTCGTCGCGCGTCTTGATGAGGCGCGCTTCCGACATGAGCGCCTGCCCGTCGACGACTTTAATTCCTTCTTTCTGCAACGCGAACAACACCGGCAATTCGATGATGTCGATGCCGACCGGTTCTTTATGAAGGCCACGCATTTCCAGCTCGATGCGAATTTTCTTGGCCACATCTTCGGCACGTCCCATCTCCGGCGTCATAGCGCCACGTAAAACGGAAATGCCGGCACGCGACCGCTCTCCGAGCCAGGGACAGTGCAATTGGTGATGCTTCGCCGCCGATCCGAAATCCCACAGGATCGGTTCGTCGTTTTGCGGAAGGAGCGTGAAGCGATTCGCCTTGTCCTGCGCCCACGTACCGATGTGGGTTGCCGTCAGGTAGCGAACGTTGTTCATGTCGAAGCACAACAGTGCGCCCATCTCCGACTTCTTTAGAAAATCCTTGGCGCGCGCCAGGCGTTCGCGGCGCAGACGATCGAAATCCACCCGATTTTCCCAATCTACCGCCATCGATCCATAAGTAGGAAGAGCCATAAACATCTCCTTTTATGCAACGTGCTTTAAAGAGCAAGTCAGAAGTAAGAAGTCAGATTGCAAAAGTGAAAGCCTGGGCGCGTGGGTTTCTAAGGCTCTTACTTCTGCAATCTGACTTCTAACTTTTGACTTGCTAATTACCGGCCGCAGAGTTCGCGAGCGGCCTCGAATACTGTCTGTTCGGTGGGCACGGTTACATCTTCCAAAGGCGGCGAAAACGGAATTGGAACATGCATCGCGCCCATGCGTTTGACCGGAGCATCCAAGTCGTAGAATGCGCCTGTGGCGATCACCGACGCAAGTTCGGCGGTCACACCATAGCGTTCGTAACCTTCGTCGAGCACGATTGCCCGCGACGTTTTCTTGGCCGATTCAATCAGAGTTTTTTCGTCGAGCGGCCACATGGTGCGTGGATCGACCACTTCGGCGCTGATGCCGATTTCCTCGAGCATCGTTGCCGCGCCGAGCGCCACTTGCACCATGCTGCTGGTCGCGACCAGAGTGATGTCCTCGCCCACACGCTTTATATCCGCGACACCTAGCGGGACGGTGTAGTCACCTTCAGGCACCGAGCCTTTGAGCTTGTACATCATCTTGTCTTCGAAAAATACAACTGGGTTTTCATCGCGAATCGCCGCCTTGAGCAGCCCTTTGGCGTCGTAGGGCGTCGAAGGCAGAACTACCTTCAGACCCGGAACGTGGCAGTACCACGCGTGCAGCGACTGCGAGTGCTGCGCAGCGGAGCGGCGGGTCGCTCCCATCGTCGTACGCATCACCATCGGCACTTTCCACTTCCCACCCGACATGTAGTGGACCTTGGCGGCCTGGTTGACCATCTGGTCCATGGTCAAAGTGATGAAGTCGCCGAACATGATGTCGACCACCGGACGCAACCCGGTCATGGCCGCGCCCACGGCAAGCCCGGTGAAGCCGGCTTCGGAAATCGGGGTGTCGAGGACGCGGTCTTTGCCGAATTCCTCCAGCAGGCCGGAAAGAACTTTGAACGGGGTACCGGCCTCGGCGACATCTTCACCCATGATGCAGACGGTCGAATCGCGGCGCATCTCCTCCGCCAGGGCCTCGCGAATCGCCTGCGCGAATGTCATCTCACGAACGGCGGTTTCAGGCATACACATCCTCTGTCACTTCATCAACGGTCGGGTATGGCGCTGCTACCGCGAAGTCGACTGCTTTCTTCATCTCCGCTTCGAGTTCAGACTGCACTTGAGCGAGAGCCGCCGCATCGGCGAGTTTCTGCTCGATCAGCCACTTCCCGAAATTCGCGATTGGATCCCGCTCCGTCTTCCATAGCGTTTCTTCCTGCTTGGGGCGGTAATATTCGCGATTGATGTCGCCGACATGATGTCCGTGGTAGCGATAGGTATTGCAGAGGAGGAAGGCGGGGCCGTCGCCGCGCCGGGCGCGATCCACCAACCGCTGCGCAGTACCGTAAACAGCACGCACATCCTGACCGTCCACGCTGGCGGCCTCCAGGCCGAAGGCAGTCGCTCGCGCCAGTATGTCTCCGGCCGTGGTTTCCGAGTAGTGCGTGTATTCGGTATAGAGATTGTTCTCGCAGACGTAGATCACTGGGAGCTTGAATAGTTGGGCGAGGTTCATCACTTCGTAAAGCACGCCCTGGCCGAGTGCGCCCTCTCCGAAAAAACATACTGCGACGCGGCCGTTCTTGAGACGCTGGGACGAAAACGCGGCTCCGGTCGCAATGCCGGCGCTGCCGCAGACAATCGCATTCGCTCCCAGATTGCCGGTCGCCGGGTCCGCAATGTGCATGGATCCACCCTTGCCTTTGCAGTACCCGGCCTCCTTGCCCAGCAGTTCGGCGAACATTCGATCGGGGAGGGCGCCTTTCGCCAAACAATGTCCATGACCGCGATGGGTGCTGGTGACGTAGTCGGTGCGCTGAAGGGCTTCACAGATGCCCACCGCGACCGCTTCTTCACCAATGTAAAGATGCGCCAGGCCGGGCATCAGCGCCCGCATGTAGAGTTCGTTAACCTGCGCTTCAAATTGGCGGATGGCAACCATCTGCCGGTACATTCGCAGCCACAAATCGACCTTTTCAGAAGCTTCTCTCGGCTGGGTGGCAGTTGTCATTTTGGAACCCCCGACATGCGCGCCAGAACGTCAAACATCACCGCGAAATCCAGCTTCTCCCAGCCCATCCCGCGCGCCGCGGTCAGGAACTCATTGCTGATCGCGGTAGTGGGGACAGGAACATTCAGCTTGCGGCCCAGATCCATGGCGAGCAGCATGTCCTTCTGCATCATGTTGCAGTCGAACCACGCTTCTTCCGGTTGCTGCAGAACAAACGGACCGCGGTACACAATCATCGGCGACGCAATCGCGCTGTGAATCATTACGTCCACGGCCACCTCGCGCGGAATCCCGCTCTTCTCCGCCAGCAGCACGCCTTCGCAGAATGCCAACATCTGTACTGCTAATTGCAGGTTCACAGCAATCTTCATCGACAACGCGACGCCGTTGTCGCCTACGTGTGTTACTTTCGGACCGATATCCAGGAGCAATGCCTTCAGATGCTCAAAAGTCTCCTTGCGCCCGCCCACCATAACGACGAGTTTGCCTTGCTGCAGAGTGATGACACTGCCCGACACCGGAGCGTCGATCATGTCGGCGCCCTTCTCCCGAACCTTCGCGGCCAGGGCCCGGCTCACATCGGGGCTCACCGTGCTCATGTCGATGTGAAATTTGCCGGCGCCAATGCCGGCGAGCAATCCATCCGGCCCATCTGTGACCGCCGCGAGGGCTGCGGCGTTGGTCACCATGGTGAAGGTCACATCGGATGCTGCCGCCACGGCCTTGGGGGATTCGGCAAACTTCATGCCCTTGTCGATCAGCCACTGCGCCTTCGAGCGCGTCCGGTTGTAGCCGGTCACCGTGTGTCCCTTTTCCAGGAGACGGGCGACCATGTTGCCACCCATCACGCCGAGACCGATAAATCCTAGTTTTGCCATATTTCCTTCCGCTTATGAATTCGGATTGGTGTGCGAGTGATTGATGTGCGAGCCTTCTCTCGCCGAAGACGACGAATCCACAAGCACCTGCTTCAGATGAGCGCGCATTGCTTCTCGCGCCGCCTCCGGATCGCGCTGCTCGATCGCCGCCAAAATTCGTTTGTGATGGAACTGTCCCCGCTCGGGCCCTCCATCCACTTCGAAAATGCGGCTGCGCTGATCGCGCAAAAGACCGACAATCGAATCCAGGAGCGACAAAATCAGCGGATTCCCTGCTGCCTCGGCCAGCGCCAAATGAAAATCCAGGTCTGCTTCCACGTAGCCGTCAGGGTCGTGGAGGTTGTGATCCATCACCGCGACGGCTTCCCGCATGGTGCTCAGCAGTTGCTCCTCGATTCGAGCAGCAGCCAAGCCGGCAATCTCGGGCTCCAGCACCAGCCGCAACTCGGCGAGGTTCGCCGAACCTTCCTGCTGGTTGATACGGATCATCAGGTCCAGCGACTGCCGAATCGCCTGGGAAGTCCCATTGGTCACGAAGGTGCCCCGGCCCGAATAGGCTTCCACCAAGCCCTTTTCACGCAAAGTCTTCACGGCTTCGCGGACCGCGGTACGGCTTACCCCAAATCGCTGGGCAAGATCGCGCTCTGCCGGCAATTGATCCCCCGGCTTGAGCTGCCCTTTCAGAATGGAGGCTTCCACCTGCTGCACAATTTGCTCGTACAGGCGGGACGTCTTGACTGCCCGGTATACCGGCTTCGTGGCTAAGGAGTTGATTGCTTCGCTTGTCATCTGTACCCCTCGAATCATCACTCCAAAAGTGGCGCAAGGTATGATGGTAGGACCACTATACCATAAACCACACTTTGGGCGCTACTGGATCCAAACCGTCTTGATGTTCATGAACTCGCGGATTCCATTCTCCGCTAGTTCCCGACCGTGGCCGGAGTACTTCACGCCACCGAAAGGCAGGCGCGGATCCGAGGCCACCATCTTGTTCACGAAAACCATGCCGGCCTCGAGCTCGTTGATGAATCGTTCCGTTTCCGCGGGATCGTTCGTCCAGGCGCTGGCTCCCAGGCCGAACCGGCTGTCGTTCGCGATCTGGATGGCCTGATCGATATCCTTCACGCGAAAAACGGACGCTACCGGGCCAAAGAATTCTTCTTTGTAAGCTGGAGAATTTTTTGGAATGTCGGTCAGCACCGTCGGCGCGTAGAAGTTGCCGGGACGGTCCAAAGGATGCCCCCCCGTTAGCACCCGCGCGCCTGCGGCCACAGTTTTTTTGACGTCGGCATCAAGAGAGGTAACAGCATCCGCATTGGCCAGGGGACCAAGTTGCGTGCTCTCCTCGAATGGGTCGCCGATGCGCAAGTCCTGCATGCGCTTGACGAACTTGCGCTCGAACTCGTCGGCAATTTTTTCTGACACGATGAAGCGCTTGGCCGCGATGCACGACTGGCCGTTGTTCTGCACGCGTGCGTCCACTGCGGTGGCGACTGCCGCTTCGAGATCCGCGCTGGGCATCACGATGAAGGGATCGCTTCCGCCCAGTTCCAGCACGACCTTCTTAATGCGTTTAGCCGCGGAAATACCGACTTGAATCCCCGCCTGCTCGCTGCCGGTTAAGGTCGCGGCGACAACGCGTGGATCGTTCAGAATGCCATCGACCGGCCCCGAACCGATCAGCAGTGTCTGAAACACGCCTTCGGCGAAACCGGCGCGGCGGACAATTTCTTCGATCTTCAGCGCGCACTGCGGAACATTCGAAGCATGCTTGAGCAGCCCCACATTCCCCGCCATTAATGCGGGCGCGACAAAACGAAACACCTGCCAAAACGGAAAATTCCACGGCATGACAGCCAGGATGGGACCAATCGGAAGATAGCGGATGAAGCTGCGCTTCGCACCGGTTTCTACAATTTCATCCTGCAAGAATTTCTCGGCGTTTTCCGCGTAGTAGCGGCACCCGGTGGCGCACTTCAGCACCTCAGCCACCGCAGCCTTCAGGGGCTTGCCCATCTCCAGCGTCATCAAATGGGCGCACTCGTCCTTTTCCTTTTCCAAAATTTCTGCTGCGCGCATCATCTTGCTCGCGCGATCCGCGAAGGACGTCTTGCGATGGCTGCGGAACGCGGAAGCCGCCAACTGCAACTTCTGCTCAATTTGCGCTCCCGTGAGCGGTTCGAAAGTCTTGACAACTTCGCCGGTCGCAGGATTGATGGTTACGATTGGCATGTTGAACTGTTTCCCTTCGTCTGATAACTTCGCCCGAATTGTGCGGTATTCGGCCAACAGCCCGCAACGCGGGCAGCTGTTTTGTGGTTGGACCACAATACTACTTGACTGGTAGGCCGCGTCAAGTTATACCTTCGAAACGCCCGATCTTTGTATTCCCAGATCGAACACGGTCGCGAGGGGTGTGACCGAAAACTTGTTCCATCCTCTCTGAGGACTTTGGAGGTCGTAATGCATTCTCCGTCGAATGGCATTCGGTTGTTAGGCATCGTTTGCCTGCTGCTCGCCGTCTGTGTTCCCGTCTTTTCCCAAACCACAACCGGCCGCATTCTCGGCACGGTTAGCGACCAGTCGGGCGCCGCGGTGCCTGGAGCCGCAGTGGTCATCACCGATGTTCAGCGCGGCACCACTCGAGCCGTAGCCACCGATGACTCCGGAAACTACGCCGTGCTCGACCTGCAGCCTGGAGTGTACAAGGTTCGCGCCGAGGCGAAGGGTTTCAAGACCGTGGAACGCGTAAATATCACCGTGGAGGTTGCACAGGACTTGCGCGTCGACGTCGTGCTCCCCACGGGACAGGTTTCCGAGACGGTGGTGGTGACGGACGAAGTCCCCTTGGTGAATAGCACCTCCTCCACGTTAGGCGGCACGTTGAGCAATGCCGAGATCAACGACCTGCCGTTGAATGGTCGTAACTATGAGAATCTACTGCAGTTGCGTCCGGGCGTGGTGCGCTATCCCGGCGGCGGCTTTTCAACCACGAGCACCAACGGACTGCGCGCGGAAGACAACGCCTACTTCATCGAGGGCTTGTTAAACAGCGAGCCCTACTCCGGCCAAGCCATCATCAATGGCGCCGGCATCGCCGGCGATTCGGCCACCATTCTACCCATCGACTCGATTCAAGAATTCAACGTGGAAGAGAACGCACCAGCCGAATTCGGATGGAAGCCAGGGGCGGTGGTGAACGTCGGCCTCAAGTCTGGCACAAACCAGATTCACGGCACCGGCTTCGCATTCGGCCGCGACGGGGTCATGGATGCGCGGAACTTCTTCAACACTGTGCCTAACGGTAAGATCCCCCGAACGCTGGAACAATACGGCGGCAGCGTAGGCGGCGCGATCGTTAAGGATAAGGCCTTCTTCTTTGGATCCTACGAGGGACAGATCTATGACGTAGGCAACTCTTTCGGGGGTGTCACCAGTCCGTCGATGGTTCCCTTTACTCAGGCGGGGGGCAACTGTTTATTCGTTGCGACCGGCGACTGCGCAAACAGCATTCCAGATGTCATCACCGATCTGCAGGCGGGAGGCATCACACCGAGCGCCGTCAGTTTGAAGATCGCAGGTTGTACACTGGGCCCGCCGGTCTCATGCAACGGAACCGGCTTCCCCACCAATAACACGCAGGGCATCGATATCCCGAACGGCTTCTTGAATGATGTCAAGGTCTACAACACGGTCGGCAAAGTGGATGTCAACCTCAACCAGAATAACCGGGTCAGCGGCATGTACTTCTTCGGCAACAACAGCGGCACCGTGGAAGACTTCCCGGAATTGCAATCGAAGTGGCGTTCCAACATTCATACGCGCGCCCAGGTGGTGGGCGGAAGTTGGGCGTGGACTCCCAGTCCGCGTTGGGTGAACGAAGCGCGCTTTGGGTATAACCGCCTTTACCAACCCACGCTGCCGGGCGATCTGAATGTCAATGCCCAAACCGCCTATGGCCTCAACACCGGCGTAAGTGGCCCATTCACGGGCGGATTGCCGCGCATCGGCTTTGCCGGCTATTTCTTTCCCGGCCTGGGTGGATTCAAATGGCCGAAATTTCAGGGACCGGACACGATCACGCAGTTCATCGACCACGTTTCTTACACGGCGGGCAAGAACTCCATCAAGTTTGGCGGTGAGGTGCACCGTAACGGCGTAACCGGTGGCGCTTTCGGAAACGCCCGCGGTAGCATCACGTTCCTGGGAGGGACGTTTACCAGTCCCACCGACAGCAACATTACTTCGTCGCAACTGGAAGACTTTCTTGCCGGCGCGCCTTTCAAGGCGTCCGTGCTCACTGGAGACCCCAGAAGGACCCTCAGCAATTGGGGCTACGCTGGTTTTATCCAGGACGACTTTCGTGCTACCAAACGCCTGACGGTCAACTTCGGACTGCGCTATGAATTGAATACGACGCCCAAGGAAGCGCACAACCTGCTCGGCAACTTTGACCCCAATGTCGGGATGGTACAGGTGGGCAAGCAGATCAGTTCCGCATACAACTCGGACCCCAAAAACTTCGCGCCTCGCTTCGGATTTGCCTGGGATGTCAACGGCAAAGGATCAACCGTGCTGCGTGGCGGGGGCGGGCTGGTTTACGAAACGGTGAACTGGCAGTCCTTCCTCGCCTTCAACAATAGCTTCGGCCTTCCGAGCGTGCCCACCGGCGCCATCATCAATGGAACCACCACCGCAGGCGGCAACATCACGACTGGCAACCTAACCGTATTTCCAAATTTCCCCTGGGATAACGGGCCGGTTTATGGGGATCTTTCCCAGCCGATCAACTGCGATCCCAACGCGGGCGGCCCATGCGCGATCATGGGGGTTGATCACAATCTGAAAACTCCCTACGTGTGGAACTGGACCCTCAGCCTGCAACACGCGTTTACCCCGAAGCTTTCGCTGGAACTGGCGTATGTCGGCAACCACGGCTCGAGGCTGACGGGGATTCGCGACATCAACCAACCGCCAGTGGGCTCGGGTTGGCCGGCCGCGAACATCGTTACCTGCACCAACAATCTGGTCAACGGCCAATACGACGTCAACAACACTTTGGACAATGGCGCCCCATGCCAAGCCGCCGACGAACAGGGACCAAGGCCTTTCAACGTGAAGTTCCCGTATCTGAGCAACATCTTTCAGATGGGCAATGTCTATCGGTCCAATTACAACGGCCTGCAAGCCACGCTGAACTCCAGGAATTTCCATGGCCTGAGCATGGTGGCCGGCTACACCTACTCTCACTCCCTCGATAACGTGGGTGCGAACTGGGACTTTGGCTACGGCGCAGGCCTGCCACAGAACTCGTACAACTTGAACGGCGAATATGCGAACAGCGATTTTGATGTTCGCCACCGGCTCACAGTCTCGCTCACTTATGCCATCCCCGGAACGAAGGGTTACGGCCAGGCGTTCGAAGGATGGGAACTCAACTCGATCATTACCCTCCAGAGTCCGCAATACTGGGGAACGATTGACATGGGAACGGATGCGGCCGGAGTCGGTCCGCTGCCCGTCAGTCCTCCGGCTACCAGTCCGATCCGCTGGAATTTCTACGGCAGGCCTAACGACTTCAAGTCGGGAGCGGTGCCAATTCCGTTCTTCGGTGGCAACAATAGTCCGAGCAACCCGACCGACAATGCAGCCTGCAATGCAAAGGCGCTGGCTCTCGACGGAGGTTCGCCGGGTGCAGCCACTGAAGCGCTGGCTTACTTCGGTTGTTACGTCAAGGGAAACTCGATGATGCTTCCGCCACCCTTGGGTACATTCGGCACCATGGGCCGTAACATCTTCCCCGATTCCGGATTCAAGAATGTGGACTTCTCGATCGCGAAGAACTGGCATTTCGGCGAGCGTCTGCGCGCTCAGTTCCGGGCGGAGTTCTTCAACATCTTTAACCATCCCAACTTGGCCAACCCGTACGGCGGACAGAACGGTTTCGGTCAAAACGATCCCTCAACCGGTGCGTTTGGTTGTGGTTGCGCAACACCGGACGTTGCCGCCGCCAACCCCGTCGTCGGATCGGGTGGCAGCCGCTCCGTACAACTGGGCCTGAAGCTTATTTTCTAGCGAACTGCCCTTCCCCCATCGATGGGGCCGGAGCTTCTTCCGGCCCCATCTTTGTTTCAATTGGAAAGGAAATGTACCGTGTCGATCGCATTCAGACATCACCAGTGCTCCGCCAGATTCACTGCATCGTGGGCCATGTCGCTGGCTTTGCTCCTCACGCTGAGCATCCCTGCTTTTTCCGAGCAACATGCCGAGCGCACCATCGACGAGATCAAGACCGAAGCCGTCCACCGCGCGGAAGTAGGCCAGTATCCGCTGATCGGACTCGATGCTGACGATGTCAGGGAAGCTTTCAAGTCTGTTCACACTCGCGATAAAGACGAGTGGGCGGTGGCGTTTATGGGTGTCGCCGATCGCTACATGAACGAGGCCAAGTCACTGGAGAAGACAGACCCAACGAAAGCGAACGCTGACTACATTCGGGCGTGGCGACTTTATTCTTTTGGACGCTGGCCCATCCCAGCCTCTCCCGGCAAGCAGCGTTCGTACGAAAAAGCGATTGAGGCTTTCCTGGCACACGCAAAATTCTTCGATCCGCCGCTCGAAATCGTAAGAATTCCTTTCGAAGGAAAAGAAATTATCGGTTACCTGCGCCTGCCCAAGAATGCAAGTGGGCCCGTGCCGCTGGTGCTCGCCGTAAACGGATTGGACAGCCGCAAGGAAGATTTGACGGAGAGTTTCAGCGCCATTCTGCCGTTTGGTGTTGCCTACCTGGCTGTGGATGGCCCGGGCACCGGACAAAACCCTATCAAAGTCAGTGACAATGCCGAGCGTGTGCTCTCGCGCGTGCTCGATTACATCGCCACCCGGCCCGAGATCGACAAAAACCGCGTCGCCATGCACGGCGTGAGTTGGGGCGCCTATTGGGCGGCGAAGATGGCCATCGTGGAGCGCGCCCGGCTCAAGGGAGCGAGCGCCCAGTCACCACCCACCGACATGTTCTTCCAAAAAGAATTTCTGATGAATTCCCTGATCGGCAATCGCGAATATCTTTTCGACCAGGTCCCGGCGCTGATGGCGATCTTCGACAACGTGAAGACCATCGACGAAATGGCGGAAATCCTGCCGAAAATGTCGCTTGTCAAACAAGGACTGCTGGGCAAGCCGATGGCGCCCATGCTCATTCTTGCCGGAGTCAAGGATACGCAGGTTCCGATCGATGACATCTACCTGCTCCTCAGCAAAGGCGACGTCCCGAAGACCGCATGGGTCAATCCGCTGGGCGGTCACCTCGGGAGGCAGGTCGGAGTGTGGCCCGATCCCCGCATCTTCAAAGAAGTGATTATTCCGTGGCTGGTGCACACGCTTGCACCGGAGCCCGCGAAATAGCGCCACTAGCGTTCCACGTCCCTTTGCAGGACCGTGGCCGCGCGATGAATCATATGGTGGAATGACGGGCGTCTCGCCCGTCGGCCGGGCGGGGACGTCCGGCTCTCCACTAACGACGAAGAATCAAGGACAGACGACTCACGATGGAGACCCTTACCCCCGCGCAGGCGGCTCCTGCTAATCCCGTTCCGGCATCCAGCAAAACACCGTTCTATCGCGTCCTCTGGGTGCAGGTGGTGGTAGCGATGGCCTTGGCCGTAGTGCTCGGTTACGTGGACCCGGTGCGCGCGGTTGAGATGAAGCCGCTGGGCGATGCCTTTATCCGCGTGATTACGATGATCATCACCCTGATCATCTTCTGCACTGTAGTCACCGGCATTGCCGGCATGGAGAACCTGAAAAAAGTCGGCCGCGTTGGCG
The DNA here is from genome assembly GCA_020073525.1 of Terriglobia bacterium. Lineage (GTDB taxonomy): Bacteria > Acidobacteriota > Terriglobia > Terriglobales > Acidobacteriaceae > Acidiflorens. Next base: position 14,716 of record JAIQFA010000058.1, read on the forward strand.
GCATGGCGCTCCTTTACTTCGAAATAGTCTCTACGATCGCTCTCTTGATCGGACTCGTGGTAGGCACCGTTGTGCACCCGGGCAGCGGCTTCAACGTGAACGTGGCCACGTTGGACGCCAAGTCGGTCGCCGATTATGCCGGCCAGGCAAGAGCGCAAAGCGTCACCGAGTTTCTGATGCACATCATCCCGACGACGGTGGTGGATGCGTTTGCCAAGGGAGACATCCTCGAAGTAGTGTTCGTCGCCTTGCTCTTCGGCTTTGCGCTGTCCGCGGCTGGAGCGCGGGCCAAACCGCTGGTTGAAATCATCGAATCGCTCACTCATGTCGTCTTCAGAGTAGTGAACATTCTGATGAAGTTCGCGCCGATCGGAGCGTTCGGCGCCATGGCGTATACCGTCGGCAAGTTCGGCCTGGCCTCCCTCGATCCATTGGCCAAGCTGATCGGAACTTTCTGGCTCACCTCGGTACTCTTTGTTGTGATCGTGCTTGGCGCCATCGCCTGGGCCGCCGGCTTTAATATTTTTCGTTTCCTGGCCTACATCAAGGAAGAGATTCTGCTGGTGTTAGCGGTAAGTTCATCGGAGATTGCGATTCCGACCTTGATGTCCAAGCTGGAGAAGCTCGGTTGCTCGAAGTCTCTGGTTGGATTGGTAGTCCCCACCGGATTTACCTTCAATACCGATGGCACCAGTCTTTACATGACCATGGCCGCGCTCTTCGTCGCGCAGGCCACCAATACCCACCTGACCCTGACCCAGGAGCTCACTATTTTCGCTGTCGCGATTCTCACTTCCAAGGGAGCCAGCGGGGTGCAAGGTGCATCCTTCATCGCACTCGTGGGCACGCTTTCCGTGATCCCGACCATTCCCGTGGCCGGCATGGCATTGATTCTCGGGATCGACCGCTTCCTTAGCATGTTCCGAGCGCTGGTCAACATGGTTGGAAATGGCGTGGCAACCTTGGTCCTGGCGCGCTGGGAGGGCGAACTGGACGGCGCAACCCTTCGTCAACACCTGGTGCGATCGGATTAATATTCTGCCGAACCTTTCCTCCGGCAACGTCTTTCCACGGCATATCCACTTTCGAAACGCTTGCTGCACGCAGCTCTTCCGAGTCTTGGCAAGGCGTCATGTTGCCCGAGTTCGGGTAGAATCTTCTGAATTCGCTATTTCGTCCTGAAAACTGGCGACAGCCGATTCCCAATTCGTATCGAACTTCCGAGGTGCATCGATGAGACGAACTCTGCCTGCTCGCATCGTCCTGGTTTCCGCTGCCATTCTCCCTCTTTCCTTTCTTTCCGTGCTGGTTCTCCGCCACGACGTGCTGGCCGGATCAGCCCCAACATTCAAAGGCGTCCTCACCTATCACAACGACAGCATGCGAACGGGGCGGAACCCGAGCGAGACCGCGCTTACGCTCAAGAACGTGAACTCCGTTACGTTTGGGAAGTTGTTTGTGATCCCGACCGACGGTTTGGTAGATGCGCAGCCGTTGTATGCCCCCAACATCAGCATCCCTGGAAATGGCACGCACAACGTGCTGTTTGTGGCGAGCGAGCATGGCACGGTGTACGGCTTTGACGCGGACAACGGCTCGACCCTGTGGCACGTGACGACCCTTGCGACGGGCGAGACTCCCTCCGACAACCGCAATTGCGGGCAGGTCACGCCGGAGATCGGAGTCACTTCAACTCCCGTAGTCGACCTCGCAGCCGGTCCGCATGGCACGATTTATGTGGTCGCCATGAGCAAGGACTCAAGCTCGAACTACCATCAACGCCTGCATGCACTGGACATCACCACGGGCGCAGAGCAGTTCGGTGGCCCGGTGGACATTGCGGCCAAGTATCCCGGTACGGGCGATAACAGCCAGGGCGGATTCGTGATTTTCGACCCGAAGCAATATAAAGAGCGGGCCGGCTTGCTCCTGCTGAATCACATTGTGTACACAACATGGGCCTCCCATTGCGATATACGGCCTTATACGGGATGGATCATCAGTTACAACGGAACGACTTTGGCGCAGCAGTCGGTGTTGAACGTGATTCCGAACGGGAATGAAGGCGCGATTTGGGCGGCAGGGGCGGGACCGGCAGCGGATTCGAACGGAAATATTTATTTTCTCGATGGCAACGGAACCTTCGAGACGACGCTCGATGGCAATGGATTCCCGGTCAATGGGGATTACGGGAACGCCATCATGAAGCTCTCCACCAAGAAGGGTCAGCTGGCAGTCTCCGACTACTTCAACATGTACAACACGATTAGCGAATCGGACGCGGACGAAGATCTGGGGTCGGGCGGCGCCATGGTCGTGCCGAATTTCAAAGACTCCAGCGGGACGGTGCACAGCCTGGTTGTGGGAGCTGGGAAAGACCAGAACTCTATCTCGCTAATCGGGCGAACATGGGAAAGTTCAATCCCAACAACAATAGTCAACTTTATCAGGAGGTAACCGGCGGGTTGGGGGGGGCGGTGTTTTCGGCGCCAGCATTTGCCAGCAGGAGTATCTACTACGGCGCGGTGGGCGACGCGATCAAGGCCTTCTCGTTCAACTCCAGTGGCCTGCTGAATCCAACGCCTGCGTCGGCGACCAGTACACACTTCCGGTTCCCGGGGGCTACGCCCAGCATTTCGGGGAGTACGGCAAAGACTCTGATTTTGTGGGCCACGGAAAATACGTCGCCCGCCGTACTGCACGCCTACAACGCGAACAACCTCAGTGTGGAGTTGTATAACTCGAACCAGGCTGCGGGTGGGCGCGACAACTTTGGAAACGGGAACAAGTTCATCACGCCAACCATAGCCAACGGCAAGGTATACGTGGGGACCACCAACGGAGTTGGGGTATTCGGGCTGCTGCCGTAACAGGGTTCAATGCCCAGCCCCTAAAGGGGCATCTGATTTCGAGGAAATTACGGCATCGCTAAAGCGATGCGCTGATACGAACCTCGAATCAGCCATTCTTCAGAAATTTTCCCTGCTCCAGTTCGTCGAACGCCTGGCGGAGCTGCTCCTGCGTGTTCATGACGATGGGTCCGTACCATGCCACCGGCTCCTCCAGTGGCTTTCCCGAGACCAGCAGGAACCGAATCCCTTCGTCTCCGGCTTGCACGGTAACCTCGTCACCGCGATCGAAGAGTACGAGCGAGCGATTGTCCGCCTCGGAGGGAGGATGGGTGTCCAGCCACTCAACTGCCTCGGTCGGTACGGCCAGCGGGCCCGACGCGTTACAGAACTTCCCCGCCCCTGCAAATACGTACGCGAACGCGTGGCGGGTTGTTTCTACCGGAAGAGACTTCTTCCGGCCGGGAGATACCGAAACATCGAGATAAATCGGATCGGCAGCGATTCCATCCACCGGACCTTTCTTACCCCAAAAACTCCCGCACACGATGCGCACGTGCGTGCCATCGTCGTCCTTCACCTCCGGGATGTCGAGTGACTTCACCTCCTGATAACGTGGCGACGTCATTTTGAGCGATGCCGGAAGATTGGCCCACAACTGGAAGCCATGCATCCGGCCCGCTTGGTCGCCCTTGGGCATTTCCTGATGGATGATCCCGCTCCCTGCCGTCATCCACTGAACGTCTCCCGCAGCGATGGCGCCGTGGTTCCCCATGCTGTCGCCGTGCTCCACGGTTCCCGCAAGGACGTAGGTGATGGTCTCGATCCCGCGATGCGGATGCCACGGAAAGCCGGCCAGATAGTCCTCGGGAACGTCATTGCGGAAGTCGTCAAGCAAGAGAAACGGGTCGAAGTCGGAAGTGTTGCCGAAGCCGAATGCACGCCGGAGATGTACGCCCGCGCCTTCGCGAGTTGGTTTGGATTTGATGAGCCGCTTCACTGGTCGAATCGACATAATGTCTGCCCCTGCAGAAAAGTCTCCGCCGCCAAGCCACTGTCGTGGCGGCGACGCACGGCGCTCATGTGTTACATGAATCTTCCTAGCTATCCCCATATACCGGCACGGCGGCGCCATGAATCACCATGGCGTCGTCACTGCATAAAAACAGGATGACCCGGGCAATTTCCTCGGGCTTCGGCCACTTGGCAAAATCGGCGTTCGGCATGGCTTTGCGGTTGGCCTCGGTGTCGATGACGCTGGGCAGAATCGAATTCACCCGCACGCCGGTTCCCTTCACTTCCGCGGCCAGCGAATCCATCAGTGCCACTGCACCCGCCTTGGATGCGGCATAGGACGATGCCCCGGCGCCGTGATCCAGAGCGGCCTTTGCCGCAACATTCACGATTGCGCCATGTTTTTGTTTGAGCATAAGCGGCGTTGCAATGCGAGCCAGTACATATCCCGAGCGCAGATTCAGCGCCAGCATCTGGTCGAAAACTTTTGTCTGCTGCTCCCACAGGTTCACGCCGCCGGCAAAGGCGCCGACCGCGTTTACGAGGGCGTCCAAGCGACCATACTTTGCGATAACTTGGTCGAAGAGTTGGCGCACGGCATTTTCGTCTGTCACATCGGTGGAATAGCCTTCGAGCGGCGCGCCCTTTGCGGCCAGGCTTTTGAGGGAATCGAATTCCTTCTGACTCCGATAGGTGACGATCACCTGCGCGCCTTCCGCAAGAAACGCGAGGCTCACCGCGCGTCCCAGCCCTCCGGTCCCGCCCGCGACCAGCACTGACATCCCTGAGAATTTCATTTTCGGCGGCTCCTATTGGAATCTAATTCCTCTGTGTGACCCTGTGTACCCTGTGGTTGAAAGAATCCTTAACCACAGGGTACACAGAGTCACGCGGGGGAATGCCAAATTCTCAGGTTGCGGCTTCGGCCAGCGGCAGCCACACCTGAAATCTTGTATCCCCTGGTTTCGAAGTGACCTGAATATTGCCTCGGTGTTTCCTCACAATGCGCTGCACCGTATCGAGCCCCAGCCCGGTTCCCTCGCCTACTCCCTTGGTTGTAAAGAATGGCTCGAAGATGTGCGCCTTAATCTCGGGCGAAATCCCCGGACCGTTATCGGCGATCTCAACCACGACGCGAGCATCGTCGCGATAGGTTCGAACTCTCAGCTCGCCTTTTCCGCTCATTGCGTCAATGGCATTATCGATGATGTTGGTCCAGACCTGGTTAAGTTCGCTTCCAAACGAATTCACGAGCAACGGAATGCGCTGGTAGTCGCGCTGTACCGACACTCCGCGCTTGAGCTTGTGGTTCATGATGGTCAGCGTCGTTTCCAGGCTTTTTACGATGTCGACGTTCTGCACGGGCGACTGGTCCATGTAGGTGTATTCCTTGATGGCTCGGACCAAGTCGGAGATACGGGACGTGCTGCTCTCAATTTCGTTCAGCAGGCCGGCGATTTCGACCGAGGCGGCGATCCTGACCAGAGCAGCTCGGGCTGTCCCGGCATCAAGGGCGGCAAACAATGATTCCAACACCTCCGGCTTCACGTTCTTCTTGGCAAGATCCGCCGCCAGTTGCCACAGGTCGCTCTGCCCGTGGCTGCGCAGCAACGAATCCACCTGCTCTTCCAGATCGCTGGCGGTCAACGCATCTGGAGGAGGTTCGTTGTGGTCGGTGAAGGCCGTTTCGAGTTTCAAGATCTCCGCCTTCTGCGCCGGGGTAAGGTTCCGCCTCCCCAACTCCAGACTCGCTTCCTTAATTGTCTTTAGCGCGTCGCGCAATTGGCTGGTGGCACGCGTGGCGGCGGACGCAGGATTATTGAGTTCGTGAGCGAGACCGGCCGAAAGCTTACCCAAAGAAACCAGCCGGTCGCGTTGCTGCTCGATGCGAGTGGTTTCGCGAATCCGGTCGGACATCAGGCCCACGAGACGCTGGGTGAGTTCCGGCATCTTCTGCACCAGATCCGGAAATCGTGCAACGGGAAATTGGAGAAGGCGGCTTTCCGTAATCGCCCGCGCGCTCACTGTGAAAGTCTTCATCCTGGAAAATGGGAGTTTTCCACCGACGTCTCCGGCCTTGATCGGGATGACGATGGTCTCGCCGCCAAACTCGCCGCGCGCCTCCAGCGTCCCTTCGAGCGCCACCGTCATCCAGTCGGCTGGATCGCCTTGACGTGCATAAACGTCACCCGCTTTGACGTGCAGCTCTTTCGACTGGCTGATGAACCACGAGATTTGATCGTCCGGCAAGTCAGCGAACGCCGGCACCCGAAGAAGCTCTGAATTGTCGACCATTTATACCTTGCTCAAGTATTGATGGATGAACTGCACCGCAACGGATCCTTCGCCGACACCGGAAGCGACCCGCTTCACCGAACCGTGTCGCACATCGCCCACGGCAAAAATGCCGGGAATGTTCGTCTCCAGCAGAAACGGATCCCGGTCGAGCGTCCAACCCTTGGGGCGTTGTCCGTCACGGATCAGGTCTGGGCCCGCCAAGAGGAAGCCCCGCTCGTCGCGCTCGACCAGATCGCCCAGCCAGTCCGTGCGTGGCAGGGCTCCAATGAAAATGAACATCGCACTCGCCGGCACTCGCTCCACCTTGTCGGTATCCGAACAAAGCACCGAAATCTCTTCCAGATGTGTTTCGCCGTGGGCTTCGGCGACGCTGGCATGCGCCCACAGTTGAATATTGGGTGTCTCCTTGATCTGATCAATCAAGTACTGCGACATCGTGGTAGCGAGAGAACTGCCCCGCACTAGCATGACGACGCGTTCTGCGTATTTGGCGAAGTTCATGGCCGCCTGACCTGCGGAATTCGCACCACCGACGACGTAGACGTTTTCACCCTTGCAGGACAACGCTTCCGTCGCACCTCCACCGTAATAGACGCCAGCACCCTGCAGCCGATCGATCCCGGGAGCTTCCAGCCGCCGCCACTGCACCCCACTCGCGATCATGAGGGCGTGGCAGGAAATCTCGCTGCCGTCGGCCAACTTGATGATGCGATACGATCCCTCTGTGCGCACGCCAACCGCTTCCTGCGGAGACAGAATTTCCACTCCAAAACGCTGCGCCTGCACCACCGCGCGGCGAGCCAGATCGTTGCCGCTGAGGCCGGTGGGAAATCCAAGATAGTTCTCGATGCGCGAACTCATCCCGGCCTGACCTCCCGGCGCTTCGCGCTCGATCATCACCGTGTGCAGCCCTTCCGACGCGCCATACACGGCGGCTGCGAGGCCAGCGGGACCGCCGCCCACAATTGCCAAGTCGTAGAAACTGGTTTGCGCCCGCGTTCGCAAACCCACTTTTTGCGCGACATCCGCCGGCAGGCTCTCCAAGAGTTTCGTTCCGTCCGGGAAGAGTACGACCGGCAGGCTGGTGGCTTCGTCGCCGAGAGCCTCCACTAGACGCTTGGTTTCGGGGTCGTTGGCGGAGAGTTCCACATCGAGCCACTGATAAGGGACGTGATTGCGTGCCAGAAAGTTCCGCAACTCGTACGACTTCGGGGACCATCTTGTGCCCAGAACGCGGATCCCCTGAAACGCCGGCCGGTACGATGCTTGCCAGTCGTCCAGCAGGTCATTCAGTTGCGGATACAGATGATCGGCCGGGGGATCCCACGGCTTCATGAAAAAGTAGTTGATGTTGGCTTGATTGATGGCGCTGATGGCCGCATTGGTGTCGGCATAGGCCGTGAGCAAAGCCCGCTTTGCGTCCGGATAGACGTGCATGGCTTCCTGCAGAAATTCGACCCCGTCCATACGGGGCATGCGCTGGTCTGCCAGAAGCAATGCGACGCTGTCATTGCGCAGCTTTAACTGCTTCAAAAGATCCAATGCTCCCTCGGGAGAATCGCTACCGATGACGCGATACTCCGCGCCGTACTGCGAGCGCAAATCGCGTTCGATGGCCCGGAGTACATCGGAATCGTCATCGACGCTCAGCAAAATCGGTTTCGGCATGATCAGTCCCAACCCTGAACTAAGACCAAGAAGTGGCGGCAGAGGGCAACCCTGTGTGAAATGCCCAGATTAAGAATTAGATATCAGACCTAGGCCTTCGGTCGCAACTTGAAGACTCGTAGCGCCGGCATCCTGCCGGCTGTCCGGCGAGCGTCTCGCCCTCGGCGCGGCGGGCGGGACGCTCGCCGGACAACCGCCGAGGACGGCGGCGCTACAGTCTCGAGCGGTGAGACCCTACGCACTCAGGCAGCCAGTTCGCCGGCCTCGATCTCGTCTACATAACACCAGACCCATGACTCCCCGGGCTCGATGGAGCGCATCAGCGGGTGCTTCGTTTTGTGAAAGTGCTTGGTGGCGTGCTTATTTTTCGACGAATCGCAGCAGCCGATATGGCCACAGATGAGGCACATGCGCAAGTGGACCCACGTATCGCCGATCTTAATGCAGTCCTCACACTCGTATTTGTCGGTATCCCTTACTTTGATTTGGTCAAGGTGGGTACATTCTTGTGGCATTGATATCTCCTTGGTCCACGAATTAGTTTTTCCGTGCTGTTCTACGCCCTTCCTGGCGGAGTTTAAACGACACCCCATCAGTGACCTTCGTCACGTGTTGGCGGAGCAAGATCACAGAAAACAACACATCGCTACTCCAGAATGATGATCTGGAGGGTTTCCATTTGTGTTGAGGCTCGACTATCTATCTTGTGTGTTGACGATTACTTCTACAATTTTAGTTGGACGCCGTTGCTGGGAAGGCTGGCTGGTGGCCACCGTAAATAGCGTCATCATATGCATCATCGGTATCAAGACGGCTCAGTTGGGATTCATTCCAGCCAACCTGTTCTGCATCGTGATCAGTGCCAACAACCTGCGTACATGGCGTAAGACCACGATCGCTTCTTCGTAACTGACTACTCTGCAACGAGCAGATTCTCCGCAAAGGGCCACTGCTCGTCAATCCACTGTGCCTCGCAGGAGAAACCTGCAGCGCGTGCCATCTGGAAGACTTCTTCCGAAGAATACTTATGGCTGCTCTCGGTCCAGATCGTCTCGCCTTCCATGAATTCCACTCGCAAATCCGCTGCCGGGATGCGCACCGTCTGGCGCCTCCGTGACTCGAGGTGCATTTCAACGCTGCGGGCTTCGTGGTTAATCCTGGCTACGTGGACGAACTGGCTCAAGTCGAAATCGGCATCGAGCTCACGATTGATGCGGGCCAGCAGGTTGAGGTTAAAAGCCGCGGTCACTCCAATTTCATCGTCGTAGGCCTTGAGCAACTGTGCACTCGGCTTCTCCAGGTCCGTCCCCAGAAGAAGCGAATCGCCGGGCTCGAGGATGCGGCGAACCTCGGCCAGGAATTTCACTCCCGCGGGGCGATCGAAATTCCCGATGGTGCTTCCCAAAAACAATACGAAGAGATGCTGGTTGCGTTGGCGGTGAGCGGCCACCTCCAGCAATCCATCCAGGTACTCGCGCTCAAAACCCACGATGCTGATGGAATCAATGTCGCTGAGTTCGCGCTCGCACATGACTAAAGCAGAGCGAGATATCTCGACCGGATAATAGAACGTGCGCTGCCAGCGGCTTAGCGCCTCGAGGATCCAGCGGGTCTTCTTGCCGCTGCCGCTGCCCAGTTCCGCCACCGCGACCGGAGCGTCGAGGCGTTCTACGATTTCGCCGGCATGTCGTTGCAGCAAGCGCTCGTCAGCTCGCGTGAGGCCATACTCGGGCAGATGGCTGATCACTTCAAACAGGGCCGAGCCCACGTCGTCATAGAGATATTTCGAGGGCAGTTCCTTCTGTCCCGGGCGGTCGAGTCCGGCGCGCACGTCAGCGGCGAATTCGTAAGACGCGTTGGTAATCGCATGAACCAGCATTTTCAAATCCCCTTCGATCCCTAGCGGCTTACGCAGCGGAAACCCGCGTACACGTATTGGTAATGTGCCTGGAACCAGTTGCGGAAAGTCGGCCGCAGCATGCATGCAGCCGTGCGCGCCGACCCACCCTTCATGACGAAGTGCTTGCCATCAAAGAAGTCCGCCGAGTATCCCCGGTAAAACGGAAATGGCTCAAACCCCGGAAAGGGACCGAAAACGGTGGACGTCCATTCCCAACCGTTGCCCAGCATGTCATCGACGCCGAAAGCGCTCTGGCCTTTGGGGAACGAATTCACCGCGACCGGGTCCCATCGCTCAAGATCAAAATTGCCACGGGTAGGATTGGGAGGCTCATTGCCCCACAGGTAAGCCCTTTCTTCTCCCTCAACAGTGCCGTAGGCAGCGCGCTGCCACTGCGCCTCCGTGGGCAGCGACTTCCCTACCCAGCGCGTGTAGGCCGCTGCCTCAGCGTGACTCACATACACGGGCCAGTCGAGTGGCAGCGGCACGGCGCCAAACATGGTGCGCCAGAGCCATCGATTGCCATCCTTCTTCCAGAACAACGGATGAGAAATCCCTTGGGCAGTTTTCCAGCTCCAGTCGTTATCGCTCCAGTAAGCGCGCGTCTCGTAGCCGCCGGCCGCCATGAAATCGAGATACTGCTGGTTTGTCACCTTGTAGCGGTCGATCTCGAACGCGGGCACTTCTACGGTGTGAGCCTCGTACTCGTTGTCCCAGCCAAAGGTTTCAGAGCCTCGCGACAAACCCAGGGTGGCTGTGCCAGCGGGCACGGAGACCATCCGATGAGCGAGCGAGATACGGAGGTTCGCTGCCTTCGCTTGGTCCTCGGGTTGCGCTTTCATGTCGGGCGGCAACCGATGCAGCATGTAGGCCAGCGTTTCGACATGCATCAGCCGATGCTCGATGGCCACGTTCAGCAAAGTGGGCAGCGGAAAACCATCGCGGGTCGGCAGACGGGTTTCGAAAAGTGCATTTTCGAGATTCTTGTCGAGAGCCCCGCGGACGCTGCGGACGTAAGCGCGAACCGCGTCCACAGCAGGCCAGTCGGATGGCACGTCGGCAGGGAGTCCGCCGCCAACGGGGTCGATGCCGAAGGCAAAGAGCCGATCCAGTTTAGGATGAGCACTCGCCAGCGCGAAGGCATTTCCGCTTAGCAAATTCCAGTCAAACGCTTCGAGGTGTCCGACATAGAAGATGATGCGATGGCGCTCTGGAATCGGTCGCTCGTAGAGCGAGTCAGGGCGCACGAGATTGAACAGTTCATCACTTCGACGGCGAGCCTCGAACACTCGCTCCATCAGTTCGGAAGAAACCCCTACTGCTTTTTCTGTAGCCAGCATTCTGCTCTCTCGATCCCGCCGCAAATATCTCGACGAACCGCCCCTTCGAGGACAGGCAACCCCACCGCACGTGATTTACTTAGATGATGGGGTTCTTTCCGCCGTCGCAACAGAATTGACCTTTATTTCGGACTGTAGCGCCGGCATCTTGCCGGCTGTCCCGAGGGCGTCTCGCTCTCGGCGCGGCGGGCGAGACGCCCGCCGGACCGCCGCCGAGAACGGCGGCGCTACACTTGTTGCGGCTTGTGATCTCCCTCGCCCTCACACGTGATGCGTATCACAGCCACTTGGCTCCCCATTCCGGACAATGTCTTGTAAGCCACGCGAACGACATGTTCAAAATCCTGCACGCTGAGTTCCTGGCCCCCGGTATCAAGCGGTTCGTCATCGAGGCGCCACGCATTGCCCACAAATACAAACCAGGACAATTCGTAATCCTGAGGGTGTACGAACAGGGCGAACGCATCCCGATCACCATCGAGCATGCCGATCTCGAGCGCGGCACGATTCGCATCGTGGTGCAATCGATCGGCAAAACCACCAACCTGCTCAATTCTCTGGAAACTGGCGATTCCATCCTGAATGTGGTGGGGCCGCTGGGAAAACCGTCGGAGATCGAGAAGTTCGGCACCGTGGTGGTAATGGGTGGCGGCGTAGGAACGGCGATGGCCTATCCGACGGCGGTAGCGCTGAAGCGGGCGGGCAATCGCGTAATCTCCATCGTGGGCGCACGCACTAAGGAACTGGTCATCCTGGAACGCGAACTGCGCGAGGCGAGCGATGCGCTGATGATCACGACCGACGACGGAACCTATGCTGACAAGGGCTTCGTCACCGACAAGCTGCGGCAGTTAATCGAGAATGGCACGCGTATCGACCTGGTGCTGGCGATCGGGCCCATCCCCATGATGAGGGCGGTAGCGGAGATGACGCGGAAAGAGCACATTCGCACCATCGTCAGCCTAAACCCGATCATGATCGATGGTACGGGCATGTGTGGCGGGTGCCGCGTATTGATCGACGGAAAAAGCGAGTTCGCCTGCGTGGACGGCCCGGAGTTCGATGCGCATCGCGTCGACTTCGCGGTGCTGGTGCAGCGCAATTCGATGTACCGGACGGCGGAGCAGAAGTCGATGGAGGAATTCCAGCGCGACCCCGAGGCGCAGATCGAAGCCGTGCATGCCGGGCAAGCCGGAGCGTGCGCAGTGGATGGAGGCGGCCGATGACGCCACCCACCAAGCCTCCCTCGTTGAATCCGGTTCCTCTCAAAGAGCGGATGAAGGTCCCCCGGCAGCACATGCTGGAACAGCCCCCGCTGCTGCGCGCCACAAATTTCACTGAAGTGAACCTCGGCTATTCCGAGGAACTGGCGATGCAGGAAGCGCGGCGCTGCCTGGAGTGCGCCAAGCCGAAGTGCGTGGATGACTGTCCCGTGGGCGTCAAGGTGAAAGATTTCGTGCAGTTGATCGTGGCTGGCGACTTCATGGGCGCGGCGGCCAAAATCCGCGAAGACAACGTGCTCCCCGCCATTACCGGCCGTGTGTGCCCACAGGAAGACCACTGCGAAGGCGGATGTTTGATGGGCAAGAAGGTCGAGCCTTTGGGGATTGGGTACCTGGAGCGCTTCGTCGCCGATTATGAACAGCAACACCTCGATATCCGCACACTACCCAAGGCGCGCCCGACAGGTAAGAAAGTGGCCATCGTGGGCAGTGGTCCCTCCGGTTTGACCGCGGCGGGCGATCTCGTCCAGAAGGGACACCAGGTCCACGTCTTCGAGGCGCTGCACACATTGGGCGGAGTGCTCTCGTACGGCATCCCAGAGTTCCGCCTGCCCAAACAAATTATTCGCGAACAGATCGATTACATGCGGGCCATGGGCGTGGAGTTTGAAACCGACGTAGTGGTCGGAAAGACGGTGACTCTCGACGAGCTGATGGACGAAGAGGGTTACGACGCAGTGTTCATCGGGACGGGCGCCGGGCTGCCGCAGTTCATGAATATTCCCGGAGAACACCTGAACGGCGTCTACTCGGCGAACGAGTTCCTGACCCGCATCAACCTGATGCACGCCTACGAGTTCCCCAAGTATGACGAGCCGATGGTGGATTTCCGGGGCAAAGAGGTGGCGGTGATTGGGGGCGGCAACACGGCGCTGGACGCCATTCGCTCGGCGTTGCGGCTCGGCGCGAGCAAGGCTTACGTGCTTTATCGCAGGAGCGAGGCGGAGATGCCGGCGCGCAAGGAAGAAGTGAAGCATGCCCAGCAGGAAGGCATCGAGTTTCGCGTGTTGACCAATCCCATCGAGTTTCTGTCGGACGGCAAGGGCTGGCTGGGCGGGGTGCGCTGCATGCGCATGGAATTGGGCGAGCCCGACGCATCCGGACGCCGACGGCCGGTGCCGATCGAAGGCTCGGAGTTCGACCTGCCGTTGTCAGTTGCCGTCATCGCGATCGGCACGGGGGCGAATCCGCTGATCCAGAGCACCACGCCGGGTCTGAAGACGAACAAGCGGAACTACATTGAAGCGGATGTGATGACCCAGCGTACGTCCCGAAAAGGCGTGTTCGCCGGCGGAGATATTGTCACCGGAAGTGCGACGGTGATCCTGGCAATGGGTGCCGGACGGCGCGCCGCAAAATCGATTCACGAGTATCTAACGACTTCGGGTACGTGGTGAGAGTTTAAGTCGTAACAGATTGATTTATTGGTAGTTAAGCTGCAAGCACTTGGTGTGACGCGCCTCACTGTGGCTGGTGCGTAAGCTCACAGCCGGTGGGACGGAGAGAGCTTGTAATTGAACTTGGGCCACTACGGGTCGGATAGAAGTTTCCCGCCCAGAACAAAGAAGCAACGGCAGCGAGGTGAACCATGGCAGGGCAAGCACGCGGTAAGGTCACGATCGATGTCGAAGAGTGCAAGGGATGTGGGCTATGTGTGGAATCCTGTCCGCCCAAGTGCCTGGAACTGACGCAGGGATTGAATACCTACGGAGCTCATCCGGCGCACTACACGGGGCACGATTGCACCGGTTGTGGGATCTGTTTCTATTGTTGCCCGGAACCGGGCGCGATTACGGTCTACCGCATTAAGGCGAAAGCGAAGCCGGTAGTGACGACGCAGGGGGTCGAACATGCGGCAGCTCTGTAAAGGAAACGTGGCAGTGGTGAAGGGCGCAATCCTCGCCGGATGCCGCGCGTACTACGGATATCCCATTACTCCGGCCAGCGAAATCGCCGAGTCCGCGGCGCTTTACTTCCCGCAGGTTGGCGGAACATTTCTACAGGCGGAGAGCGAAGTCGCCGCCATCAACATGGTCTACGGAGCAGCGGCGGCCGGGGTTCGCGTTATGACGGGATCCTCTGGCCCCGGTGTCAGCCTGATGCAGGAAGGCATGTCGTATCTGGCCGGTGCGGAATTGCCGTGCGTTATTGTCGATGTGGTGCGCGGCGGACCGGGACTGGGCAACATCGCGCCGGAACAAAGCGACTATTTTGCCATGGTAAAAGGCGGCGGTCATGGCAACTACCGCAACCTTGTGCTCGCTCCCGCGTCGGTGCAGGAGATGGCCGATCTCACCATGCTGGCATTCGATCTCGCGGACAAGTATCGCAATCCAGCCGTCATTCTGACAGATGGCTTCGTTGGGCAAATGATGGAGCCGCTCGAACTCGAAGATCGTGAGATTCAAGCACCCGAAAAACTGTGGGCGGTCAAGGGAACGCCCGAGACACGGGCCAACCTGGTTAGCTCCATTTACCTCGAAACCGACGAATTGGAAGCACACCAGCGCCGCATGGAAGCCAAATACATTCGCGCGAGAGAAGCCGAGCAGCGCTGCGAACTGTGCTATACCGACGATGCTGAAGTGCTTCTCGTCGGCTACGGCATTGTTTCCCGCGTGTTGCTGTCGGCGGTCGAAGCACTGCGCAAGGACGGTGTAAAAGCCGGGTTGTTCCGGCCCATCACTCTGTGGCCCTTTCCCTCGAAGGCTCTGGTGGAAGCGGCCTCTAAGGTCCAAAACATTTTGGTCGTCGAATTGAGCAACGGACAAATGGTGGAAGATGTGCGCCTGACGCTGAACGGCAAGGTGCCGGTGGAGTTCTACGGTCGAGTGGGTGGCAACGTGCCATCGGTTCGAGAGCTGCAAGAACAAGTGTTGTCACGCATGGCAGTAGCGGTCTGAGACCAAGTCGATCTGGTTGGAAGAGGGCAACGAAAATGGCAAACGAGAGCGTGGTCAGCGAAGCGGGTCTCGAAATTAAGACTGTAATCAAGCCTGAAGACAGTTCTGCCGCGAATAACGACGCATACGAATCCATCCACTCCAAGTCGCCGTTGTTCTATGACCTGTACGAACGCAAGTCCGAACTGAAAAACCAGACCCACTACTGTCCCGGCTGCGGACACGGCGTAGTGCACAAGCTAATCGCCGAAGCGCTGCAGGACTTGGGAGTGCAAGACAAGACGATCTTCGTCAGTCCGGTGGGCTGCTCGGTGTTTGCTTATTACTATTTCGATGTCGGCAATGTGCAGGTCGCGCATGGGCGCGCGCCGGCAGCGGCTACGGCCATCAAGCGAGCGGGCCCCGACAAGATGGTGATCTCCTATCAGGGAGACGGCGACTTGGCAGCCATCGGCACCGCGGAGATCGTGCATGCCGCCAACCGCGGCGAAAAGATCTCTGTCTTTTTCGTGAACAATGGAATCTACGGCATGACCGGTGGCCAGATGGCGCCCACCACCATGGTCGGGCAGAAGAGCACAACTTCTCCCTGGGGCCGGCGGCCGTCGAACGAAGGCTTCCCTCTTCACATGGCGGAACTTCTCGCCACGCTGGAAGCGCCGGCTTATATCGAACGTGTAGCGCTTTCCGACAACAAGAACATCATGAGAGCGCGGCGGGCGATCCGCAAGGCGCTCGAAATTCAACGGGACGGCGTGGGCTTCTCTTTCGTCGAAATCCTGTCGCCGTGTCCGACGATTTGGGGCAAAGACCCAGTCGAAGCGCGGCGCTGGGTGCTGGAAAAAATGACGCCCACCTTCCCGCTCAATGTCTTCCGCGATCGCCGGCCGGAAATTCCCACCGGCAACGAGCCGCCGCAACGGCCCGTGGCGGACGTGCTTGGGATCACTCCGAAAGCAGGAGCGCCCGATACTTCCAAGTCGAAACATGCCCATCGCTTCAAAGACGTGAAGATAAAAATCGCAGGTTTCGGCGGGCAGGGCGTGCTGCTGTTGGGGCAACTCCTCATCGAAATGGGCATGCGCGAAGGATTGGAAGTGAGCTGGTTGCCGTCGTATGGTCCGGAGATGCGTTCGGGCAGCGCGCACTGCCATGTTTGTCTGTCGAAAGAGCGGATCGGGTCACCCCTGATCTCGCATCCCGATGTGCTCGTGGCCATGAATGAGTTCTCGCTGCGGAAGTTTGCCCACGAGGTAAAAAGCGGCGGAATCATTCTCTACAACGGCGAGACTCTTCCTGCTGATTTCTATGCGCCCGAAGTGCAGGTCGTGGCGATGCCGGCGGCGGAGATTGCCGACAAGCTCGGTTCGACGAAGGCCACCAACATCGTGATGATGGGCGCGCTTCTCGAAGAGACCGAGTGCCTGGCTCCCGGAACCGCCTTGAGTGTGCTCGAAGACAAGGTGAAAAAACTCGACCTGCTGGAAATTGACCGCAAGGCGCTCACCGCGGGCCGCCTGTTCATCGATGAACAGGCCCACATTGGCGCGGTCAGTCAGCCCGACGGCTTCGCTTAGCGTGGCGGACCTTGGTTCGTATCAGGGCATGCCTTCAGGCATGCCGCAAGCGCACAGTACCAATGCGCCTTCAGGCGCTGTCCCCCTCGACGCCTAAAGGCGCTTCATCACTTAACATATCTGGCATGCCTGAAGGCATGCCCTGATACAAAACGTACTCGTACTAAAAGTTGCTGGCGGAGGATTCTGTAATGTCGACTGCATGGACATCTCGTTACGCACTGCGTACCAAGGGCATCACCAGTTCTGCAATCCGCGACCTGTTGAAGGTCACGCAAAGACCCGGCATGATCTCCTTTGCCGGAGGCCTCCCGGCTCCGGATGTTTTTCCCGTCCAACGCTTTGAGGAAGCCTGCCACAAGGTCCTGACGCAGCAGGCAGCCTCCGCTCTGCAATACGGGACAACCGAAGGTTACGAACCGCTGCGCGAGCTGATTGCAAACAACATGGCCCGCTACGGGATCAAGGCGAAGGTGGAGAACGTCCTCATCACGTCGGGATCGCAGCAAGCCCTCGACCTGATCGGCAAGCTTTTCATCAATCGCGGAGACCATGTGCTGGTGGAAGCGCCGACGTATCTAGGAGCGCTGCAGGCGTTCAATGTTTATGGCGCGGAATATGTATCCGTTCCCATCGACGAAAACGGCCTTCGCACCGACCTACTCGAGGAGCCTCTGAGGTCGGGCCCCAAGTTCATGTACGTCCTGCCAAACTTCCAGAATCCGGCCGGAACCACTTTGTCGGAGGGACGTCGCCACGAACTGGTGTTGCTGGCGGACCGGTATGGCATTCCGCTTATTGAAGATGACCCGTACGGCCAGTTGCGCTATGAAGGAGAGCACCTCCCATCGCTGGTCGTGCTCGACCGCGAGAACCTGCGCCGCGACAATGGCTATTCCATTGGCAACGTCATTTATCTGAGTACATTCTCAAAAACCCTGGCTCCCGGGCTTCGACTGGGATGGATTGTCGCGCCGCCCGAGGTCATCAGCAAGCTGGCGCAACTGAAGCAGGGCGCCGACCTGCACACTTCGACGTTCACGCAGTTTGTGGCCTACGAGGTCGCGCGCGATGGATTCCTCGACAAGCACGTCAAGTTGATCCGCCAGGTCTATCGCGAACGCCGCGACGTAATGCTGCAGGCTCTGAAGGAGTTCTTCCCGCCCGCAGTCACCTGGACCCACCCGCAAGGCGGGCTATTCCTCTGGGTGACCCTGCCGGAGGGACTGGATATGAAGGCCGTCTTCAGTTCGGCGCTTGAGCAGAATGTGGCGTTCGTGCCCGGCGACTCCTTCTATGCCAACGATGGTCGCGAAGGTAGCCGCCACATGCGCTTGAATTTTTCCAACGCCGCTCCGGACGCGATACGAGAGGGCATACGCCGTTTGGCCGCGGCCGTGAAGAGCCACCTGGCCGCCACCACGCTCCGATCAGAGTTGCCGCTCGAAGTGTAGAAGGTAATTGGTGGGTTCCGACAATTGAGTTGACGATTTGTCATGCCCGTTTTTGTGCGAGAGGCCGGGCAACGAGCGCTGCTTTGCGGTCCCACCTTGCATCCCCAGCCCGTCCCGCGAATCCAATGATGATATCGTGGGAGACGCATGAAGATTGGCATCACGTGTTATCCAACCTACGGTGGCAGCGGAGTGGTGGCCACCGAACTGGGCCTTGAACTCGCTCGCCGCGGCCACGAGATTCATTTCATCTCCTACTCGCAGCCCATCCGCCTGACCGGGCCGGAACCCAACATTCACTATCACGAGGTCGAGGTCACCCGCTATCCGCTGTTTGAATATCCTCCGTACGATCTGGCGCTGGCAACGCGCATGGCAGAAGTTTCACAGCTCTACGAACTTGATTTGCTGCACGTCCACTACGCCATCCCGCACTCCGTGAGCGCGATGCTGGCCAAGCAGATGCTGGCGGCAACTCCGCCGCGGCGTAAGTTGCCGTTCGTCACGACCCTGCACGGCACTGACATCACCCTGGTTGGGCTCGACCGCTCGTATCTTCCTATCACGCGTTTTTCCATCGAACAGAGCGACGGCGTGACCGCGATCTCGCAGTATTTGCGCGCTCGTACTCTCAAGATTTTTGACATCAAGAATCACATCGAAGTCATCCCGAACTTCGTGAATTGCGACGAGTACATGCGCAAGCCGGAATGGCTGGAAAAACGCAGCGAGTATGTTTCCAATGACGAGCGGCTCCTGGTACACCTTTCCAACTTCCGCCCGGTGAAACGCGTTCTCGATGTAGTCGAAATCTTTGATCGTGTCCGCAAGAAGATTCCTTCTAAGCTGTTGCTGATTGGCGACGGGCCGGACCGTTCCCAGGCGGAATGGCTGGCGGTGCAGAAAGGAATTCACGAGCATGTCTTGTTCCTCGGGAAGCAAGATCAAATTCGCGAAAAACTGGCCATCTCAGACGTGATGTTGATGCCCAGCGAACTGGAAACCTTTGGACTCGCGGCGCTCGAGGGAATGGCTTGCGAGGTCGTCCCCATTGCCACCCGCACAGGAGGAGTATCGGAAGTGATCGAGCACGGCGTGAGCGGATTCCTGGCAGATGTCGGCGACGTGGACACCATGGCGCGTTACGCCATCGATCTGCTAGGCGACGAATCCGCATCGTGGAGGTCATCGCCGCGGCCGCGGCGGAGGTGGACCGGCCGATCTTCTACGCGGTGGCCGTGATCGTCGCGGGCTTCCTCCCCATCTACGTGCTCACCGGGCCGTCGGGCAAGCTGTTCACGCCGATGGCCGACACGATGATCTACGCGCTGGTGGGCTCCCTGGCCCTTACGCTCACCCTGCTGCCAGTCCTCAC
>JAIQFA010000059.1 GCA_020073525.1 Terriglobia bacterium
GCCGCCTTTCTCTCAGACCAACCAGCACAAAGTTGGAACTGCATTACGGTGTGGTGCTGCTGCGGTCGCAAGAGCGCATAAATTTCCGCTACATTTTGGATGGCTTTGACAAGAATTGGAGTGAAGCATCGGCGGGCCGCATTGCGTATTACACGAACCTTCCACCGGGCCGCTATCACTTTCGGGTAGCGGCTTATGAGATGAACAATCCGACGCAGATTGCAGAAACCTCATTGGAGATTGTGCAGGAGCCGCACTTTTATCGCACTCTTTGGTTTCTAGGATTGTGTCTACTGCTAGGCGCGGGTGCAGTATTGGGAATTTACCAGTTTCGTCTTGGGCAGCTGCGTTCTCGCTTTCAGGCCGTTCTGGACGAGCGCAACCGGCTGGCGCGCGAGATGCATGACACTCTGATTCAGGGATGCGTAGGTGTGTCCGCACTGCTCGAGGCGCAGTCCAGCATCGGCAGTTCCGGGGGAAACAATGGGCATGATCTGCTGGAGTATGCGCGCACGCAAATACGATCCACGATTGACGAAGCCAGGCAGGCGGTTTGGAACCTGCGCCAGAACTCCGGCGCGGTCGCCAGCCTGACGCCGCAGCTTGAAGGGATGACCCAACAGGTCGGCCACGAATTCGGAATACCCGTGAAGTTCCAGATCGTCGGCAAGCCCTTTGGTTTCGATCAATCGACGGTCCATGACGTGCTGATGGTGACGCGCGAGGCTCTCTACAATGCCGTGCGCCATGGCCAGCCGCAGCGCGTGCAGGTCGAAGTCTGCTACGACGACCAACGCTGCCGCGTGAAGATTAGCGACGACGGCTCAGGATTCGATTTAGCATCTCAAGCTACATCGTCGACAGGCCATTATGGACTGATCGGCATGCGAGAGCGCGTGGAACGAATCGGGGGAGAATTGATCCTGAACAGCCGCATTGGTGCGGGAACGGATCTGGTGATTGAGGTGCCGCGCAAGCCCGCGGGCGTGCGTAATGATGAAGTGCCGGAGACGACGCTTTGAACCCAGCCGAGAAGATGAAAGTCATGGTGGTGGACGACCACCCGCTGCTGCGCGTGGGAATTGCAGCCATCGTCAACGCGCGCTCAGATATGACGGTTGTTGCTCAGGCGCAAACCGGAGAAGAAGCGGTGGCGCTGTTTCCGAGGTACAAGCCGGACGTGACTCTCATGGACCTGAGGCTTCCAGGTATGAGTGGAGTTGCGGCGATTGCAGCGATCCGCGCCACGCACCCGAGCGCCCGTTTCATCGTGGTCACGACCTACGATGGAGATGAGGATATTCACCGCGCTCTGGAGGCTGGCGCGCAGGGCTACATCATTAAGGGAATGCCGTACCAGATGCTGGTGCAGGCCCTGCAACGGGTGCACACGGGGGGACGTTTTCTGCCTCCCCCGGTGGCCCATGCCCTCGCGTCCCGTATGCCGGATTCCGACTTGAGTGCGCGCGAACTGGAAGTCCTGAATCTTCTCGTGGCCGGAAAGAGTAACAAAGACATCGCGTACTTACTGGGCATCACGGAAGCGACGGTGAAGAGTCACGTTAGCGCCATCCTCATGCGACTCAATGTGGAGGATCGCACCCAGGCCGTAGTCATGGCTCTGCAGCGTGGCTTAGTCCATTTATAGGTTGTCGAGGTCCAGATCAAAGTCTCCACTGCGTCGCCCTTCGACCACCGACCGCAAAAACCAAATGATGCACTGCGGTCGCCCACGTACTCTTTGACGAGCGTCGCAATGGACGGGTGTAAATCGACCTGCCGCCCGTCGTTCGCTGTCTTGAGTCGTTGCTCGACCCTGCCGTGATGAACTTTCTGCTTGATCAGACGCGTCTTCTTGTCCACGCGCTACACTTATATCTGTTGATTGCACGCTGCAGGCGTCGCCGGAAGGAGTTGTCAGAATGTTGTTGGGGGGCTCGCAGAACGGGTACGTGGGACGGATCATGACTGTCACAGCTATTATGTTGTTTCTGCTTTCTAGTGCTACTTCGCTCCACGCGCAGGAGAAATTCAAAACCGATTGCACGCCCAACTTTCCCTTCAAACAGCTCTGGTGGGGTGCTGACGCGGCGTACTCCATTCCGTTGCCGGACGGGCGTTCGGTGTGGATCTTCGGGGACACTCTGTATGGAGACCGGAGAGTAGTCGAAGGCAGCGACCCGCGGATGGTGCGCAACAGCATCGGCATCTCGACCTGCGGCGACCGCAACAGTTGGAAAGTCGATTACGTGGTTCGGCGAGGTGACAAGGGACAGCCGCAAGATTTCTTTCAAGCGCAGCACAAGGGAACCTGGTACTGGGCGCTGGACGGATTTTTCTATAAGAATGATCTGTGGGTGACTCTGCTCTGCATTCGCAACGCTCCAAAGACAACATCCGCAGCCTTGGGCTTTGAAACCTGCGGGGCCGACCTCGCACGCGTCTCCGGACTCGAAAAGGATCCGCAGCGGTGGAGTGTCAAGTACTTTCCGCTGGTTCCTGACGGTGTTCACGCATACCCTTCGGCGACTGTGGTGGTAGAGGGCGACTACGTTTACATTTTTGCGCTGCAGGAAGCAGATTTGCGCCCGATGCTGCTGACCCGCATCCCTCTGGATGGCCTCGACTCGCCCGCAGACCATCTACAGTACCTGTCAAAGAGCGGTAACTGGAAGCCAGGCCTCACGCCCGCCAATGCCATGCACGTCATGAAGCAGGGAAACACTGAAATGACGGTGCGGTATCACCCGGGATTAAAGGAATGGATTGCGATTCTGAACTATCCGAAACTGTTTTCCGACCTGATCATTGCTCGTACAGCGCCTCGCCTTGAGGGACCTTGGAGCGAAGAGAAGGTGATCTATCGAATTCCGGAAATGCAGAAGGGCTCGGCTGGATATGACAAAGATACTTTTTGCTATGCCGCCAAGGAACACCCCGAGTTTCGGCAGCCCGGTTCGCTCCTCATCACCTATGCGTGCAACACGATGAATGTGCAGAAGCTCGCGAGCGACCTAGATATCTACTTTCCGAAAGTTGTGCGCGTTCCCTTTCCCTAAATAACGTTCAATCCCATTCCCACCAGCGTTCGGAGCGCTCTTTATGCGGATGGGGAATGGTTAGACGCAGCGTCATGGTTTCATGCGACGAAAGCGTCACGCGGATCGGGTTCACGGGTATGGTGCTGAGTACCTCGTTCTCAGTCAGGTTCGTCTCTGCCGCGGTCGTAATCTTCAGCGGCGTTCTCAATTCGGTGACGACTTTGTTGCCGGCGATTTCCTGCAGGCGCACGGTGTAGTGCTCGGGATTACCGTCGGCGCTCGGTTTGAAGGCCAACAGCGCTACATTCTCTGAGGTCAGCGAGAAGTAAGAACCTTGCGGTTGCGCCGGAGCCATGCCTCCCGCCAGTTCTGTCGCTATCAAGGGCACATCAAACGAGGCGCCTTCCCGGTAAGACTCAACTGGATTCAGACCGCCGTCCGCTGAACTGAATGCGAAGCGGTACCAGGACTGCGCCGGAAGATTGGGCTCGACGGTGGAAAAGTTGACCATGCCGAGATCGCGCGTGTCGCCCTGATCCTGTTTGCGGATTGCCGTGACGCGAACCGCGTTGAAGAACGTGTTCGGCCCTTTGGCGCTGGGCAGTCCGGGCAGGTGGTTATAGAACGGCTCACGTTCCGAGAGGGTGACGTTGATCGTCCGTCCCTCGGATTGGCCTACGAGCACAAGCGAATGCTGGGGGACGGCAGCATCGGTTCGCGCCCCGGGAAGGTAGTCTTCCGGTATGCGGTGATAGCCAATGCCGTCTTCCACCAACACCTGGGCGGATCCCTGGAAACGAAACGGCAGGTTGAAAGAGTAGTATTCGCCCGGCTGGTTACTGGCTACAAAGGGCATTCGGTCGCGATCAAGAAGGTTGGCGAACTCGATGCGCTTCATCGCGTGCTGGAGCGTGATCTGCGTTTCTGGCCAGAGAGTCTCCGGACGCTGAATAGTGATGCGATCGAAGACGGGGCCGGTTTCGACGTGGATGGCGACTTGTGCCAAGCCGACGGGCAGGCTTGCCCACGCTGTCCAGCGCAGTAACTGGTTCGCTGCTTTGTCGCCTCCGGAGTCTATGAGTTCCCGCTGCAGTTGCTTGTCGTAGATGCTGGTCACGGCGCCATCCGACGGGCGGACGCGGACGCGATAGAAGGAATTCTCGATGCCGGTCGATGCAACGGCGGACAAGCTCTTCTTTGAGGCCGTGTCTCTGCGGGCATTCGCGGGCTCGATCGTGTAGCTCTTGTGGCCTAGGGCGGGAATGTCAGTGGCGACAAACTCGATTTCTTCGGCCGACACGCGCTGAATCGCTACTGCTTGGCCAGTGACCGCGTCGCGCAGCACAACGTCTTGCTTCGACTTGAGTCGCGCTATGTCGGTGCGTTGCCAGCTTACCGGATTGAATACGACTAGCGTTCTCTTGCCAGTTGGCACTTGAGCGAACAACGTCTGCAGCCCGGAATCGATCAGGTAGCGTATGTCCTCCTGGCCGCTGTTCGTGTAGCTCACATACTCGCGATTTTGCTGGTCGATCTCGGCCCGGGACATGAGTTTGGGCCAGCCAACCTGCGCCGAACCGGAGTGCTCGTCATACTTAAACAGCTTAATGCGCGTGTCCTCGAGGTTGCCGGTGGGCAAACTGGTAAAGTTTCGGAACGTGAGTAAGCTCCAGAGCAACTCGGCGACCGGCGCGTGGTCCTGCAGCCAGCGAGCTTGCGCGCTGATCACGGGCGAATTCAGTTTCACTTCCGACCAGAGGCCGCTCCAGTCGCCGGCGTATGACGGAAACTTCTCGTTTCCATATTGCGCCTCCATGTGGTGGAAGAACTCGGCGGGTGTGCAGACGACGATCCGAGGTTGTTTGCCAGCGGCGTTCCATTCGCGGATGGCGGGGAGAAGTTGCGTCTCCTCCAGATTGCTGGAAATGAAATCGTGCAGGTACAGCAACAGAACCGCGTCGTATGGGTAGCCGGCCTTTGCGTACTTGTCGAGCAACTTGTCGACGCCACGCTGCATGATCTCTAGCCGCGGTAGCCCTTCCCATTCCTTGGGGTAAAAATGTTCTTTGGTATAGGGCTCGCGTGCGACCGGATCGATGTAATAGTCGGCAAAGGCCTCGGTGTAACCTCCGAAACGGCTTTGGGTCTGCCAGGTTAGAACACCGCTACCGTCGGGCGATTGCCAATAAAAAGGAACGTGCCCGGGGTTTAGCGAAGTTCCTCCGCCGAGGAACAGGTTGGATCCATTCACGAAATAATGCACGCCGCTGCGGGCCAGAATCTGCGGCAGACGGAGAGTGAAGCCGGGGACGTCGTCCATCATGGCGAAATCGGTTTTGATGCCCAGCCGCTTCTCCAGGTCCTTCATGTCATAGGTGATGCGGTTGAGTTGCTCGGTGCCCATGAACTCGGTGTGCATGCTGCCGAAAACGGCGGAGACCTGAATCTGCCCTTTGTTGACGAGGTCGACGAAGTCTTTGATCTGCTGCGGGTCGCTGGTGCGCGCCAGCCATTCGCGAATCTGCCAGACGCTTTCAATGGTCCAGCGGAACTCGGGATCACGCTTGGCGTTGGCGATGACCTCGTCTATGTGCGGCTTTAATCGCGGCAGAACTTCTTCCGGAGGAGCGATGAAGCCCAGATCCCAATGGCTGGAGGGCATGACGTAGATGGTCTGGATGGCGGAGTGGGGCACAGGCTTGCTGGTAGCCGGTTCCTCGGGTCCATGGGCAACGGCCAGACTTGGAGTATGGGGAAGAAAGAGGAAACAGCAAGCCGCAAGCAATCGAGGGAACCGCAGAAGTTCGCGCATCATCGACCTCGAATCAACGACTGAGGAAAAATGGGGCTTCCGAACAGGAAGCCCCCAGGGTGGTTCGTGGCATTTTAGAAAATCACTTTCAAGAAAAGCTGCATCTGGCGCGAGGTACCAGTACCCACAAGGGTGCCGATGGTACTAGTGCTCTTGCCAAAGGTGCTGGTGTCGCTCATCAGACCATCGGGATTGGCAAAGTTCGGATGATTCATCAGGTTGAACGCCTGGGCGCCCAACTGTAATCCGAAGCGCTCGGTAACTTGCGTCGTTTTCGAAAGGCCAAGATCGATCTGTGCGAATCCTGGACCGCGCCCAGCGTTACGAGGGACGTTTCCGTACCCATTTGGCGAGGCTACAAAAGCGGCGGGATTCAGTTGGTTGCCAGGCACGCTGTAATTCGCAGGGCGAACCGGTTGTCCTGGAACGTAGTCAGGACGGAGTTGGTCGATGCCGAGGAAAGGCCCCGACAGCGCGATCGCGAAAGGCAAACCGCTTCGTGCCTGAATCAGACTGGTCATCTGCCAACCTTTGCCTAGCAATTTCGGCAGGAATGCCGCGGTGGGAATGTCATAGACCGCGCCGAGGGTGAAGTTATTCCGCACGTCGATGTCGCCGTTAGCGTAATCGCCTTTGGGATTATAGGAATTCTGGTACGCACCCGTGAGGATGTTGATGCCGTCATCGAACTCATGCGACCAGGTATAGTTGGCATCGACGTTCAACCCTTTTCCGACGCGACGCCGCAAACTAGCCTGCATGGAGTGATAGTTGGAATTTACGAAGTTGCCCAAATGACGAACCTGTCCGAAGTTATCGCTAATCACAGTGCCGCCGAAAGGCGATAGATTGAGTTCCTGGCCCGCATACGAAGCGCCGGCTGGAAGCTTCACGCCACGGTTGGCGACGTACGAAACCTCGAGAACGGTATTGCGAACGATCTCCTGCTGCATGCCAAAGCTCCAATGCATGGAGTAACTATCCCTCATATTCGGATCGAGGGAATTCACGTTGGGTGCCAGCGCTGGAGTACATACCGGCAGGGGGTCAGGCACGGGATAACTCAAATAGGGACTGTTTGGGAAGGGCGGAGTACAGTTGCGCGCGCCGAAGAGGTCAAAAATGTTGACATTGAATCCCTGTTGAAGGTTGCCCGCAAGCGACAGCGCCGCGCCGGTGAGCAATGGGTTGTAGAAGATCCCGAAGCCTCCACGAAACACAGTTTTTCCAGTGCCTCTAGGGTCCCATGCAAAGCCGATGCGAGGCGCAAAGTTGTTGCGATCCGGCTTATACAGCCCTGCCCCTAGTGGCCCAAAGAACTTTGAGGTATCGAGGTTGTTTGGATCGGCAATGAGAGCCGCAATATCAAAGTTCTGGATCTGGTCACCGTGAAGCACGGAGTTGTAGTCGTAACGCACGCCGAGATTCAGGGTGAAACGGGGAGCGAGTCGAATGTCATCCTGCACAAAAAACCCATAGTTCGTGTTCTGGGCGCCGACCATGGTGTGGCCCAAGGTGCTCAATTGGTAGCCCTGGTTGGCAAGAAAAAGAGCTTCGCCACCGAAGGCGAGGAATTCCTGCGGGTCCAGAGCGTCATGGGTGACCGCCTGTCGAATATTGAACCCGGCACGGATCGAATGACGTCCCTTGATCCAGGTAACCGTGTCCAGGAACTGGAGAGAATGTTGAGGGCGGCGATTCGAAAACAAGGCCGGTCCCGGAGCTGCGCCGAACGTATTTGTGCTATCGCATCCCCAGAATGACGAGCACTGGAAAATTGGGAAATTGCCGCCGCCTCCCAGCGAATCTGTTTGCGGGCGATTGAAGGCAACACCAAATTCGTTGAGGACGGTGGGGCGAAACGTATGGTCCCACGTCGCCTTCAGCAAGTGGTTGCGGCTAGGAGAGGGAGAGATCTGGTCAACAGCTATGCCGTACTGCGTGCTGGTAAACGAGTCAGCGATGTTGTATCGAAAGGTCAGGGAGTCCTTGGGCCCGACATGGTAATCAATTTTGACCGACCCTGTGTCCTCGCGAAGAGTGTTGCGAAGGTTGCCTTCAAAGTATCCGAGGTCAGTGCGAAGGACGGGCGGCAGCGTTGGATCGGGATTCGGGAGAATCACCGGATCAGGCGAGTTCGGAAGGGGCAGGCTGTTTACGACTGGAAGCATCGCGGGCACAGCCAAGGCACGGGTGTCCGCCGTGAGGACGGTAATCGTATCTCGTCCGGTCGGAATGTTGATAATCTGACGGACGCCCTCGTAGTTCACGAAAAAGAAAAGTTTGTTCTTGACGAGCGGCCCACCCAGATTGCCGCCAAACTGGTTCAAGTGCAGCGGGGTTTTCTCGGTTGCGAAGTAATTGTTTGAATCAAAAGCATCGTTCCGAAAGTATTCAAACAAACCGCCGTGAAAATTGTTGCCACCGGACTTCGTGATCACGTTGACGACATCACCATAGGTGCCGCCGTACTCCGCCGAGAACGTGGAAGACATGACTTTGAACTCTTCAATGCTGTCGATGCTGGCTCGGCTGATTCGCGATGCCTGCCGACCCAATTGCGTGCTGGTCGCCTGCGAGTCGATTCGGGTCGCATCCGCGCCATCGAGCAATATGTTGACGCCGGCAATAGAAGTCTCAAACCCACCCAGGCTCGTCCCTCCGAAACCAGCCGATGTCACGGAACCCGGGACTAACGCCATCAAGGACGTGAAATCACGACCGTTCAAGGGCAGATTTTCAACCTTGTTCGCGTCGATGGTCGCGCCCGTGTCACTGGTTTGCGTGTTAACCGTCGAGGTCTCGGCGGTCACCGTGATGGTCTCGCTGATCTGGCCGACGTCCAAAGTAGCGTTGACGGCTCGCCGGTCAGTGGCGTAAAGAACAATCCCGTCGACGACGCGCATCTTGAAGCCGGCATGCTCGGCAGTTACTTTATATAAACCGGCGGGGAGGCCGGGAACTTCATATTCGCCTGAGCCGCTGGTCTTCACCTCATACACTCGGCCGGTCCGTGTGTTGGTGACCGTGACTTTCGCGTCGGGGAGCAGGGCTCCGGACTTGTCCTGAACAACGCCGACTATGCTCCCGGTATACAACTGGGCCACTGCCGGAAGAGCTACCGCGCAGAGCAGAAGTGCTAGCAATCCGATTTGCCACTTGTTCCAGTTCATGATGTTCCCCCTCTACGTGGATTCGCGCACCGAAGCATCAAGGCTTGGCGGCGCGAGCCGGTTTTTTCTTCTCAGTGGTCCCACTGGGAAGCGCAAGCTCCGGCTTTTGAAGTTTGGCGCGCAGGTTGTCGCGAATCTCCAGATCCTGGCGCAACAACCCCTCGGCGTATTCCAGATCTTGAAGAACTGCTTTGCGCGCGCCCTTGGCATCGCGCCGGGAGACCAGGCGGAAGATGCGTTCGTGGCGGCGAAAATTGCTTTCGAAGTTTTCGATCAGATACAACGTACGGCGGCGGCCTTCGGCCAGCGCGCCATACATCATGCGCAGCATCGCTTCCACGGCGACGTTCTTGGAAGCCTGTGCGAGTTCCTCGTGCAGAGACATTTCGAAGGCCATGTACTGTTCGGGACGATCGAAGCTGGCCTTCATGCCACGGATTGCGGCTTCCATGCGGGCAATGTCTTCTTTCGTCGCCCGGCGCGCCGCCAGCGCGGCCACGTTGGGCTCCAGAATTTTACGTAGTTCGTAAAGCTCCAGGTACTTGACCTCCTGGAGCAGCAGCATCCACTGGAACTGCTTGCCTACGGCTCGTCCGAGCGAGGACTGGATGTAGGTTCCGTAGCCGGGACGAGCCTTGATCAGGCCGAGGAACATCAGGCCTTTGAGAGCTTCACGAAGCGAGCTGCGACTGACGCCCAACATCGCGGCCAGTTTGGGTTCGGAGGGAAGGCGGCTGCCGACGCGAAGTTCGCCACTGCGAATCAGCCCCTCAATGCGGCGTGAGACAGTCTCCATGACGGTTTCACGCCGTACGGTTTCGCCGGAGACAGGATGGGCGGTCGCCACGTGGGATCCAATTTGGTACGTCAGAAGTTTGTCCGACAAACTTGGTCCTTGTCAAGAACAAAAACGCAGGGCGGAGAAACCACCCCTGTGGCACCTCCAGCCGTTAGCGCGGATTGCGCCAGTATTCATCGCAATAATGACACAATTGAACCCGGCCAGAGGGCTTCCTTTTTTCAATTGACACCGCTTACGGTCGAGTACTATGTTCTGTTGTCGGACAAACAAAGGCCTCGGACAAACCCATGCGCCCTCTCATTCCCCTGGCACGGTTCCGGACATTCGCGGAAGGACTCGACCATCCTGAGGGGCTGGCGTTCGATGCTGATGGGACACTTTGGGCGGGCGGTGAACTGGGGCAGATTTACCGCATCCAATCGAAGGGGCGCGTGCGGGAGATCAGCCGTATGGGCGGTTTCTGCCTGGGCCTGACTTTTTCGCGCGCGCAGGAACTCTATGTTTGCAACTTCAAACTGCACGCGCTTGTCCGGATGAACCGAAAAGGACACATCCTCGATTCCTGGGAGCGTTGCGGCAACCGTAAGTTCAAGACGCCGAATTTCTCCGTCTTCGACGCGGAAGACAATCTTTATTTTTCCGACTCGGGAGACTGGAAAGAGGCCAACGGCTGCGTCTATCGCCTCCGAAAGAACGGGCGCGTCGAGGTATTTGCCGGGCCTTTCGCGTTTGCTAATGGGTTGGCGCTTAGCGCCGATGAACGGTTCCTGTACGTGGTGCAGAGCACACGCGACAATGTGCTGGAGATCGAGATTCGACCCGATGGCACCGCGGGAAGGCCGAGGGTTTATGCTTCAGGACTGGCGCGCGTTCCTGATGGCATCGCTCTCGATGCTGCAGGGAATCTCTACGTCGCTTGTTATGCTTCCGACAACGTGTACAAGGTCTCTCCACGAGGCAAGGTGCAGTTACTGGCTTACGATCCCGCGGGTACGATGATTGCGCGACCGACGAATGTCGTGTTTGGCGGACCGAATTTTGATCAGATGTTTTTAGCCAACCTCGGCCGGTGGCATGTGTGCCAGGCTCCGGCAGGCGTTAAGGGACAACTACTGGCCAACCAGCGTTAGATGCTGGCGCAGAGTTTTCTATGAAAATTACCGATGTTCGCTGGACTCCGGCATTCATTCCTATCGAAAGCCCACTGCGCTATGCTTTCGGCGCTCACCCTGGTTTTTCACGCATCATCATTGAGGTGCAAACGGACGAAGGGCTCGTTGGTTTGGGCGAATGTTATGGCGGCGCCAGCCGTGAGGGCCAACTGGCGGAAATGCGTCCGTTGCTCATCGGCGAAGATCCGATGCAACTGGAACGAATCCGCTGGAAGTTGGCCGCGCCGAGTTCTCTCAAACTGTTCGGCCATGTTCTGGGCTTTGCCGGACTCGAGTTTGCGTGCCTTGATCTGCAGGGCCAGATATTGGGCAAGCCAGTTTGCGAAATCATCGGCGGCAAATTCCGCGACGAGATTGATTTTTCCGCTTACCTCTTTTACCGCTATGCCAACGATGACGGGAAGGGCGAAATCTCCAACCAGGATCAGATGGTCGCCTTTGCGAAAGAGGTCGTCAAGAAATACGGCTTCGAGACCTTGAAGTACAAGAATGGTGTGATGCCGCCCGATGAAGAAATTGAAACCTTCATTGCTTTGCGCAAGGCGTTTCCCAGTCTGCGAATCCGGCTTGATCCGAACGCTGCCTGGTCGGTCACGACGGCAGTGCGCGTGGCGCGAAAACTGCATGACCATGATGTCGAGTATCTGGAGGACCCGGTGTGGGGCATGAGGGCGATGGCGCGCGTCAATGCGAAAGCCCCCTGGATCACGTTGGCGTCAAACATGTCGGTGTTTGCTTTCGAGGATCTCGTGCCCAATGCGGTCATGAATATTCTCGACGTGGTGCTGCTGGATCCGCACTGGTATGGAGGGGTCACACGGGCACGACTGGCGGGTCAGCTTTGTGAAGCCATGGGAGTGGATGTCGGCATGCACAGCGGAGCGGAATTTGGAATTTCGCAGGCCGCCATGTTGCACTTGGCCGCGTCGCTGCCCAATCTTATTGCGGCGCCCGATTCGCACTACCACCACCTCGCCGATGACGTGATTGCAGGAGGGAAGCTCAAGTTCGTCGGCGGAAAGATGAAGGTGCCGACAGGGCCGGGCTTGGGCGTCAAACTTGATCGCGACAAACTTTCCAAGTATCACGAACTTTCCAAAAAGCGTGCCATGGGATCGTGGATCGAAGATCCGCATCGCCCCGGGTCCATCACATATCAACCGAAGTGGTGAATGTTTGAAGGGATGAAACTTGATGAGACTCCTGGCGGTGCGCAAAGCGTGGCTGTTATTGGTGCTCGGGATGACTGGCGTCTCGAGCTTTGCGCAGGAGCGGGTGATCTGGCGGATTGGTGCTTTCGATCACGCTTCCGGAGAGTTCCGGGCGAAATCCGACGACTACAGTAATCCGAAATTTGATCCTGTCTATCGTGTCGGCAAGAGCAAGGACAGCGAGGACTGGCAGAGATTCCACCCCGGTCCGGCGAACGGGATGGCCGGTGGTCGTGAGCATCCGTTCACGATTCTGTTCGACCTGCATGATCCGGCCACCGGCGTCTTTCATTTGAAAATTGCCATCCTGTATGAGACCCCGCGGTTATCGCACCTGAAAGTGGATCTCAACGGTCATTCCGGAATTTTCTATTTCCATCCGCAACTCGATTATGGCGCGGGCGACTGGGAAGGTACCTTTGTTCCGCAGACGTCTGTTGATAGCAAAACCATCGACCTGCCCGCGGAGTGGCTTCGACAAGGTGAAAACCGGCTGGTACTCACGGCGCTCGATGAACCTTCGGCGGTTGAGAATTCTCTCGGGTCGATCGCGCTTGGACACAGCGGCCTGGTCTATGACGCGCTTGAGCTGACGCAGGATGCAGCGGCCATCTACGCGTATGACAACATCACGGCACAGGTACACCCGAGCATTTTTTATAGGGATTCGTCCACTGGACTCTCCGAAGTGGTGGAAGTGGATGCGTCATTTGCGACGATGCCCGCTAAGTGGTCGGCGACACTCAAGATCGGCAACAAGGAATACCAGCAGCGCAATAAGACATCTGCGGCGTTCGGCGAAAGTCAGCTCGAGTTCGAAGTTCCGGAATGGCAGGGAACGCAGCCCGGCGCGCTGGTTGTTAAGACTTCGAACGGCGTCCGTACATTTTCAGTGGAGCTGACTCCGGCGAAAAAGTGGACGATCTTCATCGTTCCGCAGGAACATCTCGACGTCGGTTTCACCGACTACGCGGCCAAGGTGGCGGAGCTGCATTCGCAGGCACTGGATGGCGTGATCGACCTGATGCGCGAAGTGCCGGACTTCCGTTGGACTCTCGACGGCTACTGGGTCTTGGACCAATATCTGAACGGGCGCTCGCCGGAGCGAGGGAACGAACTGCTGCGTTTGATTAAGGACGGTAAGATCACGGTCCCGCCGCAGTTTGCCAACCAGCACACGGGGGTGGCATCGCTTGAAGGGCTGGCTCGCTCGCTCTACGACTCGCACTTTTTCGCCAAGCAACACGATCTTCCACTGGGAGCCGCCCACATCACAGACGTGCCTTCCTATTCATGGTCGTACGCTTCGATTCTGCACGATGCGGGCGTGAAGTATTTCGCGGCTGGGAGCAATTCCTGGCGTGCCCCCGGAGTTCTGCAAGGTCGCTGGAACGAGAAGTCTCCTTTTTATTGGGAGGGCCCCGACGGCGGGCGCGTGTTGATGTGGTACTCGCGAGCGTACCTGCAACTGGCAACGCTGTTTGGAACACCACCCAGGTTGGCAGCGGTCCGTGACTCGCTGCCTGTCTTTCTCCAGGCATATTCAGGGCCGAAGTACAAGGCGAACGCCGCGATCATTTTCGGCACGCAACTCGAGAACACGGTCCTCAGCAGGGAACAAGCCCACCTTCGCGGAGAGTGGCAGAAGCAATATGCTTGGCCGCGGCTGGAGTACTCAAATTTTGCCGAGGCCATGGGGCAGATCGAAAAGCAGTTCGGATCAGACATTCCCGTTTACCGTGGCGATCTCGGACCCTACTGGGAAGACGGGTTTGGTTCGGACAGCAAACATACGGCCCTGCATCGGCAGAACCAGCAGCGAATCCTGTCGGCGGAAAAACTGGCGACCATCCCCGCGCTCTTGAATCCAGATCTTCGACCGGACCGCCGCTTGCTGGCGCAAGCCTGGGACAACATGCTGGTGTTCGACGAGCACACGTGGACCTACGTAGGTGCGACCACGCAGCCGGAAAACGAGCAAACCGAGAATCAGCTGGCCCTCAAGGGTGCGCGCACCACCGAAGCCGGACGCGAGATCACCGAATCCCTGCAGCGCAGTTGGGCACAGTTCGAGTCTTTTCTTGGACCGAAAGATCCCTCGGTCGTCGTCTTCAACCCGCTGAACGGACGCCGCAGCGGGCAGGTGACCTTCGACCTGCAGGATGGCCTCGGTTTATTTGACACGACTACGGGCAAGCCCGTGGCCTACGAAACCATAAGGATTGGTAAAAGCACGCCCCTTCCGGGTTTCGGCGGAGGATACCGGCGTGTTCTTTTCGAAGCGGAGAATGTTCCGGGTCTGGGCTACAAACTATTCGCATTGCGGTCCGTGCCGAGTGCGGAGCAGACTGCGAATCCCCCAGAGAAAACGCTTGACGGAACCACTTTTGAGAACTCGTACTATCGAATTACCGTCGATCCTTCGTCAGGCGCAGTCAGCAAGATCTGGGACAAAGAGCTCAACCGCGAACTCGTGGACGCGACGAGCACATTTCGTTTCGGAGCGTACCTTTATGTAACGGGCGCCGACGATATGCCGAACAATAGTTTGTATCGCTACGGCGCCACGCTAAAGCCACCGGCACTGTCGATTGCCGTCGCCAGCCATGGACATTTGCTAGGAGCGAAGCAGGTACCGTTTGGGACGATCATTACACTCGAGGCTTCTGCCCCGAACACACCCACGATACGGCTGGACGTTACGCTCTACAGTGCCAGGAAGCAAATTGATTTTGCCTATCACCTCTCCAAGGAAAAAACAATCAAGAAGGAAGCGGTTTATATCGCGTTCCCCTTCGCCGTCAAGAGTCCCGAATTTGGTTACGACACGCAAAACGGTTGGGTCAATCCCGCCAAAGATGAATTGCCGGGTGGAAGCCATGAGTGGTATGCCGTGCAACACTGGGCCGCAGTCCACGACGCTGGATTCATAGCAGCCGTGATTCCGCATGACGCGCCCCTCGTAAGTTTTGGCGATATCGTGAGGGGCAAGTGGCCCGCGGAATTTCGCCCGCAGTCGTCCACCATTTTTTCCTGGCTGATGACGAACTATTGGGGCACGAATTTCGCGCCGCAGCAGGGCGGGGATTTCACTTTTCGCTACAGTCTGGTGAGCGGAAGCGCGCTGGACCCCGCCGATCTAACCCGGCTGGGAAATGAGGCGATGACTCCACTCGAACTTGACCAAGTGGGTGCTTCGTTCGCGCCGGGCAAATTGCCGAACGATGCAGCCAGTCTGCTGGAAGTCGACAGCTCTTCGGTCGCGGTCGCGACCTGGAAACTGGCGGAAGACGGCCACGGCAGCATCCTGCGCTTACAGGAAACAGCTGGAAAGTTGCAGTCCGTGGGGATTCGCAGCGCTTATCTCAAGATGAACCAGGCTTGGCGATGTTCGTTGCTCGAAGACGATTTGCAGGAACTGAAGGTTGATGGTCATGGTTTCCAAATTGAAGTTCAACCGTTCGAGATCGTAACCCTGCGATTGCGAACCAGCCCGGATTCCCCTGAGGGATCATCCAACTCAAAATGAGGCGTTTGCTATGAGCATCAACTTCAGGGACAAAGTCGTGGTCGTGACCGGCGGGGCGATGGGGATCGGTGAGGCGACGGCGCGAAAGTTTGCGGAGCTGGGCGCTGCGGTTGCCATTCTGGATGTCAACGCAGATGCAGGCCAGAAAACAGCGCACACGCTCGGCAAGGAAGCACGAGCCGAATTCTACGCCTGCAATGTCGGGTCTCCGGTAGAAGTGGAGCAGGCAGTTGCCTCCGTCATTCGCGACTTCGGTGGAATCGATGTGCTGGTCAGCAATGCCGGCATCCAGCGCTACGGAGACGTCATCGGGACCACGGAAGAGTTGTGGGACGAAGTCATGGCCGTGAATCTCAAGGGCTGCTTTCACAGCGCCAAACATGTGGTTCCTAGCATGAAGAAGCGTGGCGGCGGCGCCATCGTGGTTGTAGGTTCGGTGCAGTGCTTCACTGCCGTCGGCAACTCAGCGGCGTACGTTACCGCCAAGCATGCGCTGCTTGGACTAGTGCGCGCCATGTCTCTCGACTACGCGCAGCAGAACATTCGCGTGAACTGTGTTTGCCCGGGCGCCATCGACACCCCGATGCTGCGCTGGGCGGCCAGCCTCGATGCAAATCCAGAGAAGGTTTTGGCCACCTGCGACCGCATGCACGCTCTCGGCAGGATGGGAAAGCCGGAAGAGGTTGCGTCCGCGATCGCGTTTCTTGCCAGTGACTGGGCTTCGTTCATTACTGGTGCCGCTTTGATGGTGGATGGGGGAATGCTGGTGCCTACGGGCGGCATGGGGTTTCAGGAGGGCGGTACGGGCGCGGCGACCAAAACTTAGGAGAGCGTGGGTGCAACTGAAGGACAAAGTCGCAATTATCACTGGCGCAGGAGCGGGCATTGGCCGGGCTTGCTGCCTGCTGTTCGCCGCGGAGGGCGCGAAGGTTGTCGCTGTCGATCTGGATCCCGCGGCCCTCAGTTCAGTGGCGGAAGACGTGCGGCGCACCGGTGTGACGGTCCTGACCGTCCAGGCCGACGTCTCGTTCGCGGCCGACGTTGAGCGTATTGTGTCGGTGGCCTCGGAGAATGTTTCCGCGATTCATATTCTGTTCAACAACGCGGGCATCGTGCCTCACGGCAAGATTCATGAGACGACCGAGGCTGATTGGGACCGCACGATGGCTGTCAACGTCAAGAGCATGTACCTCATGTCTCGTGCCGTCGTCCCGATATTTCTCAAGCACGGTGGAGGAGTAATTCTGAATACTTCGTCCGCGACCGCTCTGCGCAGCGTGGTCGATCGGGCCGCCTACAGCGCGTCGAAAGGCGCCGTCATTGCGCTTACAAAAAGCATGGCGATTGACTACGTTCGTGATGGAATTCGCGTGAACTGTCTTTGTCCTGGGACCATCGATACGCCTTCACTGCAGCGGCGACTGGCGGCATTTGCCGACCCTGAAGAGGCCAGAAAGCAGTTTGTCGCGCGGCAACCGATGGGGCGACTGGGCACTGCCGAGGAAGTTGCGAAGGCTGCATTGTTCCTCGTCTCCGAGGACGCAAAGTTTGTAACCGGGGCCGTCTTTTCGATTGATGGAGGCTTCACGGTCTAGCCGATGAAAGCGCCCCGTCCTGCCTTCACGAAAACGAAATGGCGCAACCGGCCGGCGTTTTGCCTGAACAACGGCGTTGTTCAACTGACCACGCTTACCGGGGGCGGACACATCGCGGATTTTCGCCTTCTTGATCCACCTGGCAACGGCGTGAACTCACTTTGGGAAGCTCCCTGGGCCACGATGGATCCCGATAAATTCCGGAGCAGCCACGTTCGTAGGTATGGCCCGACACCGGTGGGCAAGTTTCTTGCCGCGTTCACCGGACATGCGGTTTGTGTTGACTATTTTGGAGGGCCGTCCGAGGCGGAGGCAGCCCAGGGACTCGCACTGCATGGAGAGGCTGCGAACTCATGTTGGAGGTTGGTGAACCGCAAGAAGAGGAGCGCGGAATCTCGACTTACGCTGGCTGTGCGCCTGCCGGCCGCCGGTTTGCGATTCCGCCGCGAACTTCGCTTGCTCCCCAACGAGTCGGTCGTGTATGTCGAGGAAAGTCTGACTAACGAACGGGCGCAGGATCATTTCTTCCACTGGACCCAACACGTTACCCTGGGCCTGCCCTTGCTGCACCCCGATGAAAGCGTTGTCGCATTACCCGGAACTCGTGCCATGACTTGGCCGCACGGTTACGAAGGAGCCAGTCTCGTTCGAGACAATCAAGAGTTCTCTTGGCCTGACGCTCCAGCCACCGACGGTGGCAAGGTGAGCCTTGCGCGTCCCTTTGCACGGGACGGCAAGGGCTTTGTCGTGGCGGTATTACTCGACCCACAGCGTGAACTCGGATTTGTGGCGGCGTTGAACTGGAGGCTTGGACTTTTGCTTGGTTACTGTTTTCGCCGCTCCGACTTTCCTTGGGTCGCCATCTGGGAGGAGAACTTGGCCCGCACTGGTTCGCCCTGGGATGGAAAGACACGGGCGCGTGGAGTGGAGTTTGGCTCGACCCCGATGCCGCTTGGAAGAGAAGAGACCTTTGCGCGCGGATCGTTGTTTGACACGCTCACGTTCCGACGAATTTCAGCAAAGTCCGAACTGCGCGTTCCATATGTTGCATTTCTTTCCAAAGTTAGTTCGGGATGGCGCGAGATTCGCGACATTCAGGCGCGGCGAGACACGATCATCGTGACTGAAGAACGGGGCGAGCAACTAGAGTTACAGGCCAGCGGTCTCAAGAATTTGGGGTTGTGCGGGCGATGATTTCCCGCAAAGACGCGGCTGGCCGCGTCTCCGGCCGCGTCCGAGGGAGGCGGGGCAAGCCCCGTCTCTACGGATGGGCGATTTGAGATAAGAACTGGAGAAAACATGCACCAAACCGCCGTGGGCTTTTTTATTTTGCTGGTCGCGGGCGTGATGAATGCGAGCTTCACCTTGCCCATGAAGTTCACGCGCAACTGGAATTGGGAAAACACCTGGCTGGTTTGGACGTTGTTTGCGCTGGTGATCTTTCCGCCACTGGCGGCCTTCGCCACTATCCCGCAACTTGGGCAACTCTATGGGGAAGTCGCTACGGGACTGGTTATAACCGTTGCGATTTTCGGGGCGGGATGGGGGATTGCGCAGGTTCTTTTCGGCTTGGCGGTGGATTCCATTGGGATCGCTCTCACGTTTTCGATCGTGCTGGGAATTTCCGCAGCAGTGGGCAGCGTCATCCCGCTGATCCGCCTACATCCGGAAAAGCTCTTAACTACCGGCGGCCTTATTACCTTTGCGGGGGTCGCTCTGGTCATCGTCGGAGTCGCAATTTGTGCGGTGGCCGGGCGGCGCCGGGAAGAGGCAATGGCGGTGCGCGACGGGCGCCCGAAAGCGAATATGGGCCGGGGATTGGCGTTCGCGATCCTCTGCGGCTTCGGAGCTGCGCTAGTGAACTTTGGTCTCGCCTTCGGTGGTCCGCTGCTGGAAGGAGCGAAGAGGCACGGGGCGGCTGAACTCTGGGCGGGAAATGCAGTCTGGCTGCCGCTGATGCTGGCGGGCTCGATTCCGAATCTTGTGTACTGTATGTATCTTCTTAATAAAAATAAGACGGCGGATCGTTACGGCCGCCCCGGCACTGCGTCTTACTGGTTTCTTGCCGCAGTTATGGCTTTCTTCTGGTTTGCGAGCACGGCGCTGTATGGGATCGCAACGGGTAAGCTCGGCAGTTGGGGAACGATTTTGGGTTGGCCCTTGTTCATGTCGCTGATCGTCATCACTGCGAGTATTTTGGGGATCATTACCGGGGAATGGAAAGGCAGTGGCAAACAGCCTCTGCGCATCCAGGTGGGCGGGGTGGTTGTGCTGGTCCTGGCGGTATTCGTTCTGGCTGCGGCCAGCCGCTGGGTTTAGGGAGGAAGTATGAAAGCACTAGCCATCGATCTGGGCGGCACACACGCCACCTGCGCGGTCCTGGACGATCGCACCATTCTCGCCGAGGAAGTGGTCAGCACCGACGGTACCCAAGGACTGAAGCCGGTTCTTCCTCTCTTTGCGCAGACCTTTCGCAAGCTCCTGCAGGAGACTGGTGTCGCGACAAACGACTGTGCCGGGCTCGCGTTCAGCTTTTGCGGGCTGGCGGATACGCGCATTGGCCGCGTGGTCTCCACGAATCAGAAGTATGACGACGCAGTCGGGATCGATTTCACGGGATGGTCAAAAAAAGAATTTGGTATTCCGCTGAGAATTGAAAATGATGCCCGCATGGCGCTGCTCGGCGAATGCTATGCGGGAGCGGCTCGCGGTTTTGACGACGTGGTCATGACCACACTCGGGACGGGCATCGGCGGCGCGGCCATGATCGGCGGAATGCTGGTTCGAGGAAAACACGCGCAGGCCGGATGCCTGGGTGGTCATCTTCCTGTGCTGTTCAATGGGCGAACCTGCACCTGTGGGAATATCGGATGTCCCGAGGCCGAGGCCGCAGGCTGGTCCCTTCCGCTGGTAGCGCGCGACTGGCCTGGATATGTGGACAGCGCTCTAGGGAAAGATGAGCCGGTGAATTTCGAAAAGCTTTTCCGTCACGCCGAACAGGGAGATCTGGTAGCAACTGCGTTACGCGATCGCTGTTTAAGTATTTGGGCCGCCAGCGCGACGGGATTGATTCATGCCTATGATCCTGAAATTGTCGTCTATGGAGGAGGTGTGATGAAGAGTGCCGATATCATCATTCCCTTCGTGCAGGCCTACGTTGAGAAACATGCCTGGACTCCGTGGGGCAAAGTAAAAGTGAAAGCGGCAGAACTTGGAAACAACGCGGGGCTGCTGGGAGCAATCCCCCTGCTGCTGGAGCCGCGTTGAATGCAAAGAGAATCAATGCTTTTCCCAGGGCGCAGCGTGTGACCCGATAAAGATGACGACGTCTTCCAACTACGACAAGTTTCCCTATGTTCCGGTCAGTTCCTCGTCGACGACATGTCACGTTGGTTGGCCCGCGATTGCGGGAGCCATTCAACAATCCATTCCCGGCAATCGACCGCTGGTCTGCATCGAGTGTTATCCGGGAGTCTTCCCGGAACAGATCGACGCTTTGGCTGACCTGTTGCGTCCCGCGTCGGTGATTCATACGGAAACTCTCTTCAAATCTCCTGCCTGTATTGATCAGATGGTCGAACAGTTCCTCGGTGACGACCCCGTCTTTGGCCGCATGAACGACATCCAGATTGAGGATTATTTCGATCCCGCCAAATTAGATACGGCGCGGGCTGGACTGCAACGGGGGAATGCGGGGCTGACTGTGGTGATTGGTACCGGCGCGACTCTGGTTGCCCCCGATGCTGACGTGCTGGTGTTCGCCGACATGGCGCGGTGGGAAATCCAAATGCGATATCGCCGCAACGAGATCGGCAATCTTGGCGCCGACAACGCCTCGGCCACCACCGCAGTGAAGTACAAGCGCTCCTATTTCGTGGACTGGCGCGCAGCGGATCACCTCAAGCAGAAATTTTTCCCCGAGATCGATTTCTTGTTGGATACAAATGACCCAAACACGCCGAAGATGATTCTGGGAAACGACCTGCGCGAAGGATTGCGCATCACTGCCCACCGGCCTTTTCGCGTCGTCCCGTACTTTGACCCCGGGCCCTGGGGTGGTCACTGGATGGAACAGGTCTGCGGGCTCTCACCCGAAGGAGTTCCCAACCACGCCTGGTGCTTTGACTGCGTGCCGGAAGAGAACAGCCTACTACTGGGCTTCGGGAATACGAAGGTCGAGATACCCTCCATCAATCTGGTGTTCCAGCAACCTCGCGAATTGCTGGGTGAGGCCGTC
This sequence comes from Terriglobia bacterium, assembly GCA_020073525.1. GTDB lineage: Bacteria > Acidobacteriota > Terriglobia > Terriglobales > Acidobacteriaceae > Acidiflorens. The sequence goes on from JAIQFA010000059.1 coordinate 21,573, forward strand.
CATGCACGCTTTGGTAAAGAGTTTCCCATCCGCTTCGATTTTCTTGACACCATGGGAGGCGGCAACCTTTCGCTTCAGGTTCATCCCTTAACTGAATACATCCAGGACAAGTTCGGCATGAACTACACCCAGGACGAAAGCTACTACCTTCTGGACGCCGGTGATGACGGTTGCGTGTATCTCGGGCTGCGTGAAGATATGAACCGCGATACCATGCTGCACGATTTGAAGGTCGCACAAAGCGGCGGACCCGCTTTTCCGGCGGAGAATCATGTGAACGTGTGGCCTGCGAAAAAGCATGACCATTTCCTGATTCCCGCAGGCACCATCCACTGCTCGGGGAAAAACAGCATGGTGCTCGAGATCAGTGCCACTCCGTACATTTTTACCTTCAAGTTGTGGGACTGGGGACGGCTTGGTCTGAACGGTCTACCCAGGCCCATTCATCTCGATCACGGGGAGGCCAATATTCAGTGGGATCGCACGACGAACTGGGTGCGTCGCAACCTCGTGAATCAGATCACGCCGGTCAGTTCGGGCGAGGGATGGCGAGAGGAGAAGACCGGACTCCACGAACGCGAGTTTATCGAGACTCGTCGTCACTGGTTTACCGGCACCGTGCTTCATCGCGGAACCGGCGGCGTCAATGTCCTCAACCTGGTCGAGGGGCGCGAAGCCGTGGTCGAAAGTCCGACGGGAGTGTTCGAGCCTTTCGTCGTGCACTATGCCGAGACTTTCATTGTTCCGGCGGCCGCCGGGGATTACACCGTCCGTGCGGCCGGTGAGGCAAAGGGTAAAGAATGCGCGACCATTAAGGCGTTCGTGAGAACCAGACCCTAGCACTTGGCATTGGCGCTTAACAGAGGGAGATTCAGCAGCGTGAAGAAGGTATTGATCCGATGTCTGTTCATGGTTCTGGCCGCGACTTGCGCAGGCCAGGTGCAGCACAAAACTGTTCCACACTCCAAGACTCCGGCATCTTGCGTGCGCGTGCAGGACGGCGCATTTCACAGCGCTACGCTCGATCGAGAAATGAAGTATCGCGTTTTGCTTCCCTGCCTCTACCCGAGCGACAGCGGGCGCTTTCCAGTGTTGTACCTTCTCCACGGACTTTACGGAGATTACCTGAACTGGGATACACGCACGAGTCTGGAACGCTATGCCCAGAGATATGAGTTGATCGTGGTCACGCCGGATGCCGGCGATTCCTGGTACACGAATTCGGCCAGCGACCCTAAGGACACGTTCGAAGATTACATTGCCAAAGACCTGGTGGCGGAAATTGATGGCAAGTTTCGCACTCTGCGCGACCGCCATTCTAGAGCAATCGCCGGACTTTCGATGGGCGGATATGGAGCTTTGAAAATCGCGCTTCGGTATCACGGCGACTTTGCCTTCGCCGGCAGTCTCAGTGGCGCGCTGAACGCTCCGCAGGACCTTGGGGACAAGAGGCCGGAGTTTCGTGATCAACTCCTCAAGGTGTTCGGGCCGCCCGGCAGCGTGGTGCGAGCAGACAACAACGTATTTTCTCTGCTCCAGAACGCTAGCACGAAAGATCTTCCTTACCTTTATCTCGCATGTGGAAACGGAGACGCCTTCCTCCAAGTCAATCGCGACTTCGCCGCGCAGCTTTCGTCTCGAGGCGCCGCTTACGAGTACCACGAGACTGCAGGCGGACACGGCTGGGATTATTGGGACCGATCGGTGCAGGATCTGCTGCGGGCGGTGGCTGGTGTCATATCGAAGCCCTAATTCAAGAGAAGAGCACATGAAACTCGTACGCTACGGATTGCCTCATCAGGAAAAGCCGGGGATTCTCGACTGTGACGGTCACATTCGCGACCTTGCGGGGACAGTGCCCGACATTATGGGAGAAGTGCTGTCACCTCCGATTCTCGCGTCGTTGAAGAACATCGAGCTGGCAAAATTGCCGATCGTGCCCGGCAAGCCAAGGTTCGGCCCCTGCGTGAGTCGCGTCGGCAAGTTTATTTGTATTGGGTTGAATTTCTCCGACCATGCGGCGGAAGCCGGCATGAAAGTCCCGAACGAGCCGGTGATCTTCATGAAAGCCACATCGGCCATTTGCGGCCCGAACGACGATATTATGATTCCGCGGGGTGGCACGAAGACGGACTGGGAAGTCGAATTAGGCGTGGTCATTGGAACGCCGGCAAAATACGTGAGTGAAGCCGACGCAATGTCACATGTGGCCGGCTATTGCATCATCAACGACCTCTCGGAACGCGTGTTCCAACTCGAAGGCACCGGGCAGTGGGTCAAAGGCAAGAGCGCGGATACGTTCGGCCCGATCGGACCATGGCTGGTGACGGCCGATGAAATCCCCGACCCGCAAGACCTGAAGATGTGGCTCGAGGTGGACGGTCACCGCTACCAAAACGGATCGACGCGAACCATGATCTTTGGCGTACGCAAATTGGTCAGCTACCTCAGTGGATTCATGAGCCTGCAACCGGGAGATATTATCTCTACCGGCACTCCTCCCGGAGTAGGCATGGGGCAGCGACCTCCCGTTTATTTGAAAGCGGGAAACCGGATGCGGCTGGGCATCGAAGGCCTAGGCGAGCAAAACCAACACGTCATCGCGGAGAGTGCCTCACCCGGCGTTCCGAGCTGATTTAGTAGTGGTCCCTAGTTTGCGAGGGCTGGCTGGAATATGGCACGGGGCCGGCCAGCAGTACCTTGCTGCGTTCCATTTTGGCGAGTGTTATAACATGCCGTTTGTGCGTGAGCCAGTGTTGAAGGCACAGCCGATCGTGGCGCCCTGAAGCGCTTCGAGGCCAGCCGCGCGCTTCGCAGTGGCTTAGCTCCATCGATTGCAAAGGAAATCAGGATGACAAGGGTCAGAATCAGGCGTTGGACACTAGCACTCATTGTTGCGTTTGCGATTGCGGCGGCGGCTCAGACAAGCGGACCGCCTCATCAGGAGCGGCCGCTCGTGTTGACCGGAGCGATCCCGCTCGCGGGCGTGCAGGGACGCATCGATCACTTCGGCGTGGATACAAAAGGCCGCCTCTTTGTTTCCGCGCTCGGCAACAACACCGAGGAGGTTCTCGACTTGTCTGCCGGAAGGGCGGTGCGCAGCCTCAGCGTGCCCCGGCCGCAAGGCGTGGTTTATGCGCCAGCATCGAACGAACTCTTTGTGGGCAGCGACGAAGGCAAGCTCTATATCTACAACGGAGATTCGCTGGAACTCATCACTGCGCTTGATTTTGGCGACGACGTCGATAACCTCCGCTACGATGCCGACAAGAAGCAGGTCTATGTCGCTTATGGCGATGAGGAAGCGGGAGCTATCGCAGTCGTCGATGCGGTCGCTAACAAGCGCCTCGACGCAGAATACAAGCTGGGCGTTCATCCCGAGTCGTTCCGGTTGGAAGTGTCCGGGCCAAATATCTATGTCAACTTGCCCGACCTGAAACAGGTTGCAGTCATCAATCGGAGCACGCACAAGGTCACGCGCTGGCCCCTGACTCTGGAAAGCAACTTTCCCATGGCCCTGAATGAGGCCGACCACCGTCTCTTCGTGGTCACGCACGCGCCCGCACGCCTGGTTGTGTTCGACACAAGCACGGGACATCAGGTCGCCGCACTACCCTGTGTTCAGAATTCCGACGACGTATTCTTCGACTCCGCCCGCAAGCGCATTTACGTTCCCGGCGGCGAGGGATCGATTGACGTCTTCCAGCAACAAGACGCGGATCATTTCGCCCATATCGCCAGCATCCCATCCGCAGTCGGGGCGCGCACGGGCGGCTACTTTGGAAAGGGTAAGAAGGGTTTCGAAGTTCTCTACGTGGCGGTTCCGGCCCGCGCTGATCACGGCGCCGAAGTGTTGATCTATACCGTTCAGGACTGAGGATGCAACCTTGCTCGGAAGCTCTTTACGAGAGAACAACTGCAGGGCCGGCGATGACTCGATTGCGGCCCTCCTTTTTTGCCTGAAACATTCTTTCGTCGGCCAAGCCGAACAATTCCGCAGCATCCTTTCCATCCTGCGGGAAGCTGGCCAGTCCGGCGCTGATCGTCACCTGAACTCTCTCCCCGCGCGCGCCCAATGCAATCGGAGTGTTTGCCACCAACTCCTGCAAGGATTCCAGCTTGCGCTGCGCCGTTTCGATGTCGGTCTCGGGCAGGATCACGACGAATTCTTCCCCGCCATAGCGTCCCGCCGTGTCACTCTGCCGGAAAGAATCACGAAGGATCGCGCCGATCTTTCGCAACACAAGATCGCCCGCCAAGTGGCCATGCGTGTCGTTCAGCGACTTGAAGCGGTCCGCATCAATCACCGCTATGGTCAGCGGTTTGTCATACCGGCGGGCGCGGCTGAGTTCGACGGCGAAGCGGTCATCCACGTAACCCCTATTGAATAAACCCGTCAGCGGGTCGCTGGTCGCCAGTTGCAGGAGTCTCTGGCTCCGTATAACCAGCGCCAGGCTGAGCGCGGATGCGGTCAGCATGATGATCAATCGCGAGATCTGGGCGGACCAGCCGAACAGACCGTAGGGATAGGGTGAGTAAATTGAGCTGTTGAGATCCCAGTGGTTTGCCGCGAAAGACACGATCGCAAGATACTCCCCAAACGCCAGTAAGCCAGCGCTGATGCAGACTCGCCTGTCGTACCGCAGGCTGGTGGCCCCAATTGCCAGAAAGTACCCCTCAAAGACAACCTTACTGTTTACGGCGGTGTGCGGCTCATTCATGAAAAGAAAGAGGACCAGCCCACCACTCACCAGCGAAACGTCAAAACTGCTGCTGGCAAAACTCAGCCAGGAGGGATTGTATTCCCGTGAAATCAGGAGATAGACGATGACGGAAAGAAGAAAGGTCGCGGACGTCAGGCTCAGGCCGACGATGCTCTCCTTCGGTTCCACCGGGAAAAACACAGTGTTGATCGCGGGTATGAGCAGGAGAACCGCGGCCAGACACAATCGGATTTTCGCCACCAACAATTCGCCGGCCACACCGGCTTGGGCGAGGACCGGGTCCGGGCGCGACCATAGGGATCCGAAGGAATTTCTAAAGCTGACATTCATATAGGAGTTTGGAGATCGTGGCCCGCATCGCTCTCGTTCGCGTCCAGGAACTCGAGCATAGGAACTAGATTAGAAGTAGACGCCTGCCCAGGCAACAAGAATCACAAATAAGGGGTTCCCAAAAAGCAAAGCCACACCGGCGATTAGCGGAAATCTGGTCTCTTCTGGGGGGCCAGGTTACGTCGGAGTTCCCACTTGCAATCGCGCAGTGTCTGCCTACAATCGGTTGGGCCGTGGTTGGACTAGGGCCGATGCCTGGCGTCTCCAATCGCAGTTCTCCAAGTTTTCCGTAAGTCGGTCTGCCGTAGCTGCAGTGTGTTCGCAGATCAGCCCCCGGCGCATTCTTAATCCGCGGGCAGTCGCAAGCAATTTGAATCCATGCCGTCCGCGTCATTTGGGGGGAGGGGGACCGTGCCTCGACACGAGAACATCGAAGCGCTGCAACAGGCCGTGTTGCGATTTAAGGCAAGAGATCTGGAAGGGCATCTGAAGCTGTACAGCAACGCAGTGATTCATCACGGTTTCTCCAGCCGCATTCGGCCTGGAGTGGCAGGGCTGAAGGACCATTACAACGCCCTGCTTAAGGGATTTCCCGACACGCGCATCGAGGTTGACGACATCATTGCCGAAGGCGAGAAGGTGGTACATCGTTTCATGTTTTTCGGCACGCACAAGGGAGAGTTCCTCGGCGTTGCTCCTACGGGAAAACAGGTGCGTGCCGCGGGTGTTCATATTCATCTTTTCCAGGGTGGCCACGCCGTCGAAGTGTGGCAGATCCTGGATACGTTTGCGTTCCTGTCGGAGATCGGCGCCGTGTCGCGGCTGCGCGACGGGAAATAAAGTGGCAGTTCTTGCTGATGGAGAGCCGGGCGGGATGCCGTCGCTCCACCAGCCGCAGCCAGGTCTTGCGGAGAATCTGATGACACCAGGCGTCGAATTGCTGGCCTCTTACTGGACGATCTCGGCGGGTCTTCCCCACACGGACCGCGAGTACAGCCCCTTCGATTTCAAAGATCGTGTGCAGTCGGCTGCCCGAGCCGGTTTCAGAGGCTTCGGCATCTGGCATGCCGACCTCGAACATGTTCGCAAAAAGTACTCTCTCAAGGAAATGAAGCAGATTCTCGACGACCACGGCATCCAACACGTGGAGCTGGAATTCCTGACAGACTGGTTCCTGGATGGGGAACGAAAGAAGTTGTCGGACATTCGAAAACGAAATTTGTTCGGGGCAGCCGAGGTGCTGGGCGCACATCATATCAAGGTTGGCGATTTCTTCCAGGAGCAATGCTCTCTGCCGCAGCTCATCGATGCGTTTGCCATTCTCTGCAAGGAGGCCGCGCAGCAGCACGGCACAAGGATCGGCTTCGAGCTTATGCCGTTCGCCATGATCCGAACGCTGGAGGAGACGTTGGCGATGGTAAAGGGCGCGGGAGCACCCAACGGCGGAATCGTGTTCGATCTGTGGCACGTGTTGAAGCTCGGCATTCCGTATGAAGAAGTGTGCCGCGTTCCGCTCGAATACGTGGTCGGGGTGGAGTTGAACGATGGCACTTTTCAGGCGCCTTGGAGTCTGCACGAAGACACGATCAATCACCGACACTTCTGCGGCGAGGGAGAGTTTGATGTTCGGGGCTTCGTTCAGGGCATGCAGAAGGCGGGCTACAAGGGGCCCTGGGGAATTGAAGTGCTGAATGCGGAACTGCGGACGCGGCCGCTCGACGAACTCACGGCACGCGCGTTTCGCACGACGATGGCGCAGTTTCAGTAGGCTCGGGGATCGCTGCATTTATTGTTTGTCATCTTGAGCGAAGCGAAGGACCTGCTTTCTCCGATATTCTCAGATGACAATCGGTCCTGTGCCGAGCGCAGGGCATGACACTACTATGAGCCAGCAATCTGTTCGACCGAATTCGAAATCGTGGCCGTGGTCAGACTCGCTCGATGCGCTCGTAGCTGCGCCGGCTCATCATCAACTGTTGCTGGAAGACGAGCGCGTGCGTGTTCTTCACACCCACATTCCGGCGGGAGATACAGTACCGCTGCACACTCATCGCTGGGGTGGAGTGGCTTACGTGATGCGCTTCAGCCATTTCATCCGGCGGGATGAGAAGGGCGAGATTCTGTTCGATAGCCGCCGGGCGGGAGACCCGCCGAAGGTCCCCTGCGCCCAGTGGATGCAACCGCTGCCGCCGCACATGGTGGAGAATCTGGGACCGTCGGAAATCAGTATCCTTATAATGGAGATAAAGAGTCCCGGATGAGTCTGAGAATGTTGTGGCAGGCCTAACCCTTGTAAGCAAAAGACAGGAAATGACTTGCAAAATGGAACGGACGTTCGATAGAATCTGTCGCGCGGTTCCCAGCCGCACGATCCTGCCGCACTCTGGCCTATGAGACCGAACGACTACTTGGATCGCAAGATCGAGACGGCGACCGCGAAGGAGAGTGAGAGGCTACAACAGGTACTCCTCGCGCGACAGCTCGATTACCTATTTGCCCGATCCGAGTTTTATCAGGAGAAGTGCCGTGCCGCCGGCATCCGTCGCAAGGATTTTCGCAAGTTGTACGACTTGGCACGTTTTCCGTTTACAACCAAGGAGGAATTGCGCGCGAGCCAGGCGGCGCATCCGCCTCTGGGACGCCACATCGCTGCTGACTGGCGTGATGTGATTCGCATTCACAGCTCGACCGGCACGTCAGGCAAACCGAGCTTCGTTGGAATCACGCGCCGCGATGCAAAGGGGTGGACGAGACTTACAGCGCGATCGTTCTACACGCAGGGCCTGAGGAAGGCAGATGTCGTGGTTCACGCTGCGGGCCTCACGCTGTTTGTGGCGGGGTTGACTTCGAAGGATGCGATCGAATCGGTGGGAGCGGTCTTCGTTCCGCTCGGTACCGGCGCATCGGAGAAGGCGCTGACGATCATTCCGCTGCTGCGAGTGAACGCGATGCATTGCACGCCCTCCTACGCCGCGTACTTCGCCGATTTTGTACGCCGGGAAGCGGGTATGGATCCGCGAGAGCTGGGATTAAAGAAACTTTTTTGCGGAGCCGAGCCTGGAGCGGGAATCCCGGCGGTGCGCGCCAAGTTGGAACAGGATTGGGGCGCGCGAGTCACCGAAGGACTGGGAAACGCCGACATGGCGCCCATCATTTTCAGCGAATGCCCAGAGCAGTCGGGGATGCACTTTAACGGGCCGGATTATGTGGTTGCCGAGATCATCGATCCGCAAACCGGTGAGACCCTTCCGCACGAAGCGGGCGTAACGGGGGAACTGGTGTACACCAGCTTGCAGCGGGAGTGCGTTCCCCTGCTGCGTTTTCGCACGCGCGACCGGGTTCAGGTGTTGGGTACTTCTTGTGCGTGTGGCCGTACCGGTTTCAAACTGCGTTGCATCGGACGCACGGACGACATGCTGATCGTGCTGGGTGTGAATGTTTTCCCGTCGGCGATCAAAGATGTGGTTTCGAGTTTCCATCCGGCGACGACCGGGGAGATCCAAATCGTGCTCGACAAGCCAGGGCCCGGAGTCGCGCCGCCGCTGAAGGTGGTCGCGGAGTGTTGCGGAGATCCCGCTGCTTCAGCGGCGCTCAAATTGGAGATTGAACGCAAGATCAAAGCGACGCTCAGCGTTTCGGCGTCGGTCGAGCTGGTGCACACGGGCGCGTTGCCGCGCTACGAGATGAAGGGGCAACTGGTGAAGAGGGCGTCCGAGGACAAGGCGGGCATCTGAATTTCCTGTAGAGACGCGGCTTGCCGCGTCTCGGCCTTGCCGCGTTGCCGGAGACGGGGCAAGCCCCGTCTCTACAGCGAGTTTGTCGTTTTTCTTGTGTGGGGGCAAGTGATCATGTTCATGAATCGCATTCGAATCCGGGTCGAGTTCGGAGATTGCGATCCGGCGGAAATCGTCTTCTACGCGAACTATTTTCGCTGGTTCGATCAATGCACGTCGGCGTTGTTTCATGCGGCGGGACTTCCTCTGCGGCAGCTGTTCAAAGCCCATGGCGTGGTCGGCATCCCGCTGGTGGACGCGCGGGCTCGGTTTATCATCCCGTCCACGTATGGCGACGAATTGGTGGCGGAATCCTGCGTAAGCGAATGGAAGAAGAGTAGCTTTGTGATCAGCCACCGATTTCTGCGGGATGGTGAATTGGCCCTCGAAGGCTGGGAGACGCACGTGTGGGCTGCCGCCCATCCGACTGAGGCTCACCGATTGAAGAGCGTGCCTCTGCCCCGGGAAGTGATCCGAAAACTTTCGGCCACAAAAAGGCGAACAGCACGGAAGGGTTGAGAGGCGACAAGGAGCGGCATGCGCGAGCGTAGCGTTGGAATTGGAGCTGTTGCTGTCGTTCTCGGCGTTCTGGGTTTCCATGGACACACTCTCTCCACGGCGCGAGAAATGAAGTCTCAGACAGCCCCGTCAGCAAGTGTGACCGACGCACAGATCGTGAAGGCCGAGAGTCAACCGGGAAACTGGCTGACGTATGGGCGCACGTATAGCGAGCAGCGCTTCAGCCCGCTGAAACAGATCAACGATCACAATGCTGCCCGACTCGGGTTGGCGTGGTACTTCGATCTCGATACTCATCGTGGGCAGGAAGCCACGCCCATCGTTGTCGATGGCGTGATGTACTTTTCCACCGCATGGAGCAAGGTATTCGCCCTAAACGCGGCGACCGGCGCTCGGCTGTGGTCCTACGATCCAAAAGTGCCGCGGCAATGGGGAGCTAACGCATGCTGCGACGTGGTGAATCGCGGCGTCGCCGTTTGGCAAGGGAAGATTTACATCGGCACTCTCGACGGCCGGCTGATCGCGCTGGATTTCGCTACCGGCAAGCCGGTTTGGGAACAGCTGACGATCGACCCGCAGTGGCGTTACACGATCACGGGCGCGCCGCGCATCGTGAAAGGCAAAGTGATTATCGGCAACGGTGGCGGCGAGTTTGGTGTGCGTGGTTATGTGTCGGCCTATGACGCGCAGACCGGCAAGCTGGCGTGGCGCTTCTATACCGTGCCTGGCGATCCCTCGAAGCCGTTCGAGCAGCCAATTCTCGCACAGGCCGCCAAGACCTGGACGGGCGAATGGTGGAAGATCGGCGGCGGCGGCACGGTTTGGGACGCAATTGTCTACGATCCGGAGCTTGATCTTCTGTACATCGGAGTGGGCAACGGCGGACCGTGGAACGAGAAGTACAGGAGCCCAAAAGGCGGCGAGAATCTTTTCACTTGCTCCGTCGTCGCTCTTAAGCCGGATACTGGAGAATACGTTTGGCATTACCAGGAAAATGCAGCCGACGACTGGGACTTCGATTCGTCGGAGCAGATAATCCTGGCCGACATCCCCATCGCCGGCAAACCGAGAAAAGTTCTGTTGCACGCTCCGAAGAACGGCTTTTTTTATGTGATCGACCGGGAGAATGGGGCGCTGATCTCGGCGAAGCCCTTCACGTTTATCAACTGGGCCACCGGGATGGACATGAAGACCGGCCGCCCGATTGAAAGTGCTACAGCACGGTACCCCAGCGTCAGTGCGCCGCCGATCGTTCCCGGGCCGCTGGGCGCGCACAGCTGGCAGCCGATGTCATACAGTCCGCTGACCGGTCTGACCTACATTCCCGTCAATGAAGTCGGATTCAATTTCAAGTCGCAGGATGATTTCGAGTTCAAGAACCTGGCGCTGAACTTCGGCATCGATATGGTAGCCGCGGGAATGCCGCAAGATCCCAAGATCAAGAAAGCGATTCTCGACAGCGTCAAAGGGAAATTGGTCGCGTGGGATCCGGTGCAGCAGAAACAGGCGTGGGCGGTGGAGCGGCCGGGACCGTGGAATGGCGGCACGCTGGCCACGGCTGGGAATCTCGTTTTCGAAGGCACGGCTGCGGGGCGCTTTGAAGCGTATCGCGCCGATTCAGGCGAGAAGGTCTGGTCGTTCGATGCGCAAACTGGAGTGATGGCAGGGCCCGTAACCTACACCGTGAAGGGCGAACAGTACGTAGCGGTACTCGCTGGCTGGGGCGGAGTCTTCCCGCTGGTCTCGGGCGAGGTTGCATTCAAGTCGGGACGCGTGCGCAATGTGAGCCGCATGTTAGCGTTCAAGCTGGAGGGAAAGCAGAGCCTCCCGCTGCTGCCGCCGCAAGAAGAACCGGTTTTGAATCCGCCCGCTTCGACCGCAACTGCCGCGCAGATTCACCACGGAGAGGCGGTCTACCAGCGCTTCTGCTCCGGATGCCACGGCGACGTTGCGGTAAGCGGAGGAGTGCTGCCGGATCTTCGCTACTCCAGTACGCTCACAAACGAACGCTGGTTCAAGATCGTTCGCGACGGCGCATATCAATCGCTGGGCATGGTGCCGTTTGGCAAAGAAGTATCGCAGCAAGATGCCGCCGACATTCGCGACTACATCATCTTTCGTGCCAACCAGAGCAAGAGCGAGGCGAAGGCTAAGCCTGATCCGGGTTTGACTCATGGCCCACCCGCCATTTTGGGGCGTTGACGCGTTTCTGGAATCGCGCCCCCCGACTACTTGCAGGGGAAACTCTTCTTCAGCGCTGCCACGGTTAGTCCCATACCGTCCTCATGCAATTGTTCGGGATGTTCCTTCAGATATTTCACGACAACCCTGATTGCCTGAATCACAGGCACACCAGAAGTAGGAACGCAGAAATGCAAGAGTGTCGACTTTTCTTTCACAAAATCAGTCCACTCATTGTGCAGCTTCGTAAGCTCAAGAGTCCCTTGAACCCAACCCGAGCACCATCCAGCATCCATATGTTCTCCGGCTGGAGCGGCATTGTTATCGTAGAGCCGAAGAGCAGTCTGACATCTATCTAAGACATCATTGCCTGTGGTTTCACCGAACGTCGGCAGCACAAAAATAAAGAGCACGGCAACAATTAGAGCAAGCCAGTTTTTCATTGTGCGATCTCCTTCGAGGGGAGAACGGCCTTGAAGACGCGGTAGGGTTTTAGGACTTCCAGCCAGACCCGATCACCGGATTTCAAACCGTTTCTGATAATCCAGTTGCGCAATTGAACCTTGATCAACTCGCCACATCCCGGCGTCCAAAAACTCTTCTTGTCGATATTAAGCGGAACCAGAGTTCCGTCG
>JAIQFA010000181.1 GCA_020073525.1 Terriglobia bacterium
GTGCAGGAATTCCAGATCATCACCAACAACTACGCCGCCGAATACGGTCGCGCCGCTGGCGGCGTGGTCAACATCATCACCCGCTCCGGATCGAACGATTTCCACGGCGACGTCTACGGATACCTGCGCAACCGCAATTTCCAGGCCGTCAACCCCTTCAGCACGGTCTCCAACCCCGCCTACACCCGCGTGCAGGGCGGAGTCGCTTTCGGCGGCCCCATCAAGAAGGGCAAGACGTACTACTACTTTGCCTACGAAACGACGCGGCGGCATGAGACCGGGTTTTCGAGCATTGGGCGCGACAACTGGGGGCTGACAGGCTTCGACACTACCCAGGTCGGCCTGCCGTTCGGCAGCTTGCAACTGACGCCAGAACAGATCGGATTCCTCACCAACCCCGATGTTCTCACTCTGGAAGGATTGAGTCCGGCCTACGCCCAAGAGGTGGGAAAGTATGCTGTGCTGGCTGGAGCGTCGTCCGGTCAGGCAGTACAGGGAGCCTGGCCGACCGCTTTAGTGCAGGGGTTGACGGGCGGCGCCCTCAATAGTTGGGCAGGCTTTCCTACGAGTTGCGCTCCTCCAGGCCCGTGTGTCCCCGTGCCACAGTCTTACCAAACCTTGGCTTCTCAGGCCGGGAACTTCCCGGTGTTTGAGGGCACCAGCCTGTACTCGCTGCGCTTCGATCACAACATAAACAACAATAACCGCCTCATGTTGCGCGGCAATGTCAGCCCGAGCACAGTCACCGGGATTGAACCCGGCGGCCAGGCCCAGCCCTTCGGTCAGAACGCCTACTCCCGTACTTCCCAGCAAACTTACCGCGATGCAGGGGGCCTCGTTCAGGACACGTGGACGATCGGCAATAACCGGGTCAATGAGTTCCGCTTCCAGTACGCCCGTCGTGGGTTGAGTTATTTTTACAATACGGCAATCCCGGCGGGCTCGACCCCGGCCGTTAACATTCCCGGCTTTGCTTATTTTGGCCGCGAGCCTTACTCCTATATTCAGCGGACCGAGAAACGCTATCAATTCACCGATAATTTTTCCTGGAGCATCGGCCGCCATGACACCAAGTTTGGCGTGGACTTCAACTATCTCTCTGTCGATGCCACTTTCACTGTGAATTACGGGGGCGTCTACGATTTCGGCCCCTTCCACGCCGCGCCTTTGGGCTTCGTGAACCCCATCCCCGGCACGCTGCCCGATTTTCCCGACCTCTCTCCCGTACAGTCCTATGGTGCGGGTCTCCCGGGGTCCTTCGTCCAGGGCTTCGGCAGTCCCACCGACTCGTTCACCAACAAGCCCTTGGGATTGTTCTGGCAGGATTCATGGCGCCTGCACCACAATCTCACGGTGAACCTCGGCGTGCGCTACGATGTGGAATTCCCGCCCCGGTTCAAGCCCCCGCAAGGACTGGCTCTTCCCGCCTATAACGCCCTGGGATTGCAGAAGGGCATCCAGACCGACAAGAACAACATTCAGCCTCGCCTGGGCATCGCGTGGGATCCCAAGGGAGACGGCAAGACCGTAGTCCGCGCTTCTTTCGGCATGTTCTACGACCACCCGCTGCTGGGTCTTTACTTTCTGGGCGATGCCTCGGACGGATCGAGCAGCGGGCAGTTGGCATTTGTGGGCACGGGAGGATGCAGCTTTAACTCCGTTAATCCGGCGTTAGGCAATCCGGCAAATCTCAACGCGATTCCCATCTTCCAGGGGCTGCCGATTAACACACTGCCCAACTCACCAACGGGAATCTGTTCGGTCTCGGCAAACCCGAGCGTACTCACTGCTCTGGGATACCAGCCGGACCAACAACAGTTCAAGGCGCAGAATTTCCCCACATCGATCTTCCTCAACCAGAACTACCTGAACCCCTCGACGTTCATGCCGCTGGGCTTCCAGCCCTTCGGCTATCCGCAGGGCAAGAACTTCGTCTACGCCTACGCGCAGCAGGCGAATTTAAGCATCGAAAAGGATCTGGGCGGCGGATTCGCCCTGAACCTGGCTTACAACTTCAACGGTGGCCGCCACCTCAACCGGCCCATCAACGCCAGCACGGTCCGCGGGGATCTGATGGTGGCGAACTTCAATGCGGCCCTGGCGGCCGGCCAGACTCCCGCAAGCCCGTTCACGGTAACCGGCTGCGGCGTCTCGCCAGCCGGCGTTCCCTATGTGGATGCCTCGCTGATGAATTTCTTCCGCCCGTCCGGCCTGAACCCGTCGATTGCTGGGGCCTACCTTGCGAGCGGTGGCGCGGCTTGCGTCGGCCTTGCGCAGCAGATCCTGCAGGGTCTAGCCAGCCAGGGTTTTAACACAAACTGCGATCCTACAACCTTCGTCGGATGCATCCCCTTCGGCGACATGGACGCCAACTTCTCCAACGGCAGCTCCGTTTACCACGGCCTCAGCGCCAACCTACGCAAGCGCTTTAACGACCACTACGAGTTTCTAGCCTCATACACCTGGTCGCACGCCATCGACGACTCGACCGATTTGCAATCGACACTCACCCCGCAGGACAGCTACTTCCCGAGCGCCGATCGCTCAACCTCGCTGTTCGACCAGCGCCAACGCTTCGTCTTCAGCGGCGTCTACCAGACCGGCAAGCTCTCCGGCAGCGGCTTTGCCAGCAAGCTCTTCAGCAATTGGACGTTCGCTCCGCTAATCGAATTTGGTTCTGGGCGGCCCTTCAACATCATCACCAGCGTCCAAGACAACCTGCAGTTGTCGTCGCTCACCGGGCGCCCCAACACCGTCGCCAACCCCTTCTGTGGCCAAGTCGTGAAATCCAAGTACTCGCCCACCGGGGTCTTTCAGGAACCTTGCATCCTGCCCTTTGTCCTGACCGGCACTACGCCCACTCTTGCGCAACTCGACGGCAACCTCGGCCGCAACGCGGGCATCACCCCGTGGACGGTCTTCAACGACATGCGCGTCTCCAAGAAAATCTTCTTCGGCGAGCGCTTCAACATGGATCTGATTGTCGATATGTTCAACATCGCCAACCGCGACAACACGGCGGCCGTAAGCCCGCTCTTCACCAACGCCGGTCAGCCCACCGCCGCCTACGACCCGCGCCAGTTCCAATTTGCGCTGAAATTGAACTGGTAGAATCAACTTGTGGGAGTTATGCGGGTCTAATGGAGGCTGGCAGGTTGCAGAAGAACTCGATGTTGGGTTTAATCCTGGGCGGCACAGCGCTTCGGCGACTTGCCGTGTTAGTCCTGCTGGCGCTCGCGCTTTCCACTTACACCCTCGCCGAAAACGCCGACACCTATAAGGCAAAGTGTTCAGCCTGCCACGGCGCCAACGGGGAGGCGGACACGATGATCGGGAGGAACCTGAAGCTACGCTCCCTCGCTTCCCCCGAGGTGCAGAAGCTATCGGACGACGAACTCTTCGTCATCATCAGCAAGGGGAGGAACAAGATGCCATCGTTTGATAAGAAGCTCTCCTCGGACCAGATCCACGACCTGGTGAAACACATCCGCGCGCTAAAAAAATAGGGCAATCCTACGGCAAAAAGAAAAGCCGCAGTGACGCTGCGGCCTTTCAAATCTCGTGCCGGCTCTCCGGATTACTGGCTGTGCTTATCTTTGTAAATGTTCTTGCTGATCCGGTTCTGCTGGCGATTGATGCCTTTCTGCTCGGCCTTGGTTAGATGGCCGTTGTTCTTCGCCATGTCTTTCTGTTCGCGGTTCTGCACACTGGCTTCGCGCTTTTCCAGGTTGGCCGTTTGCGGCGCGCTCAATTTCCCGCTATTCACGCCGTTGGCAATGCGCTTCTGTTGGTTTTGCTCGCGCTTATTCACTTCATTGACGCGCGGATGGCCGGGATCGACAACGCCAGGACCCGCGCCTGAAGTGGTTGAGGTTTGAGCAGACGCGGAACCTGCAAGCATCAGTCCCCCGACTGCCAGGGCTAACAGCGACTTGGTGAATGTGTTGTTCATGTGCATAGAAACCCCCACGCGAGAGATTAGTTGCGTGGGCTTTCCATGACGAGGTTACCCAAGTGATAGCCCCCAAGTTACCGGGACTGGCCAGCTCAGGACGCCTCAGTTAGCAACTCACTGATTCACTTCTGCTGAAAAAAGTAGCCTCCGGACCCGCGGACCTCCTTCGCTCTGACTCTCTGCTCGATTCTTTTTGCGGCTGTCGCTCCGCGCTCTCTGCGGTTAGAATCGACCGGGTAGGTCATGGCACAATTGTTTTCGAACCAGTTCGTCAATCGCCGCACGGCCCTGATGACTTTGATCTCGGCTGGAGCTGCACTGTTCGCGCAGGGGTTTCCAACCGTGAATGCATCTGACAACGACGTACTCGCCAACATTCTTCCCGACGTCACCGCCGGATCACGGGCGAAATTGCGGACCATCCTGAGTTCGCCCGGCTTCAGCGGACAGATTCCGGCGGCGGCCGTCCAGGATCTACTCGCCTCTGAAAAGAAGAACATCGCTGCGCTTATGCTCGCGCTGCTTCCCCTTGCGCGCACGTTTTCCCATCCGCCTATCTCGAACTATCACGTTGGCGCGGTCGCACAAGGCATGAGCGGCAGTTTGTATCTCGGCTTCAACATCGAGTTTCCGGGCCAAGCTCTCGGCTTCGCGGTCCATGGCGAGCAGGCTGCGCTTTCGAGCGCCTACATGCACTCCGAAGCGGGAGTCTCCGCCATAGCCGTGACCGCCGCGCCCTGTGGCCATTGCCGGCAGTTCATGAACGAACTTTCTCCTGACGGGCAAATTGAAATTTTCGTGGACCAAGCCGCGCCCACCAAGCTCTCCGCGCTCTTGCCGCTGGCATTTGGTCCCAAGGATCTGGGACGCAAGGACGGCGCGTTCCCGGTGAAACAGACGAACCTGACTAGTGTGGCGCCCGCGTCCGACGCGCTATTGCAGGCCGCACTGGACGCTGCTCGCACCGCGTATGCTCCTTATACCGGAGCCTGCTCGGGCGCGGCGATCGCCACGCGTTCGGGACGAATCTACAAAGGCTCCTATGTCGAGAATGTTGCCTTCAACCCCAGCCTCTCTCCGTTGCAGACGGCTCTGGTACAGATGCTCGTCGCCGGTGAGGACTATTCCGCAATTTCCCGCGTGGCCCTCGCGGAAATCAAAGGAGCCAAGATCAGCCAGAGGACCGCTACCGAAGCTGTGCTGAGCGCCATCGCTCCATCGGTTCGGGTGGAGTTTGTCGCTGCCGAGACTAGATCTTAGTTTCGCCTCCTGCGGGGTCGCCTCGTCTGTTCAACTCCCAAAGGAATGCTTTGTCAGGGATCCGCCCGGTCTGTAGCCTCCTGGTACCCCCCTCCCCCCCCTATTTTTTATACCTTTAGAATCATGGGGTTAGCTGCAGATAATACAAAAATAAGGAGTTATATGCACATAATTCATAAATAAGGACTTGGCCGCCCAAGACCGGTGAAAAATGGTTTTGGGGCAGCTTCGAGGAACCATAGCTTGACGGCACACTTCGGCGCTGCCCCATCAAGTCTCCATTGTCGCGTGCTGGCCGGCAGGATGTCTGTGATGGCGCACACTGGCTGTTTGTGATGAAAGCGATCTGGGTTGATGAGCGGGTGGAATTGGAATTTGCGGCGATCCGAAAGCAAAATCAAAACCAACAGCAACGGCAGCGGACAGGAGTGTCCGCTCTACACGGGCGGGTGAAACTCGGAGATGACTTCGATGGCTCCGAGTATGTTGTCGTTCAACTGCTCCAGATCGGCGGCAGGAATCCAGTATTCGCGATGCTCCGAGCTGCCAACGGTGTGCACCTTGTAATGACTGAGAAACTCGCTCCGAACTCCAAAGCGCAACACATAGCCAACAAAGCCAGAACTTTCATCCTTAGTATTCCAGTCGCGAGCAATCTG
>JAIQFA010000060.1 GCA_020073525.1 Terriglobia bacterium
CGATGTTCTGCGACAGCATGGAATTGATCGCCGCCACTTTGTGAAGTTTTGCACCATGATGGCGGCGGCTTTGGGACTGGAAGCGACGGTGGTTCCGCAAATTGTTGAGGCACTGGAGACGAAGCCCCGCCTGCCCGTGATCTGGCTGCACGGCCTGGAGTGTACGTGCTGCAGCGAGTCGTTCATCCGCTCCTCGCACCCCGTCGCGCAGGATGTCGTGCTCAACATGATCTCGCTCGATTACGACGACACTCTGATGGCGGCAGCGGGCTTCCAGGCGGAAGAGATCCGCAAACGCATCATGAAGGAGTACGCCGGCCAATATGTGCTGGCGGTGGAGGGCAATGCTCCCACGGCTGATGGCGGCGTCTACTGCACCGTGGGCGGGGAGACCTTCCTGAGCATCCTGGAAGAAACGGCCGAGAACGCGAAGGCGGTGATTGCCTGGGGTTCGTGCGCGTCGAACGGATGCGTGCAAGCGGCCAAGCCGAATCCGACCGGCGCGAAGCCGGTGCGTAAATTGATTTCGCACAAGGCGATCGTGAATGTGCCGGGGTGTCCACCGATTGCGGAAGTGATGACCGGTGTCCTGACGTACATTCTTACGTTCGGCACGCTGCCGGAGTTGGATCGCGTCGGACGTCCAAAGATGTTCTACGGGCAGCGCATCCACGACAAGTGCTATCGGCGTCCGTTCTTCGATGCCGGGCAGTTTGTGGAGTCATGGGACGACGACGGAGCGAAGAAGGGCTGGTGCCTCTACAAGATGGGTTGCCGCGGGCCGAGCACCTACAACTCGTGTCCGACGGTCCGGTGGAACAACGGCGTGTCGTATCCGATTGGCTCAGGCCATGGATGCATCGGCTGCAGTGAGGACAACTTCTGGGACAACGGTCCGTTCTACGAGCGGCTGTCGGGAATCCCGGTGCCGGGCATTGAGTCCACGCCCGACACGATCGGCGCAGTAGCGGCAGGAGCGGCGCTGGTCGGTGTCGGCGCACACTTTGTCTCGTCGGTGGTGCGGCAAGCGACGCATAAAAAAGAAGAAGCTCCGGAACAGGAAGGAAGGTGAGGCATGGCGACTCGAGTCGTAGTTGATCCCGTTACTCGCATCGAGGGCCACCTGCGCGTGGAAGCGATGCTTGATGATCACGGCGTCATTAAAGACGCCATGTCTTCCGGAACCATGTGGCGAGGACTGGAAGTGATCTTGAAGGGCCGCGATCCGCGCGATGCCTGGGCGTTCTGCGAACGCATTTGCGGTGTCTGCACCACAGTGCATGCGCTGGCTTCGGTGCGGGCGGTCGAGAATGCGCTGAACGTCAAGGTGCCGCCGAACGCCGAGATCATTCGCAACATCATGTTCCTGACACAGCAGGTGCAGGACCACGTGATCCACTTCTACCATCTGCACGCGCTGGACTGGGTGGACATTGTTTCAGCCCTGAAGGCGGATCCGGCGGCGACCTCGGCGTTGGCACAAAAAGTGTCGCCTTCGTGGCCGCTCGCCAGCACCGGCTATTTCAAGGACCTCGCAGGCACACTGAAGAAGTTTGTGGACTCCGGCCAGTTGGGTCTCTTCCAGAACGCGTATTGGGGGCATCCGGCCTACAAACTGCCGCCGGAAGCGAACCTGATGGCGGTCGCACACTACCTGGAAGCGCTGAAATGGCAGAGGGAGATCATCAAGATTCACACCATCTTCGGCGGGAAAAACCCGCACCCGAATTACCTGGTGGGCGGGATGGCATCGGCGATTTCCATGCAGGGCGATAACGCCATCAACATCGAGCGCCTGAATATGGTGAAGGGCCTGATCCAGGATGCGCAGCAGGTGGTCGAGGGTATGTACATTCCCGACCTGCTCGCGGTGGCGTCGTTCTATCCGGAATGGGCGGCGATCGGCGGCGGGCTCGGAAATTACATGGTTTACGGCGATGTGCCGCAGAACGGCATCGGCGACGTGAGCCAGTTCCGCATGCCGCGCGGCGTCATCTTGAACAAGAACCTGAGCGAAGTGTTGCCGCTCGATTTGACGGACGCGGGCCAGGTGCAGGAGGAAGTGGCGCACTCCTGGTACGAGTACCCCGAGGGCAAGGGCGCTCTCCATCCTTGGGATGGTGTCACGGTTCCCAAGTACAGTGGGCCGAAGCCGCCCTACAAGCAATTGGACGAGAACGCGAAGTATTCGTGGCTGAAGTCGCCGCGCTGGAAGGGCAATGCGGTTGAGGTAGGACCGCTGGCGCGCATGCTGGTCGGTTTTGCCAGCGGCAGCACGGAGCATAAGGATGTAGTGACCGACGCCCTGGGCGCGCTGAAAGTGCCCGCTACAGCGCTGTTCTCGACGCTCGGTCGAACTGCGGCCCGCGGGCTCGAGACCAAACTGTGCGTGCACTGGCTGATGGCGGAGTACGACAAGTTAATCGCGAATCTGAAGGCAGGGGACCAATCGACTGCCGACACGTCGCGTTGGGAACCGTCCAGTTGGCCGGGGGAAGCCAAGGGCTACGGCTTTACCGAGGCGCCGCGGGGCGCGTTGGCTCACTGGATTCACATCAAGGACACAAAGATTGAGAACTACCAGATCGTCGTGCCCTCGACGTGGAATGCCTCGCCGAAGGACAGCAAGGGACAGCATGGGGCGTACGAGTCGGCGCTGCTGAATACGCCCATGGCAGACCCGAAGCGGCCGCTCGAAATCCTGCGGACGATTCATTCGTTCGATCCGTGCCTGGCTTGCGCTTCGCATGTGTTCGGACCGAATGGGGAGAAGTTGGCGGAAGTCAAGGTGCGATAGTCATCAGGGAAAACAGGAGGAACCCATGGCGAGTTCCGTTCACGAATTTGATCCGCACGACATGACGCTGCACCCGGAACAGTATTTTCGCCGGCAGTACGTGTGGCAGTTGCCGGTACGGATTACGCACTGGGTGAACGCCACGTGCCTGATGGTACTGTTTTTGACCGGGCTGTATATCTCGCATCCATTGCTCGCTCCGAGCGGAGAGGCTTATCGCCATTTTGTGATGGGCCGGGTGCGGCAGATTCACTTCGCGGCGGCGATGATTTTCACGGTTAGTTTCCTGGTTCGGATCTACTGGTTCTGGATGGGCAACGCATATTCGCGGTCCGGCTTCCCGTATGTTTGGAGACCGGAGTGGTGGAGAGATCTGTTCCGGCAAGCTGCCGACTACTTGCGGCTCGAGCGCGGGCACGTCCACCTGGGCCACAACTCGCTGGGCGGTATTGCCTATACATTAATGGTGATCGCCCTGGGATGGTGCCAGATCTTCACCGGAATGGCGCTGTATTCGGAGAGCAATCCGGGAGGCTTCCTGAATCGCTTGTTTGGCTGGGTGCTGCCGCTGCTAGGCGGATCGTTTCAGACGCACATGTGGCACCACGCCTTTGCCTGGGGCTTCGTGGTGTTTGCGATTCTGCACGTGTACATCATCCTGTATGACTCCACCCAGTATGGCAACGGGCTGATCACTTCGATTATTTCCGGATACAAGTTTTACCAGAAGGGCGATTTCAAGGAAGAGTAAGAACGAAGTCAAAAGTAAGAAGTCAGATTGTAGAAGTAGAAGCCTCCGGGGTGTGGTGTTTGGTGATTTTCTCCCGCACATCTGCAAATCTTTGAGATCTTACCTCTTCAATCTGACTTCTTACTTCTGATTTTCCCGGCGGGTATATGGCATTTGGCCCTGATCAATTTGTTCCTCCCGTGCTCGTCTTGGGTTTGGGGAATGTTTTGCTGGGTGACGATGGCGTCGGACCGGCCCTGCTGCGGGAGGTATGCGGTCTCTATGCCGGTGTGCCAGGCGTGGAGTGCGTCGATGGAGGCACGCAAGGAATGGCGCTGCTCGGCTACCTGGCGGGGCGCGAGGCGGTCATTATTCTGGATGCGTATGCGGGCGGACAAAACGCCGGGGTGGTGTCGGTTCTGGAAGGGCCGGAGGTATTGGGCGGCGGGGTTACGCGGTCCACGACCGCGCACGAAGGGAATGCGGGAGAACTGCTGGCAATTGCTCAGTTGCTAGGCGAACTGCCTGAGCGGATTTTCCTGGTTGGCATTGAACCAGAGCGGGTGCGCACGGAACTGGGGCTTTCCGAGCGCGTGGCTAGTGCGCTTCCTGGCGCATTAGTGAGAACCTGCGGCGTAGTGGAGCAGGTTCTGGCGGAGTTACGAGCAGAGATGATGGCTTGAGCCTGACCAGCAGGATGCATAACCGCCGGCGGGAACGCCCCACTCTTGGTTCGCGGCACTTGTTCAAGCATTCCCCCTTCACCGTCGGGCATGTGCCGCAGATCACAGTATTCCTCCTCCCCGCCGGGGTACAATCACGCCTTTGATCGGCTGGTCTCAAGGCCGATCTCGCGGGAGGCTCTTTGTCGGAACCACTCTTCCAGGCGATGCGCCAAAGCATCGTTGACGGCGCACCAGACACAGCCACCGAATTGGCGCGGCAAGCGCTGGCCAGTGGTGTCGATCCGCTCGAGGCAGTGAATCACGGATTTGCCGCCGGGATCACTTTCGCCGGCGACCAATTCGGCTGCGGCCAGATGTTCCTGCCCGATCTGCTCGCGTCGGCCGAGGCAATGAAGGCGGCTATCAACATTCTTGAACCGGAGATGCTGAAGCGCGGCTCGCAGCGCGAGACTTTGGGCAAGATCGTCCTCGGCACCGCACGGGGCGACATTCACGACATTGGCAAGAACCTGGTTGCCACCATTCTTTCCGCTAGCGGATTCCAGATCTTTGATCTGGGGACGAGCGTGACTCCCGAGCAGTTCGTTGCCAAAGCCAAAGAAGTCGATGCTGATATTGTTGGTGTCTCCGCTCTGCTGACAACGACCATGGCGGGTCAGAAAGCCGTGATCGAAGCGCTCGATCGGAACGGTTTGCGGCCAAGGGTAAAAGCAATCATTGGCGGCGCGGCGGTCACTTCAAAATGGGCGGCTGAAATCGGCGCCGATGGCTTCTCGCGCAATGCCATCGACGCGCTCGAACTAGCCAAGAAGCTGATGAGCAAGGTGCTGAATAAAGGAACGGCCCAGGCATGAGACCTAGAATCCAGCTGCTCAGTGCTGAACTGATTGGACGCATTCTGCGCGAAGCGTTTGAACTGCTGATGAATCCTGGGGTCCGTGTGGGCTCGGCGCCGGTGGTCGAACTCCTGCGTTCGGCGGGCGTTGAGGTGAAGGACGGAGTGGCGTATATTCCGGAGCCGCTCGTGCAACGGTGCCTGGCATCGGTGCCGCGGGATTTTTACCTGTACAACCGCCAGGGAGAGAAAGCGGTTCATTACGGCGGCGATGATGTGCATTTCGATCCCGGCTCGTGCTGTGTGCAGATGCTCGACCCCGACACGCTGGAGGCGCGGCCCTCTGAAACCCGCGATTTGGTGCGCATCGTCCAAGTCACGGAGATGCTGCCGCAGTTCGCCGCACAATCCACCGCCGTCGTTTGTAACGATGCCTGCAACGATCTGCCCAGCGCGATCGGCGACCTCTACCGCCTTTTCGTAGTCCTACAGCATTCTGACAAGCCGGTGGTGACCGGATCGTTCTCCGCAGCCAGCCTCGAAGGCATGATCGACTTGCTCGCCGCCGACTGCGGCACTCGAGACAAGTTGCGTCAGCAACCGCGGGCAGTGTTTGATGTCTGCCCCTCCCCGCCACTCAACTGGTCTGAGTTCGGATCGCATAATCTGCTCGATCTGGCGCGCGCCGGTGTGCCCGCGGAAATCGTCTCGATGCCACTGGCTGGTGGTACTGCCCCCGTGACGCTGGCCGGTTCGGTGACGCAGCATGCTGCCGAAGTGCTGGCTGGCATTACGTTGCATCAACTCGCTGGACCGGGCTCGCCCATAGTTTGGGGCGGAGCTCCCGCCATCTTCGACATGCGGAGTGGAGGTGCTCCGATGGGCGCGGTGGAAACTGCCATGCTGAACATGGCATGCGCAGAAGTGGGCAAGCATTTGGGCCTGCCGACTCACGGATACTTGGTCGCAACCGATTCGAAGTTTGTCGACGCCCAGGCCGGCGCCGAGAGTGCTCGTTCCGCCATGCTCGGAGCGCTCACCGGCATCAACATGATTTCCGGGGCGGGCATGCTGGAGTCTCTTGCTTGCCACAGCGTCGAAAAGCTGGTCATTGACGCGGAGTCGATTGCCTCGACGCAGCGACTGGTGCGAGGTATTGAAGTGCGCGACGGCGCATGCTTGGCGACGGCCATGTTCGCGCAAACCGGGCTCTCCGGAGAATTTCTCAAGCTGAAGGAAACACGTGCTCTTTTTCGGCAGGAGCAGCATCTGCCCTCACCTGTCATCGATCGGAGAGCGCGCGGATTGGAGCCCCCGACCGACGTTTTCACCCGCGCCCGCGCTCGAGTCGACGAACTAGTTAGCGCGTATCAGAAGCCAGTCCTTCCCGAGGACGTTTTGCGAAAGTTTCAGGCAATCGTTAACAGGGAAGCAGACCGAGCGCGTGTCACCGCAGCTCTTCCCACCACCTGAGAATTCTTGTCAGGGAGGCTTCTCCTTCCGAAGACCTCAGCGCCTGACGTTACTTAATTCCGCATAAGCGCTTCAGAGAATGACAAAAGCGGTTTAGGATTAACCGTCCGATGTCAGGCATATTATTCCTTAACACCTAATGAAGAGAGCGAGCAACAGCAAACGTCCGAAAGCAGATTTGCCCGCAAAGCCGGTCAGCCTGCGGTCGCTGGCGGAGTATCTGAAGCTGTCGCCAGCCACAGTTTCGGTTGTGGTCAATAACTCGCCGGCAGCCAAGGCGATTCCGAAGCATACAAAAGATCGTGTATTGCAGGCGGCACAGAAGCTGCAGTATCGCCCCAATTTCTTTGCCCGGTCCTTGAGCCTCAAGCGCGGGTTCATGGTGGGCGTGCTGGTGCCGGAGATCAGCGAAGGCTATGCGGCGTCGATCATGCGCGGAATTGAAGACCAGTTGCTCAAGGAAGGATATTTCTATTTCGTGGCCAGCCACCGCGGCAAGCCCGACTTGATTCAGGAGTATCCGCGCATGCTGATCGACCGCGCGGTCGAAGGCTTAATTCTTCTCAACACTCCCGGAGTGCCAACACTTTCGGTGCCGGTGGTTGCCATCTCGGGACATCATCGAGCCCCAGGCGTGACCAATATCGCGGTCGATAACAAGCAGGCGACTTTTGCCGCCCTCGAACATCTGGTCGGGCTTGGCCATCGACGGATCGCGTTCTTCAAAGGACATCGCGGCAGTCTGGATACGGACCTTCGGTGGAGGGGTATTCTGCGAGCGGCAGCACAACTTGGCATTGAAGTGCGTCCTGAGCTGACGATTCAATTGCAGCATGATGTCGAAAATCCTGGACCTTCGGTTCCGGAAGAAGGCTACGTGACCGCACAGGAATTGCTGGCGACTGGGGAACGGTTTACAGCGCTGTTCGCGTTTAACGATATTTCCGCAATCGGCGCGGTGCGCGCCTTTCGCGATGCCGGTTTGCGCGTTCCCAAAGATGTTTCGGTGGTGGGTTTTGACGATATTCAGGCGGCGGCGTATCTAACTCCCCGGCTCACCACAGTTCGACAGCCGCTGCGGCAGATGGGAGAGATGGCCGCGCAGCAGTTGCTCGCGCAGATTTCCAATGGCAAGGCAAAAGCGCCGCAACTGATTTCGATAGCGCCGGAACTGATCGTCCGCGAGTCGACGGGGCCAGTGCGGGTGTCGTAAATACCAATGTTTGTCGCACTCAAATCAAGTGAAAAGAGGAACGTCCGGTGAAACGATGGATCGTGTGTGCACTTCTCGCACTCGGAGCAGCCACACTAGTCTCCGCACAGCAAGTATCTTCGAACCACAAAGCCACGGATCCCTATCGACCGACCTTAGATCGCTTGGAATCGCTCACGACTCTGCCATTGTCAGGGTGGCGGTTTCACACCGACGTACCCCATCCTGAGGATTCGTCGTTGGATGATTCAGGCTGGGAAACGATCAAAGCCGGTGACAAATGGTCGACCGGGTCTCGCGTGTTGCGCTGCTTGATCGAGATTCCGGACAAGGTCAATGGATATGCGGTGCTGGACGCCCGCGTCAAACTAGATCTCAGATTCGACTTCATCTGGAATAACAAGGGTCCAGTCACGATTTCCGTGTTCTCGAACGGATCGCTGGTGTCGCGAGGAGGGGACGACATGCAGCAGCCGATTCCGCTCACGAACAACGCGCAGCCCGGACAGAAATTTCTGATCGCCGTGCGGATTGACGCTCCGGAGGTTGAAACGCAGCTTCAACACGCTCAGTTGAGTATTGAACCTGCCGCGAGTCGTCCGGACCCGGCGATGATCCGAATGGAAATCCTGGCCGCTCGTCCGATGATTGCGGCGTATGAGGAAAGCCGTGCGGAGCGCCAGCAGCAGCTCGACGCGGCGGTCCAAGCCATCGATTTTTCTCCGCTCGAAAGGAACGACCATGCGGGCTTCGACGCTTCGCTGCGCCAGGCACAAAGCAGACTGCAGTTGCTAAATCCATATTTGAAGCAGTTCACGGTTCGTGCAGTCGGGAACTCGCATATCGATATGGCGTGGCTGTGGCCCTGGACCGAAACGGTCGAGGTCGTGCGCAACACGTTTCAGAGTGTTCTGGATTTGATGCGTGAATATCCGGATTTAAAGTTCACCATGTCGTCGGCGCGAACTTATGAATGGATGCAGGAGAAATACCCGGATCTGTTCGAGCAGATCAAAGAGCGGATCAAAGAAGGCCGCTGGGAAGTGGTCGGCGGCATGTGGGTTGAGCCCGATCTGAATATGCCGGACGGCGAGTCGCTGGTGCGTCAGATTCTTATCGGCAAACGATATTTTCAGAAGAACTTTGGCGCCGACATCAAGATTGGCTGGAACCCGGATTCTTTTGGATACAACTGGCAGCTCCCGCAAATCTACAAAAAATCCGGCATGGATTACTTCGTGACCAGCAAGCTGCTGTGGGCCACAGACTATACAAAGTTCCCCTACCGGTTGTTCTGGTGGGAAGCGCCCGACGGGAGCCGTCTGCTGACGTACTTTCCCCACGAATACGCCAACGACTTCGCGCCTGAGCAGATCACACAGGATTTTTCGTTCTATGCTCCGTCAATTTACGGCCCAAAAGTCGCCGATGCGCCGCAGATGCTTTACCTGTACGGGATCGGCGATCATGGCGGCGGCCCGACTCGGACGATGCTTGATCAGGCGAATCGCCTTCGGGATCCGAATACAGTCTTCCCGAAGATCGAGTTCACTACCGCCAAAGAATTCTTCTCCGACCTGACGCAGGAGCTTCCCAATCTCAAAGTCCCCACCTGGAAGGACGAACTCTATTTCGAATATCACCGCGGCGTGTTCACCTCCCAAGCGGACACGAAACAGCGCATTCGGCGCGATGAGGAGCTGGTGCTCGATGCGGAGAAGTACGCATCGCTGGCTTCGCTCTTTGGCCGCTCCTACGCGCAAGACCAGTTCGAGCTCGCCTGGAAGAATCTGCTATTCGACCATTTCCACGACGTTATGCCGGGTTCCGGAATCGCGGTGAACTATCTGGACGCTAAACGAAACCTGGAAGACGTCGCCCGCATTGCGAAGGACATCACGGATGGGGCGCTCGACGAGATCTTGGCTCACGTTAACACCCAAGGTGACGGTGTGCCGGTTGTGGTTTTCAATTCTCTCTCCTGGCCGCGAACTGAAGTGAGCGAGGTCGAGGTGCAACTTCCTGGCCAGGCTAGACAAGTGGAAGTGGTCGATGCCGCCGGCCGGCGAGTTGAACACCAACTGCTTGCCATGGACCCAGCCACAAACCGAGCGCGTCTCCTGATTCTTGCGGATACCCCGGCAATGGGTTACAAGGCCTATTTTGTGCGTGCGGCAGCGAAGTCGGCTGCGGACAAAGGACGCCTGATGCAAGTCGTCAAGGCCACTGGCAGCACGATGGAGAACGGGTCCGTTGGCGTCAAAGTCGATCCGCAGACCGGATGCATCACCAGCCTTTTCGATTTGCGAAATCACACGGAGGCGCTGGCCCCCTCCGAAACCGAAACGGGTGGCCCCAAGACGTTCGCTTGTGGAAATCTCTTGCAGGCTTTCTACGACAAGCCCAAGCAGTGGGACGCCTGGAACATCGATTCCGATTTCGAGAAGCAACATTGGGATTTGGATAAAGCTGACGAGGTGAAGGTTGTGGAGAGCGGGCCGTTGCGCGCTGTGATCCGCGTGAAGAAACATTTTCAGAATTCCACATTCGTGCAGGACATCACCATGTACGCCGACGTGCCGCGGGTCGATGTGAAGATGCAGGCGGACTGGCACGAGAAACACATTCTGCTGAAAGTGGCCTTCCCTTTGAGCGCACACAGCGACAAGGCTACTTTTGAAATTCCCTACGGCTCGATCGAGCGTCCGACAACGCGGAACACGCCGGCCGAACAGGCCAAATTCGAAGTGCCAGCGCAGCGCTGGGCCGATCTTTCCGATGCCAAACAAGGCTTCAGCCTGCTGAACGACAGCAAGTACGGATACGACGTGAGGGGCAATGTGCTGCGTTTGTCGTTGCTGCGTTCGCCAGAATGGCCCGATCCGCATGCCGACGAAGGTCATCACGAATTCACTTACTCTTTATACCCACACGGTGGAACTTGGCGGGAGGCACAGACCATACGCCGCGGCTACGAGCTAAATTACAAACTGATCGCCATGCAGTCGCAAAAGCACGTGGGAACACTTCCGGGCGGACATTCGTTCGTGCGATCGGAAGCGGACAACGTAGTGCTCACTGCGATCAAGAAGTCTGAGGACGATGACTCTCTTGTCCTGCGTTTTTATGAATGGGCAGGCAGAGAAGGTGATGTAACACTCCAGCTTCCGGCAGGAGCGCAGTCGGCATCAGAAACCGATCTGATGGAGAGATCGATTGCCGATCTTACCGTTCATAATAATGCCGTCACGGTTCACACCAAGCCGTACGAGATCAAGACGCTGAAAGTCCGATTTGCGCCTCACGCGCTCGCGGAGGGAATTCCATAGCGCAGGGATGGATTCAACAAGCAACACAGAGAAGACTTCAATAGGGGGTCTTATTGGGATTTTCTTCCCACGCTCGAAAGGCTTCTAGTGCTTCCCCGCGCATCATCTGAATCATGGGAATCTTCCGTTGCGCTTGCGGCTGGCGGAATTCCGAGTAGATAGCGGAATCATCAAAGCCGATCTTGGCAGCGTCCGCTGCCAGGTTGCCAAAGTAGATCTTGTCAATCCGCGCCCAGTAGATTGCCCCCAGGCACATGGGGCAGGGTTCGCAGGAGGTGTAGAGGTCACAGCCCCGGAGTTCGAAACAGCGAAGTTTGTGGCAAGCCTGCCGGATGGCCAGCACTTCGGCGTGTGCGGTGGGATCGTTCGTCGCAGCGACTTGATTCGCGGCTTCCGCTAAGACGACGCCTTCTTTGACGATGACGGTGCCAAAAGGCCCGCCACGCCGGGTTCGGACATTATCGACCGAGAGTTGAATAGCGCGGGCCATGAAAGCGTTGTCCATGTGGTGTGGTTCCGGCATCGCGTAATTCGTCATTCCTCTCCGATGTCCTCGTTCCACACCTCGGGATTTCTACGGATATATTCACCTAACAACGAGGCGCACTCGGAAGAATCGAGATCAAAGATGCGTACTCCAAGCGAGCGGAGCCACTCCAAGCCGCCTTGAAAATTGCGGCTCTCTCCGACGACCACCGAACCGAAGCCAAACTGACGGACAAGCCCACTGCAGTACCAGCACGGCGCCAGCGTGGTCACCATGGTCAGGCTTCGATAGCTGCGCTGGCGCCCGGCGTTGCGGAAGGCATCGGTCTCACCATGCAGGGAGGGATCACCGTTCTGTACCCGACGGTTATGACCGGAGCCGACGAGTTTGCCAGAGGCATCAAAGATCGCAGCACCGATTGGGATGCCTCCCTCGGCAAGCCCTTTGCGGGCTTCCGCCAACGCCACTGCCAACATTGCAGAATGGTCCAGGGCAGACATGACCTTGATTATATAGACGGCGACACGTCGGGCTGCCCGCGGCTGGCTCGCCCGACGTCGGCCGGTCAGAGTGGCCCGCCAGCAAGGCGGAGGAGTCTCCGCCCAGAGTATCGGGGTCTACGCCACCTTTGCTTTTGGCTTCTGTGAATTGGAGTGCGCTGCCGGTTTCTCCTGCAGCAAAAGTTCTGTCGCCTGTACTCGCGGATGGCTATGAAACCACCGTTGCACGACTTCTCCGCGCAGGTAGTTGGCAATAGAGAGCAAGCTCATGCCCTGGTGATGAGCCATCCAGCAGCGCACCACTTCCGGATGGCGGCCTCGCGTTCGACCCCGCAAGGGACTGAAGTCCAGTGCTTCGTAGAATCCGTACGCTCCCAGCCAACGTTTGTGTTGCATCTCGCGCAGATTTTGGAGCGCGGACGCGGGATCGATATTCAGCGCCAGAAACGTCGAATAAGGTGAGATCACCGGGCCAAGCTGGGTCTCCTGATGTATGGCAAGTTGCGGAACGCCAAAGGGGAAATACTGGTAACTGCCCGCATCGTCTCTTCCGGAACAGGCTGATTCGGAGATGCCCCAGGGAACGCGCTTGTCCTGGGCGTAGGCCCGTTGCACATGGACGACGAGGGTCGTCGCACGCTCCAGGAGCGTGTTGGGATAGATGCGCGTCCAGACCGTCGGCATCAGGTATTCGAACATGGTGCCAGTCCACGAGAGGAGGCCTACCATCCCCTGATCTTCGACCGGAGCGCGGCCAAGCAAGAACCAGCTTTCCTGTGGAATCTCATCTTTGGCGATGGCCACGAGATATGCGGTGCGCGCTTCGCTGGCCAGGAGGTCGTAACACGCCGACACCAATTGCTGCTTGTCCACCTCATAGGCTACGGAGATCAGGTTCCTGCGCGGGTTCAGAAGGAATGAAAAGTCCATTTCCTCTGCGAGGCGCGCTGCCTGCTCCGCAATTTGCTTCAAGTCTGAGACCAGGTCGACGACGCGTGCGCGAGCCCCCGGCAGCAGTGCTAACAGTTGTTGATAGCGATCGTTTGATTCTCCCGCAGTGGTCGGACTCGCCCCAGACTGCAGTTGGAGAGCAAGGTTGTCGATAAAATACGGGATGCGCTCGAGGGCAGCGCCGTCGACGGCCTGGTTCAGATGGAACCCGGGATTGTCCTTCAGCGCCGCAAACTCCGGGAGGAGCCATGGTGCGTAGTCCTGCACCGTTTGACGCACCTTCCGGATGCGTTCTTCCGCTTGCTCCTGGAACCAGCTGGCCTCGGCGGCGTGCTTTGCGTTGGCAATCTTTGGATGGATCTCTTGGAGCGCTCCTTCGCCGAGGGTTTCGAGATACTGCAACCAATTGCCGCCTCGAAGACCTTTCTCCAGGGTTGAGAACTTCCGGCGCGGCAGCACGCCGAGGCTGGCAGTGAGGTAAAGATGATCGAGTAGGCCCTCCGGCAATTGCGGCTGCAGGAGTGGCTCGTCGAGGAGTTGCAGGCATCCCTGCTGAAGGGTCCAGAGGGACGCTACGAAGTTGCCATTGTCGACGCTCGACACGACGGCTGGGCTGAGCGCCGCCAGTGACCGTGTGTCATACCAGTTGAGCAGATGGCCTCGATACCGCCGAAGTTGCGAAACCGTCGCCAGAGTTCGGAGCGTTTGCTGCGCAAATTCAGGCACCGTCAGGTAGCCAAATTCGCATGCCACCTGGCGGGCGTTGAGAAGGAAGCCGAGGTTCGTCGGCGAGATGCGGGGCGCAGCTTTTGTTCCTTCCTCCTCGACATTGTCGGGAACCAGCCAATGGTGCTCTTCGGTACTGAACTCCGCGTAATATCTCCAGATGCGAAGGGCGGCGGTGCGCAACATCCATTGACTGCTCCCGGACGCTCGCTTGCGTGGCGCGCGCGGGGGGCGGTCCAGCCACACAGAAATCGGCTGGCTGCATGCCCAAAGCAAAAGAATCGGGAATGCTGCGGGAAGAGCGATCCGATGCGTTAACGCTACCAGGACGAATAATCCAAACGCCACCGCCGGAGTCCAATTCAGGTAGATATCGAGCATGGTACGTTTGTCGCCGGCGAGTTCGGCCTCGGCTGCAGTCTCCCATTCGAGGAGCCGCTGCCGTGTAATCAGGCGACGCACCATGGTTCGCACAACCGCATCCAGCGATAACAACGCCTGGTGCGCGAGGAAGGTCACCATCAGCAAGTTGGCAATGCTTGCGTTCACGAAGCTATTGAAGGCGCCGACCGCTGCCGGTCGGCTCATCAACGCTATGGCGCGCGCCATTTCGTATCCCAGTTGGACCAGCGCGGGCAGAAACAGAATGATGATGATTGCGAGAGTCCAGTGGCTTGAGTTGCCGGGCAGGCTCGTCCAGCCAAGCACGAATAAAAGGAACAGGGCAGGTTCCAGCAGGCTGCGCCTCAGGTTATCGAGAATCTTCCACCGCGAAACATTGGAAAGCGGGTTGGGCACAAGCTTCCGCGACTCGTCCGGAACCTTCGGCAAGAGCCATTCGGTAATCTGCCAATCGCCTCGCAGCCAACGATGTTTTCTCCGATTGTGCGCGCTGTAGTGCGACGGGTAATCCTCGATCACCTCGATGTCGCTTACCAAACCGGCGCGCGCATATGCGCCTTCCATCAGGTCGTGACTCAACAGGGCATTGCGAGGGAAGCGCCCATGGAGGACCTGGTGCAGTGCTTGTACCTCGTAGATCCCTTTGCCAACGAAGGTGCCTTCGCCGTACAGGTCTTGATAAACATCGGACGTCGCATGCGTGTAGATATCAAAGCCGGTCTGTCCCGAATAAATCGTTGCCAGCCGGGAACGCGCGGTACTTCGAACACTGACTCCAACGCGCGGTTGCAGGATGCCGTAGCCTGCCACCACTATGCCTTTCTCGCGGTCGATGATTGCCTGATTCAAAGGATGCGCCAGAGCCCCTACCATGCGGCGGGCGGATCCGCGCGGCAATTCGGTGTCAGAATCCAGGGTGATGACGTAACGAACACCGAACAGCGCTGACAGATTTCCTACCTTCGTGGGAAAGCTGTCGAACTGTCCGCGCAGCAGATTGTTCAGATCCATCAATTTGCCGCGTTTCCGTTCCCAGCCCATCCACAACCTTTCGCGGACGTTGTAGACGCGGTGCCGGTGCAGAAGAAAGAACGATCCCATCCCTGGCTTGGCATACTTCTTGTTCAAGCGTTGAATCAGTTCGGCAGCCAGGTCGACCAGAGGATTGTCTTCCAGCGGTTCCGACGGCGAATCGGGAAGATCGGTCAGCAGCGCGAAATGAAGATTCGGGTCCTGGTTGCCGAGGTAGCGCACTTCGAGCGCATCGGCCAATTTGCGGACCTGTTTCTCATTCAAGAGCATGGTGGGGATCGCCACCAGCGTGGCGCAATTGTCGGGAAGGCCTTCAGAAAAATCGAGCTTGGGTAGAATCTGTGCCGGCAGCAGCAGTGTGGCCAAGTAGTTCATGATCTGTACTGCGCTCTGAGAACTCGGTATGAGCACAGCCAGCAGCGAGAAGAGAATAAGTTCCAAGGGGGTCGACGGAACTGTCAGTAGGAGCACCGCGAGGGAAACAATCGCGACGGTGAGGAGGGCAATGCCCAGGAGATAAAAATCATCTGGGTGCCGTTGGAGCCATGTCCGTAGCCGCTGGCCAAAAGGTGGGTTGAAACCTACTTTCTGTTCGAGAACTCCGGTCGCTTCGGCGAGCAGGTAGTTACCAACATGAGAAGCGCGCTGGGTGACACGCGGATCTTCATTGGCTCGCTCGTGCGCAGCTCGGGCGAGTGCAAGGATTCTTTCGGCCACCTGCACCTCGGTGCAATCGCTGTGGTCCGCAATATTTACCAGCTTTTGGCGGTAGAGTTCGCGGCTCTCGTAATCCATTCCGGCATAAGCTCCCGCCGGATCGTCCCGCAGCACCTGATCAAACAGAATCAGCGGTTCGATTACTGTTTTCCAGGAAGTCTGGCGAATCTCTTGCAGGCTGCGCACAAGATCCTGCGTGTCATCGGAAATTGAAGGATCTTCCAGAAGATGGCCGCCACGGCGTGCGATTTGCTCGAGCAGTACTAGTCTCATCGCCGGGATAAGTAGCCACAACTCGGCCACTTTCAAGACCGTTACTTCCTGAAAAGCCTGGATGTAGGCGGTGAAGAACGGCTCTTCGTATCGATACTGGGCGGCGCCGAGAAAACTCTCTGCCAGCGCTGCGATTCTCGATACGATCGCGCCGTCGGAGGTTCGCACCTGGGGAATCTTGTGTGGGAGTTTGAAGGTGGCGCAGATTTCGCCGAGCTCGCCCCGAAGCAGGAGAATGTTGTCCCGCAGGCTTTGGAAATCGGTGGAGACAGTCTTCTCAGCGTCGGATTCCAGTGCCGCGAGCAACGGCTGGAATGCTTTGGTGAGGACTTCACAACGATGGCCGAGGTCGCGCGACTCGCGCTGACCGGGTATCCATGCCAGACTGCGAGCGAGTTGAGCCGTGCTCGCACGCAATGAGGCTGAGTCCGCGTCGGCTTTTTCCTCCGGGGGACGCACGACTTCGAGTTCCGCACGCTCGAGTCGAAAATTGCTAATTTCTGTCATTTCGCTTCTTTCTTACTCAGCGATAGCTGGAGGCCTGCATTTCAAACATTTCGGCGTAACGGCCACCCATCTTTGCCAGCTGATCATGACTGCCCTCTTCGGCAATCTTGCCGTTTTCGAGAACAATAATGCGGTCGGCAGAACGCACCGTGGAGAACCGGTGGGAAATGAAGAGCGCCATCTTGCCGGCGGTGAGTTCGGCAAATCGCTGGAAGACCTCAAATTCGCTCCGCGCATCGAGTGCGGCAGTCGGTTCGTCGAGAATGAGAATTTGTGCGTCCCGCAGGTAGGCACGAGCCAGCGCTACCTTCTGCCATTCGCCGCCGGAAATATCGACCCCTTGCTCGAAACGGCGTCCGAGCATCTGGTCATAGCCCTGGGGCAGACGAGCTATGATTTCGTCGGCCATGCTCTTTTTTGCGGCAGTCTGGATCTGGTCCAGATTGCCGATTTCTTCGACGCGGCCAACCGCAATATTTTCGCGCGCGGTCATTTCATAGCGCATGAAATCCTGAAAGATCACGCCCATCACGCGATGGAGGTCGTCGAGGTCGTAGTCGCGAAGATCGACGCCATCGAGAAGGATCTCTCCCTCGATGGGATCATACAGACGGGTGATCAGCTTTACGATGGTCGTCTTGCCCTGTCCGTTCTCGCCGATCAGCGCCAGCCGTTCGCCTGGATGCAGGTGAAAATTAATTTGGTCCAGAATCAGACGTGAGTTTCCGGGGTAGCGAAACGACACGTTACGAAACTCGACCCCGCGGACAATCGGCTGAGGCGCCGGCAAAGCGTTAGGCTTGGAACGGATGGTCGGCTCCATTTTAAAGAAAGCCAGCAGGTCGGTAAGGAACAGTGCTTGGTCGCCAATGGCTGCGAGAGTGGAAAAAATCTGCTCGATGTTACTGCTGGCCTGCTGAATCGCTCCGGTCAGAAAGGTGAGCGAACCGATGCTGAGGGCGCCGGCAACAGTGCGCCAGATCACGAACACATAGGCCGAGTAGTAGCCCATCGTGCCAATTGTCGACAGCAACGAGCCTGCGATCAGCTTGCGTTTCGAGAGTCCAATGTTCTCGGCGTAGATCTCATCCGAGATATGAGTAAATCGGTCGCGAAGATAATTTCTCAGGCCAAAGAGTTTCAGTTCCTTCGCAGCTTCTTTGCTACCACCCAGCACTCGCAGATAGTCGAGTTGCCGCTTCATGGGCGTCTGGCGGAAATTCTTCGCGTATCCCAAAAAGGCGAAGTGGCTTTCGCCCAGGAATGCAGGAACCACGCCGGCAATCAGGAGCAGCATCAGCCAGGGAGAGAAGAACATGATCGAAACCGAGAGCGTGATGGTCGTGATGGACTGCTGCACTAGGCGTCCAACGGCTTGAATCATGACCAGTCGGTCCGTGGCCTGCACCCGCGCGCGTTCCAGTTGGTCATAAAAAACGGGATCTTCATAGGCCAGCAGATCCAATCCTGCCGCGTGATTCATGACTCGAATGCTTACGTAGCGGGTGTACTTGTCGGCCAGCAGCGAATCGGAGTAGTCGATGGCCCGGACGAGGATGCTGTTGAAAACGGCCAGTGCAAACTCGGCCGCGACCAGCCACCAGAACTGGCGCGGCACCATCTGATGGGTTGAGACCGCGTGCACAATGCGGTCAATGATGAGCTTGGTAATCCAAAGCAGGCCGACGGGCAAGAGCGAGGAAAGGAGGCGGGAAACCAGGCCGAAGATGACGACCGGTGGGCCGGAGTCCCATACGATCTTGAGAACAGCTGGCACGTTGCGGAGCGCTGCGATGCGCTCGTGCCATCCTGTCAAGAAAGTTTTTCGCTCTGCCAACGTGGCTCCTGCCGTCTCAAGGTTTTACATTTGCCAGACGGACGAAGTTAGCGGTGGCGACCTGAAATCCGGCCCGGCTTGCGCTATGACACCGACGGCTCCTGCAAAGATGCCAATAACGTCTCGAAGGTTTATCGCGAAAACTTGTGGGAATCATAAACCCGGCCAGGGAAAACAGCAAAGGGCCTTGTTCGCCTGCTCATTGCCGGCCCAGGAAAGCGCAGGCCTCCTGAGTAGACGTTGTCTTTGAACGTTTGTCATTAAGGCGCCGTTGGAGAGAAAATTCCCTGATCAGATCACCTCGCTGGCGTAATCGTGATGTTTCGAAAAGCGACGTGTCCGGCCTCACTACCTTGCAGATAGATTGGTGCGGGGAGGCCCTCGTGACTATCCAAAGCTCCGCCCGTGATGCCTGGAATTTCCTGTCTGTCGATAATGGTCTGCCCATTCTGGACAACGGTGACCACTCGTCCAACGAGCGTGATGTCGTAGCTCTGCCATTCTCCCGGCCGGCGCGGCGGTTCCGGCGACGGAGCGAGAAAACCATACACGCCTCCCGTCCGCATGGTTGGCCCTTCTGGCTCCGGATCATCCTCGATCTGGACTTCGTACCGGCCACGCAGGTAGACGCCACTGTTCGATCCTCGCGCGCAATTGAATTCGATGTGTAACTTGAAGTCTTCAAACTTGGCGTCGGTGATAAGTTCAGGACCATGTCCGGGACTCACCAGCGTTCCGTTTTCGACCTTCCATGCCGCCGTCGATTTCGGATCGCTCGCCTTCCACCCGCTCAGATCCTTGCCGTTGAACAACTGCACGGGTTTGCCCCACTTGGGATCGCTCTTTCTCTTCAGCTGTGGCGCCCTCTCGCCCGTCCATTGCCATGGAGTCCCATCCTGCCCCGTTGTGGTTCCCACCAGCGTCTTCCCAACGAGCTTGCCCTCAAAGACCATGTCGTCTTTCCTGTCTTCGTCCTTCTTGGGAGAAACGAACGTGATGAGTCCATGCGAGAACTCAATTTTCGGCAGCGGCCGTGCGTTTCCCCAACGGCTCACCATTGTGGCCTTGAGTTGCCCATCTTCTTGAGTTATCTCCAACCACGATGGATAGTCACGAAGCGGAGTTTTCAGAGTCAGATCCCAACGTCCCAGAAGCGATTGAGCCGTCGCCCCTGTGTCTGACGAATTGCTCTGCTGGGAGTACACCTGCATGGAAGACAGCAGGATCAATGCTGCTAGCGCGGACACTCTCTGCCTAAAATTCATATTGCTGTGCCTCCCTTTCCGAAGTGCTTACGTGGTATTCGCAAAAAACATGCCCCGCCTCATGACTTGATACTTTGCGAAGCTGCGTCCCAATATACCGGCTTCTTTCTGTAGTAAGACTCGTTGGCCATGTGGCAGCCGAGGGCCGCGTTGTGACCGAACACGGCATCCTGCAGCACCGGTTTGCGCGACCGGACCGCCTCGAAGAAATTCCACAAGTGGGGACGCAAATCGTCGTAGTCGTTTCCGCGAAACGATAAGCTCTCAGGCGCAGGCTCCTGCCCGGGTTTCGGATCGTGTTCCTGATGCCACTGGGCAAGATAAGGGGTCTTCAGACGGGCCGGAAACGAGCCGGAGTAATAGCTGGGAGCGAGATCCACTCCAGGTTGCGGAGAATAGCTAAGGCCAAACTCCGTGAGTTCGATAATTCCCTTGGAGCCCATAAAGCGCGTCACTTCGGCGGATTCCGTACCCAGGCTCAGGCGCATGTAGACGGGAACATTGGCGTACTCGAAGAGAACGGCATGCACATCGGGAGTATTGCGTCCGTCCTTCCAGCGGTAGATACCACCAAAAGCGGACACGCGCTTAGGGATCTCGTTAATTCCGAGAACGGCTTGCATTCCGCTAATGAGGTGGACCAGCAAATCGCCGGCAACCCCAGTCCCGTATTCCTTCCAACAACGCCAGCGCGCGAAGAGCAGAGGGTCAAAAGCTTTTTTCGGCGCGGTGCCGAGCCATGTGTCCCAATCAAGATTTTCCGGAGACAAGTCTGGGGGCGGCGGATATTCCCAAGCGCCCGTGGGATCATTCCGTCCCAGTGTCGCTTCTACCAGGCTCAACTCGCCGATTGCGCCCTGCTTGTAGAGTTCGTTCGCTTTCGCGCACAGGACTGAACTCGTCCGCTGCGCGCCGACCATGACGATCTGGTCTGACTTCTTCGCGGCTTCGACCAGAGCCACGCCGTCCGCTGGAGTGTGCGAAAACGGCTTCTCGCAATATACATCCTTGCCTGCAGCCAATGCGTCGACCACGATCTGCTTGTGCCAGTGGTCGGGCACTGCCACAATAATCGCGTCAATCTCTTTGTTGTCGAGCAGTTCTTTGTACCGGCGCGTCGTCGGAATCGGTTTGCCTGCCAGCTCCCGAGCCAGTTCGTGGCGGCCATCGTAAAGATCGCACGCCGCCGCGCACTCCACTCCCGGAAGCTGAATCGCCGTCGGGAGCAGATTGCTGCCTTCCATCCCCACCCCCACGATTCCAAAACGAACGCGGTCACTGGCAGCCACAGGTGCGGGTGAAGCCAACAATTGCTCGGGGTTCAGAAGCATAGCGCTGCCGGCCAGCGTAGCACCAGCCGCTCCAGCGGTTGTCTGTAAGAATTCACGGCGCGAGAACCGACCCTTGTTCATGAACGTGATCTCCTTGGGCTGCTTATGCCATCTTAGTTGCCACTCTGCACTGTTGCACGCGGTTCACGGAGTCTGCCGCGTTAATTTGCCCGTGAGCTGTATTTGCGCGGAGGAGCTGCCAACATAGACGTTGAAGTCTCCAGCATCCACAGCCCAGTCATGATTCTTGAGGTTGTAGTAAGCGAAGGCCCGGCGGTCTAGAGTGAGTGACACGCGCCGGGTTTCGCCCGGATTCAGTGGAACCTTCATGAATCCCTTCAGTTCCTTCACAGGACGGGGAACGCTCGGATGCGGCTCGCCCAGGTAAACTTCCGCAACTTCGGCGCCGGCGCGATTCCCGGTGTTCGCTACGTCAAAGCTGACCGTGACCACCTGGTCGCCGCCGGCGCGCTCCGGAGTGATGGAAAGATTCTTGTAGGCAAAGGTCGTGTACGAGAGACCGAAGCCGAAAGGGAATAAAGGCTTGACTTCCGTTTTATCGAAATGCCGGTATCCGAGAAATAAGCCTTCGGTATAGTCGACTTTTCTGTCTGAGCCCTTCGGATAATAGCTGTCATGAACGGCATTGTCCTCCCAGCGGCGCTCGAAGGAGACGGGCAGTTTGCCAGATGGATTGTATTTGCCAAACAGCAGCTGTGCCAGGGCCGTGCCGCCGTCTTGTCCGGGATACCATGCCTGGAAAAGCGCGGGCACGCGATTGAGCCACGTAGCCATATCCACCGCACCGCCGGACGTAACCACGACGATGACATTCTTATTCGCCGCCGCGAGTTGTTGGATGAGTTCGTCCTGCGCGGGAGGTAGTTGAAAGCCGCGATCTCCGCCCTCACTCTCGCTGTCGGGATCGAAACCGACCGCTACAATGACTGCATCGGAGCGTGATGCGAGCGCCTTTGCGGCCGCGTTTACCATCAGCTCGGGACGAATGATGCCCAGCTTCGGCCCGTTGTAGCTCCCATGCACGAAATACTCGAGTCGAATTTTGTGCGCGCCCGCCGCGAGCGCCACGTGCACCTGGCCGATGCGGGCATTGATGCGTTCCCAATCGTTGATGATGAGTTTGTCGTCAAGGTACAGCCGGAAGCCACCCTCTTCGCCGCCACCTTGCACAAAGACCAGATGGTCGCCCGGAGTACCAGGAGTGAAGTACCCGGTCCATCGGACGGACACTTCATTCTGGTTCACGCCGCCGCCCAGATCGCGATCAAAGTTGACATGCTGATCCGTACGCACGACAGGCTCGCCGCTGAAGGTGGGATTACTAAAGAACTCCGCCTTCAAGCCCGCCTGCTTGCCGCCCTCGTCGCTGCTGAAAGTAGTAGCGTCAGCCATTTCGCCGAGCGACGGAACTCCCCGCTCGTAGTACACCGTGGCATTGCCTGCCACGTACGCAGTGAGGCCCTCCAGATAACTCACGGCAGTAAACGGACGCACGCCCGCGCTGCCTCCGCCCACTACCTGTGCGGGATAGGCATCGGGTCCGATCACGGCAATCGACTTGATTCTTGTCTTGTCCAGCGGCAGAAGGCTGCCGTCGTTCTTGAGCAACACCATGCCCGAGCGCGCCGCTTCCAGCGCGACTTTATCTCCCGATGCGTTCAGCAGCGGGATCGACAGATCGGTCTGCTCGCGATCAAGCCAGCCAAACCGAATCGCGGTGCGCAGGATGCGGCGGACTTTGTCGTCAATCGTGGCCTCGCTGACCTTGCCGGACTTGACCGCCGGAAGCAGTGTCGCGCGATTCATGAATTTGCCCGACGGCATTTCGAGATCGAGCCCTCCATTGGCCGCGCCGACG
The DNA here is from genome assembly GCA_020073525.1 of Terriglobia bacterium. GTDB lineage: Bacteria > Acidobacteriota > Terriglobia > Terriglobales > Acidobacteriaceae > Acidiflorens. Next base: position 22,971 of record JAIQFA010000060.1, read on the forward strand.
CTGTCGTAGGTGGAATCCCAGTCGGACATAATGATTCCGTCGAAGCCCCATTCTTTCTTGGCCACGTTGGTGTTGAGGGGGCCGTTCTGCGACATGTGCACGCCATTGGTCAGGTTGTAGGAATCCATGATTGCGCCGACGTGCGCTTCTTTCACCGCCGCTTCAAACGTGGGCAGGTAGATCTCGCGCATGGTGCGCTCGTCGATGATGGAATCGGCATCGTGGCGCAGAAATTCCTGGTTGTTACCCATGAAATGCTTGATGGTGGCGCTCACACCCTGGCTCTGCATCCCCTCGATGTAAGCCACGGCGGTGCGGGATGCGAGAAACGGATCCTCGCCGAAGTACTCGAAATTTCGACCGCACATAGGAGCACGATAGATGTTCACCCCCGGCCCCAGCATGAAGTGGACGCCACGAGCCCGCGCATCCTGACCAATGACCGCTCCCATCCGCTGAGCTAGTTCCGGATCCCACGTCGCCGCCAGACCGATGCCGCCAAACGTTGTGGATGGCCCATAGTTGCGGACGCCAAAGGGGCCGTCGGCCATCTTCAGCGCGGGCAAGCCAATGTGCTTGATCGCGCGAATGTAGAAGTCATCGACGCCGCCGATAAGGTCGATTTTTTCTTCCAGCGAGAGTTGCTTGAGCAGCGCGTCGGCACGGGCTTCGATCGCAGGAGTGGAAAGAGAAGGGGCCTGCGCCCAGGCGAGAGAAGAAAAGAGAAGAATGAGGACGACAAATGTCCGCTTGCGAATCATGACAGGCCTCGGCAGGAATCGTAATGGATGCTGGAAAAAAGCCCGCGGCCAGAGCCGCGGGCATCAAGGAACAGGAGCAACTTAGAAGTAGAGTTTGGCGGCGAGTTGAACGACTCGAAAACTGCCCGGGCCACCGGAGGCATTGTACGTATCCGAGTTTGTGCCCCAGTTGCTGTTTTTTGTCATGCTCAAAGGGCGAGACGGATCACCGAACCAGGGCCATGGTCCATCTGTACTAACGCCGTAGTTCTTGTTGTTGAAGTTAGGATGGTTGAATGCGTTGAAAGCTTCTAGGCGAAGCTGAAGGTAGCGCGCTTCGTTTGAACCAAGCGGGATGTTCTTGAACAGGGACATGTCCCAGTTCTGCAATCCGCCAGAGCGAAGGATGTCACGCGTTCCGCGCGTCGGGGGGCCGATCGCCGGAAAAACAACGTTTCCGCTCCGGTCGAACGTATAGTTGAAATTGACTGCACTCCACTGGTTCGAGCCGTTAAGGTACCCTGACGGAAACGAACCGTTGTTGTTCGAGTCGATCGGTGTTCCGGTCATGAACTGTGTTACGCCGCTCAATTGGTAGTGGTCGGTGAGATAGGAAAGCCATTTCGGCCCGCCAAAATGCTTGCTCAGACCCGGAAGATCGTAAACGTAGTTGGCTGCGAACACGTGCGTGCGATCCCAACTCGCGGCGCGATAGTCCAGCAGGGGATTAAATGGGTCCTGCGTGTCCCCGTCGGTATTCGCGGTGGTAAGCGACTTCGACCAAGTGTAGACAGCTCCGAAAGTAAGGCCTTTGCTGAAACGGCGCTGCAGCGAGACCTGCAGCGAATTGTAGTTGGACGTGCCGTCAAACTTGAGGTAGCTAAGGTTCTTGAAATAGCCCTTATACGGCTCAAGGTAGTTGTCGTTATAGCCGTTCCAGCCATACGCGCAGAATCCATTAAAATTCAGACCGGCCGCTATGTATTGAGGTTGCAGACCTGGTTGTTGGTCCGGTACGACCCCGCCAGGAAACACAAAGTTTCCATTGCCGTCCGTACAATTCGGATCCTGGGCGGCCTTAGTGAATGCCGTACCATAGGGGAGCGCGTTGAGATCGCGTGTTGTCACGAGGTGGCGCGAGAGGGTACCAACGTACGCCAAATCGAGCGTGGTACCTTTGGCGATTTCATGTTGCACACCCAGACTAAAGCTATAAACCGTTGGCACTTTGCCGCTCCGGTCGGCAGCAAGAATATTGCTTAGCACCCCGTTCCCAAAGGAACCCGCCAATGTTGGTAGGTTGGCAACGTTGTTTGCGGGAACCGAGGCGGTCTGAACCAGCGCCGGGTTATTGAAGACAGTATTGAAGATCAGATTTCCCTGCGTGCGGTCGTGCATCATCCCCGCCCCGCCGCGTAGGATGGTCTTGTGATCGCCGAATAGGTCATAGGCAAAACCTAGGCGCGGCTCCGGCATGATGCCATGGCTATTCCACCCGCCGTCCGGGAGTTGACCGCTTCGGGTGAATTGCATTCCGTTCAGCGGATCCCCACCCATGGTTGGGTCGATATTACCCCCGGGCGTAACCGTCACTGCATTGGCTGGGTTGTAGGCTGACGGGTTGAAGAGCGCTACCTGATTGTTCGCATCGTACTGGGGCGGAATCCACGCGAATCTCATCCCGTAGTCGAGCGTCAGTCGGGACGTAATCTTCCATGTATCCTGCACGTAGAATTCAAGCTGGTTGTAACGAAATTTGCCGAATGGGCGTGCCGTTGATTGATCGAAGCTGCTGAAATACCCCAGTAAAGCGCTCGCCAGCGGATCGCCTAAGTTGTACCCGTCGGCGACTGTAGGGTTAAAATTGATCTGGCCGTTGATGTTGTTCCACGCCGGCTGGTCCTTGCGGCTTCGCTGGTAAAACATGCCAGCTTTCAACGTGTGGCTATGCCGTACCCAACTCAGGTTGTCGTTCACATTGATTGTGGTATTGGCCTGACTCCAAGGAGTGCCGCCCAGATAGCCACCTTGGAAATTGACGTTCTCAAGACCACCGAAGCTCATGTCGGGGATCGACTGATTCGAGCCAACCGGGTAAAGCAACGGCAAGCTGATGCCGTTTTTGCCACGCGAGACGTTCCCGTTTGCTCCATCCACCAAAGACAGTGTGTGGCTGGGCCCCACCGAAAACTCGTTTAACACAGTCGGAGTGATCGTGCTGACCAGGTTGGCCGAGAAATTCCAACCGGGATGCTTCTGCGTACAGCCACCGGGGAAATTGATCGTTGCCGTACAAGCGCCGACCCCGTACGGCCCGGGCCATTGCGATAGGAAGGGCATGGAATCGGTCTCGGAGTTGTGAATCCAACGCCCGTAGAGACGGTTCTTGCCGTTGATCTGGTAGTCGACGCGGAGGATGTCCTCGCGTCGCGGCTGGTTTCCGGAAAACGAAGTGGCGTAGTTGTAGTTCTGTCCGCCGACGCCAAAGCCTGGCACGTTGGGCTCGGGATAAAGACTCAGAATTTTCTGTATGTCCGCATTGATCCCCGCAGTGATCACATTGTTCGTGATCCCTGGCCCCGTGATCACAACAGGAACCCCATTACCATCAGTGGACTGCGAGAAGTCGCCTTTTCGCTCCAGGTCAGTGGGCGTATAGAACTGTGTATTTCCGCCGACCGGAATCAATTGCCGATAAAATTCCTGGCTCCAGAAAACAAAGACCTTGTCCCTCTTGATCGGGCCGCCGATTTGATATCCGACGTCGTTGTAGCGGTACAACGCAGGAGTGTTTGGATTGCCTCCCTGCAACTCGTTCGTCTTGTTGAAGTACTCATTCGCATTTAGTCCCTCATGCCGATGGAAAAAGCGAACGTCCCCGTGCCACTGGTTGGTACCGCCCTTGCTGACGATTGCGACTTGCCCGCCAGCGGCCTTACCAAACTCCGCCTGGTAGTTTGAGGTAAGCACTTTCACTTCCTGGATGGCGTCCGGATTGATGGTGACGTGGGTGCCGCCGTTGTTGCCGGTATCTACGTTCGAAGCACCATCCAGAGTAAATTCGTGCTGATTGGCGCGGGTTCCGTTCACGTTGAACCCATCGATGCCACCCGTTCCTGAGACGCTGCCACTGAAGGTGCCACTCACGCCGGGAATCAGTTTCATGTAATCCAGCACATTGCGACCGTTAATGGCGACGTCGTTAAGTTGTTTTCCGCTGATGAGGTCCGAACGCTCACCCGAATTGGACTGCAACTGGACCTGGCCAGCGTCGGCGGTGACGGTTACTTCGTCGGAGGTTGTGCCGACGGCCAGTACGAAATCGCCGGCGCTCAGCTTGTCAGCGGCGCTCAGCGTGATTCCGGTCGTCTGCAGTTTCTTGAAACCCTTCGCCTCCACCACGATGTTGTAGGTTCCTGGAAGCAGGTTGGGCGCGACGAAATCTCCGTCACTGCTGGTCACCACCGTACGCGTGAGTCCGTTCGCCGGATTCGTAATCGTGACAGTGGCGTCCTTGACTACGGCGCCGGTGGGATCTGTCACCGTTCCGAAAATTGTGCCGGAGGTGACTTGCGCCAGCAGGGGAGCGCAGGTGAGACATGCGATCACGGCAGCGATCAGAGCAATCATGAGGCTGTGGCTGGCATTGGTAACAACGCGGTTCTGGGACGGACACAACATGGGTTCCCTCCTCGGGACATATTCCTGTCGGCAACGTGGCGCAGGATCGATTGTTCTCTACAGGCTCACGATTCGTCTGTGACGCAAATCACTTTGCGGCGTAACATAAGCGCTTTAGTTATGCACAAAAGCGGTTTAGTATTAGCCGTCCGATATTAGGCATCCGGACTGCGCCCGCTGTCAAGCAGTTTCTGGCCGGGCGCGTCGTCGATGGAAATATGAAAAGTGGAAGCTGCTATTCTTGAGCGCCCGAATGAAAAAAGCGCGTAATTGCAACGGTTCGGGAGATTCTTTGCCCCCGAAGCCCACCAGCCTCCGGTCATTGGCGGAATACTTAAAGCTGTCGCCGGCCACGGTTTCGGTGGTCATTAACGATTCGCCGGCGGCCAAGGCGATTCCGAAGCATACAAAAGACCGCGTGCTGCAGGCGGCACAGAAGCTGCAGTATCGCCCCAATTTCTTTGCCCGGTCCTTGAGCCTCAAGCGCGGGTTCATGGTGGGCGTGCTGGTGCCGGAGATCAGCGAAGGCTATGCGGCGTCGATCATGCGCGGAATTGAAGACCAGTTGCTCAAGGAAGGATATTTCTATTTCGTGGCCAGTCACCGCGGCAAGCCCGACTTGATTCAGGAGTATCCGCGCATGCTGATCGACCGCGCCGTCGAAGGCGTGATTCTTCTCAACACTCCCGGAGTGCCAGCGCTTTCGGTGCCTGTGGTCGCCATCTCGGGACATCACCGAATGCCGGGCGTGACCAATATCGCGGTCGATAACAGGCAGGCGACTTTTGCCGCCCTTGAACATCTGGTCGGGCTTGGCCATCGGCGGATCGCATTCTTTAAAGGACATCGCGGCAGTCTGGACACGGAACTTCGGTGGAGGGGCGTTCTGCGAGCGGCGGCACAACTTGGCATTGAAGTGCGTCCTGAACTCACCATTCAATTGCAGCATCACGCGGAAAATCCTGGACCTTCGGTTCCAGAAGAAGGCTACGTGACCGCGCAGGAATTGCTGGCGACTGGGGAACGGTTTACAGCGCTGTTCGCGTTTAACGATATTTCCGCAATCGGCGCGGTGCGCGCCTTTCGCGATGCCGGCCTTCGCATTCCCGAAGATGTTTCGGTGGTGGGCTTCGATGACATCCAGGCGGCGGCGTATCTGACTCCCCGGCTCACCACGGTTCGACAACCGCTGCGGCAGATGGGAGAGATGGCCGCGCAGCAACTGCTTGCGCGGATTTCGAACGGCAAAGCAAAAGCGCCGCAGTTGATTTCCCTGGCGCCGGAACTGATTGTGCGCGAGTCGACGGGCCCAGTTCGGGTGTCGTAGGCGGCGCAGGAAGTGGCAACGTGGTCAGAGAGCTTTCAGGGCCTAGGCGTTTCTTGTTTCACGGGCTCCGACCGTTTGTAGACGCGCACATAGTCCACCAGCATGCTTTGAGGAAAGACGCTGGAGGTGTCGGGATTTCCGGGCCAGTCGCCACCTACCGCCAAATTGAGGATCAAAAAGAACGGCTTGTCGAAAACCCACTTCCACCCCGGCTTGAGGTCGGCATGCGTGCGGCGTACGTAGAGATCATGATCGACGTAGAAACTCACGGAATCGGGGTCCCACTCGACCGCGAAGACATGAAAGTCGTCGGCGAAACGCTGCTTCGTAGGAAGAGTGTAGGGCGCCTCGATACCGGTACCGCCGACGTATCCAGGTCCGTGAATCGAACCATGAATGATGACAGGCTCTTTTCCAATGTTCTCCATGATGTCGATTTCGCCGCAAGCAGGCCAGCCGACCTTGTCGATGTCATCGCCAAGCATCCAGAAGGCGGGCCACATGCCCTGGCCGTACGGAATTTTGATGCGAGCTTCGAAACGCCCGTAGGTTTGCGAGAACTTGCCGAAGGTCTTCAGACGCGCCGAGGTGTAGTTTCTGGTGACGCCGTCGGGGCCAGTGTACTTTTCCGCCACCGCTTTGAGGACCAGGTTGCCGCCATGTGCCGAGGCGTTCTCACTGCGGTCTGTGTAGTACTCGAGTTCCTGGTTGCCCCAGCCCTCGCCGCCGGTTTCGAGGACCCACTTCGAACGATCCACCGCAGATCCGGGGCCGTTGAATTCGTCGCTCCAGACCAGCGTCCAGTCGTCGCCGGCTTTAGCAGTTGGGGTGTTTTGTGCGCCGCAGGTGATGGCTAGGCCAATTAGGATCGCGTATAGCAAATAAGACTGTTTTCGTTCGAAGGGCATAGAAACTCCGGCTGCAAGTGCGTTGCGGAACAACGCGGCGTTCATGAGATGCAAGCTGGCACATTATTGCAAACAAGACGGGAGAATGCGATGTCGGTCAGGAAAACGAGGCGGGAATTCTTGACGTCTTCAGCTATGGGATTGGCGGCCACCGTAACGGCTCGCGCGTTACCGGTGTTCGGCATGGAAGCCGCCGTGCCAAGGGGAGAGATTGCCGCCTGGGTCACCAGCGACAAGAATCGCTTCGCCCGCATGAGCGGGCTTCGGTGGCGGAGCGCAGACGGCAAGCCTTCCGAGAAAGCGATTGTTCTCAACCCGGAAAAAGAGTTCCAACCGATTCTGGGTTTCGGGGCCGCATTTACCGATGCCGCCTGTTACACCTTCAACCGGCTCCCGCCAGCGGCGCGCGCAACGCTGTTTCATGAATTATTTCATCCATCCGAAATGGGGCTGAACGTTTGCCGTACCTGCATCGGTTCGAGCGACTACTCGACCAAGGTGTACAGCTACGACGAAGGGGAGCCAGATCTGGAACTAAAGCGCTTCTCAATTGAGCAGGACCGCCAGTACGTTCTGCCGATGTTGCGCGAGGCTCGAAAGGCGAACCCGGAGATTTTTCTTTTTTCGTCGCCGTGGAGTCCGCCGGGCTGGATGAAGTCTGGAGGCTCGATGCTAGGCGGTTCGATGCGGCGCCGCTACCTGCCGGTTTACGCAGAGTATTTCCTGAAGTTTCTTCAGGGCTACGCCAAGGAGGGGGTTCCGATTCAGGCCGTCACGCCGCAAAACGAAGTCGACACCGACCAAGACGCGCGCATGCCCGCATGCATTTGGCCGCAGGAGTACGAGATTGAATTCGTCAGCAAACACCTCGGGCCTGTGCTCGAAACGCGGGGCCTCTCGACGAAGATCTGGATTCTTGATCACAACTACAACTTATGGGGACGCGCGGTGGCGGAACTCGACGACCCGGTTCTGCGGAAGTACTGCAATGCGATTGCCTGGCATGGGTATGTCGGAACTCCGGAAATGATGACCAAGGCGCACGAAGCTCACCCCGACGCCGAGATGTATTGGACCGAAGGCGGGCCGGACTACACGAGCCCTGACTATCTAACGGACTGGGCAAAGTGGGGACAGACGTTCACCGACGCTTTGCGCAACTGGTGTCGTTCGATAACCGGCTGGAATCTGGCTTTGGACGAACTCGGCCGGCCGAACATCGGGCCATTTTCTTGCGGGGGCCTGGTGACGATTCATTCTCAGACCCGAGAAATCACCCGCAGCGGACAATACTGGGCCTTCGCCCATTTTTCCCGCGCCATTCGCCGAGGTGCGCGTCGCTTTGATTCCGAGAGCGCGCTGACGGGAATTAGCCACGTGGCTTTTGCAAATCCGGATGGAACACGGGTGCTGGTCGTGACCAACTCCGGCCCCGCCCAGAGGACAACAGTGCAGATGGGAGCGATGCAAGCTGACATCGCTCTAGAAAAAGATTCCGTGACCACGTGGGTGTGGGCGAAAGAAGGTTGAGTTTCGTGAATTCCATGTTCGGCATTCCGTTCCGCGGCTGGATTGTGGAGACGCTGCTCATCATTCTCATGGCTCTCGGTCTTGTGGCCTGTGGCGGAGGCGCCGGCAATCCCTCGACGGGTTTCAATCCGACGGGCCCGAATGCGCAGGTTGTCGTGACCACAGGCGACCAGGCGATGCTGCTTCAGGCGGGACCGGCGGTTACGTTCGGGACTGGTGGGAGCCAGAGTTCGCAGGTTATCACCGTGAACGAGGCCACGCAGTACCAACCGATCGACGGCTTCGGCGCGTCTCTGACCGATTCCTCTGCCTGGGTGATCTGGAACGATCTGACTTCTTCGCAGCAATCCACGCTCTTGCAGCAACTGTTCAGCCCGACGGCGGGGATCGGCCTGACCCTCCTGCGCCAACCGATGGGAGCCTCCGACTTCGCGGTGAACGGCAACTACAGTTATGACGATGTTTCGGCTGGGCAAACCGATCCGCAACTCGTCCAGTTCTCCATTGCGCACGACACGCCTTGCATTATCCCCTTGTTACAGCAGGCGCTCGCGATCAACCCTGCCATTAAAGTGGTGGCGCTCCCGTGGAGCCCGCCGGCATGGATGAAGACCGGCGGAACGATGAACGGCGGGGACATGAACCCGGCTTACTTCCCCAGCCTGGCGCAGTATTTCGTCCTCTATCTGCAGGCATACCAGCAGGCGGGGATTCCGGTCTATGCCATCTCGGTCCAGAACGAACCGCTGAATTCGACGAGTTCTTATCCGAGCGAATACCTGGCCGCCAGCGACGAATCAGATTTCATCGCCAACAATCTGGGGCCAGCGCTGAGCGATGCCAGCCTGGACACGGTGAAGATTCTCGCGTACGAGCACAACTGGGACAACACCGATTATCCGGAGTCCGTTCTCGCCAGTTCCGCGTCCGCTTATGTAGCAGGCAGTTCTTTTCATTGTTACAACGGAGATGTGGGCGCGCAATCGACCGTCAAAACGGCCTATCCCGGCAAGGATATCTGGTTCACAGAATGTAGCGGCACGGTAGGGTCGAACTTCGCCGGCGACCTGGTGTGGAACTCCGAGAACCTGCTAATTGGCGCAACCCGCAACTGGGCGCGCAGCATATCGCTGTGGAACCTTGCACTTGATCAAAACTCCGGACCGACGAATGGCGGCTGCGCGAATTGCCGAGGGGTGGTGACCATCGACACTCGCACTTCTCCGGCGACCATCACCAACAACGTCGAATATTATGTGCTCGGCCATTTGGCTAAGTTTGCCGTTCCCGGGGCTCACCGCATCGATTCCAACAGTTTCAGCTCAGGAGGGATCGAGGATGTTGCTTTCCAGAATCCCGATCAATCGATTGTCCTGTTCGCGCTGAACTCAGGGAGCACGCCGCAAACCTTCTCCGTGAGTTGGAAGAACACCTACTTCAATTACACTCTGCCTGCCCAGTCGGTGGTGACCTTTGAATGGAAGTGAGAGCAGAGTTTCATTCGGCCTGGTTTGGAGACCAAGTGTGGCGCTGCAACTTCGATCCGAAAGTGATGATCGATTGAGCGGAACGGGCCGGTAAGCCTATGTTCTCTTCACTTGGAGTCTCGCGCAGAAGATTCATGCAGTCAGTTTCAGTGGCGACTGCGGGGATAGTGATTCCTGTCCGATGGCTCCCTGGGACGCTTGCCGCGACTCCGGCACTGCAACCTCTCGAGCAGTTTGATTACGGCGATGTAGTGCTGGCCAGTGATCTCCATGAGAAGCAACTGGAAGAAACTCATTCCATGCTCATGGGGTTGAGCGACGACAGCCTGCTGAAACCGTTTCGTCAAATGAGCGGCCAGCCTGCTCCCGGCGAGGACCTTGGTGGCTGGTACCACTACAATCCCGATTACAAATTGGGCAAAGACCGGAGCGTCGATTTCGGTAAACGGCCGCCGCGTGCAAACGCCGGCAACGCCCGGAAGTTTTGCAGCAATTCATCGTCAATGGAACACGGGCGACCGTGTCGAACTGAATTTGCCCATGACGATGCGCCT
>JAIQFA010000061.1 GCA_020073525.1 Terriglobia bacterium
TTGCTCAATCGAATAGATAAATCCAGACAGCAGAAACGCTGGCAGGAAGGTAGTGAGCAGTGCGAGTTGACTGGCGGCGAGTTGGCTTTTTGCGATTACCGAGATAAAGAAGCCGAGCGAAAGCACGACCACCATGAACATGGCGGAACTGACCAGTAGCGTTACAAAAGATCCTCGAAAGGGAACGCCAAACCAGTAGATGGCGATCAGGGCGCAGACGATGACGTCGAACATGCCAATGGCAAAATACGGCACCAGTTTGCCAAGCATGATCTCCAGCGGAGTGACCGGAGTTGAAATCAACTGCTCCATCGTGCCGCGTTCCCATTCGCGCGCGATGGTGAGCGAGGTGAGGAACGCTCCGATCACGGACATGACCAGGGCCAGCACCCCGGGAACGATGAATGCGCTGCTTTCGAGATTCTCGTTGTACCAAGTCCTGGTCTCAACGCCGACGAGAGCAGGTTGTGCGAGTTGGCCACGGTCTCGCAACCAATCGAGTTGAATGTCCGAGGAATATCCTTGAACAACCGCTTGTGCATAGCCGATGGCGACATTGGCGGTATTGTCATCCGTGCCGTCGACGAGCGCCTGAACTTGCGCAGGACGGCCGTCGTGCAGGCGCTGAGAGAAATCCCATGGGACAACGATCCCCATCTTGGCGTGCCCGTCATCAAGCGATCGCGCCAACGTGGGATAGTCGTTCACCACACGCACGATATTAAAGTAGTCGCTGGCCTGGAAACGCTTTAGAAGATCCTGACTCTGCTGGCTGCCGTCGCGGTCGTACACATAAACAGGCAGCCCCTTGAGATCGAGATTCACCCCGTAACCAAACAGCAGCACTAGAATCACCGGCATGATCACGACAATGATCAGACTGCGCGAGTCGCGGCGGATCTGGACGACCTCTTTTCGAGCCATCGACAGGAAGCGCGTGAAGCTCATGCCTGCCATTCCTTTCCGGAATCGCGCGCGGTGGTCAGGGAGACGAAAACGTCTTCCAGGCTGGGACGTATCTTTTCCATGTGGCCAACCGTGATGCTGTGGTCCGACAGATATTTCTGAACTTGCGGGACAGCAGCGGCAGCATCACTCACAACCAGGTGCAGAGCGCTACCGAAAACCGCGGCATCGATCACATCCGGAGCAGACTGCAGAACTTCCACCGCGTTGCCAAGCGGCTCGCACTCGACCAGCAGCAGGTCGCCTTTCATTGACTTCTGCTTGAGTTCGGAAGGCGTACTTAGGGCGACTATCTTTCCGCGAAAGATCAGCGCAAGACGGTTGCAGTATTCGGCCTCTTCCATGTAGTGCGTGGTTACGAACACGGTCACGCCCTCTTCTGCCATGTGGTGAATAAGATCCCAAAACCGGCGTCGTGAGATGGGATCGACCCCGGAAGTCGGCTCATCCAGAAAGATGACAGGCGGTTTGTGCAACACCGCGCAGCCGAGAGCGAGGCGTTGTTTCCAGCCGCCGGGAAGCGTGCCGGTAATCAGATTCTCCTGGCCTTTGAGGTTCGCCATCTCCAGCGCCCATTCGATTCGTTCCCGGAGCTGGGCTGGAGGCACACTATAGAGGCCCGCGAACAGGCGTATGTTTTCGATCACCTTGAGATCGTTGTAAAGAGAGAATCTTTGTGACATGTAGCCAATGTTCTGGCGCACGGATTCGGGCTCCCGGCCGACATCGTATCCGGCAACTCGCGCGCGCCCAGACGTTGGCTTCAGCAGACCGCAGAGCATGCGAATGGTAGTGGATTTGCCCGCGCCGTTCGGTCCGAGAAAGCCAAACACCTCACCTTTACGGATCTCCAGATTGATCCGATCGACGGCCACAAAGTCACCGAACTGCTTGACTAGGTTCTCGACCACAACGGAATTGGTGTTCTCAGGCATGGGGCAACCCTCCGCTGCCGCTGCCGACCGCATCGATGAAGAGGTCTTCGATAGTGGGCGTGACTTGCTGAATCGCGTCGAATGGAACATGCGCGCCTTTCAAACGCGCCTCGAATTCGGGAATACGGCGAGCGGCATCGTCAACCACAACGTGCAGGCCGTCACCGGTCAGTACGAGACTAGAGATCCCATTCGCATGCTCGAGTTGCTCGCGCAAGCTCCGTGGTTCGGGCGAGGTAACAGATAAAACGCCTTTGCCCAACTGGGCCTTGAGATTCTTGGGTGTGTCGCAGAATAGCAGCTTCCCCTGATGTAGCAAGGCGACGCGATGACAGCGCTCTGCTTCGTCGAGGTAGGCGGTGGAAGTGAGGATCGCCACACCTTCCGCGACCAGTTCATAAAGAATGCGCCAGAAATCGCGGCGCGAAACAGGATCGACGCCCGTGGTGGGCTCATCCAGCAGGATTACTTTGGGTCTGTGAATGAGCGCGCAGACCAGACCTAGTTTCTGCTTCATGCCGCCGGAAAGTTTCCCGGCGAGACGCTTGCGGAACTCTCTCATGCCGGCTGCCTGCAACAATTGCGTGGATCGCTCTTCGCGCTCAGCCTTTCTCACTCCGAAGAGATCGGCGTAGAAGCGAATATTTTCGTCGACGGTGAGATCTTCATAAAGCCCGAAGCGCTGTGGCATGTAGCTGAGGTGGTGCTTGACGCCTTCGGGATCGTGAACCACATTGAAGCCACCGACACGGGCGGTTCCTGCATCGGGTGGCATGATCCCGGCGAGCATGCGCAGCGTGGTAGTTTTCCCGGCGCCGTCCGGTCCTACCAGGCCAAAGATTTCTCCGGAACGCACGTCAAAGCTTAAGTGATCGACTGCAAGTACGCCGGGAAAACCCTTGGTAAGTCCCTCGGCGACGATCGCGGATTGAGGCTGCTCGGTCATGGGTCAGTATTGAGTACTACTTCTCCAGCATTACTTATTCAGCGTAGCTCCCGGTGGGTGCGCGTTTGGGTTGGCTGCGGCGAGATCGATGTGGGCGTCCGCTGGCATGCCAGGCTTGAGTTCGTGATTGAGATTGTCGATATCGATCTTGATGCGATAAACGAGCATTACACGTTCCTTGTAAGTCTGAACGCTCTTGGGTGTGAATTCGGCAGTCGACGAGATGAATGAAACGCGTCCGCGGTACTGCTTGCCGGGATAGGTATCGGTGGTGATGTTCGCTTGCTGGCCCCAGCGGATGCGGCCCAAATCGGTTTCGGCGATATACGCGCGCAACCAGATGTGATCGAGATCGGCGAGGGTGACCACCGGAGTGCCGGGAACGACCACCTCTCCGAGTTCAGCCTGGCGCACGGTGATCACGCCGGCGGAGGGGGCGCGGAGTGTGGTGTAGTCTAGGTTGACTCGGGATAGACCCAAGTTGGCGTGGGCTTGCGTGAGATTGGCGCGCGCGATCACGATATCTTCTTTGCGGCTGCCTTCGACGGCTTGGCTGTAACGCTGTTGCGCCGCCTGGAAAACCGCCTCGGCACGCTTCCGAGCCGTGTCCGCCAAGTCACGGTCTTGGGCGGAGATTTCATCTTTGCTGAAGAGCCGCTGGGCGCGTTCATAGTCGGCCTTTTTCTGCTGCAAGTCGGCTTCTGCGTCGAACACGTTTTGCTGCGATGCCTTCACTTCCTGCTCGCGCGTGCCAGCGAGTGTGAGCGCGAGGTTGGATTCGCGCACGTGAACCGTGGCCTCGTCGATCCGGACCTTCTGCTGGTAATCGGCATCATCCAGACGCGCGAGCAGGGTGCCTTGTTCAACCGACTGGCCTTCCTCGACAGGCAAGTCGATAATGCGTCCTTGAACCTTGAAGCTCACCAGGCTCTCGTGGGTTTCGATATTGCCAGAGAGAATGAGCTGATTCTCGACTTCCGTTTTCCCGTTAAGGCGCGGATAAAAATACACACCTGCGGCGATCACCGCCGCCAGCAGAATCAGAACTGGTATGAGTCGCTTCATAGCTTCGAACCTCGTTGCTGCAACCCTCGCGTCTTCGAGCCTCGCGAGCGGGAAAATAACTCGCAGCCATTTCGACAAATCACTTACGGATTCCCTAGATACTGTCCGATGTTCTTCTCCGTATCGCCCACCGCTCGTGCGAGCGCGAACTTCGCGTCAGCGTGGCTGGAGACGGCAAGAATGTAGTTCTCCTCGGCGCGGGCGAGTTCGTCCTGGGCCGTGACCACTTCAACATTATTGGCCGTACCCGACTGAAAACGATCCTGCGCGAGTTCAAGTTCGCGCGTCGCGAGCGTCTGCCCCTCCTGGGCAACGGCGACCTGTTCGGCTGCGGATTCGAGATTCAGCAATGCTTCATGAATCTCCTCTTCAATACCGCGGCTCAAATCGGTGATTTGATCGTCGATGCGTTTCAAGCGGCTGGCAAGTTCCTGCGCCTCGCCACTGCGATCGCGATCAAAAACTGTAAAGTCGATCTGGCCTTGAATAATGCCCGTACCCTGCACTCCGCCGATGCTGCGGCCAATCCCGCCATAGTTCCCGTTGATGCTTAGCTTCGGAAAGTAGCGGGCATGGCTTGCGCGTTGCTGCTCGACCAATCCCTGGCGCTGGCTGGCAAGCGACAGATAATCGGGGCGCGCGAGCAGCGCCGAGGGCACAAGACTCTCGGCCTGAGGCTCGGTTAACGGCTGATACCGGAGCGGCTCGGCTAGTTCCAAAGGCGTACTCGGACTCATGCCCAGGTTGTGTGCCAGGGCGAGCAGCGCCTGTTTGTACTGGTTCTGCGCGACGAGCAACGCCTGCTTGTCATTGGCGAGTTGCACCTGCGAGCGAAGTACGTCCACGCCCGTTGCGGTCCCAGCGTCATGCTTGTCCTTCGCGAGCTTGTACAGAACATCCGAATCGGTCACCCGCGATTGGGCGGCATGGGTGCGCGCCGCGGCAGACTGCGCGTTGAGATAGAGACTGGCAATGGCACGGACGATAAGATCGCGCGCATCCTGATAATCCATTTTGCCGGCATCGAGAGCGCGTTCGCTGGCCTTCAACCCGCGATAACTCTGAAGATCGACAATGTTCTGGTCCGCATAGAAGCGGAAATCGTAGTTGGAAAATGGTCCAACGACATTGGGGAAGCCCGGGGCCGAAATTCCGAAAGCACTCAGGGAGCGGTTCTGCAGGTTGGCGTAGCTTTGCACGCGTACCCGCGGAAGCAGCGCGGCCGATAAGCGGCGCATGCGAGTACCCTGGGCTTCCTCGACTCGAGTGTCCGCCACCAGCACGTTGAGGTTGGCCTGTAACGCCTTCTGAATAGAATCGCGCAAGGTGAGACGGTAAGGCGTTGCTGCCTGGGCTGTGCTGATTGCGCCGAATATCGGGATTGCTAGCGACAGGATGGCAACACTACGAAGACTGTATTTCATCGTTTTTGCTCTTGACCGGAGATGGCGATTGCCCTCCAAAAATGTTGAAAGCTTTCTTCGATCCAAGTATCGAGCGCGGGCTGGCCGTGCAGCGACCAAACCAGAAGGGTTCCGAGGAACGCTTGCTGGAACTGAATCGCAGCCTTCTCTTTTTTCAGGCGAGAGTCGATCTCTTCGCGCTTTTGGCCGGCGGCCACAATCTGGGCAACCATTTTGCGACCCTCCGACATGTTGCGTTCGATCAGACCGCGAACTCCCTCGCTTGCCAGAAAAGAAGAGATCAGCGCACGGGCGAGGTCGGGACTGCGCCCGGGTTCCTCGGCGACGCGAAGAAACAGCCGGCGCAATACGGAGTGAATCGTCTGCTTGCCAGACTTGGCCAGCGTTAGGGCTTCTCTAACCTTGCCCAGTTGAATCTCGGCCATCACGCCCAGCACATGGTCTTTGCTGGCGAAATAGTTGAAGAAGGTGCCCTTGCCGACATCCGCGGCTTCGGTGATGTCTTCCACCGTGACATTGGGAAAACCACGCTCTGCAAAAAGTTGAAGAGCACAGCGAAACAGGCGTAGACGCGTTTCGGCAGCGCGACGCTGGCGGCGCCCCATGCCCTGCAAGTGAGGAAGGTTCTCGGAAGCGAGTGGTTCTACGAGATTGGTGGAACGATATATATGACTGCTATTCATTAACGACCAAATACATATAAATGACCAATGGTCGTAATATTACGCCGAGACGGCGATTTGTCAAGACCAGAATGGATGTGTTCAGGAACGACGTGAAACGAGCGTCCAGATGGCTCTAGACCTTGCGACGAACTTTGACACGTGCGCCGCCTATGACAACGTTGGCGATGAAATGTTGGGAGCGGTCGAGATCAATAGCGATACCCAGTTACACGCAGATGCCGATATCAGCGCCCGCGGGGATCGGCTGTGGCCATACGGAATAGTGGCAAATATCGAAGGCATTGTAAGGATGCTGCCCGGAATTCGAAATTGGACTTGCCGTGCCACCACGAGATCGCGAACTGTCCCCCCGGCCCAAGAGCACACTTCGGATACACGCTTCAGTCTGCGGATTGTGCGCCGAGCACTCCCGCATTTGAAAAACTAAGGCTGGGAGACTCAGCTTCCTGAAAACGAAGAAGGAGTACGAAGAACGCGGAGACCGCCACGGATATTCCCAGGTAGAAAAATGCATTCGCGCTCGAAAGGTTTTCCGATTTGAAGAGGAAACCGGCAAGCAGGGCCCCAACGTTGCCACCAGCGCCGACAATGCCAGAGGCAGAGCCGATCGCACGCGGGCGCACCAACGGCACCACGGCGTAACTGACTCCGCAGGCCATACAGACGAATAGTCCGAACACCAGAAAAGCTGCGGTCGCGGGCACCAGGCTCGTGAGACGTGAGAACAGCGTCAAGGCCAGGCCCTCCAGCAGCACCACGAGACCGAGCAGAAGACACCGCCCTTGCAGGCCCGAGCGGTTGCCCACCCAATCGCCAAGAATTCCGCCCAGTGCGCGGGCGAAGATGTTCATCATCCCAATCAGGCTGGCAAGTAGTCCCGCAGTTTTGAGCGTGAGTTGGAACGAGTCTTTGAAGTAGAGAGCGGCGACATTGTCCACAGTGATTTCAACGCCAAAGCACGCGGCATAAATGAGAAAGAGCACCCAGATGCGATAGTCCGCCGCGGCTTCCCAAAAGGCTTTGCCACCGATCCGCGGAGAGAACGGCTGGCCATCGGGTGTATCTTCGGTGCAGCGATAGTAGAGAAAGCCTGTCAACAGCATCAATGCGCCGGGCACAACCATCGCCAGTCGCCAGCTCAAGAATCGGTCCGCACCCAAGCCCAGAAAAAACCCGAACAAGATCGGCATGAACCATTGCGTGACGCCGCCCCCGAGATTGCCCCAGCCTGCGGTCATGGCGTTGGCGGTGCCGACGACGCGCGGCGCAAACATGATGGAGGTGTGATGCTGGGTGATGACAAACGATGCGCCAATCATGCCAATTGCCAGACGGAAGAATAGAAAAGAGTGATAGCTGTGCGAAAAACCGATGAACATCACGGGCAGCGCACCCAGGATGAGCAACGCCGCATAGGTGCGTCGGGGGCCGTAACGGTCGCACATCCAGCCGGCGAGGAGCCGCGCCAGAATGGTGATAGCGACCGAAGCGATGATGGTGTTGCCGATCTGCGCCTTCGTCAGATGCAAATCGTCGCGCACCACCGCCATGAGTGGGGCGATGCCAAACCACGCCACGAAGCAAAGAAAAAACGCAAACCACGACAGGTGGAAGGCGCGCATGGGCGCGCTCCGGAAGTCGAGCAGATGGACGCGGGTCGCTTTACCGTCTGCGTCGCGATCTGAATTTCGGGGTGCAGCAATTCCGGCGTCCTGCCGGTCGATGGCTGAATTCTCTGTTACTCTCTCGCTCCCCTGTTGCATTTGTGACTCACACTCGATCGGTGGGTTCGATGTTTGGCCGCAACACGGCCACCGTGGCTGCGGCAGGACGGCACGCGATCTCTTCTTCGACACACATTTCTTTGACAGATGCCTGGAGTGCAGAGACCTCCAGTAGCACTACACCTTCCTCGACGCGCGTGCGGAATGTGCGCAGGCACGCCGCGGTGTCGGCGGGCTTCGTAACTGCACCGCATTCCAGATCGACTCTCCAAGCGTGAAGAGGGCACACGACTGTCGTTCCCGAAACAATGCCGTCTGCTAGTGGTCCGCCGTTGTGCGGGCACCGGTTGTCGACGGCCAGGAAGCGGCCGCCAAGATTGAAGACAGCGATATCAAGGCCACCGACGTTCACCGCGCGGCCCTCACGAAGCGGAATGTTGTCGCAACTGGTGATGCGGATCCATTTGTGTGTTTTCATGCCAGCACTGTCTCCAAGGGTTCGATTTGGACGAACTGCGTGGGAGTTCGGGGCTCTTCGCGCTCCAGCCAGGCATCGGGCGCGAGCGCCTTTGATTTGTGGAGACGATCGAGCAGGCCGTGCTTCACTGCGTCCGTGGCGTACACGGTCTCTTTGCGCACCCTTTCAATTCCGAACCGCACGACGAAGTCGTAGGTGCGTTCCAGATAGTTGGCGTTTTCACGGTAGTACTGGAAAAACATTTCGGCTGCCTGCAACGCTTCCTCAGTGGTTTCAACCGTGATCAAGAGATCCGCTTTTCGGACCGATTTGCCGGCAGCACCGCCCACTACCACCTGCCAACTGCCTTCCTGTCCGATCAAACCAATATCTTTGACAGTGGCCTCGGCGCAGTTTCGCGGGCAACCCACCGCGCCCATCTTTACCTTGTGCGGCGTATAGAGATTCTCCAGCCGCCGCTCGAGTTCAATGCCGGCGCTGGTGGAATCCTGTGTGCCGAAGCGGCAGAAGTCGGTTCCCACGCAGGTCTTCACCATGCGGACACCCTTGGTGTAGGCCTGTCCGGAAGGCATTCCCAAGTCGGCCCAGATCTTCGGAAGGTCCGACTTACGGACCCCGAGCAGGTCGATGCGCTGACTGCCGGTGATTTTGACCATGGGCACTTGGTATTTGTCGGCGACATCGGCAATACGTCGCAGTTCGGCCGGCGAAGTCACGCCGCCCCGAATTCGCGGCACTACGGAGAAGGTGCCATCTTTCTGGATGTTGGCGTGAACGCGATCGTTGATGAACCGCGCGGAACGGTCTTCGTCGTGGTCGCCACACCAGAGCATGTCGAGCATGTAGCTCAACGCCGGTTTACAGATTTCGCAACCCAGGCCATTGCCATAGATTTCCAGCACTTCTTGCACGGACTTGAGCTTCTGGCTGCGCAGGATTTCTCGCAGGTTGCCTTCCGAAAAAGGAACACACTTGCAGATCGTCTTCTTTGTCTCTTCCTGAAATTCCGGCACCACAGCCTTGAGCAGTTGCTGGCACAGAGAGGTGCAGCTGCCGCAGCCCGTTGAGGCGCGGGTGCACTCTCTCAGTTGCGCCAGCGTACTCAAGCCCTTGTCGTGAACGGCATGGATGATCGTTCCCTTGGTGACGCCCATGCAGCCGCAGACCGTTTCGCTGTCGGACATCTGGGCCACATCGAGGCCGCCATCTTGGCCCGGCTCGGGGAACAAGAGCTGTCGCCGCAGCTTCGCTAAGTCCGTGCCACTACGCAGCCACTCCATGTAACGATGGCTGTCGGACGTCTCGCCCACCAGAATGACGCCCGTCAATTTGTTGTCTTTGAGCGTGAGCTTTTTGTAGACGCCGAGCGACGGGTCCTCATAACGGACCACCTCCGAGCCGTCTACCTTGTCATTGATTTCGCCGGCGGAACAAACATCCACGCCCATGATCTTCAGCTTGGACGCCAGGATGGTTCCCTGATACGTGGGGCCTTTGTTGCCGGTGATGGTGGCGGCTAGAACTTTGCCCTGTTCCAGCAGCGGCGCGACCAAGCCGTAGCAGATGCCGTTGTGCTGCACGCACTCCCCGACAGCGAAAATGTCGGGATGCGAGGTCTCCATGTAGTCGTTCACCACGATGGCACGCTTGATTTCGAGACCTGCTTTGTGACCAAGTTCCACGCTCGGGCGAATGCCTGCGGCCACCACAACCAAGTCCGCCGGGATGCTGCGGCCGCCCTTGAATTGCACTCCTTCCACCTTGCCGTTGCCGAGGATTGCGGTCGTAGAAAGGCCGAGCAGCACCGTTACTCCCAGCCGGTTCATCTTGTCGGCGAGGTAACTGCCTCCGGTCGCATCCAGTTGCCGCTCCATCAATGTGTCCATCAAATGGACGACCGTCACGTCGCAACCCTGCACTTGGAGTCCGCGGGCAGCTTCAAGCCCGAGCAGGCCACCCCCGATTACCACCGCTTTGAGTCCCGGCCGGGAGCGTTCCAGCAACGCGCGTGTGTCATCAAGGTTGCGGAACACGAAGACGCCATCCTTCTTTATGTCCTCTATGGACGGAATGAGAGGGAGACTGCCCGTGGCGAGGAGGAGCTTGTCGAAAGAAGTGATGCTGCCGTCGTCGCCCGTAACAGTCTTTGCCGCGGGATCCACGTCAACAATCCGGACGCCAAGCCTGAGATCGATGCTGTTCTGTTGATACCAGTCGAGGCCATTCAGAACGATCTCGTCGAGCGACTTCTCGCCCGCCAAGACGGATGAAAGCATGATCCGGTTATAGTTGACGTGAGTCTCGTCGCCAAAAATCGTGATCTCGAACTTGGGCGCGTGGCGCAGGATCTGCTCCACGCATGCCACGCCTGCCATCCCATTCCCCACCACGACCAGTTTCTTCACCGCTGCTTACCTCCATTGGCGTGCTCGACTTTCACCGCGCATTGTTTGTAATTGGGCTCTCGCGAGATCGGATCGAAGGCACTCTGCGTGACCTGATTAACGTTGGTCTCCACGAAGTGGAACGGCATGAACACCTGCCCGGGCGCGATGATTTCGGTAATGCGCAATTCCAGTTCCGGCACGCGTCCGCGCCGGGACACGAGCGTGACTTTGTCGTGCTGCTTCAGATTCAGGCCGAGCGCATCCTTGGGATTCATTTCCAGCCAGGCGTTCGGTGACATTCTTTCCAGGATCGGCACCTGCCCGGTCTTGGTGCGCGTGTGCCAGTGCTCTACAGTCCGGCCAGTGTTCAAAACGAACGGAAATTCTTTGTTGGGTTGCTCGGGGAAGGGCTCCCATTCAATACACAGCAGTTTTGCCTTGCTATCTTCAGTTGGGAACTTGCCGTCGGCGTAAAGGCGGGAAACCGGCACTTCGTGCGCGCCGCCAGCTTGGGCACCCTCGGGAAAAGGCCATTGCATTCCTCCGTGCTGTTCGAGCAACTCATAACTCATCCCCGAATAGTCACAGAGCCTGCCCGCCGAGACTCGCCTCCACTCGTTGAAGGCATCTCGCGGCTCGGTCCATCCCGGGAAAAGCTGCTCTTGGCAACCAAGCTTTTTCGCAAGCTCCAGAAAGATGTTGAAGTCAGATTTCGCTTCTCCCGGAGGATTCACAGCGCGATTGACTTTACTCACCCGTCTCTCGGAATTGGTGTACGTCCCTTCCTTCTCGCCCCAGATCGCGGCCGGCAGAACCAGGTGCGCCAACTCCGAAGTCGGTGTCGGGAAAAACCCGTCCTGAACCACGAGAAAATCCAGAGTCTCGAGCCCCTGCTTCAGGACGTCGAGGTTGGGGAACGACACTACGGGATTGGTGGCGATGATCCAGAGCGCGCGAATGGTTTTCGATACGGCAGCTTCGACGATGTCGGGATAGGCCAAACCCCGCGACACGGGAATCCGCTCCACTGGAACGCCCCACATCGCCGCCAGTTCCTCGCGATCCCTCGCGCTCTCAAACTTGCGGTATCCGGGCAGACTGGAGGTAAATCCCGCCTCGCGTGTCCCCATCGCGTTGCACTGCCCGGTGATGGAAAACGGCGAGGCACCGGCACGGCCAATTTGTCCGGTGATGAGCGCGAGATTGTTGATCGCGTTCACTGTCTCCGCACCCTTGGAACTGTGGTTCACGCCCATCGTCCAGCCGATGAATGCCGCTTTGGCCCTGCCATATAGAGAGGCCGTTTTGAAAATCAAATCTTCACTCAGACCGGTGATTTGCGAAACGTACTCGGGCGTGTACTTCTCCAGCGACTTCTCTAGTTCCGCAAAGCCGTTGGTGTGTTGCGCAATGTACTCGCGGTCAATCGCGCCGGCGCGGATCAGAACGTGCATGATTCCGTTGACCAACGCGATGTCGGAGCGGGGCTTGAGCGGCAGGAACAGGTCCGCCATCATCGCGGTCTTGGTCACCCGCGGGTCGGCGACGATCAGAGTCCTGTTGGGATTCGCTTCCAGGTGCTGGCAGAGAATCGGGTGGTTGTCGGCAATATTCGCGCCGATCAGGAAGATCACGTCCGCTTTTCGCAGGTCGTCGTACGCACCCGGCGGCCCATCGCTGCCAAACGACCGCTTGTAGCCCGAGACCGCGCTGGCCATGCAAAGCGAGGTATTGCCATCGAAGTTCTTTGTGCCAAAGCCGAGTTGCACCAACTTGCCGAGCGTGTAGAACTCTTCCGTGACCAGTTGTCCGGTGCTCACCACGCCCAGTGAGTCGGCACCGTGCTTCTCCTGAAGCGCGCGGAAACGCTCGACCATGCTTTCCAGCGCTTCCTCCCACTCCACTCGCACTAGCTTTCCGTTCTTGCGCAGCAGCGGATACTTGGCGCGATTGGGAGCATCCAGCGTGTAGTGTTCCGAAAGCCCCTTGGGACACAGCTTTCCCAGGTTCACGGGATGATTAAGATTTCCGCGGACGCTTACCGCCCGGCCATCCTTCACCCCAAGAAACATTCCGCAACCCACCGAACAATATCCGCACGTGGTCGAGACCCAACGATCCGGAATCTTCTGTGCCGACACGTAGCCGAAATCGGGATCTGTCGCGTAGGCATACTTCTCGGAGAGAATGTCCAAGCCGAGTTGGCGTTTCAGATTCAAGCCGCTATACTCCCGACCGCCACATAGGGGGCGGCCATGTTTTTCGGGACCACGCTCACAAAAAACAGATACCGTCCGAGAATCTCTCCAGTGAGCGCAACTGCGAGAGCTGCCACCATTCCCCAACGTCCCGCGACAAACAGGGGCAGCACGATCCCGCCGCCAATCAGCAGCGCGAATCGCAGCAGGAATTTTGTTTGTAGTGTGGTGGAGAGCAACCTGGCGGAGGCCTGCAGTTCAAAGCTCTCCGAGGCGGCCAACCGGAGGAACTTCACCGCTTGGTTCAGCATCTGCGCGGCCGCCGTGACAACGGATGCAGCCACCAGCCAACGTCCCGCGGCCACTCCGATGCTCACGGCGAAAAGGGGTCCCAGAAGAGCGCCCGTGAAAAAGAACTCGGCAACCGTATGTTTGCTGTTCCAGGCGGGCCGGGCTTTTACCAGGTAGATGAAGGCGCTGGCAACGATTCCGGCGGCTCCCAGCAGAGCGGTCAACAAACCGAATGCCGGGCTGATCCGCAAATGGAACCACAAAGATCCCGCGTAGGCCGTAGCCATCGCTGAGAAACACCCGAACATCAGGATTTCGCGGCTCAGCCACGAACGCTTCCACATTTTGATGGCGCGATACGCGTAGATCGGGCGCCCGAGGTGGAGCGTGGCAGCATTGACGGCCAGTCCGGCGACCGCCAAAGCTCCCAGCGCTGGCACCACAAGCCCCGAGGACTTGCCCAGCAACTGCACCAGCCAAATCACGGCGAGAGCTCCGACGGAAAGCTGCGTCAAAACCAACATGAACACCAGCGGCCAGTGAGGATGCTCGGGGCGAACGCGCCAGGAATCCGCCTTCTTGATGTCCGGAGGCAGATTATCGGGCAGCGTAATACGAGTCGTCGAGATACTATCGTCGGCGGAAGGCAGTCCCGGAGCGTTGGCGCTGCCCGCGTATTCCTTCTGCCATTCCTGTACGTTCACAATCTCAATCTGGATTGCGGTTTCCGGACAGGCATTCACGCATGCGGGTTCGCGACCCTCCGCGAGCCGGCCGTGACACATGTCGCACTTGCCGACCACCCCACGCTCAGGGTTGTACAGCGGAACTCCGTAGGAACAGTTCCAGGTGCAGTACTGGCAGCCGATGCAAGTCTCCGGGCTGTGCTGCACGATCCCCGTGACCGGGTCTTTCTTGTAAGCCTCAACCGGGCAGCCGATCATGCACGACGGTTCCAGGCAGTGGTTACAGCCCATCGAGAGATAGAACCGCTGCGTATGGGGATACCACCCACCCTCGATTTCGCCGACACGTCGCCAATTTATTTCCGCCGGATTTCCGTTCTGCTCGTTGCAGGCCACGATGCAGCACTTGCAACCAATGCACTTCGTCATGTCGAAGTGGAATCTGTACTGCTCTCCGGGTTCGAGCGGTCTCTGCGGAATGCGAGGAACCGGAGGAAAAGGCACGATGTCATAGAGGCGTTCCTCTCCGACGAACGACCTTTGCTTCCCGAGAGTCAGCGTGAAGGTGGAGCCGTCGTCGCTTGCCCGCTCGATGAGAGGTAAATGCACCCGAACTCCTCGGTTGGCGGTCGACGGCGGCTTCCGGGCTCGCTTCGACCTAAGGGCAGATACCCGTCGGGCGCTTGACGGCGCGGAGGTAAGCTCAAGATGAGCTAATGCGTCGCCGCGATGCGTGCCGCACGCGGTTCTGCCGCAACACTATTGACCTGTGGTTGGATACGTCCCGGTATCCGAAGGACTGGTCCCGTTCGACCTGGAAGCAGGACCCTAATCTATAGAACACCTGCCGGTTCCCCTATGGGAAGAACTCAGCTTTCCCCATCGCATACGAGACTGAGGTAAGGCTGGGTGGAACGCAAATTCAAACTTCTCATGACGTCGATCAGAAAAAGAGGATATGGGGAGGCGCCATGCCTTGGCTAGGCAGTGCGAGGCTAGGCAATGCGAGGATCTGGCGCGACCGCTCTAAACGGGTCTATGCTAATGCTCGTCATGCTTAAAACCTGTTCGATTCTCGTTCTCAGTCTTCTTTTCTGTTCCGCGCTGGCTGCAGCGGAAGACTACCCCGTAGGGGACAAGCCGTTTCGCCGGTACATCGCAGAGGGCAGAGATGGTAAGCGCATCACCTTCTATGTTTCAACTCCGCAAGCACCTGGTCATCCTGTCCCGCTGATCGTCTGGGTCCAAGGAACAGGGTGTTCATCTCATTTCGTCCGCAAAGGTGAGCGAATCGGCAGTAAACTGCAGAGCCTGCTATATTCAGTGGCCCGCGGCCGCGCCTGCATCTTGGCGGTCGAAAAGCCAGGCGTTGAGTTTCTGGATGATCAATCTGATGACAGCGACGCTCGCGTTTGCCGTCCAGAATTTCGATCCGAGTACACGCTCGACGGATGGGCCGCAACTATTGCGGACGCGATCCAAGCGGCGCAGGCGCTCCCCGGCATCGACGCTTCGAAAACACTCGTGATCGGTCATTCGGAGGGCGGCATTGTAGCGATGCGAGTCTCGAACGTATCCCCGGTAGTGACGCACGCCGCATCCTTGTCAGGAGGCGGGCCAGTGTATCTGTTTCACCTCGCGGAGTTTATGCGCGGTCAAAGATTGGACGCGGAAAAGGAAGTCTACGCGTGTTGGAGTGACATCCTGAAAGATCCGGACAGCACTACGAAGTTCTGCTGGGGGCAGACGTACCGCCAGTGGACCAGTTTCATGAAGACCTCCATCATCGCGGAAGCCCTCAAGTCGCACGCACTCCTATATTTCGCCCATGGCACAGCAGACACGCAGAACTCGGTCTCTGGGTTCGATGTCCTGCGCGCCGAGTTGGCCGCAAAACAGCGTGACGCCGTGTTTGAGCGAATCGAAGGTGCTGACCACGCCTTGGACCTTCCAAATCAGAAGGTACCCGAAGGCTTGGAAGCGGTCTTCGGTCGGGTAGAGGATTGGTTTCTAGCGGATGTCACGAAATGAGCCCTAACCAGAGGCCTGCCTCCCCTGGCGCGTTGCCTGTTGGTGGGGATCTGCGCATTCAACCATATCGTGGCAGGATCGACGACGATGTTGTTTCTCGTTGTGACAGATGTTATCTGGTGGAAAGCGTATCTCTTACAGTTTGTCCTTCCCGCCTTGCTCGGCAATGTCACCGGGGGCCTCGCACTCGTTGCCGCTCTGGGGCATGCACAGGTGATTGGGGGAAAAGAAGAGTAGAGGCAAACCGGGCGGATCGCATGATGGCATGCGGGTCGATATCCCTATTGTGCGACAGCCTCCAGCGGCTATCAGAGCACGCTCATATACAGATCCCTTGCAAGAATACGGACAACGCCTGATGGTTCTACGGGCGGCTTAAAATAGTATGCGTTAACGGAAGGCCTGCATGACAAACGCCAAGAAGAAAACAACGAAGAAGCGGTGGGTCGCCGGAGTGACAACCGATTCCACGCACCCGCCGCCTGGGCTCTTTACCAAAGATGCCACCGCGATTGCCAGCGCGTTGGCCTCGAAGAAAGTCTCGCCCAAGGGGCCAGGCTCGGGGATGAGAATGCTGACCTACTTCATCAACCGCGGGGGGCGCGGGCTCAGTGCGAGGCGCCGCGACGAATTGGAGAAGGCCAAAGTCTTGCTTTCGAAACGAATCCAGCGGGAACGAAAGTCTGCCGGGCACGAAACCGTCTGATTCAACACGGGGAGTGCGATCCCATGCCGGAACAAGAAACACTGGAACGAGCCAAAGAAGACAAGCGGGAAGGGAAGTCGCCCTCCACCCAAGCGGGAGAGGCCGACGTTTTCGTAGTGGCCGGCGATCTTAGAAACTTTGGTCAGCCCGAGGAAATGGAGCCTTTGCTAAATGCCTTCGCTCGCGTGCGAGTGCCAGTGATTGTTGTGCTGGGAAACCATGATTACGAATGCGATAAGCAAGACGAATTGATCCGCATGATAGTCGCTGGAGGAATTAAGGTACTCGACGGCAGCACGTATCAGCGCGACGGAGTTGGGTTTGCGGGAATGCAAGGGTTCGTGGGCGGCTTCGGACGCGGAATGCTAACCGTGTTCGGTGAACCTCAAATCAAGAACTTCGTTCGGGCGGGCATTGACGAAGCGGTGAAATTGGAGCGGGCGATGTCACAGTTGCGGACGCCAAGAGCGTCGTAGTCTTACATTATTCTCCGATCGCCGGCACGGTTGACGGCGAGGCTCGCGAGATATACCCATTTCTTGGCAGCTCGCGTTTGGCGGAAGTAGTGGATCGCCATGGCGCGGATCTGGTGCGCACGGACATGCCCATCATGGAAAGGCCGACGGCCGCACTACGTCAGGCATTCCCGTTCACAATGTTGCGATCACCTTGCTGGAAGCGCAGAACCATCGATGATCTATCCAATATTCGACGTGTAGACAGGGCAACTGTCTGACAGGGGATTCGCCGCCACGAAACTGGCATTCAGATCTTAGAACTTCAGACAATGTAAATTAGATGTAATGCCAAAGATCCGTTGCAGTGCCCTGTTATTTGATATGGATGGTGTCCTCATCGATTCCACTCCCGCGGTGGCGCGGGTGTGGCACGGGTGGGCGGTTGAACATGGCTTTGATCCGGAGACAGTCGTCCACCTGGCGCACGGACGACCCAGTCGAACCACCATCCGCGAACTTCTGCCCAACGCAGATATTGACCGCGAAGATCGCGAAGTCGAACGCCGGGAGATGGAAGACCTCGACGGCGTGGTCCTGTTGCCGGGCGCTCGGCAACTCCTGGATAGCCTGCCTCCAGATCGCTGGACGATTGCGACCTCATGCACGCGCCCGCTGGCCGAGGTGCGTTTGCGCGCTGCTGGCCTTCCCATTCCGAAGACGTTGATTACCTCGAATGATGTGAAGATCGGCAAGCCCGATCCCGAGCCTTACTTGAAAGCAGCGGCGAAGCTGGGCTTTGCTGCTTCCGATTGCGTCGTGGTGGAAGATGCTCCGGCCGGAGTCTGCGCAGGCAAGGCGGCGGGGGCCAGGGTGATTGCGTTTCTTACGACCATGAATCGCCGCGTGCTCGAAGAGCCTGGCGCTGATTGGATTGTGCAAAACTGCACGGACATCGCTGCATCAAATCATGGCGACAGTCTGCAGCTGGACATCTCACTTTGATGGGGGTCTCAGGTGTTAAGTGTCAGGTCTCAGGAAACCCTTGTCTTTTGATTTTCCTTAGACCTGACACTTAACACCTGAGACCTTTAAGGCAACTAGCCATTGCGTGCGTTCATGTGCTCAACTAAAATCCTCGGTTCCTTAGAAGTTGCCCGCAAGCGTAGGATTGATGCGAGCCGGGCGGCTCCGAATCTTTTCAATTGCGATACAGAGAATCGCTAGACAGGCAGGGCCTCGTGATCATCGGTGTGCCGAAAGAGAGTTATCCGGGGGAGCGGCGAGTTGCGCTCGTGCCCGCCGTCCTCCCGACGCTGACCAAGGCGGGTTTCGAAGTTCATATACAGTCTGGTGCTGGAATTGAAGGCGGTTATCCCGATTCCCAGTACGTCGACAAAGGTGCGAAGATAGCGGCCGACCGCGCGGCGGTGTTTGCGGCGGCTGACATTGTCGTGCAGATTCTTTGCTATGGTTCCAATGACATAACTGGGAAACTGGATGTGCCGCTTTATCGCCGCGATCAGATCCTCATCGGGTTCTTGCGTCCGTTCGGTTCGTCCGAGGTCGTGGGGGAGATAGCAGGCGCCGGGGTCACTTCTTTTTCGGTGGAGTTGATGCCGCGTACCACGCGCGCCCAAAGCATGGACGCGCTCTCCTCCATGGGAACGGCCTGCGGATACAAGGCAGTACTGATGGCCGCCGACTCGCACCCGCGCATTTTTCCCATGCTCACAACTGCGGCGGGAACCATCACACCGGCCCGCGTGTTCGTGATCGGCGCCGGTGTTGCCGGACTGCAAGCGATCGCGACGGCACGCCGCCTGGGCGCAGTGATTTCGGCTTACGATCTAAGGCCCGCTGCGAAGGAGCAGGTGCAGAGTCTCGGCGGACGTTTTGTCGAACTTCCCATCGAGGCGAAAGACGCGCAGGATGCCCGCGGATATGCCCGGGCGCAAGATGAAGACTTCTACCGCCGTCAGCGCGAGTTGCTGGGAAAGGCAGTGCAGGAAAGCGATGTGGTAATCACCGCGGCGGTCATTCCGGGGAAGAAGTCGCCGGTCCTGGTAACGGAGGACATGGTGAAGGGAATGGCGCCGGGTTCGGTGATTGTCGATCTCGCTTCCGAACGCGGCGGGAACTGCGAGATCACCGAATCAGGAAAGACCGTCGTCAAGCACGGGGTCACCATTATCGGGGCGACCAACGTGGCTTCCGGCGTGCCTTATCACGCGAGCATGATGTACGCCCGCAACATCACGGCATTCCTGATGCACCTGATCAAAGATCAAAAGTTGAATCTGAACCTCGAAGATGAAATTGTTCGTGAGACTCTGCTTACCCGCGGCGGCGAGATTGTGAACGCCCGGGTGCGCGAGTTCTTTAAATTGCCGGCACTGGCACTGCAACCGCGATGAGTCAAATGGTGGAAGGACGGGCGTCTCGCCCGTCGAGTCGGGTGGGGACATGCGGCTCTCCACGAACCAGGAAGATCGGACGGAGGGAAGATGAACAGTAGTTCGACGTTGATCAACGCACTCTTTATTTTTGTGCTCGCTGGATTTATCGGATTTGAAGTGATCCGGCGGGTTTCGCCATTGCTGCACACTCCGTTGATGTCGCTCACCAACGCATTAGACGCAATCGCGGTGGTGGGTGCAATTGTGCTCGTTGGCAGGCACGAGAGCAGGCTTTCCACGATTTTCGGATTCATCGCCGTGGTTGCAGCCACCAGCAACATTGTCGGCGGCTTCGTGATCACGGACCGCATGTTGAAGATGTTCAAATCCAGCCGTCCCGCGGCGAAACCGGCGGCCAAATAAATGACAGCCGAACCCGGAAGCATCCAGATCATCGTCGAGCTTTTGTATCTTATCGCGAGCGTGCTGTTCATCCTCTCGCTGAAGTGGATGAGTTCGCCGACCACGGCCCGCCATGGCATCTGGGCGGGCGAGATCGGCATGGTGCTGGCGATCGGCGGCACGCTGCTCAACCACGGCATGGATTACCGGTTGATCGCCATTGCCCTGGTGCTGGGTACTATCATCGGGATTCCGCTTGGACGAGTGGCGATGACGGCGGTTCCGCAGCGAACCGCGCTCAGCCACGCCTTTGGCGCGCTCTGCGTCACGCTGGTGGGCTCGGCTGAGTTCTACCTGCGCACCCCGGATATTTCCCGCTTCATGATGTCGGTGCTGTCGCTCGAGGTGATTCTCGGCGGATTGACCGTCACCGGGAGCTTGATGGCTGCCGGTAAGCTGCAGGAAATCCTGCCGCAGCGGCCCCTGACCTACAAAGGTCAGAATCTCGTCAACTTTGTGCTGCTCGCGGGTGCCTTGGTAATCGCCGTATCGCTGGTCCTGCATCCGGAGGCGCGGACCCTGTTTCCGTTCATGATCCTGATCGCGCTGGCGTTTGGCGTGTTATTGATCATTCCCATCGGCGGCGCGGATATGCCCACCGTCATTTCGTTATTGAACGGTTATGCCGGTTTGTCCGCGGCAGCCATGGGCTTCGTCCTCAACAGCAAGCTGCTCATCATTGCCGGCGCACTCGACGGATCGTCCGGTCTCATCCTCTCGATCATCATGTCGAAGGCCATGAATCGTTCCTTCACGAATGTTTTGTTCGGAGCCTTCGGTCAGGTGCAAGCTGCGGCCGCTGCCGGAGAAGAAGCAAGACCGGTTCGCAGCGCGACTCCAGAAGAAGCCGCGGCCATTCTTTCTGCCGCGAACCGGGTCATCGTGGTGCCGGGATACGGCATGGCGGTGGCCCAGGCGCAGCACAAAGTGCGCGAACTCTACGATGGTCTGACTAAGCGCGGCGTGGATGTGCGTTTTGCCATCCACCCGGTTGCCGGACGCATGCCGGGCCACATGAACGTGTTGCTGGCCGAAGCAGATATTCCCTACGACCGCCTGATCGAAATGGACGAGATCAATGGCGACTTCCCGCAGACCGATGTTGCCCTGGTGATTGGCGCCAATGACGTTACGAATCCCGCCGCTCGCTCCGACGCTTCCAGCCCTATCTATGGGATGCCGATCCTCGATGTGGACAAAGCCCATACCGTAATGGTCATCAAGCGCAGCATGAATCCTGGCTTCGCGGGCATCGATAACCCGCTCTACTATCTCGATAACACGCTGATGCTGTTCGGAGATGCCAAGGCATTCGTCGGCAGCATCGTGCGCGAGCTCGGCGGCGGGCACAGCTAGATGGATCAGTTTCTGGGGGTTCCCGCTGGTTGAAGCGGGCGACAGGAACTCAGTAAGAGGATGTTCAGAGACGGTTGGGATCAGAAATCCGGCGGGCTTCAGTCTCGCGAACGGGGAATTTCGCGCAGCCTGGGGCCCGCCCGGCGTTTAGGCGGCTTTCTTGCTCTGTCGGATTTTCGCCCAACGTGCTTTCTGAGCCAGAGAGATTCTCCGGCGCCCTGCTGCGGAAAGAACACGTTTGGCGCGATGTGACGTTCCCGCATGTGATGTTGAGCCCGCACCTCGGGTCAGCTTTTCCAAAACCGAAATAGCCTCCCCAAGCTTTTGGACTTGGTTCTGTGCATCCCGGCGTTCCTCGCGGAGCCGGTCGATTGCCTTTGCAATGTTTGTCATCAAATACCCCCTCGGGTAACTACCGTGGGCAATTGTATTACTAAGTCGCGGTGTCTGTCAGAAATTATTGCCGGCAGAATAGGGATTACATCCGAGCATGTGCAACGCATTGACACAGACTAAGGACAAGCACACGCGAATGATGACCCGGGGATAACTGTTTCAGCGTCCAAATCGCCTATCCAAAGCCTCATCCCAGTGGTGGCAAAAGTCCCGAAGAGCCGAATAGGAAGAGGGCGCCAACTGCGAGGCTATAGATCGCAGTAAGCGCGGTGACTACAAACTGGAAGCGTGGCAGCCGCGAACTGATGCCGAAAAGTCCAACCGCCACTGCTGTCATCACCGTATTCATTACCAGGAGTCCTGCAATAAAGATTGCCAAGCCAATAAAGCCCTTGCTGATCCCACCGAGATTGGCGGCCAGTAAGAAAATCATCAACTGGCTGGGTGTTTCCGCACCAAGTCCATGCACAACCCCGATCATGAGTACGGATTTCGAATTGTAGTTCCACGCCTGGTTTGCGGGGCGCGGGATGTCGTGATCGTGCAAGTAACTCTTCACCTTCCAGTGTAGCCAGCGCAGTGTCCCGGCCATCAAGTGAAAGCGGCTGCGGGGCGCCGCGTTTCCCTGGACAAGCGATCCTAAGACATAGACTCCCAGGATCAGCAAGGTCAGTCCCACCAAGCGCTCGGCGATCCGATCGATGCCACGAGGCAATGAGAGTTGAAAGGCGATGACGGCGCTGCCCAGTGCGGCAACCATGGCCGCGTGTCCCAGAGCATATAGCAGACCAAGTCGCATACCACGCCAGCGACTGGTTTGCACACTGGTGATATCGGTGATGGCAGCAATATGGTCGTAGTCGAACCCATGATGGAGCCCAAGGATTGCCGCTGAGAGGAGCGCAAGTTGCAGGCTGTTGGGCGTGGCGGTCATGAAAGGATGTGGGCCCGGGTCGGAGCCCACTCATTGTTCCACATGGCGTCAAGAATCGGAAATGCCCCTCGAAACAAATGCGGTAACCGGCGCGATTGATACCGAACGGCCGCTCCAATTACCCTACCCAGAATCGCCCTAACTTTGCTGCCCTAAAGTTAATGTTACCGACGGGGATGCCGGGTCACAAAGCTCCGTACGGAAAGCCCCGATCCTGTCTAAAATCAGTTATCCCCCTATAGGCAGAAAAGCGGCTACAATAGGCGGCAATCCAATCGTTATCGGAGGTAGCTGTGAGGCCAAGGCATCCCTACGCAGTTGCTGCAATCTGGTGTGTGGCATTCGTCGCTCTTGTGCCCGCGCTGCGCGCACAAGAAGTGATTACTCCCCGGCACACTGGAGTTCCTCAAGACTGGTCCCAGCGGAATGTCGTGTTCAGCCGCAAAGGGCTTGCAGAGCACCCGGACGTGATGAACCGCGAAGTTCGTGTGCTGCATCAGGCAATGCAACGTTGGGCGGTTCCGGAATTTGGCGTCTTCAAGACTGCCAATCCCTTGCCCATTCCCCCGCGCAAATCCATCATCCGGCGCGATTGGAACGTGAGCATGGGAGGACGCCTGGTCCCAAACGCGTTTCCTGCCAAGTTTTCCATTGATCCAAGCGCTCCGCCCGATTGTGTCAATGACTACGCGGTGTTCGGGCTGGGAGTCCCCGGCACGCCCGGTAGCGCCGTCGCGCCGGCCAATCTTGTTGCCTTCAACAATCTCTATTCCGGCACCAACCCGACCGGACTGTGTGGCCTCCCTCTTCCGACCGTGCTGTTTGCCTACAACATCACCACCGTAACCGGTGGCAGAATCAGAACTTCGCCGATTCTCTCCTTGGACGGAACGAAAATCGCTTTCGTGGAAAGCATTCCTGCAAACGCCAGCCTCGGTATCACCGCCCAGGCTATTTTCCATGTTCTGACTTGGGCCGCCGGCGGTACGATCAGCAATCCAGTTGTGCCCTCCATGATTTCATTGCCCTTGATTTCATCGCCCATGGCCCCGACCGCTAATGATTTCACGTCGTCGCCATTTATCGACTATGGCGCGGATACTGTCTATGTGGGCACGGACGACGGCCTGGTTTACAAGATTACGGGCGTCTTTAACGGAGTGCCTACGCTTGCCACAGACGTCTGGCCAGTACTGCTCACCCCCGGGCACCTGACCCCTCCCGTCCTGGACTCCGTTCGGGGTCAGCTGATGGTAGGTGCCGTGAACGGAAACCTTTACAAAATCAACACCTCGACCGGCAAGTCGGAAACAGTTGTGGTTGGAACCGGTTTCAGTTCCGGCATCGTGGCCCCGCCGATTGTCGATGTCACCAATGGCACGACCTTCGTGATCACCGCCGATGATGGCGTTTCTGGCGCCGTTCTTGCTGAAGTCGATACCGCCACAATGGGCATAATTTCGACAGCCCACATTGGAGTGGGTGCCTTCGGCGGCAGCACCGCAATCAACCTCTACCAGCCCGCTTTTGACCACAACTACTACAACGATCCATCGACTGGACATATTCACACTTGCGGGACGGGCTCTGCCGATACTTCCCCTTGGCACTACTCATTCGGGTTTACCGGCCACACCATGCAAACAAGCGGTACCTCACAACAACTTCTCGCATCCACCGCCGCTCGCTGCACGGGATGGACGGAGTTCTTCAATCCCAGTGCGGGTACCACCGGAAGTGATTTCTTCTTCTTCGGGCTGACGCAAGACTGCTTCCCGCCTAACACAGGTACGGCCTTTGGCTGTCTGGAGGTGCTCAGCAGCGATCCCACAATCCCCGCGGCGTTTGCGCAATTGACTACCGGGCCCAGGGGGATTGTCATCGATAACAACAGCGCCGCCCCGCAGGCTTCCAGCATCTACACGACCGCAGGCGGTTTGAATACCGCGTATAAGTTTACCCAGAACGGCCTGCAATAGACGCGAATCCTGGAGCACGTAGGCAGGCTGCGGAACCCCGTGGCCTGCCCCCTCCTTAATCTGTTCATCCCTTCCTCTCTTCCTCGGCAAGCTGAGTCTCACGCCGTGCATCTTCCTCCGCCAGTTGCATTGGGTTCGACTGATCTGCAAAGGATTGCAATCGTGGCTCACAAGGCTAACGGAGAAGTGAAGGTAAGATATGGATGCCAAAGGCATTAAGTGTCGCTCCGCATGGCAGAACAATTGCCTTATCCATGACGGATGAAGTGTCTCTGGCCGAGCACGAAATCGACGAGCAGGAAGGCGCTCGCGGCAGCCCTGGCGCTGGCGGCGAGTGGCGTGTTCGCGTGGTGTGCTGTAACCTCGCCATCGAACGTCATTTCGCATCAGGTCCCGCTCACGCAACTGGAAAAGACCCTGCGCCGTGCACCTACCCACATCTCTGAGTTTTCTCCCGTGTCGGCACCGCTGGCCCTACCGAAATGTGGAAGAGTCCAACCGCCGGATGCCTTACTCACCCCCGACCCGTTACTTCATCTTCGAGAAGACGACCTGAATGTGCGCGTGAGCTTTATTGTGGGAACCGACGGGCGCGTGCATAGCGCCTTCGTGCTGGAGAGCGGTGGCCCTGGCGAAGACCAGATCGTGCTGCGCGCCGTCCGCTTCTGGCGTTATCGTCCCGCGCTCTGCAACGGCGTTCCCACCGATTCGGAAGCGCGGATAAGATTCAGCATCCACTAGCGCGCGAATTCTCCTACAATGTTTCGATGAGGTGGCTGTGACAATAGACAATCCGAATCCTCCTGGCCCGCAGAAGGACGAAGCCGCCGACGGTCCCGTTGCAGGTACGGAGATTGACGAATTCTTTCAGCGACTCCCCGGCAATTTTCGCTGGCCGAAGCCGAATGCAGAGGCCGTAGCTGCGGCTGTCGAAGCAATCCAGCGCATGTCGGGCGGAACTGCGGCCGCGCA
Organism: Terriglobia bacterium; assembly: GCA_020073525.1. Taxonomy (GTDB): domain Bacteria; phylum Acidobacteriota; class Terriglobia; order Terriglobales; family Acidobacteriaceae; genus Acidiflorens. Next base: position 25,477 of record JAIQFA010000061.1, read on the forward strand.
GGATCTGGCGGCGGCCGGAGGTGCCGACGAGGTCTCCAACGCCTGCTCCGCCTGTGGAGGTTCTCTGCCTGCGGGCGCTCGCTTTTGTGTGTGGTGCGGAATCCCTAATGCAACCACCGCTGGCGATGCCGTTGCGCAATCGCGAACTGGTGCCCAACACCACATTCACCACCACTATCATCACCTGGTCCCTAGCCAGCAAACTGCCTCCCGCGTGCCTTCTGCCGAGCCCGAGTCTACTGCTCCTCGGGGGCGCGCTCCCGGTTCACCGGGCACTGCGCCGGGCGGGCGCGCCGAGGCCAGCGCTCGCCAGGTCGTGCAGGACTGGGCGCAGGCCTGCAACACCAGGCACATCGACGACTTGCTTGAACTTTACGCTGCTGACGCCACGCTGATCCGATCCAGCGTTCCGCCGGTGCGCAGCCTGCCTGCGATCCGCGAATTTCTGATCTCGCTGCTGGAAGCCGGACTGGGCGATGTCGAGATGGAATCGTTGCGCGTGGAGGTGATGGGGGAGATTGCTCTGGATCTCGGCCGCTGCAAAATGCTGGTGCCTGTGGCGATGGGAAAACGCCGCGAAGAACGCGGAAAATATCTCATTGTCCTGGTGCGACAGCCCGCAGGCACGTGGAAGATTCTGGCGGATTGCTGGTCCTCTGACTTGGCAGTCGGTGCGCCGCCGTCAGAAGCCTCCGCCCGAAAGGGAAACGAACCGATCGCGCCCGTCCGAAAACCGCGCTGAAGGACGCAGGACAGCCAGTCGTTGGTCGATGGTCGTTAGCGTTGCGACTCGGGCTACTCGACAGTTCGTGCCTACCAACGACGAGCGACCAACGACCTGCTAGTGGCTATACACTGTGGTCTGCGGATTATAGTTCTTCCAATCGAACCAGTAATCTTTCAGGAAATTGATCTTCTGCAGACACTGGCCCGTCGCTGGCCCGCTGGTCGCGCATCCGGAAAAATTCCACGTGTTGCCTTGTGAATCGAGCAATCGCCAATCAGCATTTTGCGCATCGCGATAGAGTTCGATGTCTGATCCATTCCACTGCGAGCGGAACACACGCACCGACTCGCCATCGGGCCCAGTCACCAGCGCCACGGGAACGCCGGCAATCTTGTCTTGGACTGGGTTCGCGCCGCGTATCTTCGCCAAAGGAAAGGCCCGCGCCTGCCCCCCCATGTCGACTCCCAGAATCACGTCGCGGTCCTTCAGTCCCTGCCCCGGAAACGTCAGCGGCACGGGATACTTCGCAACCTCCGCTTCCCATTTCTTGTCATAGTCCTTATCACCGTGACCGGGAACCGGCGCCAGCACCAGACTATGTTCGCGCGTCACCTCGGACTTCCACAATGCGAACGTGAGTTCGTCGTTGGGAATCAATTCGAGCGTGCTGCCTGCCATCTCGCCCGCGATGGCACGTCCCGTGACTTGCTGCCACCAGGAACCCGTCTCGCGATCGCGCATCAGAAAATTCTGGTTGTTGATTCCCGCCAGATAGAAGTGGAGCTCGCGTCTCCGCGCTGTTCTCTTCCACACCAGACCGGTGTGACAGAGCGTTCAATAAGTGACGACGATCGGGACGCCGGCCACGGTGTCGTTCAGAATGTGATGGTAGGCCATCTGCACGATCGGATAAGCGCGTGCTTCCGGTCCGATTTGCACCGCTAGGACCATTTCCTTGTCGTCAAGATGGGCATCGCCAGCCGGGATGAAACCCTGGGTCTTGATGGGGTTGAACATCCATTCAAAATAGTTTTGCCGGACCATCACCGCCGACGCGATGCTTAGCAGGAGCGCCATTGCGATGCCCGTCCGCAACACTCTGGACGATCCCCGCCACAGACGCCCACCCAGCGCCAGCACACCTACCAGGAGAGTCACCGTGAGCACAGGCGCAATCCGTTTCACTGCAATGGCGATATCTAGCGCACGCTGCGACTGGTGGCGGAACGGCCGGATGATGAACGCAGGAATGAAAAACAATGTCAGCGAGAGCAGCGCCAGCACTCCCAGCAGGAGCCACAGCCCGCGATTCTGAAATCGATTCATCACTTGAAGATTCACCCTCTTGGTTGAGGGCGACCCTGTCATCGAAGAAAAGTCAGAATACCATTTTCAGACCAACAAAAACCCCGATCCTCGCGGATCGGGGCTGATTGTCTTGGTTGAAGTGCGTTTAGTTGATGCGTGTGGTAAACAGCTGCCGGTAGCCCAGGCTTTCCACGTCTTTGAACATCGGCGTTCCGGGTGGCAGGCCGGACGGATTGGTGAAGTCCACGTCGAAATAATAGTTACGGGTGGGTGGTTTATACACGGCGTAGGTACAGCACTTGAACAACCCGGTGTTATAGGTTGCGTAGTACAAACTCACCAGCGAGCCACCATAATTCAAGGTTTGCCCGGTCCAGTCTTCCAGGAAGCGGAGGAAGTTGTGGACTCCACCATCTGTGCCGTTGCCGTAGTTCGTCGAGTTTTCCCACGTCGGGAATTGGAAGCTCAGGTTCTTTCCACCGGCGATCGCGACGCGGTAGTACGTGGTACTGGCATTACGGATACCCGACGTCGCCTTGGTGGGAATGCTCAACATGCTGTTCTTATCCACCCAGGCGTTGGAGAGAATCGTGACCGCGTCGGCAATGACCGCGGCGGGCGCATGCACTGGAGAAGTTGAGTCCGGCCCCGGTCCCGAAGCAGTCGCGCCGGTAAAGAATGTGTCGCCTGCTTTGCTGTTGTAATCGCCCTGGATGTATACAGGGTTCTCCGAAGCCACGGTGAAGCCGCCGCCCGTGGGGCTCAGCGGTACGTTGCCGAGCGCACCATCCACCAGTTTCAAAACGTGGCGCGCACCGCTGACCCAATTCTTGCGCGCGGTGACGCTGCAGCTCGTGATACGAACATAAGGATTGTCGGGAGCGGCCGTGGTGATCGAGGTATTCAGGTTGACTGTGCCGTTGTACTGGCCCAATCCCAGGTTTGCCGTCCCCCACTCGTCCAGCAGCCCGTTCTGATTGACGTCCTCTGGGGACTGCGTACGGCCAGCCGGAGCCGGTTCCAACACTGCGTCGGGCGTACCCGCGGCGCTGCCGCGGTTCACCACATCCTCCAGTCCCGAATCTCCAGTCTTGGTGTTGACGGTGTGTGACGAGACAGCATTCGGACTGGGCAGCATTCCGCGGCGATCCGAGAAATACAGCACATATCCGTTCTGCGCCACGTAATCCACGCTCGTGCCGCTGCTGCCGATCGTTCCTGCCAGCCACTTCTTCAGGTTGCCCACATCGATTTCAACCGCGTTCATCACGCCATTGGGCGTGCAGGAGTTATCGGATTGACTGATGTCCCGGGGCTCGCCTTCGCGGGCATCGTAGAAGTTGATGGGATACCAGTTGGTCAGGCTGACACTCTGCGATGTCGTTGCCCCTGTGGTAACTCCAAACCAGGGGCTGTTGCTCGCAGTATCAGTGAACACCTCGGGAGGTAGCGGATTTTTCCACTGTGTACAGACGCCACTGACCGTTTTGGTGCAGCTCGGAGCAATGCCAGTATCGATTGCGCCATTGCCGTTGCGATCTGCCGGTTCTTGCAGCAACAAAATTGCGTTGGGATTGATCGGGTTCGGGACCCCGGCAATGGGAGGCGTCAGACCCCGCGAAAATCCCAGTCCCAACCACTCATTGGTGACTGGGTTCCAGTTCCCGCTGACATTCTTGTATTCGACGCGCAGGTAGCCATCAATCAAGTTCCACTTTGCGGTCGCAGGAACTGTAGCGTAGTACGGAAGCGCCGTGACGGCGGGACAGCCCGCAGGTAAAGACGCGACGTTGGTCGGGGGGCAAAGTGGTATGGCCAGCGGGCCAGTGCCATTGGCGCCTGACACGATGGGTGCGCCAAGTGGCACAAGTGTCTGTGCCCCAGCCTGAGGCGCACGAGGGGAATAGGACCAGTCGGACGCCAAGGAAGAGATTATATTGGCGGTCGGGCAGTTCGTCCCAGCGCACGGCGTCTCATCCGGGGTCGCGTTGGAGGCGGCGGCAAAGTACATGTTATACGTGCTTCCCGATCCCAGGGCGGTGAGCCCGGCAGGGGTCACCGGATTGGTGATGGGAATCCCATATTGATTGCTCGGGGCTGCGCCGCCGACATTGGCCAGGCGAACGTTATTGGAATCCGAAGCTCCGCCCGGCAGTTCTGCTGGGTCGTCACTCAGCAGCACCCGGATCTGCGCCAAATTATAGTCGCGCGATTCGCCCAGCGCAGATGTAAGCGACTCGCCTGTCGGCGGCCGGCGGATCAGTTCGAAAGGAGAGGTGGTCCCGCTCACGAACGGCATCGAGAGCTTTTTGGCTCCAGTTCCCGCGTACGTGCCGTTGGCGCCATAGTTCCCGTTGATCAGCATGAGATTCGTTTTGGTCTTGGAAAAAGGATTCCAATTGCTGGCGTTATACGTCGACCCCGTTTGTGGTGTCGATGAACCCGCACCGGTTACGCTGCCTTGGCCGTACGTGCCGTCGCCGTTCGTATTCTTGAGCACGCAATTCGTCGTCGTAGTGCTGCAACCCCCGGGCGTGATGGGAATGTACACGTTGCCCGTATCATTGTACGTTTTGGCATCCAATCCGTTCGGAAGCACCTCGGTGACAACATTTCCGTAGGCCTCCAGTTTGTTGTTGAAGATCAGCGTACTGCCGCTCGACACGCCCAGGTACAGGTCGGAGTTGGTGTGCACGCGTCCCACAAAAGTGAGATCGGGGCTGTTGAAGAATCCGCAATCGCCTTCGCAAAACACACCAAACTGAAACACGGGAATCAGCGCCACCTGCGCGCTCCGCATCATGCTCACCTCCTGCCCGCCACCGACCAAGGAAGCCGTCGCCAGCATGTTGACCGGGATAATCTGCGCCCACAAGCCCGAGTTTTGTCCCGAACTGATTTGTCCCCAGTTGGCCTTCGGTTTTGTGCTTCCGGTGCAAGGTGTTGTCGTTGCGGGTGTGACTGAATATTCGTCCCAGGAGATGCCCGGCAGGGCCGGGCGGTTCGAGCCGGCGCCAACACTAATGATCTGGTCGCAGGTGGGCGACTGGGCGTTCTGGAACACCGCGGCGAGGTCGGAGGCCTGTTTCTCGATTCCACCCTCGGCGCTGTGAAAGGCGACATCGTTCTGCAGATCGGTGGCGCCCACCTTGTTCTCGGTGTGCACCATCATCATCAGACCGATGGCCACTCCCGACAGTAGCAACAGCATCAGCAGAGTTGCAATCAGCGTGAATCCCTTTGCGTGCAGTCTCGCGCTCTCGATTTCGTCATTCACCATGGTGTCCTTCCCCATTGCTTTGCTCCCCGTTGTCTCGTTTTGCCTTCGCCATTTCCGCTAAGGCGCCTGCGGATAATCGTTGGCGAAGGTCAGATTCCGTGCGCTGACCGAGGTCTCCAAATCCAATCCCTGATAACCCGTTGTGCCCTTCAGTGCGCTATCAGTCGCCATGTGAAGAATGTTGATTTTTGTGATCTGGTTCGGTAGAAGCCCAGTCGAATTGCCAGATTTGCAGACATCGCCACTGATGCCAGGGTTTATGCAGCTGATCGCAGGCGTGGAGGAGGCATCGTTGTAAAGGTCATAGCTGAACTTCATGTAAACGGTGCTGTCCGCCATCGGCATCGGAGTATGTCCATTGATCTGTCGCATCAGGCGCGGCGGGCTCACTTTGTTGTCGATGTAGTACGTGATCACAAAGATGCGGCAGGGTCCCGTTCTTCCACATGGCGCCGGGGTGCCCGCTCCGGTAGCGTTCAACGGTATGCTGTTCAGGCCGGCGGTGGTGCCGGTCGGTGTCTGGTTCATGTGCAGCACATCGTTATTGGCGAAGGGGACGACGAAGGTGTTCGCGGACGGCGACGTGACGGCGCCGGTGACTTCGGCCACGAACGTTGTGCTATTCAAGGTCATCAACACCAGGTCGCCAGGCGTTAGCCCCAGTACTGGATCGTTCAGGTATTGCGGCGCGACGCCGGCTGACGGGGTGACGTTGCTCGGCAGACAACCCGGCGGCGGCCATGACGTTGCGGGCACCGTTACCACCGGTGCAAAGGTTACTACTCCCCTTGCCGTGATTGTTGGTGCATAGCAGTTCAAATAGAGGGCAGTGTCCGTATACACGACCGTGACCGCATCGGTTTGCCCGGGCGGAGTGCTGACCGTCGGTCCGGCGTTATATCCTGGCAGGAGGCCGTAAAGATACGGCGTTGTACCTTGCTTGGGATAGTTTACCCCGGTGTTGTTGCCGACGCCGAGATAGCAAGTTCCACTCTGATCGCAGCCATAGACCGGCGTGACGGCGGTTGGTAGGGCGATCGCCGCAGCGTTGGGCAGTCCCGCCCCGGCCAGGCTCAGATCCTTCGTGATCATGTTCGAGGCGGCTCGAAAATCCTGCTGCATCTCGGCCCGCTGCGATACCGTCCAGGTCGCGGCGACACCCTGGCTGTAAAGCTGTACCGCCGCACCTAGCACCAGCGTTCCCAGCGCCATGGCGACGGTCATTTCCAGCAAGCTGAATCCGCGCTCGCGCCTTGTTGAGTGATCGCTCATAAGTCCCCTTTTACTGATACTGCGAAATGAACGAGTTCAGAGTGTAGGTTTTCTGCAGTCTCGTCTGCGGAGTCGTGTACTGGATGGTGACATTAACGCCGCGCAGCGTGGCCGACACATTGCCGCTCGCGTCGGTCACATCCGAGAACACAATCGTGCGATGGTAACCAGTCAATGGAATCAGCACATCGTTTGTGTTGCCATAGATTCCATCGGGCCCTGGTTCCCTTAATATCATGGCGGTGTCTGACAAATCGTCCGCGGTCCCAAAAATTCCATCGGCGCCCGCGTTGTTCATGGGCTGGGTCCCGGCTTTGAAGATGCCGCAACTCGAAGTGCCGAGGTTGTGGCAATTCTTGGAGCCTTCATTCTGGATGTCGTCCCAGTTCATCTGGGAGGTGTTGCGCGCCGTGATGATACTTTCCAGAGCTTCGTTCGCCAGTTGCTTAGCGATCATGTCTTGCTGGGAAGTCTGCGTCGAAGCCATGGCCAGCCCGAACACACCCAGC
>JAIQFA010000062.1 GCA_020073525.1 Terriglobia bacterium
GGATGGTGGAACTACCAGCATCGGGCGATGATGGGCGTGTTCATCGGGGCGTGGTCCGATCTGCCGGTCGAGGCGGTGCTGGTGTGGCTGGAGAGAAAGGCGGCTGCCCGACGGACTCTGCAGGCCGTCAACCAGTACTCGATCGATGACCACCGGAGCGGGATTCGATGGTGGAGGCTGGTCAGTCGAAACCCGGACTGGCCCGCTGCTGCTGGGAAACCAGACTTCTCCTTGGGCAGTGAGAATGCCCGCTGGCTTTTCGCCTCCGCACATTTGGATCGTTTCCAGACCCTCGGAGATGCCGTAGAGCGTGACCGGTACGCGAATCCCCGGATGATCCATGACCTTCTCGAGGTCACGACGATTCATCACGGAAATGCCATTCGGTCCGCTCACCCAGAGCTTGCCGTTGTGATCCTCCACCAGTTCGTAAATGCTGTTGCTCGCGAGACCCTGCGCGACTGTGTAATGCGTGAGTTTCGCAGACTGCCAGCGGTACAAGCCACCCGTGCGCGTTCCAAACCACAATCCGCCCTCCGGATCTTGATGGATGGCCCAGACTTTTTCCTCCTGCAGCGCTCGAATCGCATCGTCGCTTTCAAACTTGTGGTTATGGATTCGACTGACCCCGCGGTCCGTGCCAATCCATATATCCCCATTGCGGTCTTCCAGAATCGATCGCGTACTGAAGTAGCACAGCCCGTCCTTCATCCGGTAGTTGGTGAACTTCCCTTCTGTCCAGCGACTTACTCCTTCGTCGGTCGCAATCCAAACGCTGCCGTCGCGGCTCTGCAGGAAGGCGCGAACGAAGTTGTTCACCAAACCTTGCCGGGTTGTGTAGTGGACGAGTTGCTTTCCGACCTGGTGGTATACGCCGCGGCCGTCGGTTCCGATCCAGAGTGTGCCTTCACGGTCGCGAAAGACATTGCGCACCCTCACGCCCGCCAGAGTGGGAAAGTGATACGGAGTGGCCTGCTCCTTATGAAACCGAAACAGGTTGGCGGCGGCGATCCAGACATCGCCGTCCACGTCCTGATAAACCGTCTCCGCATCGGAATCGGAAGCGTCCGGCAAAGCAACCGTCCGCGCAGGAGTCTGGCTGAGGCGCAGCATTCCCGCTTGCGTTCCCACCCATATGTTCTTCTCGACATCTTCGAACAGATTCAAGACAGTGTTGCTCGGCAATCGGGTAGGCGCGGTGATCTCGGAGAACTGATTGCGGCTGTAGATATGAAGCCCGTGCCCAATCGTACCAATCCACAACCGGCCGTCTGAAGTCTCGCGGAGAAACCGAACCGTCCCGTCGAACCCACTTACCCTCTGAAAGCCTTTCGCCTGCGCATCGTTCGCACCCTTGTTCGGCGACAACCGCTGAAGGCCAGACACCGTCCCCACCCAAACCGTTCCGTCATCAGTCTCGAGAATGGATTTGACCCGATTCTGGCTGGCTTCGCCCTCGAGGCGATACTCGGTTGCCGAAGCGTTTTCCAGCTTCAGCAGTTTCGATCCGCCGACCCATAAGTGCCCGCTGCGATCTTCGTGAATGGCATGTACGGCCAACTCCGGCACTGTCTCTCTGCCGTCGATGCGCTCGAACCGTTCCCCCGACAGACGAAACAATCCATCGTCCGTGCCAATCCAGATTTGCCCCTTGGAGTCCTGTTCAACGCTGCGCACAAACGCATTCGTCAATCCATCGGCTGCTGCAAAGGCGCGGAACACGCCCTCCCGGTAGCGAATCAGTCCGCCGCCTTCGGTTCCAATCCAGAGTGAATTGTCGCGAGACACAGTGAGGCAAAAGATGTTGTTGTCGCGAAATGCCGGTGTGCTGGCACGGTCGTAGAGTACAAAGCTGGCGCCGTCGAAACGGAGAAGTCCTCCCGTTGTGCCAATCCACAAATAACGATCCGCTGTCTGCGCAAAGGCCTGCACAATCTGTTCCGGCAAACCATCTTGCATCTGCCACTTGCGCTCGGTGTAGGCATCAAGCGGAGCATCGACTCCAAGAGCTAGGACGGTCTGCAGAAGGAAGAGAAGCAGAATGAAGGGCGCATAGAACGGCAGCCTGCGCCTACAGGAGGCATCCCGGGTTCTTCCACTGTGCATGCCAAGCCAGCGGCTGGATTTACGCATTGCGGAAAGAGTCAACAGTTCCCCGCTTCATGAACCTGCGTCTGAAATGTTACTACGTCTGCAGGAACGGAAGATGCAGGTTCCTCGGGGCAATGCCAGGATCTCGAGGTACGCGTGGAAACACGAAAAACAAACAACTGGGACATCCTGACCGAATCGTCGCAGATGCCCCTTCGCACCCTCAGGTCTAGAAGCTCTAGAAGGTGAACTTCAATGCCAATTGCACGATCCGGTGACCGAACTTGTTGGTCATGACGCCACCAGTGCCGGTGTTGGTGGGTGAGGACCCGAAGCCGTCGTAGAGAAGGTTCATTGCTGCGTCGCTGGTTCCTGGTCCCCGGAACGGATCGAAGTTCGTGACTCCGTAGATAGGATGATTCAGGAAGTTAAAGGCTTCCGCCCGGACTTGCAGGCTCTTGGATTCCCTCATCTTGAAGTTCTTGAAGAGCGTGAGGTCGCTATTCATGAACATGGGGCCGTGGATGTATGGAATGCGATAGGTTCCATTGTTCCCCGCACTCGGTGACTGGAAGCACGCGGCGTTGAAAAGTTGGTGTGCAGCAAGATGTGCGGTCGGGTCGCAAATCACCAGCGGTACCGAAGTTCCATCCGGCGTGCCGACGATATACCGCCCGCCATTCTGACCTCCCAGGGCCCACTGTCCAGTGGCGAAATTACCGCCGACTCCCGTCATGGAGATGTTGTAGCCATTGCTGCCCTGAAAACTGCTGGCATATGTAAAGAGCGGCGCGCCGCTGTCAAATTCGGTGGTTCCACTCACCTGCCAGCTATCCAGAACTCCGTTCAGCACCGCATTGTTGCCAAGATGGTTTTTGCTGACCGATGGGAGGTAGATGTTGTAGGAGATCTTGAGCGCCTGCGTATGGTCCCAGGGCAACGGTCCGTAAGTGCGCGTCAGATCGAATGAATCGGCGGCGTTGTTGCCCAGTCCTTTGCTGAAAGTGTAGGACACCCAATAATTGATGCGGCCTTTTGCGCGAGCCGCCGTGAGCTGGAACGAATTGTAGTTTGACTTCAGGATATGCGCGGCAGGATAGATGCCCGCAATGTTGTAGTACTGGCGGCATTTCGGGGCAGAGCAATATTGCTCTTCCCAGGATCCAGGCCAGTCCACTCCGGCTTCTGCACCTTGCGGGACCGGGTTCTTATCGGGCCAGCCCACAAGGTGACTGCTACGGTTCCCGACATAGGCAAGTGAAACGAGCGTACCGCCTGGAACTTGCTGCTGCACCGTGAAGTTGTAAGAGTAAGTCCGAGGCATCTGATCGTCATTGGCGACGGCCACATTCAGCCACGGGAAGGCCGCTGACTGGCTGTAGCCGGCGAGCTGCGATAGATACGGACCTGGCCAGGCCGAGTAGTAGTTGAATACCTGCAACGGAGGATTCTGGACCAGTTTGAAGCCCGCAGAAATTCCCTCATCCCGGAAGTAGTTAGTTCCGAATCCGCCGCGAAGCACGGTCTTACCCTTGCCGAAGACATCCCAGGCAAAGCCGGCTGAAGGCGCAAACTGGAAGCCAACCGGTTTGTATCCGGACGTGGAAACGCTGGGATCGATGGCGTGCGTTTCGATCCCCGTATAAGCGGCGATTCCAGCATTGGGGTCGTACTTGGAGGGATCGAAAATCGCGATCTGGCCTTGCTTGTTGTACCACCAGCCAATGTGGTCGAAGCGCATTCCGTAGTTCAAATTAAAGCGGCGGCCAATTTTCCAATTGTCGAGGGCATAGAAATCGTACTCATTCGCGGCAAAATCGAGATTCACCGTCGGCGTTCCCTGCGAGAACATGGAAACGTGGCCAAGGAGCAGGTCGGCATACGGGCTTGTGGTCAGCGAATTCCAGGAAGCCAATGTGATTGCGCCCTGATCCAGATAGGTGTTGTCGCCGGTTCGCTGCGTCCATGTATTTCGGCCCCAGTAGAATCCCGCCTTCAGCAGGTGCGTGCGAACAACCTTGGAAATGTTCTCTGAGAGCGTGAAAGTCCACTTCGGTGCGTTCTGCGTGGGAATGACGCCGCCTTCGTTGAAGAGGTCGGCGACGCCGGTAGTAGACACGTCACCCCCGACATTGGGAATTACGTCGAGCCCGTTGTTGTAAACGCCGTAGTACGGGTAGCCTAGTTTCGATGCGGAAACCGCCGCAGGGTTCGACAAGTAGTTGCTATAAAGCAGGTGCGTGGCCGTGAAGTTGACTTCATTGGTCAGAGTCGGCGAGAAAGCGTGCGAGAAGTTCGTGGCCACCGAGTGCGAGCTGTTCGTGCCGACTACGTTGCCGGGGTAGGGATTGACCGGCCAAGTCTGCCATAGCCCATACGGGAAGGGGATCGTCTCGCCTTCGTGATTGTAACGAACCGAGAAGTGGTCATTGGCGGTAGCCGCGTAGTCGATCTTGACGAGTTGCTGCGCTCGATTCTGCGGGTTCACGATGTCGGTGATGTAGTTGTAGCCGTCGGTCTGAGAGGGATCGGCGTTCGGCAAGTGATAGAGGTTCATCAGAACCTGTCCACCCTGATCGATCCATGAGGTATTGAGCATCCTCGCGTTAGAACAGAATGGGTGGTTTCCGTCATTCCAGGTATTATCGGGACACGGCTGGTTCCCGACGATGCCCGCGCTACCGAGGTCGCCGACGTTAGTGAAGTTGCCAGCGCGCATGTCAGCGGTGGGAACCGCAGCTTTCTTGATGCCCAGATCCACTCCCTGGCGCATCCACTCGAATCCGGCAAAGAAGAACAATTTCTCCCGGCTGTGGTTGAAATCCGTCCCGGGAATGATGATGGGGCCGCCAATGTTGAAGCCGGGGTACTGATAACGGCTCGACGGCCGCGCCACTCCGAGAGAGTTGTTCTGCCAGTCGTTCGCGTTCATGCTGCCATCCCGAGCCGTGTAGTACCCCTCTCCGTGAAAGTTCCTCGTGCCGGACTTCGTGATGGTTTCCATCACAATCGGGCCATTCGGATTCTCCGCCGAGAAACTGGCGGTCTCGATCTTAACCTCCTGAATCATCTCCACATTCGGCGTTACCGCCGCACCGCCATTGAATCCTGTGTCGGTCACATTTCCGCCGTCGCTGACAACCGCCATCTGGTCGAAGCGGGTTCCATTCACCGTGTAAGCGCCGGCACCAGTATTGAATGAGGTCGTCTGGGGATCGTACACGCCGTTCCACCCGCCGCTGTTTTGCGCACCAGGCAGAATCTTCAGGAGTTCAACTGCGTTGCGGCCGATGATCGACAAATTGTCAAGTTGCTTGGCCGTCAGCGTGTAGGAAACATCGCCGGAACTCTCCGGAATAATCTCAGCAGGCGCCGCGGTGACCTCGACCGTTGCCGCTCCACCCGCCACTTTCAACGCGATCTGTTTGAGATCGATCTGATCGTTGATGTGCAGTACGACTCCGGATTGCACGAACGGAACAAAGCCTTTGCCTTCTACGCGCAGGCTATACGTGCCGGCCGGCACGCCAATCAGCGAGAAGAAACCCGTGGAATTGCTCGAGCTTTCACGAGCAGTGCCAGTGGCGTCCATGATCAGACGCACCTTGGCGCCCGACACCACAGCTCCGGACGAATCGTAGACCGTGCCGGTTACCGTGCAGGTTCCGCTGCCCTGCGCAAATGCGGTGGCGGCCCACAACAACAGAGTTGCGGAAAGAAGTCCAGCGGCTGCTTGCTTCATCCACGTAAAGCCCATATTCCACCTCGGAGCGTCTCGGCTCTCGTGCGAACTTGGGAGTTAGACAGAAGAATCCACTCCCGACTTGTCGCTCGAAATCTACTCTCAGTTTGTGATCCGCGAATCCGACTAAAGTCGGAATCCTGCAAATAATCCGCTCCGGAGTAACCAAGCCCCGCAACCCTCAGCTTGCTCCAGGAAATGGGAGACTTGTTCCAAATGTTGTAGTTTTCAACGCAATGGATGCGCCCGTGCGGCCTGCGGTAGCTGGCTATTTCCTGGCGAACTGCTCGAAGACCGCAATTGCCGGCAAGACATTCCCGTTGTCATCGAAGAAGCTGCGCGAGCGAATGGGACTCGGGGAAACCGCCGGCTCCCACCAGAAGATCCCTTTGCCAAACCCGCCCGGCGTTTCCTGTACCACTCGATTCACTTCTTCGAGAAACTTCTTCTGGCCCTCCGGCGACTCCGGAAAAGGTGCTTTCTTTTTCTTGATGTATTCGGTCGGCTTCCAATTGTAAGCAGTCTCGACCACAAAGACGTCTTTCTTGTACTGCTTCGCCATGAAACGCAGATTGTCCCGCAGATCTTTCAAGCTGCCGTGCCACCACGGATAATACGACTGCCCGATCACATCGTAGGGCACGTGATACGAGTTGAGTTTGTCGAAAAAGTACTTCGTCCCGTTCTTGTCTCCGCCACGGTCGATGTGGATCATGATGCGAGGGTGCGAACGATCGCCCGCCCCTGCGGCCACGCCAGCGATTCCCGCGTTGAGCAGCGCGGCTAGATTGTCCCAGTTGTCCGGCAAGCGGCCGTCCGGCCAGAGCATGCCGGAGATGATCTCGTTGCCCGCCTGCACCATGTCGGGAAGCACATCCGCCGACCGAAACGCGGCAATCATGTCCCGTGTATATGCGAAGACCTCTTTCACTAGCTGATCGTGCTTCAGGCCCGCCCAAGCCTTGGGTGTGAACTGCTTCGCGGGATCGGCCCACGTGTCCGAGTAGTGGATGTCTAGCAGAACGCGGAAGCCGAGCTTCTTCGCTGCCTTGGCCGACGCAATGGTGTAATCGAGATCGTTCGGCAAATCCGTGGGCGTGTGAAAAATCCTGAGCCGTACCCAGTTATAGCCGTGTGCCTTGAGCATCTCCAGAACTGGGGTGGGAACGCCATTTTCCTTGAAGACGATCCCTTGCTGCTCCGCCTGGCGCGCGAACGAAACATCAGCTCCGATCGCGTACTCCTGGCCATGGCTGCGGCCGATGGCGCCAATTAGGAAGGTGAGAATAAAGAACAGGATTCTATCGCGCAGGCGTTCCTCCCGCATCCCCGGCTGGAACTGAGGGTGGGACGGGCGATGGCTTCGACCCAACCTCGCTGCGGCGCCAGTCAATGTTATTTTCCGCGGCGATCGAGCCCGTCGGACTCAGAAGCGTCAGATGCAATCGCAACCCAGCGGTCTGCTCCAGAGGTTCCACCCTCCCCACTACCGTTTGTACGTTAGCCAGATCGGGCAGTGCCTGCGCTCCGCTCGCGATCACTTTGTTGTTTTCATCGCGCACGTCCCATTCCAGACGGTAATCATGCAGGGGATACGACGGCAGCCGTTCCATCGTATTGCCCTGCACCGTCGCCGTGAATGTTGTGGGCGCCTTGTCCGTACGCTGCTCCCAGTAACCGTCCAGAGCGGCCGGACTATTCATCTCCTTCCAGACATAATAAGAAGGACGCCGCTGCCGATACTCGTCCACCAGCCCATGATCGACGTAGCCTTCTTCGAGGCCGGGACGGAGGTTGCGGCGCGATTTGTAGTCCTGATAGCACCAGAAGATTGCTCCCGCGATCCAGTCGCGACGCGCTAGCTCCAGCATCTGATCCTCGATGATCTTCACCCGCATACGGTCGGCGTCTTCAGCATCCTTGCCGAACACTCCCGGCAGTCCGAACTCGGAGATGATGACCATCTTGTTCGGAAACAGCCGATCCACTTTGTCCAAAGCCGCGGGCAAGGCCGACGCCGGACCGTGCCAGCTGCCAAAATACTGATTCATCATCACGAAGTCGGCGTCGCTCGCGGCGGAGTCCTGCGCCCTCTCCAACTTCGTGAGGTTGTCGTCGGCATAGCTGACATAGCGCTCTGGATCGAGCCGGCGTATGAAGTCGCGCATCAAGCGAAAGTAGGCAATTCCACCCGGTGTGCCGGTGTCGCTTTCATTGCAGACGCTCCAGCCGAAGATACTTGGATGGTTGCCCGCCTGCTCAATCATCTCGCGCATCTGCTGCTTGGCCAGGGCCAGCACCTTCGGGTCGCGCATTTGCGCTTCGCTGAATTGCCACACCGGAATCTCCGGTATAAGCAAGATCCCATGGCGGTCGGCATAGTCGAGGATGAAAGGATTCTGCGGATAGTGCACCGGGCGGGTTAGGGTCACCTGCAGCGCCTTCATGTCGTCATAGTCGTAGCGCATGGTGCCCGGCGTTTCGGCCAGACCTTCCCACACCGACTCTTCATGACGCGTAATCCCGGTGAGGCGCACGCGTTCCCCATTGACCAGCAGATGGCGATCGCGAATTTCGACGGTGCGGACGCCGAACGTGTCATTGTGTTCGTCCAAGAGCTTTCCATCCGCATCCGTGATTTGCACCACCATTCGATAGACGTTGGGATGATCGATGCTCCAGAGTTTGGGCGCTGGCAGCGCAAGAGATACCGCAACCTCATGAGTACCCGGATCAACCTCCGCAGCGCGAGTCTCAGTAGCAGCAAGCTGGTTATCCGGGCCAAAGGCCGTTGCCCGCGCGAAGAGCCGCTCGCTCTTCTTCAGCCGGCTTTCCAGAAAAATGCTGTCTTCGACAGTCGCCGCCTGCCCTTTCACTTGCGAACGGATTCTCTGCCGCTCAACTTCCACCGGCCCAGCGAGCGTCAGCCAAACGTCGCGCACGATGCCGCCGTAGTCCCACCAGTCGTACCACGTCTGCTTGGGATCGCGGCCGCGCATCGCAAACCCCGGAATCGTAGCCTCGCCGATCCGGTTGTCAATCTCGACCGCCAGATAATTTGTGTTGTGCAGATAGGGCGTGATGTCGAAGGAGTAGGCCGTATAGCCTCCCTCGTGCCCTCCCACCTCGGTGCCATTCAGCCAGACCCGCGCCGAATAAAACGTGGCTCCGAAATGGAGTTTCACGCGCAGGTTGGCGGCCTGTATCGGCATCTCGAATGTCCTGAAATACCAAGCCTTACCCAGATAGTTGTCATGCCTGCCGATATTCCAGGTGTGCGGCAGGTTGACCGATTCTGTCTCGGCGGGAGGTTTCACCTGCCATCCGGCGGTGGCGCCGATTTGAGTGGGGTCCGTGCGAAAAAGCCAATCGCGATCCAGATCAACTGAGGTCGCGGCGAGTGCCGGAGCGCAGAAGACCAGAGAAAGAACTGCGCCCAGAAAAAACCTATTCATGAAGCCTCTTGAACCGCAAATGATCTTAGAAAATGCAAACGGTTCTGGTCCGCGAACCCAGCGGATTTCCAAAAAATCTTACTCCTTCCGGCGGGGTTATCAATCCGACCAAAGTAGGATCCGTGGAACTGGGATTGGATTGCATCCTGTTCCTTCGAAGACGAAGATTGCAACGACTCTACACAATATGGATCGGGTCCTCAGACCTATCGAGTTCTTGGCAGTTGACTTCTGTATTGCCCGTGATCCAGACATAGTCATCCACGGTGAGCTCTTGGTGAACGCCTTTTCCCCGAAGCAGGAAAGCAAGAGATTCCTGTCAGTCCCGTCATTCAGCGGCGCATTACACCAAGAAACTGTTAACGTCCGACTCTGCGACTGGCTGTGGAGGGGAACCCGGTTCTTCCTTGCTCGCCGGGACCGAAACCACACCTTCGGCGCCTTGTCATGTGAGGCGGAGGGGATGCGGTCTCTACGCTGTGCTCACCCCACCGCAGACACCGCGGTCGTGTACCCAGTGCTTCAGAGTCAGCCCCAAGGGGGGCTACCGCCGGGCGATGGCGGAGATGCGAAGATTAAGCTGGCGTGACACTGCCAAAGTGAAGTCTAGAAACTGCGGAACACTATGGCACGTTGACTGTGATGGTCCCCACGGTGAAGATCAAGCTGCCCGACGTGGCCTGAACTGCAACCTTGATAGTGGCTGGCGGCGGTGGAGGAGGAGGGGGCTGTCCCTTACTGCCTCCGCTGCCGCAAGAAACAAGGCTTAATGCCGTCGCCAGGACAAGCACGGACCATACTGCCAGTCGAATATTCCGCCGGCGCCACCGACCCCTTTTAGCGGCCTGCAATCCAATCAGCATGCCAGCAAGGAGAGTCACGCAAAGATATAAGGGATTGGCGGAGGCCTGCGGACTCCTCTTGGGCGCCTCTCGATTCGCTCCCAACGGTTTGCTCTGCACCTGCAGTGTAAGAGTTGTGGTTGTGGATCCATTGGCCGCGAGCGTGCCTGAAGCGGGATCGAATTGGCCGGCCACCGATCCCACATCGTTGGTGCAGGAATAGTTAAGCAGGCCTGCGAACCGGCGTGTACGAAGCGCCGGACGCCTCTTTTCACGGCTTCACCTACCAAAATGGGACCTATGCCGCCATGGACTATCCCGGCGCGACGGACACAAATCTCAACGGCATCAACGACCGCGGCGACATGATTGGATCGTACTCAACGGATGCAGAGGCACACTACCATGGATTCGTATTCAAAGACGGCGCCTTCACCTCGTTTGATGTGCCCTTCGTTACCAGTCTGACCAATACGTTTCCTCAGGGCATTAACAACCATGGAGAGATCGTCGGCGATTACTATGACTCCTCCGGGTATCATTTGGGATTTTCAGCAGAGTATCAATGATCTCGTCGACGATGTGCACGCATGTTGGCCAGAATCATGGACTCGCTGTTCTCGTCCCGCAACCCGTTTGTCGACCGCGTCACGTTTGTCCCCAGGTTGGTGACCACCCGTCAGGCACGGTACCTATCTGGAGTCGGTGACGCCACCCTGCAAAAGCCAGTTTAGGCTGGGCTCGAAATCTGAGATGCGGGCTGTTTAATCGCTCCGCCCATTCGTCGGGGGATACAGTTGAGGTGATCGCGCAGGTATTCTCACTGGCCGTGAACTTGGTTCGTTGACGCAGCAGCCGCACTTCTCAGTGTGACTTTTTTCGTGTTGTCGTCGGGAATGCGATCGATCAGCAGCAGGAAGGGATCAACCCCGGCGTCGTCCGGCAGGTCCGCAGTCGTGAAAGTATAGGAGGACTTGCTGTTCGCAATATGCACTCTATCGCGGTACAGTGTCTTACCGTACTTACGGCCTTTCTCCGGCTTGGCAAAGGCTCCAATGTCGATCCAATCATCCATCGACACCTCGGTCTCATTGCCCTTGGCGTCAGCTTTGTATTTGTGCGTTTCAACATTAATGGTGACGTCGTACTTACCATCAGGACGTTTCGTTGCCGTGGCATCCAAGGTGCGATTTGAGAACAAGGTGATGTCTTCGAACAAATCCTTGATCAAATATTGCAGATGTAGCGGCGTCTCTTCGCGCAGCGCGTCGACCAGCGCGTAAGACGTCGGATAGGGCGGCGCATTGTAAGCATAGCGCTGGATCACCTTGCGCAACGCACGGTTCACCGCCTCTTCTCCGATCATTTCCTTCAGGTAGTACAGAACGACGCTGGCCTTCCGGTAGTGGACATAGCCCTGCTGCGACTCCACCCTCAGCAGCGGTTCTTCCTTGTGCCGCTCCCGGCCTCGCGAGCGGAGATAATTGTCCATTTCATACTTCAGGAATTTCCGCATCGTGTCGCGGCCATACTCTCTTTCCATCACCATCAGCGCCGAGTACTGGGCCAGCGATTCGGACAGGAATGTAGCACCCTGCATGTCGGCGCCCACTACTTGATGGGCCCACCACTGATGCCCCATCTCATGCGCCACAACGTAGTAGACCATGTCGATGTCATCGGGATGGTTCAGGTTGGCGATGAAACCGATGGACTCAGAATACGGCATCGTTCCGGCGAAGGCCTGCGCGAATCGCGCGACCCGGGGGAATTCTATGATCCGGGCTTCCTTGTGGTAGTAGGGGCCAAAGTTCTGGGTGTAATACTCAAGAGACTTCTTCAACGACTTCATCATCCTGGGAACGTTCCAGGGATGATCCTTGTCGTAATACACCTCAAGCTTGATCCCGTTCCACTCCTCACGTTGAACCTCATAACGGGCCGACATGAACGAGAAGAAACGAGCTGCGGGATGGTCGAGCTTGTAATCAAAATATCGGCGTCCATTTTCCTGCCACTCCCGCACCAACGATCCGGGCGCGATCGCAATCTGGTCGGGTGTCGTGCTGATGACGGTCTCCAGGTCCGCCCAGTCTGCGTGATCCCGGAGATAGCTGTCGCGGCAGTCGTCGGTGCAATTGTGTTCCAGCGGACGCATCAACTGCTGTTCGCCCAGACCATATTTACGGCGGTCGTTCGGATCGTCCAGTTCCCGCGAAGTGTCATACCCGATCATGGGCGCGATTGAATTGTTGAAGAACGTGCCGTTTTGTGTGAGTTCCACAGTACTGACTGAGTTCTCGAATCCGCGATTCTTGCTCTTGACTGTAAAGACTGCAGTTCGTGATTCGCCCGGCTGCAGCGGTTGCGTGAAGTGATAGATCCGATAAAAGAGCCGCGTGTCGTTCTTGGCCAGCGTCGCCCCGGGAATCTGGATGTCCACATCGTAATGCCGGTCAACCGAATAATGGATTTCAGTCAGCGGTTGCGGATATGGGTTGTAGAGCTCTTCCTCTACACGCATCGTCACGTTGCGGGTTTCGGAAAAAATGTCGACCCAATACTTGTCGCTCCGGATACGCGGCTGCAGCAGTGTGTCGAATTTCTTGTAAGTCTTCTCGTAATCCGCCTGCAGCGCAAGCTGATCCTTGGGCCCAATCGCCTGGTTCAGAATTTTTGTGTTGTAGAAAATCCAAGCGCCAGTCGCAGCGAACGATACCAGACAGACCAACGCAAGCGCCGGCCATGGACCGGAAAAACGCAGACGCGCAATCTGCCAGCGGTCGACCCACCGATCTTGTTTGCCGCGAGGCCAGAAGAGGATGGTCGCAACGGCAAGAAGTCCGCAGAACAGAATCCAGTACAGCGCAAACCAGCGCCATGCTGTGATGTACGGTGCATCGCCGAACATGTCGGAGTAAGTAACGTCGGGAGTAGATCCGAATTGGACCAAGTTCGAAGATATGTTGAGTGGCTTCCAGATAAAGAAATTGACGATCAGAAAAGAAACATAGATGAAATAGCCAACATATTTATTGGGGGACAAAGCATGAATGAAGAACGCGAGCACGCCGAGAAACAAGAAGAAAGTGAGATCGCGCACAAAAAGCTGGTTCAGATAAAGCCCCAGCTGATAGCGATGGTAGCCAAAGGTTGTCTGGACAATCACCGCACTGGCCAAAGCCAGGAACTGCACCAGCATCACCATGGCTGCCAGCGCCGTAAAACGGGCAGCATACGAGATCCATTCCGGTGTGGGGAGTGAATCCGCTATTTCATCCATGTGTGCGTCGCGATCCTTCGAGATCAGCACACCCGCGTAATATGTGATGAGACCGATCAGGAACATATACAGCGAACCCGCGATCATCTCCAGCAGCCAGTAAGTGACAGGCAGCGTGCTGTTCCCGTACCCCTCTCGCGCACTGATAGCCATGCTGGGCACGCAATTGAGCAGGCCCGCCAAAAGGACCACGATAAACACAGTGCCTTTGAAAATCCCAGTGAGGTGAATCTTGACGGAAGAGCGGTATATTTCCCAGGAACTGGCTCGGGACGTGACCGCGGGAAGAAGAACCTGAGCTGGCATTGTTTGCGGAGCGTCTTGCCCCTTGCGAGCTTTTTGCCGTCTCTCGGCGAAACTGAACCGGTAGTAGGTAAAGATCAAGAAGAGCGCTCCAACGCCAATCCATAACAACCGGTTCCACAATATGAGCCCGCTCAAGCCCAGGGAGTTTGAGTTCTTCTCGGCGACGGTCCAGTACTTGGTTGCGAGGTCAAAGGTGCGAACGGCAAACGGATCGAGCAGCGCGGCGGTGCGCTCGCGTTCCATGTCACTCATCAGGGCAGCGGACACGCCGTAGCCTGTGAGCAGCAACAATGCTCCCACAAACGAGACAATCTCATTGCGCGCCAGCACCGCGATCGTGAAAAGAATCGCGGCCATGAAAAAGGCATTGGGCGCCGCGAAGACGAGAATCCCTTTGAGGTGCGCGCTCCAGATCACGCGTTCCCAGCGCTCGGGTTCTACCCATGGCATGTATTTCGCCAGCAAAATTCCGATGGAAACTCCGAGCATCGGAACCATCGAAACGAGTGTTGCTCCGAAGAATCGTCCGAAAAGAAAGTCGCGGCGGCGTAGCGGGGTCGTGAAAATGATCTGATACGTGTTGTGGCTGAAGTCGCGGGCGGCGGCCGAATTTACGAATGCCGTCACCATCAGCAGCGTAAGCAACCCGATAATCGAATAATAGTTCTCGATCACATATGGCGCGTTGCGATAGGTGTTGCTGAGCGCGCCACCAACCTGGATGTGGTCCGAACTGGCCGCACCAAAGATCAGGGCAGCAACGATGAGGGTGAAAATCCAGAGCATCCACGAGCGCAGCCAGTAGCGGATTTCGAACGAGGCAATATGGAAGATCATCGTGGCTTCTCAGTTCCACCCGCGGATACAAGTGAAGAAGACATCCTCAAGGTCTGGGACAGCAGGCACGAACCCATCTTCCGGCGCCTGTGCGCTCAGCACGTGAAGATGAGGACGACCACCAACCAGGCGATTTGAAATCACGCGATAACGCTGCTCATAACTGGCCAGGTCGGCTTTAGCGATGGAGCGTTGCCAGACCCTATCTTTCAATTGCGCGACCGCATCGTCGGGCTTCCCCTCATACAGCACCCGCCCCTCGTGAATGATGGCCATCTTGGTGCAGAGGTCGGTTACATCTTCCACAATGTGCGTCGAAAGGATGACGATGACCTGCTCTCCGACCTCGGCCAGCAGGTTGTAGAAGCGGTTGCGCTCTCCGGGATCGAGGCCAGCCGTCGGCTCGTCCACGATCAGCAACTGAGGATTGCCGATCAACGCCTGGGCAATTCCAAAACGCTGCCGCATGCCGCCGGAAAAACTGGTGAGCGCTTTCTTACGGAAGTCATAAAGATTGCAGCGCTTCAACATCGACTCGACCAGTTCCTTGCGCTCCCCGTAGCCGCCAATACCCTTCAGCAAAGCCAAGTGATCGAGCATGTCCTGCGCCGAAATCCGCGGATAGACACCGAATTCCTGCGGCAGGTAGCCCAAGTGCTTGCGCAACTCATCCTTCTGCTTAAGAACATCGATCTCCCCGAGTCGAATGCTACCCGAATCGACTTCCTGGAGGGTTACGATCGTCCGCATCAGCGTGCTCTTGCCCGCCCCATTCGGACCGAGCAGCCCGTACATTCCATGCGGGATGGTGAGGGAGACGTCATTAAGAGCTCTTACACCGTTGGCGTATGTCTTGGAAAGGTGGTCGATCTTCAGTTCCATATGTGTCCTGATCGAATGATACGCGGCTTCGGCGCGTAAGGTTCCCGGAGGTACCGTAGTCAGAAATCTGGCAGAAGTTCAAGGATGGGCGGTGGACTGTTCAAAAACAGCCCTCTACCCCAAGAAGGGTTCTTAAGTGGGGGCATGCAAGGCCGTTCTTGCTCCGAACGGCCCTGCATGCGATCGCTTGTTCTAGGGGCAGTACCACCCGCCCACTACGTAAAACGTGTTTGGGGAAACAGTGTCAATCGAATTTGGCCCGACCGATATGCCGCAGTTCGCGTCGTTGATTGTGTTGTTGAGGACTGAGTTCTTGCCCGTAGCACCAGTGTCATCGATAGCAATTGCCTGGTCAGCATAGCTGATCCGGTTGTTCTGCACCACGTGGTTGCTGGCTCCTATCAACTGGATGCCGATCGCGTATTGATCGGTAGCGATTGTGTTGTTGGTGACTGAGACGCTTTGGCTGTTGATCGCGTAGACCCCGGTTTGTGTCCCGATGATGGTGTTGCTGGAGATCGTCGTAGGGCCAGGCGAATCTTCCACTCTGACGCCCCAATAAGATGTTAGGCCGGCTTGGAGCACGATGTTGGAACTGATCGTGGTGTTCACCCCTGACTTCACCTCAATGCAGTAGAGGCACTGGTGAATGCTGTTGTTCATAATCTTGAGATTTGTGGTGGTATCGGCGAGGATCGCGGTCGTGTCGGCGCAAAGCGGTCCGTTGCGGACCACCAGATTCTTGATCGCTCCACCGGCCTGCTGATAGGCAATGCCAATCCAGCGGCCAGCTGCTAGGCACGCACCTCCCTGATCATTACCATCCACGCCAATATTGTTGATCGTGACCGTCGCGTTCTCGACGAGAATCTGGGCGGCGAATGGAGTGGTGCCGGTTATGCCGTTCGCCACCAACCCTCCGGCGGGAGGGACAACCACAACGCTTCTTCCAAGCGCAAGGCCGTTTAGGGTTAGGGGTTTGTTGATCATGACCTGTTCGGGATAGGTTCCGGGGCAAACCTTTACTGTGCTTGCCGCAGCCGCGGCATCCACGGCTTCCTGAATGGTTATGAACTGAGTGCCGGAAACACAGGTGCCCACGACGGCATTCGTTACTCCCCAGCTTGCCGATGGCAGTAGCGCGACCACGCCAAACATCACTACGCGCAGAGCTAACTTAGACATTTCATATTTCTCCTGGACAAAATATTCCCGGCAGAAAAGGCACGTGGCGGAGTTCTGGCCGTCCAGACAGGTACAGGTGTTCTGGGAGAGCACGATTCGAGCGGGTCAAACATCAGATTCGGAAGTGGGAATTAAGTTACAACGGAATTGAGAGACTCTTTTGTACCGAAGCCGAAACGGAATACGAGACAGGAGATGATTTCATGATGTACCATCCTTCCTGTTTCCCTACTTCCGCGGCAACGAACACGCACTTTCCCATGCCATCGCGCCGAAGATTTCTCGCGCAAACGGGGTTTGCCACGGCCGCTTTCGCGGCCGCAGCAGCAGCCCTCCCTTCCGAGGCTCGAAACCCCAATCTGAGCGCAACCCGGACGGTGAGCCTTTGCGGGAAATGGAAATTCCGCGTTGATCCGAGCAGTATTGGCACGCAAGAGGTTTGGTACGCGCCTGAGTATTCCGCCAGTGACTGGCGCGAAGTCGAAGTGCCGCACACATGGCAGGTGGATCCAGAGTATGTGGATTATCGCGGCATTGCGTGGTACCGGCGCCTGTTCGACGCTCTTCTGGTTTGGCGGAGTGCCGCGGTCCGGGTCGAGTTCGAGGCCGTATCTCACACGGCGTCAGTATGGGTGAACGGCCAGTTGCTGGGAGAGCACTCCCGCAAGGGGTACACCGCTTTCACGTTCGACGTCACTCCCATGATCCGCTGGGGCCAGCTCAATACCATCGCGGTGCGGGTGGACAACGCATTCAATGAGCACATGCTGCCGCGTGGCCGTTCCAGCGACTGGGCAAATGACGGTGGCATTTTTCGCCCCGTGCAGCTCTTGATCACGCCAAAGGCGTTTGTGGAACGCGTCGATGTTGAAGCTGTTCCACATTTCGGCAATGGAGACGCGGCCCTCACCATTTCGGCCCATTGCAGGAATACAAACGCAAAAGAGTGGACTGGAACAGGCTCCTTCCGAATTGTCGATGACGAAAACGGAACCACGGTCCTCACCAACACCGAGCCTGTCAGACTGACGATCAAAGCCGGGACGAATCAGGCCCTTACGCTCAGCGCCACGCTGCCCCAAGCAAAGCTGTGGCATTTTGACTCCCCACATCTGTATCGGCTTGAACTTTCGATTACGGACGGGGCTGAGGGGCACCAATTCAATACCGTGTTCGGAGTGAGGAAACTCGAAGTTCAGGATGGCGGATTCTATCTGAACGGTGAGCACGTTCGTCTGATGGGAGTCGAGCGCATGGCAGGCGGCAATCCCGGGTTTGGCATGGCCGAGCCGGACGAGTGGATCGCTCATGACCACCGTGACCTGAAGTACCTGAATTGCATTTTTACACGCGTGCATTGGCCTCAGGACAAACGGGTTCTCGAGTACTGCGATCGTCACGGCATTCTCCTCCAAACTGAAGTTCCCACCTGGGGATCGGCCACGTTCAAAGACATGGGGGCCCAGCCGGATGTTGACATCATGGAGAACGGTCTGGAACAACTCCGCGAGATGATCGCGCGCGACCGGAATCATCCCTCGGTAGTAGTGTGGGGCCTATGCAATGAAATCGGCGGCCAGGACCCGCCTGCCTACCAGTTCGCAAAACATATGTTGGAGGAAGCCAAACGGCTCGATCCGGGACGCCTCTGTTCCTATGCCTCGCATTCACTACGCAGCACTCCGGAGAAAGATGTCGCCGGGCTGATGGACTTTATCGAAACCAACGAATATTTCGGGACTTGGCATGGCCCCTGGCACTCAGGCACGGCCGAGGAAGTTGGACATCACTTAGACGACCTTCACGCCGCCTTCCCCGGCAAACCGATTGTCCTCTCCGAGTACGGTTATTGCGCGTGCACGCCGGAACGGCCAGAGGGGGATGAGCATCGGATCGAAATCCTGCGGACGCACGATGCGGCGATCCGCTCCCGGGATTTTGTCGGCGGCGTCATTTTCTTCTGCTACAACGACTACCGAACGCACATGGGAGACCGCGGCGTGGGTGCACTGCAACAACGTGTGCATGGAGTTGTCGATGTGTACGGAAGACCGAAACCGTCCTATGCCGTTCTCCGCGAAGAGTCGAGCCCGATCGAAGGGTTCACGATTGAAAACAATCTCAATATTTTTCGCGTCCTCCTGAAAACCCGTCACGACCTACCCATGTACCGGCTTCGCGGTTACAAGTTGCGTGGCATTTTTTATGGCCAGGGCGACATTCCGGTTGAGCAACGGGAAGTGGCTGTGCCCGAACTTGCACCCGGTTCTGAAGCAAAATTGGATTTGACATTCACGCAGTCTGGAGCACCGCTCCATGTGCAATTTGACCTGCTGCGGCCAACGCGTTTCTCGGCGTATTCCTCCGACTGGAGGCCTTAGTTGAGTGTCCGTTGCAGGAAACGACCATGAAACGTTTCGAGTTGCCGAAAGCGCCCGCCGATCGCAACGGCCCGGTGAAAGCGTGGTCCGAACCGGTGGTGATTTCTACGTATCATCCTCTGCCTCCCGACAAGAACCCGATGTTTCTGGAGAAGAGGGTCTACCAAGGGAGTAGCGGCAGTGTCTATCCGTTGCCATTTACAGACCGGATCTCGACCGAAGCGCAGGAGCATTCGTGGCAGGCGTTGCATGTTGAGAACGAGTTTCTGCGCGTCATGGTTTTGCCGGAGCTCGGCGGGCGTGTGCACGTGGGTTTGGACAAATCAAATGGCTACGACTTCTTCTACCGTCAGAACGCGATCAAACCCGCTCTGGTTGGGCTGGCGGGACCTTGGATTTCAGGAGGAGTGGAGTTTAATTGGCCGCAGCACCACCGGCCGGCAACTTTTATGCCCGTGGATTGCCGCATCGAGGAACACTCAGACGGTTCGCGGACAATTTGGTGCAGCGACCACGATCCCATGAACCGGTTGAAGGGGATGCATGGAATCTGTCTGCATCCGGGTAAGGCCTGCATCGAATTGAAAGTCCGGCTCTATAACCGCACTCCTCTTGTGCAAACGTTCCTGTGGTGGGCCAATATCGGTACTCACGTCCACGAGCTGTATCAATCCTTTTTCCCGCCCGATGTCCACTTCGTAGCTGACCACGCCAGGCGAGCCATGAGCAGTTTTCCTCTGTGCAACGGCCACTATTACGGCGTGAACTACGGCGAACGTGGAAGAACTGGCGTGCCCTACGAGGAGAAGCCACCGAAGTTCGTTCCTCCAGGCCACTATCCGCCGAACGACTTGAGTTGGTACGCGAACATTCCGGTTCCGACCAGTTATATGGCGATTGGTTCGCGTGAGGATTTTCATGGCGGCTACGATCACCGGCGTCAAGCCGGATTGGTGCTCATCGCGGATCATCACATTGCCCCGGGCAAGAAACAATGGACTTGGGGGAACCACAACTTCGGATACGCCTGGGACCGCAACCTGACCGACGATGATGGTCCCTATATCGAACTGATGGCGGGAGTTTATACCGACAATCAGCCGGACTTTTCGTTCCTGGCGCCAGGCGAGACCAAGACGTTCAGTCACTATTGGTATCCAATTCGCGAAATTGGCCCTCCGCAGAAAGCGAACGCGGAGGCAGCCCTGAGCTTGACGATCTCGGATACCAAGGCGCGCATCGGCGTGTGCGTGACCCAGTCATTTCCCAAAGCGGGGGTTCGCCTCGAAGCAAAAGGCGAAATGGTCGCGGAGTGGGTGGGAGATCTCGCACCTGGTAGAGCTTTTGTCGAAAATGTTGAGTTGTCTTCGAGTCTCACGGCCGCAGATTTGGTTGCGGTGGTCGCGACGAGCGATGGACGGGAGCTATTGCGATATGCCCCTCCGCCGGCGGCGAAGCATGAGATGCCGCCCTCCGCAACCGAGCCTCTCCAGCCGGAAGACATCCCGAGCAATGACGAGCTCTATGTGACAGGCCTCCATCTTGAGCAGTACCGGCACGCCACTCGATATCCCGATACTTATTGGCGGGAAGCTCTCCGACGCGATCCCGGGGACAGTCGCTGCAACAACGCGATGGGACTTTGGCATTTGCGCCGCGGCCAGTTCCAGGATGCTGAACAACACTTCCTCATAGCAATCCAACGGCTCACCAGCCGCAATCCCAATCCGTACGACGGGGAGCCGCACTACAACTTAGGTCTCACGCTGCGTTATGGAGGGCGTGATGAAGAAGCTTATGTTGCGTTCTATAAATCGATTTGGAACAAGGCTTGGCAATCGCCAGGGTACTTGGCATTGGCCGAGATCGATGTAAAGCGAAGCCGGTGGAGCACGGCGCTCGATCACCTAAGAGCCTCCTTACGGACGAACGCAGACCATCTCAATGCGCGCAATCTGATGGTTGTTGTTTTGCGAAAGCTCGGCGGCACGAACGAAGCGGAGCGACTGCTGCATGAAACACTCGCACTCGACTCCATGGATTCATGGGCCCGCTATCTTGCGGACAAGTCCTTGCCGCACGACAACCAGATGATTCTTGATCTAGCTCTCGATTACACCCGCGCCGGCCTTCATTCGGAGGCCGTCGGGATCTTGAGTCATGCCGACAAGGGCGCCAAGAACGGTTCGGCGCCGATCATTCTCTATGCGCTGGGCTACTTTCATCAGGTCTTGGGGGACACTGACTCAGCAAGAGCGGCATATTCCGAAGCGGCCGGTCTGGTGCCAGATTATTGTTTTCCCAACCGGCTTGATGAGTTGGTCATTCTGCGGGCCGCCGTGGCCGCCAATCCAACGGATCCACGGGCTGCGTATTATTTGGGTAATCTTCTATACGATCGTCGCCGACATCGCCAGGCAATCGAGCTATGGGAACATTCTTCCCGTTTGGATCCATCGTTTTCAGTGGTCTGGCGCAATCTTGGAATCGCCTATTTCAACGTGCTTGGTGACGCCGACGCGGCACGCGCCGCGTTCGACAAAGCAATTCAGGTCAGCCCGGAAGATGCGCGCGTGCTCTATGAACGCGATCAACTGTGGAAGCGAATCGGGGAAACGCCCCAGAACCGCCTCGCTGAATTGGAAGCATACGCAAATCTGGTCCGCCAGCGGGATGATGCTTCGGTTGAACTGGCCGGTCTGTATAACCAGACGGGCCAGCACGAGAAGGCACTGGCCCTGCTGCAGTCACGAAGGTTTCAGCCCTGGGAAGGCGGCGAAGGGTTGGCGTTAGGTCAGCATCAGCGCACGCACTTGGCGTTGGGACGGCGTGCGCTCCTCTCTGGGCACGCGGTCGAAGCGCGCCGGCTGTTCGAAGCGGCACTGACTTGTCCCGACAATTTGGGCGAGGCCACCCACCCTCTCGCCAATCAGAGCAACGTTTTTTATTGGCTAGGTGTGGCCGCCGATGTTGCCGGCGACCGGACAGCGGCACGGAGGTGGTGGGAACGTGCGGCAAAGCAAAAAGGTGATTTCCAGGAGATGAGCGTGAAGTCATTTTCCGAAATGAGTTACTACAATGCGCTCGGCCTCAAGCGACTGGAGAGACCTGCGGAGGCGGACCGACTTCTGCGCGATCTGCTTCATTATGCGAAAACCCTTGCCGTGCAGCCTGCAAAGATCGATTACTTTGCCACGTCTCTTCCGGCGATGTTGCTGTTTATGGAAGACCTGCAAAAGCGGAACACAGTTACCGCGACATTTCTGCAAGCTCAGGCGCGTCTTGGGCTCGGAGAAGTTGCACCAGCGCAGGAACTACTCGGCGAGGTGCTGCTCCTCGACCGAAACCACGCCCTCGCGGCAGACCTCTTGACGGAGGTCGCGGCCACATCAACGATCGCCTAGAACTCGCGTTCATTTATGGACACTCACTCAAGCGTCGCCCAAGCAGAAATTCCGGGCCAGTACAGCGCGAGTTACGTATGGACGATTTCATCCGTTGCTGCGTTGGGCGGGCTGCTGTTCGGCTACGACTGGGTAGTGATCGGCGGCGCCAGGCCGTTTTATGAAAGCTACTTTCAGTTGAATTCGCCGCAATTAGTAGGTTGGGCGAACAGTTGCGCTTTGATCGGTTGCTTTCTCGGTTCCATAATCTCTGGCGGCGCGAGTGACCGCTTCGGGCGCAAGAACCTCCTTCTCCTCTCCGCTGTGCTCTTTGCTTTGTCGTCCGTCCTTACTGGCTGGGCATATAGTTTCGCCGCATTCATAGTTTGGCGCATGATCGGCGGAGTTGCGATCGGCATCGCGTCGAACGTGTCACCTACTTATATTGCGGAAGTCAGCCCGGCACCTTGGCGTGGACGCCTGGTGACGCTGAATCAGTTGACCATTGTTGTCGGCATTCTCGCGGCGCAGATCGTAAATTGGTTGATCGCCGAGAAGGTTCCGGAAGGCGCAACCAGCGCCTTGATCCGCCTCTCATGGAACGGACAATACGGATGGCGCTGGATGTTCACTGCGGTCGCCTTTCCCTCCATTGTGTTCTTTCTCGGAGCGATCTTCATTCCCGAGAGCCCGCGATGGTTGGTAAAGGCGGGAAACGCAGATGAGTCCCGTCGCACCCTCGCCCGCATCGGCGGAGAAGAATACGCGAACCGGGCTTCGAAGGAAATTCAAACCGCTTTAGGAGCGGAGCAGGGCTCGGGAATTGTGTTGCACGAATTGTTCTCTCCGGCCCTCCGGAAAGTCTTAGTCATAGGAGTGACTCTCGCAGTTCTCCAGCAATGGAGCGGAATCAACATCATCTTTAACTACGCGGAGGAGATTTACCACAGCGCTGGCTATGGGGTCAGCAGCACATTGTTCAATATCGTGATTACCGGAACGATCAATCTGGTCTTTACTATGCTCGCGCTCGGTCTAGTCGACCGATTCGGACGCCGAGCGTTGATGTTGTTCGGCTGTGCAGGGATTGCTCTATCGCATACCGTACTCGGATTTACTTATAAGGCAGGAACCAAGGGCCTTCCCATCTTACTGATCACGCTCTTCACCATCGCCTGTTACGCACTTTCTCTTGCCCCCGTAACTTGGGTGCTGATCTCGGAAATCTTCCCCAACCGCATCCGCGGGTTAGCTGTCTCGATTTCAGTGTCAGCCCTGTGGATTGCTTCTTTCCTGTTGACCTTCTCCTTTCCCATTCTGAACCGAACACTTGGCTCCGCCGGGACATTTTGGATTTATGCGGCGATCTGCCTGGCCGGTTTCTTTTTTGTGCTCTCTCGTGTTCCCGAAACCAAAGGGAAAACGCTCGAAGAAATCGAGCATGACCTGACGAGTGCGCCCGGACTGGCGTCAAGCGCCCCAACAGCATAGCAGGGTATAGTGAACACAGAGTTCGCCACGTAATAGATTGCCTCCGGCATTCCGCTGGCGTCGGGGAGTTGGTAAAATCACGACATTCGACACTGCATCTGCCGGAACAGGATCCTGAATCCATTATGCAAAAGTTGCTGCTTGCGTTGTTTATCGTTGTTTCGGTTGGAATTGGTCTTTCGCAATCCCTCAATGACTTTCCGTCTCAAGGCGCTACTTCTCAAGGCACACCGTCTCAGGGCACAGGGATGGATTGCTCCGATCCGACGCAGGCGGGTAGCGCCGCGTGCAGTGCTGCACAATCTCAAAGATCCGGTGGTAGCCAGGGGCGCGACTATTCGTCTTCCTCCGTACTCAACCCTGTGTTGAGAATGCCTCTAGGTTTCAACACAGACCAGTACTATGTGGCGCCGGCTCCGCTGAATCCTTCACAGCTTCCGCATCCGAAAACCCCCGTCCAACCGGAAACTGAGTTCGAGCAGATGGTCGCCGACTCGGTTGGCCGGGCCCTGCCATTGTTCGGCCAGTCGTTATTCATGCAGCCTCCGAGTACGTTTTCTCCCATTGACCGGTTTCAGGTTCCAAGTGACTACATCATCGGTCCGGGCGACGAACTACAGATCAGGGTTTGGGGCCAGGTTGAGGCTGACTTGCGGGTCATCGTGGACCGTTCTGGCCAGATCTATATCCCGCAGGTCGGCGAGACATCTGTTGCCGGCATTCATTACGGAGATCTGGAAGAGCACCTGAAACGCGATGTTTCGAGGGTTTTCAAGAATTTCAATCTCACTGCAACCATTGGCCGGCTTCGCGCCATCCAGGTAGTGGTTGTGGGCAATGCGCGCTATCCCGGAACCTACACGATCAGCTCGCTGAGCACTTTGGTGAATGCGATTTTTTCTTCCGGCGGCCCGGGCCCGCAGGGATCGTTGCGGCATATTCAGGTGCGGCGCGACGGCGCTACCATTACGGACTTCGATTTCTACGATTTGCTCATCCAGGGTGACAAATCAAAAGATGTTCGGCTGCTGGCTGGCGACGTGCTCTATATCCCGCACGTTGGTCCCCTGGTTGCGATCGCGGGATCGGTGAATACGCCGGCCATCTACGAAATGAAGGACAACTCCACGCTGAACGACTTGATTGAAACTGCCGGCGACCTGAGCAACGTGGCCGATACCACCAAAGTCACGATTGATCGTTTCGCGGACCAGTCTCGTAAGACACTGGAATTTCCCCTCGATGAGCAATCACGCTCTCTTCCCGTCAAGGATGGAGACGTTGTTCGCGTATTTTCCATCGTTCCGCGTTTTGAAAATACCGTAACCTTGCGGGGCAACGTTGCCAATCCTGGTCGCTATCCTTGGACGCCCGGCATGCGCGTCCGCGACCTGATTCCCAATCCACAGGCCTTGCTGACTCGTCGCTACTGGCGGGATCGCGCCGCTATTGTCAATGGCCGTGCCACCGAGTATCCGGTTCGCGCGGAGCGTCTCCAGGACAACCGTTCCGGTCTCAATCAACAGCAGACCAACGGCACTAATGGCGCCGCAACACCCGACGCTCAGGACGTAACTGGAAACTACGGTTTTCCGGGTGGTTCAGTCGATGCCATCGGTCCTTCGAACGCTGCGGATGCCCTCGCCGCGCAAAATGCACAAGCCGCCTCTGAGAGCGGGTCGTTGAAACCCGGAGATCAAAAGCCGTCGGACAGCCAACCGCGCTCTCCGTCCACAGACAATTTTGCCAACCCAAACATAGTCAGGAATGTTGCCGAGGACGTGCGGCGCTATTCTCCTGAAATCAACTGGGACTATGCCATCATCCAGCGCGTCAATCCCGATGATCTTTCCTCGAAGCTTATTTGGATGAGCCCACGGAAGGCTATCCTCGAACGCGACGAAGCCAGCAACCTCGAATTGCAGCCGGGCGATATCGTAACGATCTTCTCGCAGCGAGATATCAGCGTGCCGCAGGTGAATCGTTCTCAGTACGTGATCGTCGAAGGCGAGGTCATGCGCCCTGGCGTATATAGACTTGAAACCAATGAAACCTTGCACTCCGTTTTGCAGCGCGCGGGAGGCCTCACTCCCGACGCCTATGTCTACGGATCGCAATTGTTTCGCGAATCGGCGCGGATCGTAGAACAAAAAAGCTTGGACGAACTGGTCCGCACAATGGAGGTACAAATCCGGCAGACGGCGGTTCAGGTGGCAGCTTCCACCCAGTCCGGAGAGTTGCCGCAAATGCTGACGGCCCAGGAAGCGATCATAGCGCAACTCCATAACGCTCGCGCCAGCGGACGCGTCGCCCTCCCGGTTCGGCCCAGGGATAGAAGCATCAACGATTTCCCTAACATGGCGATGGAAGACAACGACCGGCTCACCATCCCCCATACTCCTTCAACCGTCGCTGTGGTGGGCAATGTTTACAATCCCGGATCGTTCATTTTCGACCCCCACAACAACGCCGGAGCCTATCTCGAGATGGCCGGCAAAGGCAAGCCCGCTTCCGACCTGCACCACGCGTTTGTCTTGCGCGCCAACGGGGTCGTGGTCGCTGCCAACAATGTCAATGGTCCATTCACCGGGACAAAATTCGATCGCCTCCGCCTTTACCCCGGCGACCAAATCGTGGTGCCCTACAAGCTGCCCACCGGGGCTTTCGTCCGCGGCCTCCGCGATTGGACGCAGATTGCGTCGCAACTGGCGGTGACCGGTGTCGTTCTCTCCACGGTGCTGCCGTAAGGTTTTTGTCGCCAGAACGGGCATTCGGGCTTAGACACACTACTGAAAGATGACGTCCGCACTTACACCCGGCGCGAAAATTCGGCTGCATCAGCCTCGGGCAGAGTACTGCGGAGGTTGCCGCTGCTGGCGCTATCCTTCTGATTCCGGACCTTAAAATCTTCGAGCGCGAAAGCAACGAACTCAGAAATCCGTCGCTTGAATATCGCGCTGTCGAATTGTAGCGAGTGTTCGCGAATTGTCCGCGGACGAAACTCGTGCTCCATTGATTCAAATTCCAGCATCGCCTTCGTCAGCCCGGAAAGTGATTGGTCCGTGAAGAAGACCCCGGTCGGGTTCTCCGCTCGACCCTCGCCCGAAAAAACACCGCGCACGGTTTCCAGCACGCCGCCGGAGGCATAGGCAATCACGGGCTTTCCGAAACTCTGCGCCTCAACCGGGACGATGCCAAAATCCTCTTCTCCCGGAAAGAGCAACGCGCGGCATCCTGCAAGATTCTCGCGCAGTTCGCCATCGCTTACCCTTCCAAGAAATTCCACCGTAGGTCCGGCCATGCGGCGGAGAGCCTTTTCCTGCGGACCGCCGCCGATGATCTTCAACCGCCTGCCCAGTTTCGTACAGGCAGAGACTGCCAAGTCAAATCGCTTGTAATCAACCATGCGCCCGATCGCGATGTAGTACTCGCCAGGTTTATCGCTGACTTTGGCCGTTGAGGTCTCGACCGGCGGATGAATCACGGCAGCCTCGCGCCGGTAATACTTCCGGATACGCGAAGCGATGAAGCGCGAATTCGCCACGAAATAGTCGACTCGGCCCGCACTCGCATAGTCCCAAAGCCGCATGTAATGCGCCGCCAGCGAAAAAACAGTACCCACCAGGAGTCCCATGCCACGCCTGTATTCCGGGTACATCTCCCAGATATAACGCATCGGCGAGTGGCAGTAACAGATATGGCAGGTCTTTGAGGACGTAATCACTCCCTTGGCTGGCCCCGATTCCGAACTGATCACCAGGTCATATCTGCTGAGATCAAACTGTTCCAGCGCCAGCGGCTGCAGGAAAAGAAAGTGGCGATGAAACTTCGTTGCCCCGGGAACTCGCTGCAGGAAGGAAGTCTGCAACCGTCTGTTTTGCAGGACAGGACTGAAGGTCGACCGGTCGGCGACCAGCGCAAAGAGGTCGGCCTGCGGAAACACTTCTGCCAAGGCTTCGACAACCTTTTCGCCTCCGGCACGCCCAACGAACCAGTAGTGAACAATGGCGACGCGAAGATCGCAGAACGGTTTTGTTGTGCCACTTGATTCTTGTATCAATCTTCAATTTCCTGAGGCATCATCGCAATAGAAGGCTGTAAACAAGCCCTATCGGCCCTTGCTGGGGTTGGGAAAGGGTTATGTAAGACTACCGCAGATTGCTAGATCTTTGACGACGCTCTTCCATCCCGCTGAGTAACGCTTGTATCCACCGTTCAGTATCTCCTGGAGTACCCTCGGAATTCGCTGAACACACGAACGTGGCAGACCCGCTCTATGCTCGAGGTGGGAAATTTTCTTTTCGATAAGCTCCTGTGCATATGCTGCCTGCGGAAAGAATGCATAGTTCTTTTCCAGCTTTTCTTTGAGATCTCGAAATCGCTCGATCTCCTCAAGATAAAACGTGGCGGTTGTATTCATCGCGCGCTCGGCCTGCCCTCGCAGTGATAGCGGCCCGGGCCCCATTTGCTGCGAGGGGTGTTGACGATACCGGATCAGCGGCTCCGGAATGACCTCAAATTGTCCTCGAGCGGCCAAAAGAAACGAGATCCATCGGTCGTGAATGTGACGAACTGGGATTGGCGCTAGCTGATCAAGATATTCTCTTCGAAAGGCAAGCGTTGCTCCAGTAACGACTGGATGCCTTACTAGAACGTCGAGGGCATGACCTTCCGCGAATTGACGTTGTTCCCGACGAGTAAATGAAAAAGACTGCCAAAGACTCGCACCCAGCGACCGAGAATCGTCATCAATCAGCTCGCCGTCGCTAAAAGCCGCGACTATTTTGGTCGAGCGCGAGAACGATCTTTCGATGCATTCAAGCTTATGCCCCAACCAAACGTCATCTTGATCCGACAGCGCAATAATGTCTCCACGACACGACGAAATCGCTGTTTCGAAGTTTTTGGTTGATCCAAGAGTGGCGTCATTAACCAAGAGTCGCGTGGGAAACGGCACTGACCTGGCAAACCCTCTTACACTCTCGGCGCTGCTGTCTGACGATCCATCGTCACAGACCACAAGTTCATCTGGATGTCTGGTTTGCTTGGCAATACTCTCAAGCTGCGACCCGAGATGCCGCATCCCGTTGAAAGTGCACATCGCCACTGAGATGTTAAGTCCCAATTCTTATCATCCTCCGGGCGATGCGCACGCCCGGTATAAAGCTCTCAATTTTGTTCCAATCGTAATCGTCAAAAAAGGCACTGAGGAGAATGGCAACGACGTAGAGTGTCGCGAAGATCACTCCCAACGCCACAAGGCCGAACCAGGACAGGTCTTTCATCGAGTGAAGGGCCAAGAGTACGGAGAGGAGTAGGACGGAACATAAGATCGGTTTCAGATATCCTTCCGCAAATACTCGCAAAACCGAATAGCCGGTACGACGATGGAACGTCACAATAAAGAAGGCTGCAGCGGCGATTAAAGACACGGATGTCCCAAGTACTGCCCCGGCAAAACCAAATTTATAAATCAGTCCCAAGCTTAACACCACGTTGAGGACAACCCCCAACATCGCAGATTGGATGCCGGGTTTCATGTCGCCTTTTCCCGCGAAGATCAGAAATCCGGGGCCGGTCGTGAGATTCACAAAATTCACGATCAGGATGACGCTTAGAGGGAGGGCAATCAATTTCATGCTGGAGCCAATCCAGAGTTCGACGAAGCGATTCGAGATTGCGACCACGTAGCAGATCACCGGCACACCGCAGAGAGCCAGGTATTTGTGCGTGCGAAAATAAAGCTCCTTAATCCTCGCTTCATCACCCAAAGCGTTTAATTCCGAGGCTGCGGGCAAGACCGGACTTAAGATGAATCCGATAGATCCACGGACCTTCAGCGCAACGTCGCTGGCAATGTCGTACCACCCTACGGGATCGACACCGACGAGCATGGCTAGAAAAACCTTTTCCACTTGGTTGTGCACTGCCACCGCCGCCTGCGTGATATAGAGACGAAGGCTATAGCCAAACATCTTCCTCGCCTCAATCCGGTCGAAGCGCATCGGGTTCAACGCGACTTGAGGCAACAAGCTTCGCACAATGATGAGATAGATTGCGACGGTTACAATTCCAGACGCGATATAGCCATAGATCAATCCCCGCAGGCTCCATCCCCGCAGCAGCAACAATGCCCCGAAGAAGGCGCTCAGCAAGACGTTTCCGGCGCTCATGATATTGGTCAGGTCGAGACGCTGCAGACCCGTGGTCACGGAAGCGAATAGCTGAGTCAATAGATTGGTGGCAATCACGATCAGAAAACAACGCAATAGAAGAGTCAACTCGCCACTTGGGACGGTGCTGCCACGAAACAATTTGGACGCCAGCAAAGGACTGGCAATCCAAAGAACGGCTGCGATGGCCACGTCCAGCAACAGGAACAATGTTAATCCAGAACTCAACAACCGAGTCAGACCATCGAGATCCCGTCGCGCATGATATTCGGCGACGAACTTGCTCAAGGTGCCCACCAACCCCAGATCCGCCAGAGATGTTAATCCATTGATGGCCAAAAAAACCGCCCACGTGCCGTACCCTGCGACTCCAATCTTGTGCAGGATCAGCGGAGTCATGATGAACGGAATCGGCGCTATGAAAACGTAGCGCAGACCGCCAAACGCGACGTTGCGCACGATCTTCGTGCCCAGAGATCGCTGTGCTCGATCGAGAGCGACTGAGGCCACCTTTTCTTCTTTGATTTCTTCGGTCAGCATGTATGGACACTAGTCTCGCCTGCCAACACTAGTCACCAGGGAAGTTCGTCTCCTTCGACCTCCTCGCAATTCTACAACGCGGACGTGTGGGCGCCTTTCATGAAACCGTTCAGCAAGGCCCAAGACTCGACACGTGTGTACAATCAACCCCGGCATCGGGCACCATGGCCGCCAGATGCTCCCGCCCCTAACTCTCCGCTCTTTCTTGTTTTGGCGCGTGCGAGTCAATACAATCAATCCGGCCCCTATGAGAGTAATCCGGAGATGACAGCGCAATCTGTCTGCGCGGTGATTGTTACGTACAACCCCCAACCAACATTCATTGACAACATTGTAGCTGTCGCCGCACAGGTTGGCCACGTTGTCTTGGTGGATAATGGTTCCTCTGGCGAAACGCAGCGGCACCTCCAGGAACTGGAGACGCGTCTAGGGTGCAAGGTGATTCGCAATCATCAGAATCTGGGGATTGCCGCAGCTCTTAACCTTGGCGTCAACCACGCGATAAGAGCGGGGTTTGACTGGGTCGCCGCTTTTGACCAGGACAGCTGCGTAAGCGACGGGTTTATTTCCCAAATGCTGGAGACATACCAGCGAGCTGCGCATCCAGAAAAAGTCGCGATCATTGCCCCAACCTGTGTCGATCGCGAATCGAGGATTCGTATAAGAATGTTGCGATCCAGCAACGGCAAGGTACTTCTTGCAATGACTTCCGGAAGCATGATGCCGTTGAGTGCGATTCGGGACGTCGGGGGATTTGATGAAAGCCTGTTCATGGACTACGTGGACGTCGAATTCTGTCTTCGCGTCAGGCAGAGGGGAATGCTGATTCTTCAGTCGCCCGCTGTACTCTTCCACGCTCTAGGACGGACTACGTTTCATAACTTCTTGGGCCTTGCCTTCGGTGTGACGAACCACTCGGCAGGGAGGCGCTATTACATTACTCGCAATCGCCTGCTGCTGCTCAGACGCTACGCGGCAGACTGGCCATGGACATGGCGCGAGAGCCGGTCGATGCTCTTTGACGCCGCCAAGATCGTATTGATGGAAGACAACAAATGGC
Source organism: Terriglobia bacterium (assembly GCA_020073525.1). GTDB lineage: Bacteria > Acidobacteriota > Terriglobia > Terriglobales > Acidobacteriaceae > Acidiflorens. The sequence continues at coordinate 31,652 of JAIQFA010000062.1, forward strand.
AGAAGTGTCGAGCGATGGCAATGGGCACGACAGATGCCCTGCGCGGCAAAGTGGGCAAGCAGATTGAACTTTAGCACAGGCGTAGAGTTAAGCCAGATCAAGACTGTCAAGAAAAACTCAGGAATGGATTAATGTCGAATGGTTAGGGCTGCCTGCACAATTGTTTCCGCAAACTATATTCCCTACGCACGAACGCTCTGCGACTCCTTCCTGGAGTTCCACCCCGATCATAAATTCTATGTCTTGCTTGCGGACCGCCCACCAGAAAGCTTTGACGCGTCGCGCGAAAACTTTGAATTGCTGTTGGTTGAGGATCTGGCCATCCCCAACTTTCAGTCGGTAGCCTTCAAATACGACATTCTCGAATTGAACACCAACGTCAAGCCCACATTCCTTAAGACGCTTCTCGCTCGAGGAGTGGATCAACTCCTATATTTTGACCCGGACATCCTTATTTGCTCGCCAGTTGACTCGCTATTTGACGCATTGAACACAAGCGGAATAGTTATTACTCCCCACTGCACGGTACCTAATGAAGAATTGCCAAACGAGGAGGCGAACCTGCTGTACACCGGCGTCTTCAATTTGGGTTTTATTGCCGTGTCCAAAACGACGGAGGCGGAACGCTTCCTCGCGTGGTGGGAACGTCGATGCCTGACTCTCGGATACGCAGAACGCTGGACTGGTCTTTTTGTCGATCAAAAATGGATCAACTTGGTCCATTGCTATTTCGAATCTGTCCATGTGCTGAAACATCCCGGGTGCAATGTTGCTTATTGGAACCTCCATGAAAGAACAGTTGAGAAAGGTCCAGCGTCATGGGTTGTCAATGGGAATGTGCCTCTTCTCTTTTACC
>JAIQFA010000063.1 GCA_020073525.1 Terriglobia bacterium
ATTCGTCGGCGACGCACCAAACCGTCCCGCCCACCATCGTAGCTCTCCAATAACAAATGAACCATTCGCGTCTCTGCACGAACGGATCACGTTTCGAGATGGTGGGACAGGCCATGTTGGGGTTGACACCTAGGCTGTAAATAGGCCCCGCCGCCATTTTTTCTGGAACTTCACTAACCAAAGCCTCGTACCCTCGTCTGACTACCTGGATCGATGTGTGTCCAGGTACTGGAGAACTGCCGCCATGCGCAAAAATTCCCTGCCTTTGCTCTTTGCCGTAATTGCCTCCACTGCCTTCACAGCTTTCGCTCACGCGGACGATTGGTCGAAGACCTACGACCTGACCGCCAAGCCTGAGTTACGGGTCGAGACTCATGATGCCAATGTTCGCATCGAGGCTTGGGATCAAAACAAGATTGAGGCGCACGTCACGACCCACGGTTGGCACATCGGCAACGGTGGTCTGGAAATCGCCGAACATCAGCAGGGGAATGCGGTCGATATTGAGTTGCGGCAGCCCCACCGTGCCCATTTCTCAATTGGAATCGAAACCCGTCGGACTGAATTGGAGATCCGCATGCCCCGGACTGCCAAAGTCAACGTCCACACCGGCGACGGCGACGTCTCAGTGAAAGGGGTGGAAGGCGAGTTGGTTTTCGCGACCGGCGACGGCAGGCTGGAACTCAAGGATGTCGATGGCACTCTGCGTGCCCACACCAGCGACGGTTCGGTCCACGTTTCGGGAAGGTTCGATGTTCTCGAATTGCGGACGAGCGACGGCCGGGTGGAAGTGGAAGCCCGTCCCGGCTCGCAACTGCGCGAGGCTTGGGACGTGCGCAGCTCGGACGGCAGCGTGTCCCTCAGAATTCCCGGAGATCTGGCCGCCGACCTTGAGTTACACACCAGCGACGGCAGTATCACCACCAACATTCCCATCGTGGTCGAAGGCAGCTTTGGTCGTCACGACATACACGGCAAGATGAATGGCGGTGGCAACCGGTTGACCGTACACACCAGCGACGGTTCCGTAACGCTGGATAAGTTTTGAACGAAACGGTACTCTCAGAGTGCGATCTAAAGACCTTATGAACTGGAAAATTCCCGCTCTCATTCTGGCGGCGCTTTCCGTCACCTTGCCTGCCTGCGCCCAACACACCTCATCTGAACCCGTGCTCGATGTTTCCGCAATGGATAGAACCGCTGATCCGTGCGTGGACTTCTATACGTACTCCTGCGGTGGGTGGATGAAGAACAATCCAATTCCGCCGGACCAGTCGAACTGGGGCACATATGGCAAGCTCGAAGACGAGAACCGGGCCCAGCTGAGGTCGATTCTGGAAGAAGCGTCGAAAGCAAACACCGCGCGGGATGCGGTGACGCAGAAGATCGGCGATTACTACGCCTCGTGCATGGATGAGGCGGCGATTGAAAAGCTCGGAGCCAGACCGCTATTGCCGCAACTGGAGCGCATCTCGCACCTGAAGTCGAAACAAGATCTGGCGGATTATGCGGCGACCGCACAGTTCCCGCCCTCGCTCTATGGTGGAGGAACGTTGTTCGCGTTTCGCTCCAATCAGGACTTCAAGGACTCGACGCAGGTCATCGCCGAGGCCGATCAGGGCGGGCTCGGCCTTCCCGATCGTGATTACTATTTGAAGGACGATGCCAAGTCCGAGGAACTGCGCAAAGCCTACCTGGAGCACGTCGCAAAAATGTTCGAGTTGCTGGGCGACAAGCCAGCCGACGCGGCCACGGAAGCAGCGACTGTGATGCGCATCGAGACCGCGCTCGCCAAGGGCCAGATGACCCGTGTCGAACGGCGCGATCCGCCCAAGCTCTACCACAAGATGAGCGTGGAAGAACTACAAAAGCTGGCCCCATCGTTCGGTTGGAACACTTATTTCACAAAAACCGGAGTAGGATCGCTCGGGACGTTGAATGTCGTGACGCCCGACTATTTTCACGTCATGAGTGAAGAAATCGAAAAAGAAAGCTTGGGCGACTGGAAAACGTATTTGCGATGGCATGCCGCGCACGATGCGGCCACCGGCCTTTCCGCTGCGTTCGTGAAAGAGAATTTCAATTTTTACGGCAAGACTCTCCGTGGGCAGCAAGAACTGCCGCCGCGCTGGAAGCGCTGCACGAACGACGTGGACAGCGACCTGGGAGAGGCGCTGGGCCAGGCTTATGTGGCGAAGTACTTCAGTCCGGAGGCGAAGCAGGCAGCGCTGAAAGTTGTGAAAGAGGTCGAAACGGCCATGCAGAGCGAGATCCAGGCGTTGCCCTGGATGGGTGCGGCGACCAAGGAACAGGCGCTCACCAAGCTGCGCACGATCGCCAACAAGATCGGCTATCCCGACACGTGGCGCGACTACAGCTCGCTGCAAATTATGCGCGGAGACGAAATCGGCAACTCGCAGCGGGCGTCCTGGTTCGAGTTTCACCGCTGGCTCGCCAAGATCGGCAAGCCGGTCGACCGCAAGGAGTGGGGCATGACGCCGCCGACGGTCAATGCCTATTACGATCCGCAGAAAAACGACATCAACTTCCCAGCAGGAGTGCTGCAGCCGCCGCTGTTCAGCGCCCTTTCCGATGCCGCACCCAACTACGGCGACACCGGCGCCACCATGGGCCATGAACTGACCCATGCCTTCGACGACGAGGGCAGCCAGTTCGACGCCCAAGGAAATCTGCGCAACTGGTGGACGGACGCCGACCGCAAGGAATTTGAACAGCGTGCCCAGTGCGTGGTGGACCAATATACCGGATACACCATTATCGATGACATCAAGGTCAACGGGAAACTGACGAACGGTGAGGATCTGGCGGATTTGGGCGGGACGCTGCTGGCGTATCTGGCCTGGAAAGAAGACACGAAGGATCAAAAGCTCGAGCCACTGGACGGCTTGACGCCCGAGCAGCGCTTCTTCGTTGCCTACGGCCAGAGCTGGTGTACGAACGAGCGCGAAGAAAATAAGCGGCTGCGAGCGACGGTGGATCCCCACTCGCCCGAGAAGTATCGGGCGAATGGCGTTGTAGCCAACATGACCGAATTTCGCGCCGCGTTCCACTGCAAACCCGGCCAGCCCATGGTGCGGGAGAACGCTTGTCGCGTGTGGTAGGTTTTGCTTGTGTAGAGCGGACACTCTTGTCCGCTGCCTTTGACGTTGCTTCTGAGAATTAGGGAATCGCGATCAAACAGCATTTCGAGATCAAATACAAATCAAGATCAACCCCAAAAGCAAAGGCGGCGGACAAGAGTGTCCGCCCTACACAATCGGGAAACTCTAGCCGCGCTCGAAAGCGTGCTTTTCTTCCAGTTGCTGACGCGCCGCTGTCATCTCCGATTCGAAGCGGTCTTGCTGATCCATCAGCGCGGGCAGCGCGGTAGCGTAGCGCCGGGCCATGGTGAAAAGTCCCTGCTTCGCCAATCCGGCTGCGATTTCGGCGATGTGATCGGTGGAGGTATCGAGGTAGAGAGCCTCGGTCGGATCGCCCAACCATACATCTCCGCCTACCAGACGTGTCTGCCAGTAAACTTTGCGCTCAACCATGCGCGCGATTTCTTCGTCGCTGGCCTTGCCGAAAACCCATTTGTTGAGCTTGAAGCTGTAGTGGCGGCTGGAAAACGGCAGCGGCACCAGTTTGCCGGATTTCACAAACTCTATCTGCTTGTGGTCGACTTCCTTGCGCAGAGCATTGATGATCGGACCTTCCGTGTCTTTTGCTTCCAGCGAAGGCAGCACCTCCCGCAGCGTGGCCGAAAGATTCACGGCCACGAGTGCGCGCAGGCCCTCGGAATTTTCCAGTGTGATCACGGTATGCAGTACGTCAAAGTCTGCGCCGGAAGTGGCATGCCGGAAAGGCCATTCCACCTTAAAGCTTAATGGAAGGCCAGTGCGGGTCACGTAGATGCTTTTCATTGTGGGAGTCGAGGTGCTCATAGTTGATGAAACGGCTATCATTTTATTTTAACCTGAAAGATTTGTAGAGACGGGGCTTGCCACGTTTCCCCGCTGCCAGAGACGCGACAAGGCGCGTCTCTACGGGAAATCAGATGCGCCACAACTGGAGCAGATTCCAGACGGCGGAGGCGCACAACAATCCGCACAGTCCAGCCGTTACCAGCAGGCTCTGTTGAGTTTCCAGCAGATCGGCAAATATTCCGCTGACGAACACGAACAGGAAAACGATCATCGTCAGATGGAATCCTTGTCCCGGAAAATCGGGAGCGCCCAGGGCCAAAACGAGCAACAGTGCCGCAATCAGGAGCGGTGCGCTGTTGCCGAAATAGCGGCTGCGCTTCCATCCCAGGTATGTGATCAGCGCCACCGGCAGGGCCAGCATCAAGGCGGGACTGCTGAAGCGGATCGTTTGCCAAGCATTGCGGTATGAAATAGACGCGCCAAACGCCGCCGGCTCGAAGTCTAGCCAGCGCGCGTGCAACATTCCTTGCCAGAACAACGAAGGCTCGAAAGAGTAGGCAGCGAAAAAAAGCACCAGAGCGACGGCCACCGCAGTGGTCCAGATCGCCAGCACGGCGCGTGGCCGGACTGGCGCCACCCAGAACATGAGCGGCAAAATCACCACCGCCAGCACTCCCAGTGAAAACTGGTTGCCCGCCGCCAGTGCCAGAGACAACCCCAGCAGCAGAATTCGTCGCCAGTTCCAGACCACAACTTCGCGTGGGGCGTAGAGCGTGTGCGCCACGGCGATGGCGGTGAACACGGTGCCAAACGCGCCCCACACAGCGCCCATTTCTCCTAGACTCCGTTCTCCTGCCACATTCACGATCATGGCCGGCGAGAAGCAGTACAGAGCGAGCGCGATGTATCCGCCAGCGTTGCCGTAAAGACGGCGCGCGACATACCAGAGCGAGGCTCCCAGCATGAAGCCGAAGAACAGGGAAGGGGTCGCAGCCACCAACGGCTCGAGTGACTCCGGCAACCACGCGCCAGGGCGCACCAGAAGCGGCGCCGCGGCGACAAGGTAGTAGAGAGGCGAGCGGTCCTGATCGTACCCGTCGCGCACGCGGAGATGGCCGGACCGTCCTGCAGAGGGCACACCAGTGGCGGCTTCCGAACGCAGCGATTCGGGAGTTCCCGCAATAGCCCCACCCTTCCATTGTTCGAGACCCTGGTAGATGCGCAGAGCCTGGTCGGAGTCCGGGACCGAGGCATGCAACGTTTGCACCCTGACCAGCCACACGCACTGCAAAAGGTAGACCAGGAGCAGCGCTGCTGCGGCAAATTGTGGGGCGCGGAAAGCGTCGGAATGAAGAATGCGTCGCAACATTGACGTAACAGAGCGGGACCGAGTGTTTTACCATGTCCGGGACGATGATGGATAACAAACCGTTGTCCCCTTCTCTCCCGGCGCCGGATCCGCTCCTTCCCGTGGATGACGCAAACTTGCCTGCGCCTTCGCTTCCCTCTTCGTCCTTGCCGTCATCCCTGCCGACGACCGGTGCTGACCGCGAGTCTCCACTACGCGATGTTTTTCTCGGCCCTGATGGAATTTATCCCGGCACGCGCTGGTTGATCTACCTGGGCATGGGATGGATCATCTACCAGATGGAAGGTTGGCTGCTGCTTTCGTTACGTTCATCTCTGGGCGCGCTCTGGTGGAGCCTGGTCGTCGAAGGCAGCCGGATGCTGGCGGCGATCCTGCCGGCTGTAGTGATGGCTCGGATTGAGGGTCGGCCCTTCGGCGACTTCGGACTGCCCGCGCGCCGGGCCTTTGGACGAAATTTCTGGGTGGGAGCGTTGTGGGGGATCGTGTCCCTGAGCGTCCTGATGCTGACGTTGCGCGGGACCGGCGCGTTTGAGTTCGGCTCGCTGGCTTTGCACGGCATACGCATCTGGAAATTTGCCGCGTACTATGCGGTGCTCTTTCTGCTCACGGGATTTTTCGAAGATTTCCTGATGCGCGGCTACTCGCAATGGGTGCTCTCGCAAGGGATGGATTTCTGGCCGGCGGCCGCGCTTCTGTCGTTTGCGTTCGGATACATCCACAGCGGCAATTCCGGCGAAGCGATGACCGGACTGATCGCGGCCGGATTGATTGGCTTCTTTCTATGCCTGACGTTGCGCCGGACCGGAACTCTATGGTGGGCGGTTGGCTTTCACATGGCATGGGATTGGGGCGAAAGCTATCTCTACTCCGTTCCCGACAGCGGGACGCTTCTACCCGGCCACTTGCTCAACTCCAGTTTGCACGGACCCGATTGGCTGGCTGGTGGTTCGGTTGGACCGGAAGGAAGCTACCTCGTTTTCGCCGTGATCGGAATGCTATGGGTCGTGTTTGACCGGGTGTATCCAAATGTGAAGTACGGAGTGTGTGGGGACGGGGCTTCGCCCCGTCCAAGTGGGGCGTAGCCCCGCTTCCACACAGTGAGAGTCATCCCCTACCACGAATAATGCACCGTGTAAGTCACGATTTGCTCGCCGTTGGCAGCGACTTCGACCGGAAATTCGATGGTCTGCGCGTCGCGCTTCTTTGACTGGTGCGATTGGTCGGTAAGTTTCCAGTTGTTCCAGCGATAGAGGTGTTCCACCACGCGCACGTTCGCCGCGTCCTTCTTGTGGTTACGCACGCGGATCTCAAACGTCTCGTCCATCCAGTGCTGATTGGACTCGACGTGAAAGTTGGTGCGCTTGCGTTCGCCCACGATGTCGAAGGCGTTGCCGGTGTAGACGCGGATCATTTCGTCTTTGGGTGTGTGGTCGATAGTGTTCTCGCCGACAAATTGCAGGCTGCCGTCGGTGTCGCGGCGGTAGAAACGCAAGCGTCCCTTGGGCAGCGCCATGCCGAGATGATTGGCTTCGGAGTTCTTCAGTTCCTGCATCACCCAGACCTTCGGGTTTGAAGCCGTGCCATATCCAGGCTCGTTGCGGATCTGCTCGGGCGAGTAGTAGCCGTATTGCTCGACCTGCGCGCCATCGTAGATGTAGAGCCGTTGCGACTGGATGCCGGTCGAGCGCACGAATTCGACTTGCTTGGTTTCGTTGTCGTGCAGCGTGGCAGGACGTTCGAGCGTGTAGAGGTGAAATTCGTCGAATGACTTTTCGCTGACGACTGGCGCCGAGGCGGCCATGTCCGCTGCTTTTTCGGCGCGATACATGCGGCCAGAGAGGCGCTGGTCCTGAAGCTTACTGACATCGCCGGCGAGCAACTTGATGCGCGCCTTCTCGAAAGTTTTCCCGCTGTGGTTTTGCATGGTGATCCATCCGACGAGGTCGAGCGAGTTCATGCTGGAATTCTTTGCGCCGTCGGAAACCACGAGGTTGTAGTCTGACTGCCAGGTCATTCCTCCAGAGACGTAGGAAATTTCAGCCTCGGAGTGGCCAGCCTGCGTGGTCGCCAATTGCCAGGTCAGCGTGGGCTTGAGGATGGAATCGTCGCTGAGCGCCGGAAACAGCGGCTGCCCCGGCAATCCGAATTGCAACACGCCATTGACCTGGATGATGGGCTGCGGCGCAACTCCCTGCGGATATCCGTTAATGTAAGTGACGCCAGACGCGTAGCCGCTGCGAATGATCTTTCCGGGGAAAGTTAGGAACTTGTCGCCGCGCTGCACCTGGAAATCAATCGTCTTGCCCTCGTAAAACGAGAGCAGCAGTTCCTGAGAGATGGGGTCGGCGCGGTAACTCTGTTCGAGGATTTGCAGCGGACGTCCGGTAAGGTCGCGCAGGATGACGGAATCGGGTTCAAGGTGGGCAGTGACTCCCGCAAACTCAACATGGTTGGCGCCCGTTTTCAACTCCAGCGTCAAGTGATCGCGCGCAACAAAGAAATTCTGGTTGTAAATTGTGAGTGACGGCGCAGAGTCCTGCGCGGCGGCGAAAAGCGTAAGGCTCAGACTAAATAGCGCGGCGAGAAGTTTCTTCATATCCCCTTTTCCTGTGGTCGGTGTAGCGATGGCCGGGGGAAGCCGCCGCTTCTCTTTCGTAGAGACGCGGCTTGCCGCGTCTTGTAGAGAGAACGGGGATGGGGGAAGAACTTGCATTGAGCAATGATCAACGGAGAGAACCCAGAGGCACGGAGGTAATTCGGGGTAACCACCAGGCCGCGAAGCAGCGGAAGAGGAAGGCTCGGAGCGTGAGCCCCGAGGAAAGCGTCGCCCCACCTGATCGAGTCCCGTCAGGGGCGACACTTTCAGATCTGCCAGGCTTTGCTCGGCATGGACGGGGCAAAGCCCCGTCGCCACACGAACGGATTAGATGTCCAGGTTCTTTACGTCCAGCGCGTTGTCTTCGATGAATTTTCTGCGGGCTTCTACGTCTTCGCCCATCAGCGTTGTGAAGATGGTTTCGCACTCGGCTATGTCTTCGAGCCGGACTTGCAGGAGCGTACGGCGCTCGGGATCCATGGTCGTTTCCCAGAGCTGCTCGGCGGTCATTTCGCCGAGGCCCTTGTAGCGCTGGACGATGTACTCTTTGCGGCCCTCGTTCAAGACGTAATCGAAAAGCTCGCGGGCGGTGTTTTTCTCGACGATCTCGGGCTCTTTCGCGCGTCTCATCGGCGGCTTGCCGGTTTTCTTCTGGGCCTTCTCGGCTTCCGCGTTTTCGGCGGCACTCAGATTTTCGTCTGCGCTATCGCTATCGCCTTCGTCTTCATTTTTGTCGTCATTCTTATCCCCCGCGCTGGCCGCCGTCTTTGCGGGTCTCGGCACGCTCTCGACCACGAAGGGTGGTTCCAGATACTGCTCGATCTGCTTGAACTTGGCGATAAGCTGCCGGCATTCCGGGGTCGAGGCTAGTTCCCAGCTGATGACATGCTCGGCGCCCTGCGAGTTCACGAACCGCACTTCCCAAAGATTATGTTCTTCGTCGAAGCGCGTTTCGACGCTCTTCAGGTTCAGTTCCTTCTGCCGGCGCTTGAGTTCTTTTTCCAGTTTCTCGATCTTCTTCGGCGGACTATTCTTGTCGCCTTCAAAGTCGACGCGCTTCGCCAGGTCGAGTTTCGGCAGCAGTCCGGTGATATCCTCTTCGCGCAGGCGCTTGTTTAACTTGTCGAGGAATCCTAGATATTCGTTCAGAACGGTGATGAACTTGGTCAGGGCTGCGCCTTCCAGCTTCGCTGCGCCTTCACCGTAGCGAATGATGAGGCCTTCGGAAGCGCGCTTTACCATGACCTTGACGAATTCGCGCTCGTCCTTGATGTACTGGTGCGACTTGCCCTTCTTGATGCCGAATAGCGGCGGCTGCGCGATGTAGATGTTGTTGCGCTTGATCAGCTCCTGCATGTGGCGAAAGAAGAACGTCAGCAGCAGGGTGCGGATGTGCGATCCGTCCACGTCGGCGTCGGTCATGAGAATGATTTTTCCGTAGCGCACTTTGGTTGGATCGAAGTCTTCTTTCGAGATGCCGGTGCCGAGCGCGGTGATCATGGCGCGAATTTCTTCGTGCGCCAGCATCTTGTCGTAGCGTGCTTTTTCCACGTTCAGAATTTTTCCCTTGAGCGGGAGGATCGCCTGAAAGCGGCGGTCACGGCCCTGTTTGGCGGTGCCGCCTGCGGATTCTCCTTCTACCAGGAAGAGTTCGCAGCGATTAGGGTCGCGCTCGGAGCAGTCGGCTAGTTTGCCGGGGAGTCCGCCGCCATCGAGTGCGCCTTTGCGGCGCGTCAGGTCGCGGGCTTTGCGCGCAGCTTCGCGGGCGCGCGACGCGTCGATGGCTTTATTGATAATCTTGCGGGCCACCGCGGTGTTCTGCTCGAAGAATGCTCCCAGCTTTTCGTTCACTACGGCCTGTACTACGCCCGCAATGTCGGAATTTAGCTTGCCTTTGGTCTGGCCTTCGAACTGGGGCTGGGGCAGCTTTACGCTGATCACGGCCACCAAGCCTTCGCGGACATCGTCTCCCGTGAGATTTTCTTTCACATCCTTGAACAGGCCCATCTGCTGTCCCGCGTAGTTGATGGTGCGGGTCAGCGAGGTGCGGAATCCGGAGAGATGCGTCCCGCCATCGACGGTGTTGATGTTGTTGGCAAAACTGAAAACGGATTCCGAGTAAGCGTCGTTGTACTGCAAGCCGATTTCGATGTGTACGTTGTCTTTGTCGGCTTCCATGTAGATCGGCTTGTCGTGGAGCGTCTGTTTGCCGCGGTTCAGATGCTTGATGAATTCGGCGATGCCTCCGTTGTACTTGAACTCGGCGCGCTTCGCTTCGCTGGTCTTGGAGTCGGTCTGGCGCTCGTCGGTGAGCGTGATGACTAGACCCTTGTTCAAGAACGCCAGCTCGCGCAGACGTTGCGAGAGCGTGTCGAAGTTGTATTCGACGGTGGTTGTGAAAATCGTTTTGTCGGGCACGAAGTGAACCTTGGTGCCTGTCTTTATTTTGGCCGCGCCGGTCTTTCTCAGCTTGCTGGTGGGCTCACCCTTGGAGTAAGTCTGTTCCCAGGTGAAACCATCGCGCCAGATTTCGAGATCGAGTTCTTCGCTGAGCGCGTTGACGCAGCTCACGCCGACGCCGTGCAATCCGCCGGAAACTTTGTAGGAGTTGCTGTCAAACTTACCGCCCGCGTGCAGCGTCGTCATCACGACCTGCGCGGCAGGAACTTTTTCGCCGTCGATGTCCATGTTGTCGACGGGAATGCCGCGTCCGTTGTCGACTACGGTGATGGAATTGTCGAGGTGAATGGTGACGTCGATCTTGTCGGCGTGGCCGGCGAGCGCTTCGTCAACCGAGTTATCCACGACTTCATAGACCAGGTGATGGAGACCCATTTCGCCGGTCGAGCCGATGTACATCGCGGGACGTTTGCGCACCGCCTCCATGCCGCCCAGAACTTTAATCGAGTCGGCGGTGTAGTCTCCGTTAGTCGTTTTGCCGTTCTTGTTTTTCGCGTCGTTGTTCGCGTTCTGGAGTTCGGCTTGCAATTCTTTTGTGGCCATTCTGCTCCGTGGAAAAAGCCGGATCTGGCGCCTGACTGGAAGGGGCGATTCCGGGACTGCTCGGGTGACCTCAACCTATTGAATTTTCTGCTATTTAGCTATCACCAGAGATAGATGTATTTTAGCACAAAAGGGCTTGTCCTGGGACCGGAACCGAGAGCATAAATAGCGCCTTTTGTTGCCTTTAGGGATGTGGTTTGGCGGTCGATTTTGCGGCGCCGAAATGGAGCCCGTCCATCAGGTCGTCGAGTTCGTCTTCACTGCCTGCGATGAACGTAAACGAGACGATCTGTCCCTTCGCCAGCAGGATGAGCGTGCACTGATGCATGGTGAGTTTCACACTGATCGTCTTCACGAAATCAGCGCGCAGCAGTTGTCGCGACTCCACTTCCAGCGCGTAGGGCTCGCCATCGGCCTTGAGACCTTTCGCGGTCGCGAGTTCCGTGAGCGGCCCAAGGTAGTCTTCGGCTTTCTTGAGGCCGGGATAGGACGCAGCGCTTTCGGAGGCGATCACGACTGCGGAGTTGATCGTGTCTCCGGTGGCTTCGGGAGGGCGCTCGAAAATCGCGAGCAGGACTTCCGCTCTACCGGCCTCGTTTCCTTCTTGCATCTCCTTGGTGCGATCCACCCAGCCGTAGGGAATCTGATAACGGAATCCGAAAGTGGTGTTGCGGAAAAGCTGGGTGTCGTTGCTGGGAGTGGCGGGCTTGGCAGTTGGTTTAGTGACTGGTGCAGTTTTGTTTTGCGCTTGCGCTGTTAAGGTTAGGGTCAGAGCGACTAATGCAATCGTAGCGAGGCGGGAATGCATGCGTATCTGGATCAACCTGGAACAAGTTTACATAGGTTTCGGATCGTGCGTACCGCAGCGCCTGAAGGCGCATACATGGCGAGCACCTTACGGCATCGCTAAAGCTAAAGCGATGCCCTGATACGAACCGCACTCGCGCCGGTGATCGCTACTCCACAAACATGCAATCCCCATAGGAGTAGAAGCGGTATCCGGCCTCGACCGCGTGCCGGTAAGCGCTCATCACCAACTCCTGCCCGCCGAGCGCGCACACGAGCATCAACAGGGTCGATTGCGGCAGATGAAAGTTCGTCAGCAGAGCGTCTACGATGCGAAAGCGATAGCCGGGATAGATAAACGCGTCGGCCTCGCCCTGTCCGGCTTCCACCCGATTTCCACCGGCCCGTTTCGCGGCGCACTCGGCTGCATACTCCAGGGTGCGGACCGTGGTTGTGCCCACGGCCACCACGCGCCGTCCCTCGCCTTTCGCCCGGTTGATTGCCCGGGCTGCTTCCGCCGGAATCTCGTACCACTCCCGATGCAGCTTATGATCTTCCACTTTCTCCACTCGTACCGGCTGAAAGGTACCCAGCCCGACGTGCAGTGTGATCTCGGCAATCTCAATCCCGCGTCCGCGAATCCGTTCCAGGATTTCCGGCGTGAAGTGCAAACCAGCCGTTGGCGCCGCTACCGATCCCCGCGTCTGCGCGTAGACAGTCTGGTAGCGATCCCGGTCTGCTCCCCGATCCTCGCGGTCAATGTAGGGCGGAAGCGGCACATGCCCAATGTGCTCGATGCGGGCAAAGAAATCAGTCACTGGGGCGAATCGGATGCGCCGCTCCCCAAAGGTGCCACGTTCGGTGACTTCCGCTTCCAGTTCGGCTGGATCACCGAAGTAGAGCTTTTCTCCGATCCCGATCTTCCGCCCAGGCCTTACCAGGCACTCCCACTCATTGGGGGCCACCTGTCGGGTCAGAAGAACTTCGACCCGCCCGCGAAGAAAGTCCCGCGCTGCCGGATTATGCGGGCTCAGGGGCTGGGCACGCTGTCCGCTCCGGTGGCCGTAGAGCCGGGCCGGAAACACCCGAGTATTGTTCAAGACCAGCAGATCGCCTGACCGCAGCAAGTCCGGGAATTCACGAAAACTCCGATCCTCCCAGCTCCCAGACGTCCGATTCAGGTGCAGCAGGCGCGACCCCGCGCGGTCCGCCAAAGGCTCCTGTGCGATCCGTTCGGGCGGCAGATCATAGTCGAAGTTCGAGACGAGCATCGAGGAGATTATAGGGTTTGAGGGCGGTCCCCAAGCCGCCGTCGGCTGTGCGAGCCGTCGCCGCCTGCTATTTACACATTTTGACCAGCTAATGGTTGTAAGGCTTCTGACACGTGCGGTACCATGACGGCTCAAGGGTTTCTCAATGGCCAGCGACCGCCAGCATCGTCTTGCGATTGTGCAGTACGGCCGCATGCTGCACGAAAACGGTTTTGTTGCGGCCACCGACGGAAATTTGTCAGTTCGACTCGACAAAACGCACCTCTTGGTGACTCCTACCTGTATCAGCAAGGGCAGGATGCGCGCTTCCGACATGGTGATCGTCGACATGGACGGAAAACGCCTCTCCGGCAAGCGCAGAGTTTCGAGCGAAATCGGCATGCACCTGCTGATTTACCGCCTCCGCCCCGACGTGCATGGCATCGTCCACGCACACCCGCCGACCGCAACCGGGTTTGCCGCTTCAGGTTACGATCTCAACCGTCCGCTGGTGTGTGAGGTGGTTGTCGGCCTGGGCTCGATCCCGTTGGCTCGCTATGGCACTCCCGGCACACCTGAACTGACCGAGGCACTCGAGCCACTCATTCCAAACCATGATGCCATCCTGATGGCGAATCACGGCGTCGTGACGTTTGGCTCCTCGCTAGAAAGTGCCTACATGAAGATGGAAACTGTGGAGCACTTCGCGAAGATCGCGCTCGTCACCCACCTGCTCGGCAATGAGCAACCGCTCGGTGAAAAAGAAGTAGAGAAACTCCACGAGGTCCGCCACCGCTACAACGGCGGAGAAACTCCCGCCCCATCCCGCATGCCGGTCGCGACGGATGACCTGCAATCCGCCGACGAGCCCAAAGAGACCGCCGGCAGCCGGCGGTAGATTTACTCTCCTCCGATGCGAAACCTCACTCCCGCGCGAAAATTCGCCGTCAGCGCCGGATATCCCACCACTTCGTTGTAATGGTCGTTCAGTGCGTTCTCAACATTTGCGTATGCCGTAATTCGTGAATTGATCGCATACCACCCGCCAAGATCGACGCGAGCATAGCCTGCCGCGTGATCAATGTTGAAGCCGAGAAAATCCGAATCCGGACGTCGACCCACAAAACTTCCACCCAGGTTCGCTCCCCATCGCTTCCCCAGATAGCTGAGGAGCGTAGTTGCCGAATGCTTGGGGCGACGCAGTAGCGGTCGTCCGGCAGCCAGCAGGGGATCGCAGAAATTTGCAGGCGTACACAGTGGAGCTTCGAGTATTTCAGTTGAGGTATAGGTGTAGGCCGTATTCAGAGAGAACTTCGACCGGATCTTCGCCTGCAGTTCAATCTCAGCGCCTTGAGCGAAAGACTTGTCCACGTTGACATACTGACCTACAAACGTCGTTGGATCGACGATGGCGTAATCGATGCGGTCGTAGAACACATTATGAAAGTAGGTGGCGTTCAGCGCGTATTTTCCGCTCAACAAGTTCTGCTGAATCCCCGCCTCGAAGCTGCGCGTTCGTTCGGGTTTTAGAGCAGTATTTGGGGTTGAGTAAGGCGGTCCGGCAAAGGTTTCCTCCAGCCGCGGCTCTTTGAATCCTGCACCATAAGAGAAGCGCAGACGGGTCCCGGAAAATATCTCTCCACCGCGTAACGCCAGAAAGGTTGCAGCCACTCGGGGCACGCCGATGTTGCCAAAGGCGCTGTTGTGCACGAATCGCCCGCCAGCAATCAGAGACACTCTCCCGAACGTGAATAACTCCTGCCCATAAATGTCATGACTCAGGCGTTGCCCGTGAGTTTGAGGAGGGAAAAAAAGATCGCCAACAAATCCATTCTCATTCTCGACGCGATAACCAAAGGTGGTGTGGGCCCAGCTACGCTCGGAGTAATCGCCTTGGTATTCAAATCCCACGCGATTGATGCGGTCAACCTCGTGTGAGGGACCGTCAAAAATGCGAGCAGGATCTCCGGTTAGGTTTAGCTCGTTGTAACGGTAGAGGTAGTCAAATCCGGTAAGACGATGTTGCCAACCGGAAGGCGCGTTGATATTGAGTTCCACACTTCCTAGAACATTGTTCAGTTGCGACCACTCGCTGGGATCGGGAGGCTGAAGTGGATCGCCGTTGAAATTCCACTCCCCCGGTATTCCCGTGTGGCTGTTGGAGTGGCGGACCCGCACCCGCAGCCCTACCTGATCGCTGAGAGCCACGCCCACATTCGCGCCCTGCAGCGAATCCGAGTAAGAGTTGTTCACACCTTGCCCGTTAGTTTTGAACTGGTCGCCAAAGAGGTTGTAGTCAAAGCGTCCGCGAGCCCCAGCCAGCGACGCGTAGCCGCTGGCCGTTCCAAAGTTTCCTCCGTCGGCTCCAAGGCGGAGTTCAGGAACCCGAGTGTTTCCGGTCCGCGTCCACACTTGCACGACGCTGGTCATGGCATCGGTGCCGTATAAAGTGCTCTGCGCGCCCCGCGCAAATTCCATGCGATCCGCTGGCGCCATCGGCAGCGTGCCAAAGTCGAACGTGCCACCCGGTTCATTGATGGCAACCCCATCGACAATCACTTTGTTGTAACGGGACTCGCCGCCGCGAACGAAGAGCGAGGACAGTCCGCCGCGTTGCCCCGCAGTATTCACGACCGCGCCCGACAAGAAACGCATCGTGTCGTTTGCGGCCACCGATTGCATCACTTCCAACTGCCCACTGCCCAGAGTCTCAACGTCGGCGCCTGCGACCTGGCTTGGAACTGGAGTGCGGGTCGCAGTCACCACCACCGTTTCCGCTGCCGTCGCCACGCGGAGTTTGATCGTGGTGGTTTCGCCCGCCGGAGAAAGATCCACCGTTGTTGCTGCGAAGCCCGGAGCCAACACCTGGACACGATAAGAACTCGACGCCTCAGTGCGAAAAATGACTAGCCCTTCAGCGGATGTGTTTTGCACGGCCACCAGGGCGGCTTTGCCTGCCTGGAGCAATTGCACCTGCGCACCAGCGACGGTGGCATCTTGAGGATCGACAACTCTGATTTTGATTTCAGCGGAAGCGATGGTTAACAGGAAAAACAAACTGGCAACTACACGAGAAAACCGCATGCACGTCTCCTTTGTCACGCGAAAGGGTTGGTGTGGACGGTTCACGCCGGTCTCCTGGCTTTGCGAGTCAGGATGTGAGCCTTCGCTCGATCATCCATCTACTACAATCGGCCTTCCCAGGTTTTTCCCAGTGGCCGGTTGCGATTTCCTCGCTTACAGTTGCGCGGCAGCGCGGGATTCACACCCGCTTCCCATAGCGCCAGCGTGTCGCTGGCCTACGATCATGCGCGAACCTAATTTTGAGAAAGAGCAAAAACAGCAGTTCAGCAAATCTACCGGGCACCCTGATAAGAAGTCAAACGCTGATTAGTGGATCAGTTTCGCGATGCACCCCACAAACCCCTGAACCACCAAGGACACGAAGTATCACAAAGGCTCTTGGTCTCAGGGGGTCTCCTTCGTGCACCTTCGTGGCCTTTGTGGTTATGGTTTCGCAAATTGACCCACTAGAGTGGTGATGCGATGGCCGTCTCACTCATCCCTCCGGGCGGGGGCGCCCGGCTCTCCATTGGCTAGGCGTTGATGATGGGAAACTCCGCCGACCCGACTTGCGCAACGTTCTCCTCGGCGAACCGCGTGACGCGTTCGAGAGCAGTCTGCAGCTGGCGGTGAAACTCCGCCAACTGCGCATCGTCGGCTTCCGCGGGGACTCGCATCTTGGCGCTGAAGCGCACCAACGCCTTCGAAAATGGTTTGGGGATCATCAAAGCGTCCCAGGTATTCAGCACCCACGCATCGCTGAGCGCCACATAGAACGCTGCCATCGGCAGTGTGCTGGCCCGCGACAGCAGCACCGGCCCCGGCTTGGCCACATATTTCGGGCCACGTGGACCGTCAACCGTAAAGACAACCAGGTTCCCCTGCTCCAACTGGTCTTTCAAGCCGAGCAGGGCCGTCGCGCCCCCACGGCTGCTTGATCCGCGCACCGCCACGAAGCCAAGTCTTTCAATGGTCCGGGCGATGTATTCCCCGTCGAAGCTGCGGCTCACCATTACCGCGATCCCGATCTTTCTCCATAGCCAGGCGCTGGCGAACACGGCCCGATGCCAGAAAGAGTAGATCACGGGTTTTTCATAAGTGGCGTCAGGCGGAGAAGGCGGTTCTTCCCACGAAACTGAATAGCGCAGAGTCGGACCGATCACCGAGATTGCCAGGTAGCTCGCCCAGCTGATGAGCCACAAGAGAATTCTTTGTCGCAGCGAGAATCGGCGAGCTTCCATGACGGAGGGATGTTCAGGCTCGACTGCGGCGGAAGAAGAACTCACGCCGATATTGTAATCTGGGTTAAGAGGTTTAACTGGGAGCTGACGGCTGAGAGCTGAGAGCTGATTTTCTATGCTTCCAGATATCCCACAATCCACTCTTTCAGCCGTTGCCGCCGCTCGTCGGTAGAGTCAAAGCGAATGCCGAAGCTCTTGTTGCTTTTCTTCCAGGTGACGTTTCCCCGCACCCACACGCGCGGCAGCGTTAGCAAAGAAAACGACACCTCTACCAGACTTCCTGGTTCGGGCACGTGAGTGCCCTTGAGCGACATCCCCCCGGAGCTGATCTCCAGGCTGGTGGCGGTCATACGCCCCCCGTCCGCCATTAGGATCCCGACCTCCGTCATGACCGGGATACGCACGTAGCGGCGGAATTCGTGAAGCACCAGCATTCGAGTTGAGCGCACCAGTTTGATCGCCGCCGAGCGCTCCAACGGTTCGTGAAACACCGCATTGAGGCAGAGCTTCGAGTAGCGCATGGCATCCTGCGCCGTCCCACCCAGCCCGTAGATGATGATGCGGCTGTTGGAAGCTGATCCTCGCGCCAACTCGATGATGCTGCCCGCGGCTTCGCCCAGGGGCAAAACGCAGGCCTCGAACTTCTCACATTGCAGTCGATCCGCGTGTTCGCGCGCTATCGAGACCGTGTCGATTCCAAATTGACGGAAGCACTCAGTGATCAGCTGTGCTGAGGTTTCGGGCAGGTCAAACAGAGCGACTCGCGCAACACTTTTTCGGCGGACGGGTGAGGGGGCGAGAAGGGCAGCAGTCGAATTAGGCATGAGTCCCAGGGAATGAACTCCTTCCGAAACCCCATTCTGACGGGCCTTTTGGCGGTTGCATAGGTTTCGAAAGGCCTAGGCCCTGTCCCAACCGGCCATTACGGAAGTAGTACCCGGACCAAGCCGCTCCTGCTCCCTTCGTTTCTTTTACTGGGGAGACGGGGCTTGCCCCGTCTTTTCTGCACACCGCGTCTCTACCGATGCGTTCAGGTAAGATTGTTCTCATCCTTACATCGGCAGCCAGTCTGAAAATGATCATTCTCAACGACATCCAGTCGGCCCTGCGCCGCATTCGCAACTCCATCTACCTTTCCCCCTGCGCGCGTTCGGAGACGTTTTCTGAGTCCACCGCCAACCACGTCTATTTAAAGCTCGACAACCTGCAGCGAACCGGCTCTTTCAAAGAGCGCGGCGCGCTGAACAAATTGCTCCTGCTCAGCGCCGAGGAACGCGCCCGAGGCGTAATTGCGGCCTCGGCCGGAAATCACGCCCAGGGCGTGGCCTATCACGCCGGCAAACTCGGCGTCCGCGCCCAGATCTGCATGCCCCTGACCACGCCTCTCATCAAGGTGTCGGCTACGCGCGGCTATGGCGCCGACGTGGTTCTGCACGGTGCCAACTACGATGAAGCTTACGAAGAGTCCGTCCGCCGCAGCCAGGCGGAGCACCTTACTTTCGTGCATGCCTTCGATGACGACGCTGTCATCGCGGGGCAAGGGACCATCGGCCTCGAGCTGATCCAGCAGCATCCGGACCTGGAAGCCGTCGTAGTCCCCATCGGCGGTGGAGGCCTGATCGGCGGCATCGCCTGCGCCCTCAAGGAGTCGAATCCCAAAATTCAAGTTTTCGGAGTGCAGCCCTCGCGCCTGCCGTCCATGAAAGTTGCCGTCGCCGAAGGCAAGCCCGTGACCCTCATGGCCGCCTCGACCATCGCCGATGGCATCGCTGTCCGGCGCGCCGGCGACCGCACCCTGCCGCTCGTTCAGAAATACGTGGACGACATAGTAACCGTCGAAGAAGAAGAAATCGCCAACGCCATCCTGCTGCTACTCGAACGCGAAAAAACTCTGGCGGAAGGTGCGGGCGCGGCAGCCGTCGCGGCTCTGGTTAATCACAAGCTACCGCTGGTTGGGAAGAAAGTTGCCGTGCTAGTGTGCGGCGGGAACATCGATGTAACGCTGCTCTCCCGCATCATCGAGCGCGGCCTCGTCAAGGACGGACGCCTGGTTCGCCTCCGGGTGCACCTGCCCGACTATCCCGGCGCGCTGAATCGCCTCACATCAATTCTGGCGCAGCATCGCGCCAATATCGTCGAGACAGATTACGACCGCGCCTACCACGGCGTGGGTCTGGGTGAGACCGCGATCGAAATTACGATGGAAACCCGCGGGCCGGATCACATCGCCGAAATCATCTCGGCCTTGGGAGCCGCCGGCTACACGCAAGACCGAGTGCTGTAGAAACAACTTTTCACCGCCGAGAAGGGGTTAGGTTTTCTTCATAGCTGCTCCTATCTCGCTGGTGAAAAAGCGTTTGGCGCTTCATGACGAATTCATACGTTTTACGGTTGACCTTTCCCGAAACGACTGGCATAGTGCTCGCGACAATCCCGGTGCGCTTGTATCAAGTCGACAAGTGTAGATCATTCCCCATCTCGGGTAAGTATTTTCTCCTTCCCAGAGGACAAAAATCATGTCGTTCGCAAGGTTCACACAGGCGATTCTCGCTCTATTGGTCGGATTGGCAGTGGCTTTTGGCGCTGCCCCAGCGCAGGCCCAAACCGAGACTGTGCTCCACAGCTTCACATACAGCGATGGCGCCTTTCCCCGATCCGACCTGACGTCTGACAGTGCCGGCAATCTCTATGGCACGACCCTGTTCATGGGTGGGGGAGTTGGAGGTGTGTTTGAGCTTTCGCCGGACGGCCGCGGAGGCTGGAACGAGACCGTGCTTTATCGCTTCACCGGAGGGGCGGACGGGGGATATCCGTACTGCCCTTTAATACTCGACAGCGCGGGCAACCTTTACGGAACGACGTATGATGGCGGCGCAAATGAACTAGGCGTCGTGTTCGAACTTAGCCCCGCCGGAGCGGGCTGGAAGGAAACAGTCCTGTACAGCTTTGCTTGGGGGACGGATGGTAGGAATCCGGTCACGGGTTTGATTATGGACGCCGCGGGCAATCTCTACGGCACAACTTTTCATGGAAACACCAACGATGGCACCGTTTTCGAGTTGAGCCCGTCCGGGGGCGGCTGGACGGAGCGGGTGATTTACAACGTCGATACCAGCTACGCCGGGCTAACCATGGATGCCTCCGGAAACATCTTTGGCGCCGGATTGACAACGGTATTCGAGCTGTCACCGAATGGCAAAGGCGATTGGAATCCGACTGTGCTGCACACCTTCAGTCAAACTGGTAGGAAGAATTACGACGGTCTAAATGGCACCCCCGTGCTCGACAAGGCTGGAAACCTTTACGGAACAAGGTATGGAGGCGGCGGCAACGCAACCGTCTACAAGCTCAGTCCTGGAAAGAATGGAAAATGGACGAAACAAGTTCTCCAATCCTTCAAAAATCGCACCGGCCCTTGGGCGGGGGTTGTGTTGGATCCGCAAGGGAACATTTACGGCACCACGCTCTACGGCAATAGCGGCGATGGAAGTGTTTTCGAGCTAGTGGCTCCGGTTGGCGGCGGCAACTATGAAGAGAAGGTGCTCTGGAGTTTCAGCGGTGCCGACGGGGCCTATCCCTCCAGCCTGATTCTGGACAACGCAGGCAATCTCTATGGCATGACCCTCGGGGGCGGAGCGGGCGGATTCGGCGTTGTATTCGAAGTGACTCCGTAGGATTCTGTGCGTTTTCTACGGAGGATATGCACTGTAGAGAACAACGATTTAGCCGCCAAAAAACTCAGCAACGGGTTCCTTCCTTGCCTTGCTCCGACCCTCGGTGTCTCGGCGGTGATATTCATTCGAACTCTTTCCGGAATCGTTCTAATTGATCCTTCACCTCGCCGAGATCTCGCCGCAGCTCAGCCACTTCTTCTTCCAGTCGGGCGATGCGCTCCCCGTCCGGATTGCGCTCAGCCAAAGCCCCGGCCTGCGTTGGCGCTTCCACTTCCACTACATCCCCGGCCAGCAAATGTGCATATCGAGATTCCTTCGTTCCCGGTTGCCGCGGCAACACTTTCGCCAGCGGCGGATCGCGCTGCATCAATTTTTGTAGAGCCGATTGCACATCCTCCAGGGCCTCGAAGTGGTGCATGCGGTCGGCACGTCCGCGCAATTCGCCCGGCGTCTGCGGACCACGCAGCAGCAGCACGCACAGCACCGCGATCTCCGGACGCGTGAAGTTAAACACCTCCTGCAACCGCTGTTCGTACTTGGTCACGCGGCTGTCGGCGCCGCGCGCGGGCCCAGCCATGCGTTGCTCCTGCAGCCCTTCCAGCGCATCGCGCACCGCGTCTTCATCCAACTGCATCACCGGATCGCGATTCGATTTCTGGTTGCAGGCATTCACCAGAGCGTTCAGGGACAGGGGATAATACTCCGGCGTAGTGATGTCTTTTTCGATCAACGCCCCCAGCACGCGCACTTCGTTTTCCGTCAGCCGAATTTCCATGGATTTCCTTCAACCGTCTTCGATTGTATCGAGACACCACGATTATGTGGCGCGGACGCCCACGGTTGTTGATTGTGCCCGTGACCTTTTTCGAATCGCTTTCGAAGCGCGACACGACCCACCCGCACGAGCATCCCCAGCCGCACACGGTATACTCAATAGTTTGTCGAATACACAGATGAGCAACCTGACCCTACCGCCGCGCGTCTCCATTGACGAACTGGTCAGGGAACTGCACGCGTTTCCCGCATCGGCCTTCGATGGTATCGAGGAAGTTCGTTCCTTGCTGGCGAAGATGCCGGTCGAAGAAGCCAGCCTCGCGCCCTATTTGACCTGGAACCGTCAGCACTACACCCGTAACCTGATCGACAAGACGGACCTCTATGAACTGCTCGCCATCTGCTGGGATATTGGCCAGAGCAGTTCGGTGCACAATCATCGCGACCAGAATTGCTGGATGGCGGCGCCCGTTGGAAAGCTGCTGGTTGAAAATTTTCACGTTGGATTTCAGGATATCGAGGCAGGAAAGTGCCAGTTGCAGGCATCTAACACGGTGGAGCTGACGGCGGCGAATCCGTGCGCGGTCGACCCGCGAGAGCCAGTGCACCGGGTGAGGAATCCGCGGGAAGAGAACCAGCGTGCGGTAACCCTGCACGTCTATTCCCGGCCCTTTGACACCTGCATGGTCTATTCGCCCGAGCAGGGAACGTGCGGGGATATTCAGCTTCACTACAATACAGTTTTCGGAAATCCAGTACCCAGTACGCAGTAGTCAATACTCAGCGTCAAGACGGAAGAAACGGAAGAATTTGTAGGTTGCTTGAGCGTCTTTAAGTTGGGGCAAATGAAGATGCGCTTCAGGACTGGGTACTGAAGACTGGGTACTGCATTTTTCAAGGAGGATTCGTGAGGAAATACCTGGGAGTTTTGGCCGTGGCGGTTCTGAGTGCGATGTCGTGGGCACAAGCTCCGGCACCCGCCCCGGCGCCAGCTCCTGCTTCGACCCAAGCTCCAGCCCCGGCCCAGACCCAAACTCCGGCCCCCGAACTAGCCGACATCCCAGCTCCAACCGCCAAGTCCGCGCCGCCAGCGGCCCCGTATCCGCGCATCGAACTTTTTTTGGGCGGTTCGTACGCTGAGGCTGGTTTTTTCAACTCCGGACACTGGGCGGGATTGCCTGGCTGGGACGCTTCTCTCGGTCTGAATGCAACCCGTTGGTTGGGATTCATCGTGGAAGGCGGTCAATACTTCGGGACTTCAAAGATTGGGGTGGGCGCGCAGCAGCCGCCATTTCCGTCTTGCGGTGGAACTCCATCGTTCTGCCCATCGGGCCCCACATTCAATGTGACGACGCGCGAGTACAACTTTCTTTTTGGCGCGCAATTTGCCCGCCGCAAATGGGATGGCTGGACTCCGATTGGCGAGCTGCTGTTCGGACATCAAGGTACCCGGGGCCGTGCAAGCGCCCAAGGTGCCACCTTCACCGAGATCGGCACTGGCCGCGCGCTGGTGGCGGGAGGCGGCCTCGACCGCAAAATCAATGAGCGGTTCGCCTTGCGGTTCAAGGCTGATTACTTGCAGACCGGCACCGCTTTCGCGCTTCTCGGCAAGAAGAAGCAGGACAATTTCCGCTTCTCGGTGGGCATTGTGATCCGCAACGTGCACAAGAAGAAACGCACACTCGAGGACGAAACTCAACCAGAGCCGTAAGCGCTAGGGGTTTGCCCCGGACAAACGACTAGCCAAGTACGATTACGGGCTACGGTGAGCAGACCACTGGCTTTCGCGCAAGCGGGTGTGATGATTCCATCGGCGAGCGTTGCCAGCAATTTACGGCCGGCGCAGCAAATCGCTCAACGGCTCGGCCTTAGCTCGCAGTTCATCGGCAAAATCGGCGCCCTTTTCGACCGCCTCCTCGAAACGGTCTTTTGCTTCGTCCGTCCAGTCCGATACGGTTTCGAGCGCGTCATCATAGGAACGTCGCAGGTCTTTCCGCAGCTGCCGCCCCGTCTTCGGAGCCAGCAACAGGCCCAGGGCCGCACCTACACCCAGCCCGATCAGCAGAAACGTAACCGCGGTGCCGGCGCTACTGTCTGAACTCTCGTATTTTCCAATGCGCATAACAACCTCCAGATCATCGATGCTGCTAGACGGGGCAAGCCCCGTCTTTACATTCTAGACCCTAATTGCGTGGCGGGGTCCCCAGCGTTAGGACGTGCCAAGGAGCGGAGATACGACCCAGGTTCCCACAACCCTCTCCCCCTGTGTAAAATAAACTGTTAATCCGAAGTGCGGCGGAAGCCCTGGCGACCTGCCCCGCTGCCCAGAATTCCTAGCGAAGTGAAGGAGATGTAAACCAGCAATGTCGATTCCAGCGACCCAACTCCGTCCCGGCATGATCATCAAGCACAACAATGACTTGCATTCTGTGTTCAGCGTCGAGCACCGTACCCCGGGCAACCTCCGCGCCTTCATCCAGGCCAAGCTGCGCAACCTCCGCACCGGCGCCATGTTCGAGCACCGTTTCCGCTCGCCCGACCCCATCGACAAGGTCAACGTGGATGAGGAGAACATGGAGTTCCTCTACAGCGACGGTGACGATTACTACTTCATGAACACGGAAAATTACGAGCAGACTCACTTGACCCGCGACACGCTCGGCGACGCGGTGGAGTACCTCACACCGAATCTCCAGATCAAAGTGGAATTTTTCGACGGTAAGGCCGTCGGCATCGAGTTGCCGCAGACCGTCATCCTGACCGTGATGGAAGTCGAGCCCGGCCTGAAGAGCGCGACTGCCTCGAGTGTGACCAAGCCGGCAAAAACCGAAACCGGCCTCATTGTGCAAGTGCCGCCATTCATCAACGAAGGCGAGAAAATCAAGGTCGATACAGCCGAAGGAACGTACTTATCGCGCGCGTAGGAAAGTTAGAAGTAAGAAATCAGATTGAAGAAATAAATCCCTCGGGCGTTGATGGCCCAGCAGAAATCTTGGGATTCTTACTTCTGCAATTTGACTTCTTACTTTTGCATTTTCAATTTCATGGCTTCCACCGAAAAATCTACGGCATCCGCTCGCCGTTTTCTCGTGCGCGGACGCGTCCAAGGCGTCGGTTTTCGCTGGTTTGTCGAGCGCGAGGCGCACATCCTGCAAATAGCGGGGTGGGTCCGCAACAACCCCGATGGCAGCGTCGAAGTGCTGGCTATGGGGACACGCGATCAGTTGGCCGGATTGCGATCTCGCCTGCAGGAAGGGCCGCGTGCGGCCAGGGTGGATGACGTACAGGAATCTGACTCCGAGCCGGTCGCAGGACTCAATTCATTTCAGGTTCGAGGAGCTTAACTTCAGATGCCGACCAAGATGTCAACCAAGCTAGTGGATTGCGACGGGCTGAAAAAGCTGATTCGCGAGGTGCCCGACTTTCCGAAAAAAGGAATCCTCTTTTACGACATCACCACGCTCCTCAAGGACAAACTGGGCTTCGCCCGCCTGATTGACGCCCTCTCGGAAAACTACATCGGCAAAAAGATTGACTTGGTGCTTGGCATGGAAGCTCGAGGGTTTATTTTTGGCCCGGCCCTCGCTTATCGGCTGAACGCCGGATTCGTTCCCGTTCGCAAGCCGGGAAAGCTGCCCGCTGAAACGGTGAAAGTCAGCTACGACTTGGAGTATGGCAGCAACGCGTTGGAGATCCACAAGGATTCCATAAGGAAAGGTCAGCGCGTTCTGATCGTGGACGACCTGCTGGCGACCGGCGGCACGGCTGTAGCAACCGCGGAACTGGCCAGCGGCTTGGGCGCGCAAATCGCTGGACTCGCGTTTGTAGTCGAACTCGATTTCCTGAGGGGTCGCGAGAGACTGGCGAAGTACGACGTGTTCTCGCTGCTGCACTATGACCGGTAGGCCGGCATCTGCATCTTCCGGCTTCGCCGGAGCGCCGCGCTAGCAGGTTCTTATCTCACTTCTTAAGACTGGCCGTTTAGGGTTGCCCGTCTATTTCACTAGGTGTTCCACAGCCCGGAATAGACCTCTCCAAATCGCCAAACTGACTGCCAGCGACGCACCGTAGGAGAAGATCGCAATCCAGTTCCATTGCACACATCTATCACTTTCGCGGATCCACATGGGGGAGGGCTCCTCGTTTCGCTTGATGCGGCTGCAATTATCCAGCCGTTTCATCTTTTCCGCAAGTGATTGAAAGCATTCTTTGGCCATCGCGGCTCATTTCCCGGAACTGGGTGAAATCGACAATGGTGACAAGAGATTCCTGCCATGGCTGCCCAAAATGCGTGCCGAAATCTCGGCACACGAGTCGCCTGACGGTTCGCCATCCAGCCCCAGTCCCCCCAGCGATGGTGGTAATCTAGACCCGCGAATGGATAATGCATGCAAGCAAAGTTCGGCTCAATATAGGGAACGATGCAGAACGCGATCAGACTTTGCCTTATCCTGATGGTCACTCTGGGAGTCGAATCGGGGTTCAGCTCCGAATCCGGTCAACTGCCGCCATCCATCACCACCGCCCCACTCTCGGTTGACCAGGTCGTCGACAATCTCGTCCGCAAAGATCTGGAGCGGGCGCAGGCCCTGCGCCACTACGAATCCACGCGCCTCTATCGCCTCTCCTACCATGGGTTCCCAGGAGATCGCGAAGCCGAGATGACCGTGGAGGCAACCTATGACAGTCCTTCCACCAAGCGCTTTAAGGTCACGTCCCAAACTGGATCGAAGCTGATTATCGATCGCGTGTTCAAAAGGTTGCTGGAGAGCGAAAAAGAAGCTGCGGAGCCGGAAATGCACGCCCGCACTCTGTTGAACCGCGACAACTACGACTTCGCACTGGTCGGCTTCGAGCCTTCGGAAAAGGGCGGCCAATACGTGCTCGCCGTTTCCCCAAAAACAAAAAGCAAATACCTCTACCGCGGCAAAGTGTGGGTCGACGCAACTGATTTCGCCGTAACCCGGATCGACGCCGAGCCCGCCCAGAACCCCTCGTTCTGGACGAAGAAAAGCGAAATTCGTCACGAGTACATGAAGGTGCAGGATTTCTGGCTTCCCCGGCGCAACGAGTCCGTCAGCTACATCCGGCTCGGCGGCCGCGCCACCCTGACCATCGAATACGACAATTACCTTGTCACCGATGCGCGCGCACCGGAGAACACCACGAAGGCGTCAACTTCCGACGTCGGAGCCCGCTAGGTTGCGTAGCGACAGCCGCCCTTCAGTTCTCAGATGTCAGAACTCGGGTTTCCTGAGACCTGCGATCTGGTTACCGGTAGTACAATCCCGCCATGGATAGCCTGATCGAGCCGAGCGCAAATCCTACGACAGAGCGGGAGTCCAGTCTGCGCCCGATTCTTATCGGGATTGTCGTAGTGGGGATTGTGGTCGGCGCCCTCGTGCTAATTTTTCGCACCGAGCAGAAGAAGCCGGTTCCACCCCCGCCTTATGCCGCCAACCTGAAGTTTTCCGACCTGAAGCTAAGTGCCGCGCAGAATTTTGTTGGCGCCACGGTCAGCTATCTCGATGGCACCATCACCAACGCCGGTGATAAGACTGTCATCCACGCGGTGGTGCAGGTGACGTTCAAGGACGACATGGGACAGATGGCGCAACGCGAAGAACTTCCCATTCGCGTTCTCCGCACTGGTGGCCCGTACGACGAAGCCGTGGACCTCAATCTCTCACCGCTAGCGCCCGGAGAGAGCAAACCGTTCCGTCTCACCTTTGAAAACATTTCCGCCCAGTGGAACCACGCCTATCCCGATTTGCAGATCACGCAAGTGAGCGTGAAATAGAAAGTCAAAAGTCAGAAGTCAAATTGAAGAAGTAAAAAAACGCAGCGCATGAAGGATTTTGCTTCTTCAATTTGACTTCTGATTTTTGACTTTCCCGCCCTCCGTTACAATGACCTCGTGCCCGATGTAAAACCATTCCGTCTCACGGAGTCCGTAAAAGCCGCGGGTTGAGCGTCCAAGCTGAGTCCGGCGGTGCTGGACACGGTGCTTGGGAAATTAGCCCGGCAACAGGACCCGAACGTATTAGTCGGCTTCGATCACGCCGACGACGCCGGCGTGTATCTGCTCACGCCCGAGACGGCGCTCGTCCAGACGGTGGACTTTTTCACACCCATCGTGGACGATCCCTACACCTTCGGCCAGATCGCCGCCACCAACGCGCTCAGCGACGTCTACGCCATGGGAGGCAAACCGCTGACTTCGCTGGCCCTCGTCTGCTTTCCCGACAAGGCGGATATCAACATCCTCGAACGCATTCTCGCCGGTGGTTTGTCGAAGATGATCGAGGCCGGATGCACCGTAGTTGGCGGCCACAGCATCCGCGATGAAGAAACGAAATTCGGATACTCCGTCACCGGAGTAGTGGATCCCAAGCGCGTCTTGGCCAATCAGGGAGCGAAACCGGGCGACAAACTGCTGTTCACCAAGGCGCTCGGCACAGGTGTCATTGCGACGGCGATCAAAAAAGGCGTGGCGAAACCAGAGTGGATCGAAGCCGCCGTGAAGTCGATGACCACGCTGAACAAAGCCGCAGCCGAGGTGATCACCGCAGGTCGTGTGGGGACGGGCGTCTCGCCCGTCCCTACGTGGTCCGTGCATGCCCTCACCGACATCACCGGTTTCGGCCTGATCGGCCATGCCCGCGAGATGGCGCTCGCCTCCAACGTGAGCCTGGTGCTTCACTCTGCACCGGTCCCCCTGCTTGAAGGCGCTCTCGACTGCGTCCGGGCCGGCCACATCCCCGGAGGTCTCAAAGCCAACCGCGAATTCGCGGAGTGCGTGGTCGAGTATGAAAGTGGAATCTCCGAGGAAGTGAAAACGATCCTCTTCGACCCCCAGACTGCCGGAGGGTTGTTGATCTCGGTTGCAGCCGATGATTCCGTAGTACTCACCCGAACTCTACATACCGCCGGCGTCCCCGCCATCGAAATCGGCGAAGTGGTGCCGCGCGCGAAAGCCCTGATCCGCGTTTCTTCTTGATGAATGCGTTCTCTGCTAGCTTTCGCTGATCAGTTCCCAGATGTGCGCCAGGTGATGGTCATCGTGCTCTGCGGCAAAATACAAATGATCCACCAACCGCATGGGTGTTTTCAGCCGCGGGTGGAGGATGGCACGGGCGAAGAGTGCCGGGTCCATCTTCTCGACTCGATTCACCAGCCGTGAGCGCTCGTTGCGGAAGTTGCTGAGGATCTCGCCGATTGGACGCAGGTTGTGCTGCGCATCGTGCGTTTTCTGGTTGCTCAGGTCGGCCACAGTAAGCATGCTCGCTTCGGCGAAATAATCATTGACCCGCGCCATCCAAAGAGGTTCAAGGTCCAGGAGGTGTCCGGCATGTTCCTGTGCGGACCACTTCTCGCCCGGTTTCCTTCTCAGCAGGTCTCGCGCAACGCCACGTACGACTTCTTCCAGGCGCGCCGGCGTGCCTCGCAAACGCGCGCACAGGTTCGGATGCAGTTCCGCCGGAAACGTAAACTCAAATTTCCGTTCAAACCAAATTGGCGCTTGATTCATTATCGTAGAGGATGCTGGAACAAGTAAGAACGACGCAATTTGTATCCTTGCGCTCGGGCGCACCCTGCTCTACCGTGGTGGCATCTAAACGTAAATTGGAACAGTAATCCTGGCGCAGTAGTGGTGCTTTCCGCAGAAAGGAACAATCTCATGAAAACTCGCAATCTTGGACGTTCCGGTCTCAAAGTTTCCGCCCTCGGCCTCGGCTGCATGGGCATGTCGGAGTTTTACGCCGGACGCGACGACGCCGAATCCATCGCAACCATCCATCGTGCCCTCGAACTCGGCATCAACTTTCTCGACACCGCCGACGTTTACGGCCCGCACAAGAACGAAGAACTCGTCGGACGCGCGATCAAAGGCAAGCGCGATCAGGTCGTGCTCGCCACAAAGTTCGGCATTGTCCGCGATCCCAGCAACCCCAATATCCGCGGCGTCAGCGGCAAGCCCGAATATGTGAAGAAGTCCTGCGAAGCAAGTCTGAGACGGCTGGGCGTTGACCACATTGACCTCTACTACCAGCACCGCGTCGATCCGAATACACCAATTGAAGAAACGGTGAGAGCCCTGGCCGACTTGGTGAAGGAAGGCAAGATCCGCCATATCGGCTTGTCAGAAGCTGGTGCCAACACTTTGCGCCGTGCCGTGAACGTGCATCCAATCACGGCGCTGCAGACGGAGTATTCGCTTTGGACGCGCGATCCCGAGCAGGAAATCCTCGCGACTTGTCGCGAACTCGGCATCGGTTTCGTCGCCTACAGTCCCCTGGGACGAGGCTTTCTCACCGGTCAATTCAAGAAATTCGACGACCTTGCGACCGATGACTATCGCCGTTTTTCGCCACGCTTCCAGGGCGAGAACTTTCAGAAGAATCTGGATCTCGTGAAGGAAGTAGAAGAAATAGCGCGCGAAAAAAGATGTCAGCCATCACAGTTGGCTCTCGCCTGGGTGCTGGCGCAGGGTGACGACATTGTCCCCATCCCCGGTACCAAGCGACGGAAGTATCTAGAAGAGAACGCCGCGGCGGTAGATTTGAAATTGACTCCGGACGAACTGCGGCGCCTGAGCGACGTCTTTCCCTCCGGCGTTGCTTCGGGAATGCGCTACCCCGAACACATGATGACACTGATCAACGGGTAACGAAGCAGACTTGTTTGGAGGCGGGGCTTTGCCCCGCCTGGACGGAGCGAAGCCTCGTCCCCACGAGGTGGGATGGAACCTAGCTCAGCCGCCTAACAGTTTGTTCACATCGGCGTACGGTACAGCTCCCTCCATGGAGTTGTAGGTTCCGGCGGACTTGAGTTCGTCCGCGACCCGCCGTAGCAGTCCGAGCGTCGCCCGCATGGGTCCCGATCCCACGCTTACGCGAGCCACTCCCAGCTTAGCGAGTTCTGGAATCGAGGGCGATCCGGGCCCGGCGAGAATATTGAGTGGACATTCGACGGCTTTCGCCAAGCGTCCAATCGTTTCGGCATCCTTGAGTCCGGGTGCGAAGACGCAATCGGCGCCCGCATTGCGAAACGCAACCAGCCGCCGCAAAGCTTCGGAGTAGTCCGCGTCCGGATTGCCTCCCGGCAGCAAATACACCTCGGTGCGAGCGTTCACCACAATCTGCCCATGGAGTTGCATGGCAGCCTCGCGCGCTGCTCCGATTTTTTCAATGGCTAGCTGCAAATCGATCAGGGGTTGATCACGACGGCTGCTCGCATCCTCCAGGTTCATCCCGATGACTCCAGCCTGAATCAATTCGCGCGTCGTCTTGGCCACATCTTCAGGACCGGATCCATATCCCGATTCGACATCCGCGGTGACCGGCACCTGCACAGCGCGGGTGATGCGGCCGATGCGAGCGAGCATTTCCTCGCGCGGAATGCGTTGCCCGTCGGGATAGCCCAGCGAAAACGCGATGCCGGCAGAGGTGGTTGCAATCGCGGGGAAGCCGGCGTCCTCGAAGATGCGGGCGCTAGCCACATCCCACGCGTTTGGCAGGATGAGCACGTTCGGCCCGCGATGGAGCTGGCGGAACTGAATTGCCTTGCTGGTCTGGGATTCCATAGCGTCGCTCATTCTCTTGTCGCTCTTCTCGCAGATCGGTTGGAGCCGAATCAACTACTCCGAGTTTTTTCGCGCATGCGCTTGACGAAACTGGGTACGTGCACCACGGCGCGCCCCACTGTCCCGCGCCCGATCTCCTGGGTGCCGTCATGAGCTCGGACGCGCATGAGATAGAAGCGGCCATCGAAGGACTCCAATTCTGCCTCGGCGTGGATTCTCATTCCAATTCCGCTGGCCGCGCGGTGTTCAATATGGATCGAGATCCCCACTGTGATTTCGCCCTCATCACAAAAGGGCTGGAGCGCGTGGAAGCAGGCTATTTCCATCAGCCGAATCATGTCGGGAGTCGAATAGACCGGTGGCAACTCCGGATGATGCGCGGAGAGCGTGTGCTTCAATTCGACGGCTTCAGACGCCTCGCCGCGCGTGCCAATTGGAATGGGTCGAGCCATGAAGTTGCAGGAGAATGAAGTCTAGCCGTAGAGACAGAACCTGCCCCGTCTTGGCTTACCGTCCCCAAAACGCGGTAAGCCGCGTCTCTACACAAAACTACACTGCCACTTGTTCGAAACGCCGAGCCTCGAAGCCATCCAGAACGCGCCACAAAGCTTTGGCCGCATTCTCGGCCGCCGCCAGGGCTCTTTCCGCCGTCTCTGGATTGGCCTTCACCCGCTTTTCCAGCTGCGTGCGCCATACATTCGCATGATGAACGTCGGCGGTGGCGTGCAGTGTGAAGTAACCACGGGTCTTCTCATCGGCGCCGTAGAGTTCACGCAAGCCGCGATCTTTTTCCTGTGCCAAGCGCGGTACCTGGGATTCGTAAGCGTAAAAAGCCGCCAAGGCTTCTTCGGGAGTCCCGTCGCTGGCGACACGGTGAAACCAGGAGATGAGCTTGCGAACTTCCCCAACTGGCCGTCGTTTCGCAACCCGGCTCCCACCCATGCCCTCCACAAAATCGAGCCACAGTTCGGCGTGCGAGCGTTCCGGCTCACCAAAGGAATCTTCTCCGCCCTTCTCGTCGGTCATGTTGGCGAGAATGGCGCGGCGCAGCTCGCCTTCTTCCAGCCGAACCCCG
>JAIQFA010000182.1 GCA_020073525.1 Terriglobia bacterium
CGCTCCGGCGACATCACCGTCCGGAACGGCGCCGCGGGATCGGTGTCGATTCACGCCAAGATTCACTCCGGCAATTCCTGGTTTGGCGGCGACCACAAGGCGGAGGTGCAGGAATTGCAGAGCAATCCTCCCATTCGCCAGAACGGCAACAATATCCGCATCGACTACGTGAATCTCAGCAACATCTCGATCGACTACGAAATCACTGTCCCGGAGAACACCGCGATTCGCGCCCATACCGGCAGCGGCGATCAGACGGTCGAGGGCCTCAAGGGCAATGTCGATCTGGAGAGCGGGTCGGGTGACCTGCGCCTGGCGCGCCTGACCGGGGAAATGCGCTTCCAGACCGGCTCGGGCAACGTGAAGGGACGCGAACTTTCTGGTCCCGCGAAAATCAAGGCGGGCAGCGGTGATATCGAAATCGAAGAAATGGGCGCGGGCGACGTGGACATCCGCACCGGCTCCGGCAACATCACCGTCAACGGCATCAATGGTGGATTTCACGCCGAAGCGGGAAGCGGGGACATCCATGGTAAGGGCATGCCCAAGAATATGTGGAGCGTGCGCACCGGCTCGGGAAACGTGAACCTGAATGTACCTTCGGACGCCGCCTTCGACGTGGACATCTCCTCGAACTCCGGAACCGTCACACTGGGTCATCCTGTAAGCACTACCATCCAGGGCCGCGTCCAGGAGTCGCGGAAGAGTGTAGTGGGCAAGGTGCGCGGCGGCGGTCCCACGATTTCCGTGCATACTGGGTCGGGCGACGTAGCCGTCGACTAACGGCGAACCACAAACGACACGGAGTAACACGGAGGTTTGAATCTGCTGCGGTTTTCCTTCGTGCTCCTTCGTGTCCTTTGTGGTTAACGCACGTGCCTTGACGCACCCTCACGCCACACCTGATACTTCGTGGGACCTGAAAACTTTCAGGCTGAGCGAGGTACGGGATTGGCACGCACCGCGATCATCACTCTCACCACGGACTTCGGCCTCAACGATCATTTCATCGGCGCCATGAAGGGGGTCATCCTGGAGATCGCCCCCGATGCGCAGATCGTCGACATCAGCCATGCCGTGCAGCCGTTCGACATTCTAGACGGCGCGCTGACCATTTCGCAGGCGTATTCCTACTTCCCTGCCGGAACCGTGCACATGGTCATCGTCGATCCCGGAGTGGGAACAACGCGGCGGCCCGTCATTCTGACCGGCGACCGCCACTTGTTTGTGGCCCCGGACAATGGCGTCCTTTCGCTGATCTACGACCGCGAAGAGCGCCTCTCCGTCCGCCACGTTACCGCAGAGCATTATTTCTTGCAGTCTCCCAGCCAGACCTTTCACGCCCGCGATATCTTCTCGCCCGTCGCAGCCTATCTCGCCAAGGGAGTTGATCCTGATCGCTTTGGCGAAGAAATCGACGATTATGTCCGCTTCAGCGCGCCCCGCCCCAAGCCGGTGGACGAGCGCACGCTCCGCGGAATCGTGCTGAAAGTCGATCGCTTTGGCAATCTCATCACCAACATCACTCCACAAGATGCGCCAAAACTTTTCGATGCCACGCCACCCAATTTCAAGATCGCGATTGGAACCAAGGCCCAGGCGACCCGCATGTGCAGAAATTATGCCGAAGGCGGTCCCGGCGAAGTCTTCGGAATTCTCGGAAGCATGGGTTTTCTGGAAGTAGCCACCAACCGAGGTTCAGCCTACCAACTGTTAGGGGCGGGCAAGGGCAGCGAAGTGAACGTGGTGATGGAAGGGCGCTGAAGGGAAGCAGCAGTCAGCATTTAGCATTTACATTTGGCCGTTAGACTGAAGGCATACGTTCCCATCATCGGCTTTTATTGTCGTCTAGAAACATAACAGCGTCGAAGTGTTTTGGCTGAGGGCTGATGGCTAACGGCTAAGAGCTGCTTTTCGTCCTGGGATGGACGTAGCGATCCATTTCCGCGGTCCACTTCAGGAACCGCCACAGGCTGCCGCGTTCGATCCACAAAAATTCCCAGAATTCCAGGAATCCAATCTGCGTCATCTTAACGCCAGTGTAGGTCTCGATCCGCCATAGGAGATATGGACTCCGCCACGGCGCAATCCGGTGGCCACGGGTCGAGTTCCAAAGAAAGCGCAGCATCGGCCGCATCGGAACCAGTATAGCGCCGACCAACATCCGTGTAGAGACGGGGCTTGCCGCGTCTCCCCCGGCGGAATGAGACGGGGCAAGCCCCGTCTCTACGAAACAATTTCTTACTTTGTAATCTCAACGCTGGCGCGGGTGTTTTCCCATTCCATGCGCAACGTGCATTTGCTGCCGCCCTGGTCAAACGCGATGGTGAAATTCTCCACCGGCGCCGATGTCTTGGACACGCTCATCGGGACGCGCACCAGATCTTCTTTCTCGCCGGGATACTCCGTTCCCCATTCGCCCGTCTTCTTGCTGATGACCAGCGACCACGCATCCGCCTTAGGCACTGTGAAAATGGTGTAGCTGCCCGCCGGCACTGCCTTGCCGCCCACCGTCAGATTCGTATCGCTGACGAAGGTCGTTGCCTCGTTCGCGCCGGTTCGCCAAACCTCGCCATACGGCACAAGCGCCTTGTCGCTCGCTTCGCCAAAAATCTTGCGCCCTTTCGCGCGTGGACTGGAATAGTCCATCTTGATGGTTTTGCCGTCGGAAAATTTGCACTCCGCACTGGCCGGCGGACTGGGCCGTTTCGATTTGTCCTTCGACATGCCCATCTGCGCCGAGGCCAGAGTGGCCACTGCAAAAAGTAACGCTGCTAGTAAGGCAAACTTCTTCATGATTTGTCCCTCCCGGGATAGCACTTAGCATTGGCTTTTGGCTAAGAGCTAACGGCTAAGAGCTGCACGAGAATTATACCCACATCCTAGCTACAATCTCTCCATGGCCGTATTCAACGAGAAGCAGGAAGAACTGGAACATTTCGAAATGCGCCTGGGCGTGCCGCGCGGACGCCTCGCCGTCACCATGGATCTCGTCACCGACGCCATGGCTTTGGTGGGGCAACACGGCGTTTACTGCCAGAGCCAGCGCTGGCCAGGCAAGCCGGTCATGGATGTCCAACTCATCATGAAAAACCTCACCGACGCGAAAGAGCTGATTCAGAGCGTGATGGAAGAACTCAAGCCCAAAGCCTGATGGCGAGACCGGGCAAGACCCGTCTCTACAGAACAATAGGCGTTTCCCTAATAAACTGAAGTTTTGTCATAGCCGTTTCCCATGATCATTGCGGGCGCAAGAAGACTTACAATCCAGAATATGGAGCGCAAGATCTTCTGGCTCTCATTCACGGTGCTCGGCCTCGCCGCCGATTTTATTCTGCCGCTCTGGTGGGCGTTGGGCGCGAGCATTCCCATTGTGTACATCTCGTGGTGGATCGCTTACCGCAGCGGTTGGTTTGAGTGAATCAGAGTCGCGTCCAGCAGAAACCAACAGTTCTATCTTCCAACCCTCTGGTCGAAAAAGTTCGCCATGATTTGAAGCGCCTCGCTCGTCTCCGGCAGGTTGAAGTTGTACCAGAAAGCGTGAGGCAGCGCCTCAAAAACGACGAGCTGCACATCGTCACCGGCCTGTAGCAAGGCGCGATGAAACGTCGATGTACCACTCAAGAGGATATCGCGCGTACTGGTGACGAGAAGGCTTGGCGGCATGCCGCGCAGGTCGGCGAAGATGGGCGAGAGGACCGGATCCTTGCGATCGGTTTTGCCCACGTACTGATCATCCGGTAAATGGTTGGGATCGACTGGTTCCATCCGCCCTGGAAAACCGTTGAGAGTGAACATTTGCCAGGAGTCGCCGACGCGGCTGAAGTCGCCGTGGCCGGAACAAATTCCGAGCGCGGCAGGAAGCGGCAGTCCGAGTTGCTTGAGGCGGATGGCAACTTCGGCGGTCAAAATGGCTCCCGCCGACGTGCCGTAAATTCCAATGTTGTGCGGCTTGTAGGTTTTCAGCAGCTCTTTGTAGACCGCGACTACGTCATCGACAGCGGCCGGGAAAGGATTCTCGGGTGCGAGCCGATAGTAGACGGACACGACTTTGATCTTGGCCAGGTTCGCGATCGGCACACCTTCAATCAACGAGCCCGAGTCGGAATTGAATCCGCCGCCGTGCAGATTGATGAGCACACGCTTGCTCTCCGGGGTGGAGAGAGGCGTGATGATGTCGGTGCGGACGCCCGCCATGCTGGTTTCCTCGACGTTCACGGGATAAAGTTTGCGCGCCTCGGCGGAGTCCATCTTCCGCCAGGCATCGGTGTTCGTGCGGCGTTCGGCGAGCGTCTCCGGGGGTCCCACTTTCTGCTCGTTCAGCGATTCCAGCCACTTCTGCGCTTCAGGACTGATCGTTGCCGGCATGGGAATGACGCGCGTGATATGCGCGGTGCCGTCGGCATCGAAGGTGGCGGAGTCTTGTTGAGCCGAGGTCGTTTGGCAGGCAAGAGTGGACCCGAGTACAAAGACGACAGTGGCAACAAAGCACAAAGATCGAGACTTCATGCGGATAGTTTTAACAGAGAGGTCGTGAGACGCGAAAGGGCGGGTGCCACAGGTTTGGGAAAAACCGGTCAGAGCTGACTAACAAACTCTTCCGTCGTGACTCCGGCCTGCTTCAGGATTGCGCGCAGAGTGCCAACGGCCAATTCTGTGTGGAGAGGCACGACGCAGCCCTTTACTCTGTCGGGTGCGATTCGCTTCAACACGACGTGACTCCCACGTTGGCGAACCTGAACGAAGCCCAGTCGTTCAAGAGCGCGAATCGCTTCTGCCCCTGATACACGGGGCAGTCTAGGCATAGCGCGCCTCGAAGACGGTGATAAGTGGACGACCGGAGCCATCCGGAGGAAACTCTTCCATGTAGAGTTCGGTCGCCTCCTTAAGGTTAGCGATGGCCTCTTCGACAGTCTTTCCCTGGCTGACGGTGCCAACTTCCGGGCAGTCGGCTACGTATAGGTCGCCTTCTTTGTGCAGGACCGCTGTGAATGTGCCGATTGGCATGTGCCTTAGCCCTCTCTGATGAGGTTATCACGCATGCCACGTTGTCACAGGGGCCATATCGCCGCGCTGCGTGATCGTCTACGCCAGCGTGTACTTCCCCGCCTCGAGCGTCTTCTGCGCAATCTGCTGGCGCAGCCCAATCGTGTTGAACGGCTCGTTCTTCGACAACCGCCGCACAATCGCCAACTGCGTCCGCAGCATGTCGCCTTCGGCCACGTCGGCAATAACTTTCTTTGCTGCCGCTTCGATTTTTTCCATCGCCTGCGTCAGATACACGCGAGTCATGGCAAGCGGAAGCGCGGCCGCAGCCTCTCCTTTTTGTTCGACCATCTTCTGCGCGCGCAGCACAGCCGATTCCATGGCGTAAATTTCGATCGTCATATCGGCGATCGCGCCCATAACTTCCTGCTGGTCCTGAATCGATTGCATGTATTTCTGAGTGGCGGATCCGGCCACGAACAGGCCAAGTTTCTTCGCCTGGGCAACCAGTTTGCGTTCGTCCGCCAACGGACCTTCTATCTCCTCGCCGACCGACGGACCACTCAGCACTTCGTCCATCAGCTTCTTGATCGCCGGCATCAGCGGCA
>JAIQFA010000005.1 GCA_020073525.1 Terriglobia bacterium
AGTCGCAAGGGCGGGCGCGTTCCAGCGGTTGAGCTGTTGATGATCGGGTACGGGGCGCGGCAGCACATCCGGCATAATGCCCTGCAACATCTGAACCAGGAAATCACGATGACCAAAGGGAAAGGATCGATTGGACTGGAGGAGTCCCTGTCACGGCTGGTAAGGGATGGGCATCTGGATCGGGAAGATGCCATCGAATTTGCGGTGCATCCGGACGATCTGAGGAGCCGGCTGCGAGGAGTGGCGTAATTTTGGCAAGGAGGCCGTATCAGGCCACGGGAAAACTAGTTCGTGCAGAAGGTGTCACCTCAGTGGCTAAAGCCAACCCTGAAGACAAGCGTGTTATCGCAGCGGTGAATCGCTGCGCCACCCAAAATCAAGCGGTGAGAACCAGCTTTTCCTCAGCCTGTTATGGGGCACGGCGAAACACATCCGCCACTTCTCCGCGTGACAGATACCGCGCCACCATCACGCGCACGATGATCCCCAGGCCGCCGAAGGCGAGCGCTTTTGGTTGGACCATCACGGTCGCAGCCGACACTGACGGCACCAGCATTACGATTCCGGCGACGGCGATTAGCAGCGCCGCGTGCCTCACGATGTTGTTGAGTTTTAGGAGGCCCCACGCGACTCCGCCTCCCACGACCGCCATCAGCAGGAACATGTACGGCCCTGCCAGTTCCAGTCCGAACAGCAGCGGTGCGCCCGCCGACATCGATACCGTGCCTGGACGAAGCAGCATCAATCCGCCCACGATCCCTAGATAAATTGCGCAGAGAGCGAACAACGCGGCGATGGCTCGCACTGCGTTTGGGACCGGGTTGGCAGGTGTATTGTTCATCAGTCTCTAATGTGAGAATCCAGAATTGTCCTCGACCGCAGGCAGCTGCCGAGCTGCGCTCGGCTTGGACGGGGCGAAGCCCCGTCACCACACGAGTCGCTGAGAGTCCGCTAACGTGCGCGACCTTTCACCGCCTTCTTGGTCCGCGATTTCGCGGGCCGGCGGGCGCCCGGTACCTTCCCGATTCTCGGATCCCCGGCGAGAACGAGGTCGCAGGCGCGGAGCGCCGCTTCCTCGAAATCCTCCGCATCGGACGGAAGGACCTGCCAGCCCGTCACCTTCTTCCCCAGTACTTTGATGGAGCGCATGGTGGGGAAATCCCGTCGCAGACTCTGGTGGTGCTCTTCGGTGGTGGCGAGCCACACTCCGTTGTCTGCCGTCTGGTCCGGTTTGTCGCGGAGGATGAGGACAATCTTGTTCTGAACATAGACCGCGAGGCAGCCGAACATGGGGCGGGTCCGGGGGGACAGTGCAGCGATCGCGTCGAGCACGAACTCATGCGGGGCGGGCTTGCGCTGCTTGACCAACAGGGTGTCTTCCAGCGGGAGGAAGACCGTATTGCGACGGGGCTTCGGCATACGAGCGGCGAATCGCGTTCACTTCTGCCTCAACGAATACTGACTGTATATCACTGAACGGCCAGGTAGCGAATTTGAAAGCTTGCCGCCGTCCTCTCCGAGGTTGTAAGGTACTCGCCCAAGACTCAATTCTCGGTGGGGGATGGAATGAAGCTCAGACGTTATCTGTTTGCCTTGGTTTTTTCGCTGTTCTGCATCAGCTTTACATGGGCGCAAGCGGTAGCCGCGCCGAAGACGGTTGTCATCCGCGCCGGGCACTTTCTGGATGTGAAAACCGGCAAGACGCTTGCTAACCAGACCATCCTGATCCAGGGCGACAAGATCGTCAGTGTGGGCTCCGACACGCAGGTTCCTGTGGGAGCGCAGGTTGTCGATCTCTCGAACGCGACGGTGCTGCCCGGGCTGATTGACGCGCACACGCACATCACCTTCAATCCCAACTTCGGCTACTCACGCCTCGCGATTTCGGTGCCGCGCGAGGCCTTGATCGGCGCAAAGAACGCCCGAGTCACGCTCGACGCCGGTTTTACGACCATCCGCAACGTGGGCGCTGGCGGCTTCACTGACGTTGCCTTGCGCGATGCCATTAATGCCGGCGACGTTTCTGGACCACGCATGCTGGTCAGCGGGCCGGCTTTGAGCATTACCGGCGGACATTGCGACAACAATCTGCTGCCATTTGAATCTCACATGCATAGCGAAGGCGTCGCGGATGGTGTCGAGGCCGTCCAGCACAAAACGCGCGAGATTATCAAATACGGCGCTGACCTGATCAAGATCTGCGCCACCGGAGGCGTGCTCTCGCACGGCGACAATCCGCAGGCTTCGCAGTACACACTCGAAGAAATGAAGGCGATCGTGGCGGATGCGCACCGGCTCGGTCGCAAGGTCGCGGCGCATGCGCATGGCGCCGAGGGCATTCGTTGGGCGTCGGAGGCGGGCGTGGACTCGATCGAGCATGGCTCTTATATCGACGATGCAGCGATTGCCACAATGAAGAAGAACGGGACGTATCTGGTGCCGACTCTCTATTTGATGGACTGGTTTTTCGAGAACGCCGAGAAGATTGGGACGCCGGCCGAGCTGATTGCCAAGGGACGTGAAGTGATGCCGGCGGCGCGCAAGAACGTCGCGCGGGCGTTTGCCGCGGGGGTGAAAGTTGGCTTCGGCACCGATGCTGCCGTGTATCCGCACGGGCTGAACGCGCATGAATTCGCGGTCATGGTGAAGCTGGGGCTGACGCCGCTGCAGGCGATCCAGGCGGCGACCGTTAACGACGCCGATCTGCTGGGGTGGTCCGACAAGGTCGGGACTATCGAGGCGGGCAAGTGGGCCGACATCGTGGCCGTGGACGGCGATCCGCTGGCTGACGTTACAACTCTCGAACGCGTGAAGTTTGTGATGAAGGGCGGCGAGGTGGTCAAGAATTTGTATCCGAAGTAGTGGAATGATTGCGGCGCTGGCAAAGAAACCAAATCTTTACCACAGGGGGCACGGAGGAACACAGGGGAAGATCAAAAA
Organism: Terriglobia bacterium; assembly: GCA_020073525.1. Taxonomy (GTDB): domain Bacteria; phylum Acidobacteriota; class Terriglobia; order Terriglobales; family Acidobacteriaceae; genus Acidiflorens. Next base: position 2,941 of record JAIQFA010000005.1, read on the forward strand.
CGCGTTCCCCTGTGTTCCTCCGTGCCCCCTATGGTGATGATTCGCCCCGGACTCCGATAGAATCCACCCGTGTCAGTTCATTTACAGATTGAAGCGACCCGCGGCGCGGCTCGCGCCGGCAAACTCGTCACTCCTCACGGAGAGGTCGAGACGCCGGTGTTTATGCCGGTCGGAACGCTGGCTTCGGTCAAGGGCGTGCCGCAGGATGTGCTCGAAGAGCTTGGCGTCCAGATTCTGCTTAGCAATACTTACCATCTTTATTTGCGGCCTGGGGTCGAGACGGTTCGCCGGATGGGCGGGCTGCACCGGTTCATGTCGTGGGATCGGGCCATCCTTACCGATTCGGGTGGGTTCCAGGTTTTCAGCTTGAACGATCTCCGCAAGGTCAGCGAAGAAGGAGTGGCGTTCCGCTCGCATCTCGACGGCTCGGCTCACTTTCTTAGTCCCGAAAAAGCCATGGAGATCCAGATCGGGCTGGGCGCCGACATCATCATGGCCTTCGATGAGTGCACCGAGTATCCGGCGGAGGCGCAACGAGTGCGGGATTCGATGGAATTGACGCTGCGCTGGGCCGAGCGCAGCAAAAACTATTTCGAAGCACATAAGAACGAAGTTCCGTGGGTGCGCAGCTATCAGCCATCAGCCGTCAGCCGTCAGGAAAAGCAGGTCCTTCGCTTCGCTCAGGATGACAACTGTAGAGATGAGAATTCTCAGGCCCAATCGCTGTTCGGCATTGTGCAGGGCGGGATGGATCGGGAGCTGCGGCGCGAATCGGCTGCGCGCACCATTGATATCGGCTTCCCGGGATATGCCATCGGTGGGCTTAGCGTTGGCGAACCTCGCGAGCTTACTCGCGACATCGTCTTATCTACGCTGGAGCATCTTCCTTCTGACAAGCCGCGTTACCTGATGGGAGTGGGCACTCCCGAGGAGATTGTGCAGTACGCGCAGGCGGGCATCGACATGATGGATTGCGTGCTGCCTACGCGGGCCGCCCGCCACGGGCTGCTCTTTACCTCGGAAGGCAAAGTGTCGATCAAGCAGGCCCGCTATGCGCAGGACGACGGCGCGCTCGATCCTGCATGTGACTGCCGTGTCTGCCGGCGCTATTCCCGCGCCTACCTGCGCCATCTCTATGCCTCGAACGAGTTGCTGGCGCAGGTTTTGAACACGGTGCACAACCTGCATTACTACCTGGCCACAATGAAGACTGTCCGCGCCTGGATACGAGCGGCACGTTATTAACAAGGCGTTCACATCAGATTGTCTAATTGGAAGGACAAAGGCATAAGCGGGCAGTGTTTTAGTTAAGCATGGAAAAACCTCTTGACAATTTCTTGGAGGGGGGATATTAACAGGGCCTAAGTTTCGCACGGGTCCTGTTTCTCAACTAACAATCATGTAAGGTAAGGTACATCTCATGACCAATCAGCGGGTGATGCTGATGCTCGTTCTCGGGTTTTTCGTGACTTTTGCATCTCACACCGTCACGGCGCAGTGTTTCAGTTACGGGGAGGGAGATGAAGCGGAGTGCTCGGGAACGAACTGCAGCGGATGGTATAGGCTATCCTTTTGTGATTTCGGCTGTGACGCACAATTCTGCGAGCCTGCCGGCAATAGCCTGGAGTGCTGCGGGCAGCGGTATGACTATGCCGAAGCGTCGGGCCCATGTCATGATTGTGGCCAACCACCTCGGACTCATGTTAGGGCTTCGCATCCTAACCAGGAGTATAGAGCCGAACTTCTCCAAGGTTACACTCCAGGGTTGATAATGCTAAGCGCGACCAAGAGTTACAGCCCGCCGGAATTGGTCGAAATCTATAGCCGCTGTAGTCGCACCTACAGGCTTGTTGTGAAGGAAGGACGGATTTTCACAACGGAAGGGATGTGAATTGTGTTACTAAAAATGGCGAGGTGGCTTATAGTCCTCTGGTGGCTAACAACTCTAGTCGCCGGCCAGACGGCGACTGGATCGCGGCAACAAGATGTCAAAAAGGGAACTCCGCAACCTAATGCTGGCCAACAAACTCACCTGCATTTAACCCGGGTTGGGGTTGTGGACGTGCCGTCTGTGATGACGCACACATTCTCCCCTCCTTTCAAGGGTGACGACGACGGCAACATCTACTTTCTGCAGGGATCTCTTGATCGGACAATTCAAAAGTTAAGCCCAAAGGGTGAGCCGATGGCGATGTTCCGGGCCTCTTCCTACACGGATAAGAAGCTCAACTATGCGGGACCATTTGACGTTGCGCTGAACGGGGACCTTTACGAGCTAGTCTTTCCGCACGAGTTCAACCGCTATGTCTTCACTTATAAGTCCGACGGCAGTTTCAAGGCGGCGATCAAGCTGAACACGGGTTTCTGGTGGTTCCCCTCTCATTTGGCGGTCTTTCCATCCGGGCAAATGCTGATCACGGGTTCTGAATATGACAAGGATGTCAATGCCGCAAAGTGGCCGTTTACCGGGATTTTTGCCGCGGATGGCACTCTGCTCAAAGAAGTGAAGCTGGAGGACGATGAGACACTCCACGAGATGGCGGCTGTCGGCGACAATCGAGTGATTTCGGATGTAATTCCGCGGGGAAATAACGCTGTCGCCTTCACTCAGCTTGAAACGGCACCGGATGGAAATGTGTACCTGATGCGATGGACGAATCCGGCGATTATTTATGCCATCTCACCTGGAGGTGAAGTAGTGCGGCGGATGAAGATCGATCCGGGAAATGCAAAGTACTATCCGCGAACGCTGCACGCTTTTCAAAACCGAATCGCAATACTTTTTGTTGAGCACGATACCTTTGAAAAAATCATGAAAATCGTCGATCTTGAGGGCCATGAGATTGCCACGTATGACGAACTCAGGACCAAGGATAAGAACCAGTCCATGCTGAGCAGTGCGTTTTATTGCTACAACGAAAACCCCACGCGCTTTGTCTTTCTCGGCACTGAGGACGATGGCAGGCTGCAATTCGTGACCGTAGAACCACGCTGAGCCGGGCCTCCGAACGACGACCAGCCCCACCCCGTCGGTGAGGCCGATGCGCGGGGATTTACCCGCCTGTTAAATTCGCGTATCCGCCTTGACACTTTGCGAGCCGTCCGGCATGCTATTCAGCTTGGGGATAAGGTGAGTTTCTCTCTGTGCCGTTCCGAGCGAAACCGGGGGCGCGGCGTCGCCGGTTCTAGCCTCCAAAGTAGTAGGATCTCCGGCCATAGAAGAAAAAATTCCCGCGATTACGCAGCGCAAGCTACGCAGAGAAAACCAGGCGGCGAAAGCAGCAAACTTGTGCCGAGTTTCGCTTGGCACGGCTCGATGAGAGCCTCCGGCTGGCAGGGTTTGAATCAGGTATTTCGTTAAAGAGGATCGACTTAGTGGTGGAAATCATGTTGTCTGGCATGCCGGGCGGATTGGCGTTTTGGTTGCAGTTGCCCGGTGGCACGAGTCTGCTTGGGCTGGCGCCCCTGCTGTTCATTTTCGCTATTTTTTACTTTCTGCTGATTCTGCCGCAGCAGCGGAAACAGAAAAAATGGCAGCTCATGCTGAGCGAGTTGAAAAACGGGGACAGGATCGTCACCAGCGGCGGTTTGCGCGGGACGATCATCAGCCTCAAGGACGATGCGCTGGTGTTGCGCGTGCCGCCCGACAATCTGAAGCTCGAAATCAGCCGCGCATCGGTGGTCTCGGTGACGACGGCGGAAGAAGGAAAGTAGTTTTTGGTCGTTGGTCGCTAGTCGTTCGGGAAGCGCGGTAGGCTCGGGCGGTTTGCTAACGACTAACGACCAGGGACAATCGACGGTTTTTTCATGAATAAGAACCTCAGTTGGAAATTAGTCGTTATCGTCGGAATCCTGGTCGTCTTCCTGTTCGGCATCTTCGGCATTCCGAAGGACTGGTCGGGCAAGGGACTGCTGGCATCGATCACCGACCGCATTCATTTGGGCCTCGACCTCCGCGGCGGAACCCACCTGATCCTCCAGGTGCAGGTCAACGACGCGGTTAACGTCGACTCCGACAACGCAATTGCGCGCCTTAAAGAAGACTTTCGCACGCGCAAGATCAATTACGCCGACATGACCAAGCCCGATCCGGTGAACCATCCTGAAATGATCGTGGTGAAGGGCGTTCCTCCGGATCAGACCAGCGATTTCAAGAGCATTGTTGCCGATCGGTTGCCGGACTATGACGCCACTTCAGGAGCGGAAAACTCCTGGACAGTTTCGATGAAGAGCCAAAGCCTCGCTGACTTGAAAAATCGCGCGGTTTCCCAGGCCATCGAGACGATTCGCAATCGAATCGATCAGTTGGGCGTGAGCGAGCCTGTCATTCAGGAACACGGTCTTGGCCAGTACCAGATTCTAGTGCAGCTTCCCGGCGTCGATGATCCGGCGCGCGTGAAGGAAATCATGCAGTCCACCGCGATGCTTGAAATCAAGCAGTCGCTCGGTGGGCCCTATGGCAGTCAGGAGCAGGCGCTGCAGGACAAGGGCGGCGTGCTGCCTCCAGACACCGTGCTGATGCAAGGCAAGAGCATCGGTTCGCGCAACGCCGAAGGCGGCGAACAGTGGTACTTGATTTCTCGCGCTTCGGCCGTGACTGGTCGCGATCTTCGCACCGCGGAACCGACCACCGACGAGAATGGCCAGCCGGCAGTCCGCTTTATCCTTACCAGTGAGGGTGGCCGCAAGTTCTACTCATTCACCACGGCTCACGTCGGGGACTACCTGGCGGTGGTTCTTGACAATAAGGTGCAAGAAGTTGCGGTGATCAAGGAAGCCATCCGGGAAACTGGCGTCATCAACGGCCGGTTTACCCAGCAAGAGACGCAGGACCTGTCGATGACGCTGCGTTCTGGCGCCCTGCCGGCCGGCATCAAGTATCTGGAAGAGCGTACAGTCGGGCCGTCGCTGGGCGCCGATTCGATTCGTTCTGGCGTGCAGGCGGCCATCTACGGCATGCTCGCCGTCCTCGTGTTCATGCTGATTTACTACCGCTGGGCGGGCGTGAATGCGGATATCGCGCTGATCCTGAACCTGGTGATCCTGCTTGGGTTCATGGGCTACTTCGGGGCGGTGCTGACGCTGCCGGGTATTGCTGGCGTCATCCTGACGGTTGGTATGGGCGTGGATTCGAACGTGCTGATTTTTGAGCGCATCCGGGAAGAACTGAGGAACGGCAAGACGCCGCCCTCGGCCGTGGAACAGGGATTCAGCCACGCCTGGATCACCATCGTCGATACCCACGTCACCACCATTGTCTCGGCCGCGATTCTGTTTCTCTTCGGTACGGGGCCGGTAAAGGGTTTTGCCACGACGCTCGTCTTCGGTCTGGCTGCAAACCTGTTTACGGCGGTGTTTGTATCGCGGGTGATATTTGATTGGGTTTTAAGCCGCAAGCAGCGCGGCGAAGTATTAAGTATCTAAAAGGTCGTTAGTCGATAGTCGTTCGCGAAGCGGAAGAGAACGACGCACCCCGAACGACCAACGACTGACGACCAACGACTGATTTTGAAGGGATCGTAAGCAGCGTGGAATTCTTTAAGAACACAAACATCGATTTCCTCGGGAAAAAGTGGTACTTCCTGACCTTTTCGCTGATCTTCAGCGTGGCTGGAGTGCTGTCCATGGCATTCTGGCACCACATCCCGCTGGGCGTCGACTTCCGCGGCGGCACGCTGGTCTACGTCAAGTATGCGCACACGCCCGATCCGGCCGCCATCCACTCGGACCTCGAGCGCGCTGGCCTGAAAAATGCCCGCGTGCAAGCCTATGACCAAGCCCACAATAGCAACGAGGTGCTGATCGCGCTCGATATTCAGGAGACCAGCGAACAGTCTCTCGACAAGGGCAAGATCCAGATCATTCAGGCGCTCGAACGCAACGCCCCTGCGGGCAAACAGGATCTCAACAACTCCAGCTCAATCACCATCTTTAATTATCTTCTGGAGAAGGATCCGCTTCATCTCGGTTCTGGCTCCGACGCCAACCCGCGCTATACCGCCTTGGCGCAGGCTATCGTTGACTATCGCGACAAGACGAAAGGCGGCGTGCTCGGTTCGATCGACGAACTGAAAAGCGCGGCCGACCCAGTGGCCGTCGCCTCCCTTCAGGACAATTTCTTCGTTTCCGATTTTGGTATCCGCAACGTCGAGATTGTTGGCCCGCAAGTGGGACAGCAACTCCGCAAGCAGGCGCTCCTGGCTGCTCTTTATTCGCTGGGCGGAATGCTGATTTACCTCGGGCTCCGCTTCGAGTGGATCTACGGTGTCGCCGCCGTCTTGACTGTGTTCCACGACACCCTGATTACGGTAGGCGCGTTCTCGCTGCTGAACTGGGAAATATCGCTGACCGTCATCGCCGCTATCCTGACCCTGATCGGATACTCGAATAACGACACCATCGTCGTCTTTGACCGCATCCGGGAAAACATCAAGTTGCTGCGGCGGGACCGGCTGGCCGACATCGTCAACAAAAGTATTAATCAGACCTTAAGCCGAACTATCTTGACAGCGGGCCTGACTTTCCTTACCGTGCTTGCTCTGTTTCTTTTTGGCGGCGAGGTGTTGCATGCTTTCAGCTTCGCCCTGGTCATCGGAATCCTGATCGGGACCTATTCCTCGATCGCGATCGCCGCCCCGATTCTGGTTGCCTATCAGGAATGGCGGGGCGAGCGTGGCAAGAAGCCCATTGCCATGCCTTTGCGGCCCGGCAGCGGTCCGGCACAGCCAAAGGAAAAGGTTAAGGTCTGAATTCGGGGCCATGTGGCGTAGAATCTTCACTTGCCCGCAGAGGCAGGGTTGGCAGACGAAAGAACCGGCAAACCGGGAGCAAAGAGGATGCATCTGGTGTCTAAGTTCTCGTAAGGTCTGGTGTAGGAGAAGCCCATGTTTGAAGACAGCCTCATTGAGTCAGGTAACAAGCTGAAGACCAGGCGGTTGAGCACCACGATTCTGTCGTTTCTGCTCCAGGTCGGTCTGATTGGCGTCCTGATTCTGATCCCTCTGATTTATACCGACGCGCTACCCAAGACGCAGCTGATGACGTTTCTGGTAGCGCCGCCACCACCGCCGCCACCGCCACCGCCCCCTGCGGCCGCGCCCGTTAAGGTGGTGAAGATGGTGAGCGAAGTGGTCAATGGCCAGTTGCGAGCTCCCACCAAGATTCCAAACAAAGTTCAGATGATCAAAGAAGAGGAAGCCCCGCCAGATCTCGGTGCTGGCGGCGTCCCGGGCGGTGTCCCGGGCGGTATTCCCGGAGGCTCGGCGGGCGGTGTGATCGGCGGCATCATCAGTTCGACTCCGGTTGCTGTTCCCAAAGTTGCGACTCCGCAGCGCGTCCGGGTTTCGTCGGGCGTGTCGACTGGTCTCTTGATCAAGAAAGTTACGCCCAACTATCCGCAACTGGCGAAACAGGCCCGCATTCAGGGGTCGGTGGTGCTGCAGGCGGAAATCAGCAAAGAGGGCACGATTCAGAACTTGCAGTTGATCAGCGGGCACCCCATGCTGGCGCCGGCGGCGATCGAAGCCGTAAAACAGTGGCGGTATAAGCCGTACCTGCTCAATGGCGAGCCGGTGGCCGTGGAAACCCAGGTGGTTGTGAACTTCAGCTTGTCTGGAGGCTAGACTCCGGACGGCTCTTCCGGTGTAGTTGCGCTGGTTTTGAAATTTTGCGGCGGTTTGAAGCCCTTCCCCGTCCCACCTTTTCCCGAGACGGGAACTGCAGGGTGTTTTTTGACACCCGGGCCACTCTGCCCACGTTGGTTTTCTTGCATCAAAGAGTTCAGATCGACAGGCTGCGGGTTTTGATCCGCGCCGGTTTTTCTGTAGAGACGCGGCTTGCTGCGTCTCCCGCCGCGGAGTTAGACGGGCCAGCCCCGTCTTTACACGACGAAGAAAGAGTCTTGGTAAGCGTTCTAGCAAAGAGTGTTGAATCAGTTTTGAGGAGGAGAAGCAACTCATGGTAGTGAACCTGGCAGCAGTCGCACTCTGTAATTTCCATCTTTTCGCCGCCTGGCTCTTGCAAGAGAGCTCGGTCGGTTGGGACCCGATTTCGCTCTGGAAGCAGATGGGCATTTTGGCGAAGGTCGTGGTCATCGTTCTGTTCATCATGTCGGGGTGGTCGATCGGCGTGATGATTGACCGCTGGATGGCTTTCAACGCCGCCCGCAATCAGTCCCGCTCGTTCGCTCCCGCGGTTGCCGGAGCGCTGCGCGAAGGCAAGATTGACGAAGCGATCAAAGTCGCCGAGCGCAACAAAAAGAGCCATCTGGCCAAGGTTGTCACCGCCGGCCTGATGGAATTCAAGGCCCACCAGGACAGCCCGGGTGAAATCCCTGGCGAAACCATCGAAGCTTCGAAGCGCGCACTGGAGCGCACCGAGGCGATCGTGCACGCCGAACTGAAGCGTGGCTTGGGCGGCCTGGCGACAATCGGTTCGACGGCTCCCTTCGTGGGACTGTTCGGAACGGTGGTCGGCATTCTGAACGCCTTTAACGGTATCGCCAAAGAAAAGGCAACCGGCTTGGCTGCGGTCGCGGGCGGAATTTCCGAAGCCCTCGTAACCACCGCCGTCGGATTGTTCGTGGCGATTCCGGCCGTCATGATGTTCAACTATTTGACCGGCCGCGTGGAAGCGTTCGACGTGGAGATGGATAACTCCTCGAGCGAACTGATCGACTACTTCCTGAAGCGCCGGAGCATGCGCCGGTCCTAAGGCCGCAGTTGCACCCATGAGTTGCTTGCGTTGGAGTTGGCCGGGCGGGGACGCCCGGCACTCCACTGAGCAAGTCTGCAGGGTTGCGGCGGTAAGGGCAGCGTACGCAGGAGACAGAATTCCATGGCATTAGCGAAGCGAAACGAAGGGGCCAACGTCACCTCCGACATCAACGTCACACCCATGGTGGACGTGATGCTGGTGCTGCTGATCATCTTTATGGTGGTCACGCCCATGTTGCAACACGGCGTCCCTGTGGACATGGCGAAAGTCAATAATCCCACGGATATGCACGACGCCGACAAGGAAGACGCGCTGCTGGTTGCGGTCACTCGCGACGACAAAGTGTTCTTCGGTACGGATCCGGTCAAGGTCGACGAACTGACAGAGAAGATCAAGGACAAGTTGGCGAACCGGACCGACAAGCGGGTTTTTCTCAAAGCCGACATGCGAGCCAAGTTCGGCTGGGTCGTCGAAGTGGTCGATAACGTTCGCGCCGCTGGTGTGGACCAACTCGGGCTTTTGACCGACCAAAAGAAGTCCGGTACGATGGCTCCGCCGCCGGGCGCTACGACACCGACGCCGGCGCCAGCGCCAACGGGCGGGCAATAGCAATACAGCAGTAGCAATACAGGAGATCGATTATGAGTATGGCAGTCGGCCCCAAAGGGGGCCAGAACGCGAACATGAACGTCACGCCGTTGATTGACGTGTTGCTCGTGCTGCTGATCATTTTCATGGTAATCACGCCGCTGACGCCCAAGGGTTTGGAAGCGTTGGTGCCCCAGCCTCCGCCGAAGGATCAGAAGGCGCCGCCGCCCACGCCGGATCGCACCATCGTGGTGCAGTTGATCGACCACGGCGCCGGCAATCCTCCAGGACTCAAGATCAATCAGGACGAGGCCACTTGGGAGACTCTGCAGGGCCGCCTGGAAGACATTTTCAAAACTCGCGCCGAGAAGGTCATGTTCGTGAAGGGCGATGACAATGTGCCCTTCGCCGACGTTGCCAGTGTGATTGATATCGCGCATTCCGCTGGCGTCGACAAAGTCGGCTTGATCACAGCCAAAATCGAAGCGGGCGGCTAGAATACTCACCGAGCTTCAGGACGGTGGCGATGACGCGGAAGAGTTCATTCCGATCTTGCCGCTCCGGCACCGTCTCGGCTCAGCTTCTTACACTCCGCAGCAAAGGGAGATTCATAAAGCAATGAAAACTACGCAAAGGCTCCTGGTGGTATTCGCCGCCGCAGTGGTGCTGCTTGCCGGCACCGGCTGCAGCAAGCTCAAGGCACGGGACCATCTCAACAAGGGTGTGCAGGCATACAAGAACTCCAAATTCGAGCAGGCGATCGACCACTTTCAGCAAGCCGTCGCGCTCGACCCAACACTGATCAATGCGCGCCTGTATCTGGCCACCGCCTATGCCCAGCAATACATTCCGGGCGCCGATACTCCCGACAACAATCGCTTTGCCGAGCAGGCGATTGATTCCTACAAGCAAGTGCTGCAGGCCGATCCCAAGAACATCAACAGCATCAAGGGCATCGCTTATCTTTTTCTGCAGATGAAGAAATTCCCCTTGGCCAAGGAGTTTTACAAGAAGGCCTCCGAGGTCGATCCCAATGATCCCGAGCCGTATTACTCGGTGGCCGTCATCGACTGGACGCAGACCTACGTTCCACGCCAGGAAGAGCGCGCCAAACTTGGCATGAAGCCCGACGAGTCCCTGCCTGCCAAGGACAAGAAGGTCTGCGCCACGATGAGGGAGAGCAATACCGCCAACGTTCAGGAAGGCATTGATAACCTGAACAAGGCGCTCCAGCTTCGTCCTGATTACGACGATGCCATGGCCTACATGAACCTGATGTACCGGGAACGCGCCGACATCCAGTGCGATGACCTGGCAGCCCGCTCCGCCGACCTGAAGACTGCGGACGAGTGGGTCGACAAAACCATGGCCGTCAAGAAACAGAAGGCAGAAAAGCAAGCCGGACCAGGCGGCATTGTTATGGACCAGAACAAGTAAATCCTTTCTTCCTCAGAACAAGGCTCCGCGCGTTACGGCGGGGCCTTTTGCTTTGCATGCGGGAATGGGTGGCGCTCCCCCGCTTTGTCCTTACAGTCCAAATCACGTGTCCTGGTGATTTGCGTCACGCAGATCCTTGCTCCCGCAGGTAAAATCAGTGCGGCGCGGCAAGCGGACGTGGTCCACGAGGCATGTTCAAAAAAATTCTGATCGCCAACCGAGGGGAGATCGCAGTGCGTGTCATCCGCGCGTGCCGCGAAATGGGCATCGCCACCGTCGCTGTCTATTCAGACGTCGATCGTGCCGCCCTCCATGTCCGCAAGTCCGACGAGGCGTATCCGATTGGCCCGGCTGCGGCCACCGAGTCTTACCTTCGGATGGACAAGATTCTCGACGTAGCGAAACGTTCTGGGGCCGAAGCCATTCATCCCGGCTATGGTTTCCTCTCGGAAAACGCGATGTTTGCCAAGGCTTGCGCCGATGCGGGCTTGAAATTCATTGGGCCCACTCCGCACTCCATGAAAATGATGGGCTCGAAAACCAGCGCCCGACAGCAGATGGAAAGAGCTGGTGTGCCATTTGTTCCCGGAACCTCGCGCGGCCTTACATCTCCCGAAGAAGGCGAAGAAGTCGCCGAGCGCATTGGCTACCCCGTGATGCTGAAAGCCGCGGCCGGCGGTGGTGGTAAAGGCATGCGGCTGGTGCACACCCGCCAGGAACTTCGTTCCGCGCTCGAATCCGCCCAGAGCGAGGCGCAGCGTTCTTTCGGCGACGGTGAAGTCTATATCGAGAAGGCGATCGTCAATCCGCGCCACATCGAAATGCAGATCCTGGCCGACGAACATGGCAATACGGTCTGGCTCGGCGAGCGCGAATGCTCCATCCAGCGCCGCCATCAGAAGGTTCTGGAGGAGGCGCCGTCGCCGATTGTCGATCACGACATGCGCCGCCGTATGGGCGAAGTTGCAGTTAAAGTCGCTCAGGCAGCCGACTATACGAATGCGGGCACCGTCGAATTTCTGGTTGATCAACAAAAAGACTTCTACTTCCTGGAAATGAACACGCGCCTGCAGGTGGAGCATCCGGTTACCGAGTTGACCACGGGGTTCGACCTCGTACACTTACAGATCCGCATTGCGGCCGGCGAGAAGTTGCCCTTCGCGCAGTCCGACGTGCAGATCCGCGGCCATGCCATCGAGTGCCGCATCTACGCCGAAGACCCCGACAACAACTATTTCCCCAGTCCTGGCAAGATCACGGTGCTGCTCCAGCCCTCGGGCCCGGGAATTCGCCGGGATAGCGGCATGTACGAAGGCTGGAATGTTCCCATGGATTACGATCCGCTGCTCGCTAAACTGATCGGTTTTGGGACGGACCGGCATCAGGCCATCATGCGGCTGGAGCGGGCGCTCTACGAATATTTTGTGGCCGGCATCAAGACCAACATTTCGCTTTTCCGGCGCATTCTGGACGACGCCGATTTCCAGTCGGGAAAAGTCGATACCGGCTACCTCGATCGCTTGCTCGCGAAAGGCAACACGGTCGTCACGTCCGACGGTCCCGAGCGTGAGATCAAGACGATCGCAGCGATCGCCGCTGGGATGTTTGCCGTGCTCGATCCAGCGCTTCCCACCAGCAAGAATGGGAGCACCGCTGGAACAAGCGCGGCTGCGGCGCCATCCAACTGGAAACAGAAAGGGCGTTCGGAAGCCCTGCGCTGACCTTATGGTTTATGAAGTCATTGTCGAAGGCAAATCACACCGGCTGGAACTTGAAAAGACCACAGCCGGATGGGAGTGCCGCCTGGACGGGCAACCGGTCCACATCGACGCGGTGATTCCGCGTCGCGACGTTTTGTCCCTGTTGGTGGACGGGCACGCCTACGAAATCAAGCGCGAGCAGACGGCTACTGATCTGCACATGTGGGTGGGGAGTACTCGCTTTGCGGTCGAGTTGCGCGATCCGCGTTCCCTGCGCTCGCGGCAGACGGCTGGCGGCGACGAAAAGGGACCCAAGAAGATCCTGGCTCCCATGCCCGGACGGGTCGTGCGACTCCTCGTCGCAGAAAACGCCGAAGTTGAAGCGGGACAGGGCATCGTAGTAGTCGAAGCGATGAAGATGCAGAACGAAATCAAGTCGCCGAAAAAAGGAGTCGTGAAGAAAATATCGGCGACTCCAGGCGCAGCGGTGAACCCCGGCGACGTGTTGGCTGTTGTGGAATGATCCCCGTGGCTCGATTTGCGAAATCGATACCACCAAGGCCACGAAGGAACGCTTGAAACAAAAGCCTTCGTGATACTTCGTGGCCTTAGTGGTTCAGGGTTGCGTCGGGGAACTGCCTCTCTTTGCACTTCCTGGAGGTTTCACGGTCGACCGTACCAAACCCTCTCTACAGCCCCAGCACTAACGTCATCTCAAGCCTGTCTCCTCCTGCGCGTACCATGAATAAAGACGAAAACGGCGGAGGTGTCTTCGTGAAGTTTCAGCGCATCATCAGTTACGCAACCCTGGCAATTTCGATACTCACGCTCGTTCTCGTCTTGAAGCGGCCAGCGCCGGTTGCGCCCGCAGTCGCGCCCGCTGCCGCAGCCGCCAACGCGCAGTCGTTCCAGGAGAAGGTAAACCAGCTCGCGCAGCCCAAGGTGCCCGGTGAAGGAGAGAGCGAAGTCCGCATGAGTTCCGGCGAAGTATCGGCTGCGCTCGCGCAAGCGGCTGGCCTGTTACCGTCCGCCGCTGGTCCTTCCACCGGCACTCCGACGGCAAGCCCTGCAATGGAGTTTCCCGGGGCCGTCCCCAATATTAAGGACTACCAGGTCTCCATGGACGGAGACATCGTTCGTGGCCAGTTTCTAACGCAGATCGCCGGTAAAGACGTCTATCTCACCCTCGCCGGACATCTTGGATCCAAGGATGGTTACGCCACCTTCGACGCCACCGAAGTGAAGGTGGGCGATCTCGCCGTGCCCGCAGCACTGGTGAACGAGGTATTGCAGAAAAAACTCGCCGAGCAGCACGACCAGCTCAAACTGCCCAACAACGTCAAGGACATCAAAGTAGAAAACGGCGAGTTGGTGTTCGTGGAGAAATAACGGCTACGAGCTACGGACTCCGAACTGCCAGCCATCTCAACATATGCTTCCTCGCAGCCCGTAGCTCGAAGTCCCCAACAAATCAAAAACGTCCCTGCAGAAAATGCCTGCCAACTACGAAACCTTCTGTCTGTAAAGCAAAATTTGCCTCTCGACCCAAACGTTGGTTTGCTTTCACAAGAGCCTTCTAATTTTCATCTAATCTCTTTTTAATCGCATCGGTTTCAAATCAGCGCTATGAGTAGTTACCCGATCCCGCCCAACCATGCGGACCGCATCCTGGTAGCCAGTCCCAGCCACCTCGTGCGCCAGCGCGTCCTCGAGAGTCTACGTTCCCCCCTCCGGCACTTCGAACAGACGAGCGGAGGAGCCGAAGCCCTCGTGCAGTTGGAACGCGGCGACTGGCAGGTACTCTTTCTCGATCGCCGCCTGCCCGACCTCGACGCCGAGGAACTAAGCCAGACAGTGCGCCGGCGTTTTCCCGGAATCGAAGTTGTTCTGCTCGACCGGGAGCTCGATCCAAAAAGCGATGTCGAAGGTACTGTGACTGAAGAGAAAGAAGATCTTCCTCCGGAAATGCAGCCCGTCGCAGATGCCTCCAACAACCACGTGGGAGCGGACGTCCCCATCCGCCCAGCCGAGCGAAGCTCGACCAAGAATTTCGCCGAAGACGAGGTGCTCCCCGTCGTTCCTTTACCGGGCATGATCGGCAACTCGCGGGTAATGCGACCCGTGTACCATCTGGCCCGCCTGTTGGCGCCGCGCACTACCACTGTGCTGATCACCGGCCCGACCGGCTCTGGCAAGGAAATCGTCGCCCGCGCCATTCATCAATTGAGCCCGCGGGGCGCGCGCCCTTTCGCAGTTGTCAATTGTGCCGCCATTCCCGAGACCCTGCTCGAAGCCGAACTGTTCGGACACACGCGCGGCGCGTTCACCGGAGCCATGCAATCCTATGCCGGAAGAATCCAGGCGGCGCAGGGAGGCACGCTCTTCCTCGACGAAATCGGCGAGATGCCGCTGAGCCTACAGCCCAAGCTGCTCCGGTTTCTGGAGCGGAGAGAATTGCAGCGCCTGGGGAGTGCCGAAGTCGTGCGCGTGGATGCCCGCGTCATCTCCGCCACTAACGCGCACCTGCTCAGTCTCGTCCGCGAAGGAAAATTCCGCGAGGATCTGTACTACCGTCTTTGCGCCTTCCCCATCGAAATTCCGCCGCTGCGCGACCGCTCTGAAGATATTGCGCAACTGGCCGCGCACTTTCTCGAAGAATTTTCCTCGCACCCGCCCACGCCGCAAATGTCCCCCCAGGTGTTGCAAGTGCTGAAGACGCACGCGTGGCCCGGGAACATTCGCGAACTGCAGAACGTGATTGAACGCGCTCTGATCCTCTCCCATGATGAAGCTGTGATTCGCCCCGAGCACCTGTTGCTCGCCGAGGCCAACTTTCCCGGCTCGCGATAGGACGTGCGATCGAGCAATGGGGCGTCTGCATCCGTGTCATCCATGAGAACGTTCTAAGGCAATTTATGCCGGGCTGGCATCGCCCTTGCAGACCGATCTGCATGTCCACCAATTTTCCAGCGCCGCGAGATCCAGGGCGCGATCTTGAGCATCCCCTCGCCCGCGCCTTTGCCTCGTTCACGGAAGCGGCGGGCTCGCTCGAGCGTACCTATGGACAATTGCAGGGGCAGGTCGCTCATCTCCGCCAGGAACTGGAGATTACGAATCGCGATCTTGCTACCAGTCTCGAAGAAAACCACCGCATTCGCGAGCGCCTGCGCCGGATTCTCGAGGGCTTGCCGTGCGGGGTGCTGGTGATCGAGGCGGAACAGATTGCTGAAAAGGTTGAGATTCAACACCCAGCCCCTAAAGGGGAGTCTGATTACGAAGGAGTTGCGGTATCGCTAAAGCGATACCCTGACACGAAACCAGGGCCTTCGGCAAAATGGGAAGATCGAATCTCGACTCTTAATCCCGAGGCAGCACGATTGCTCGGAGCGAGCTTCGAATCGGCCGGGGCATTGCCCGCAGCGCTGTCATCGGCGCTCGCTCGCGCTCGCGACAGCGGTGAAGAGTTGGAGTTGCCGCTCTCGAACTGGGCCTCGTCGAACCCATCTTCACAGTCTTCGTCCAGACCCGCATGGCTGGCCATCCGCCACGCCTGGCTGGAGCAAAGTGCGGCCCGTGCCACTTCGGTGTTTATCCTGCGCGACGTCAGCGAGGCAAAGAAACTCGAACGCGATCGCGAGCACCTCGGCAGGCAGCAAGCCCTGGTCGAGATGGCAGGCCTGCTGGCGCATGAAATTCGCAACCCGCTCGGCAGCCTCGAACTCTTTGCCGGACTCCTGGCCGAAGCGAATCTCGAAGGCGAAAGCCGCCGCTGGATCGAACACGTCCAGGCGGGTCTGCGCACGCTTTCCGCCACCGTCAACAACGTGCTGCACCTGCACAACGCGCCGCAGCCCGAACTCGCTCCGACCGACATGGGCCAACTCCTCGACTGGGCCTACGATTTTCTGTTGCCACTCGCCAAGCAGGCGCGCGTCGAAATGCAGGTCATCAATGGCCTCAACGGAGTGAACATTTCTGCCGACCGGCACCGCCTCGAGCAGGTTTTGCTCAACCTCGCGCTCAACGCGTTCCGCTTCATGCCGGGCGGCGGATGGCTCAGTGTCCGCGGCATCGACTGCGGTCCGGAGGGCATCGAAATCGCCGTGCGCGACACCGGGCCGGGGATTTCTCCGGACGACCTGCCGCGCATCTTTGATGCCGGATTCAGCACTCGGCCGGGCAGTTCCGGACTTGGACTCGCCGTCTGCCGCCGCATTTTGGAACAGCATGGCGGCTCGATCGCAGCCGAAAGCCGCCCCGGTCATGGCGCGACCTTCCAGCTTCGCCTTCCCCGCAAAACGGCGACTGGGGGCCCAGTTGCATCCAGCGACTTACCCGAACTCGTCGCCGAAGCTGGAGCTCGATTATGAAACGGCTCCTCATCGCCGACGACGATGCCGGGATGCGCGCCGCGCTCGAAGCGCGCTTCCAGCGCCGGGGATGGCTGGTCGATGTCGCGGTGAATGGCACCGAGGCGCTGGAAAAGTTTCGCGCCGGAGCGCATTCGCTGGTGATCACCGACGTGCGCATGCCGGGACGCGACGGCTTTGAACTGATGCGCGAAATCCAAACCTCTTCGTCGCGCACCGCCGTGATCCTGCTCACCGCCTATGGTTGCGTGCCGGATGCGGTCGAGGCGATGCGCAATGGCGCCTGCGATTACCTGGTCAAGCCGGTCTGCTTCGAGAAGCTCGAACTCGCTGTCGAGCAGGTGTTGCGCCGCGCTGAGGAGGCAGGCAAAGACACGGAAGCGCTGATCGGACGCTCCGTGGCATGGGAGCAGGCGCTGGAGCGCGCGCGGCAAGCGGCTTCGACCGACGCCGACATCCTGATCGAAGCCGAAAGCGGCACCGGCAAGGAGTTGATTGCCCGCCTCATTCACCGGCTCAGCCGCCGCCAATCCGGGCCGTTTGTCGCGTTGAACTGCACCGCGTTTCCCGAAACCCTGCTAGAGAGCGAATTGTTCGGTCACGCCCGCGGAGCTTTCACCGGAGCGGTCGTCGCGCGGCCGGGCAAGTTCGAGTCCGCGAATGGAGGCACGCTGCTGCTCGATGAGGTTGGCGAGATGCCGCTGGCGCTGCAGCCAAAACTGCTGCGCGCGCTGCAGGAACGCGAGTTCGACCGCCTGGGATCGAACCAGACCGTGCGTGTCGATATCCGCGTGATTGCGACCACGAACCGTCCACTCGAAGCCGCGGTCGTCGAGGGCCGTTTTCGCGCCGACCTTTTTTACCGTCTCAATGTCATTCCTGTGTCGCTGCCGCCGCTGCGCGACCGCGCCGGCGACATTGCCGAACTCGCCGAATATTTCGCCGGGCTCTATGCCGCGCCGGGGACCCATCCGCGCCTGTCCGCGGAGCTTGTCGCTCGTCTCGAAGAGCACGCCTGGCCGGGCAACGTGCGCGAACTCGCGAACTTCGTGCGGCGCGCCGTGGCCTTGTCGCATGGCGGCGAGATTGGGATCGAAGCGTTTGCTCATGGGAAAATTCCACCCTCTCGCCCGGAGTGGAAACCGGGCCTTTCGCTCGGCGAGATGGAGCGGCAGCTATTTGCCATGACACTGGAATCGACGGGTGGTAACCGGGCGCGGGCGGCCGAACTCCTCGGCGTCAGCCTGCGCACGGTCCGCAACAAGGTCCGCGAATTTGGTTTGCCGCCGCGTCGCAACTATCCGAGCGGCCTGCGGACTAACAGGGACACTAGTAGGGACAAGGAGCAGCCATGTCCATGATTGAGACGCCGCTGATGCGTGGCCTGGAGCGCGTGCTCGATCGCAGCGCGTTTCGCCACCAGATCATTGCGACGAACCTCGCTAATGTCGATACGCCGGGATACCGCACGCGCGACGTGCGTTCTTTTGCCGGCGAGATTGAGCAGGCTATGGCGGGCGACGGGTCTCAGCCGTTGTTCACCCCTGTTGCGCATGAAATCCGTGGACTGCTCGAGCGTCCCGACGGAAACAACGTTTCGGTCGAGCGCGAATCGCTTCTGCTCGCCCAGAACCAGTTGCGTTTTCAGGTGGCGGTGCAATTTTTGAAAGCGGAATTTCACCGGTTGACGCTGGCCATCAACGGAGGGAGCACGTCATGAACCTTTTCGGAATGCTTGAACTGAGTGGTTCGGCCCTGGGCGCCGAGCGTCAGCGCGCGGAAGTGGTCGCGAGCAACATGGCGAACGCCCAAACCACGCGCACCCCGGCGGGCGGTCCGTATCGCCGCCAGTTGGTGGTATTTCAATCGCAGCGCGCTCCCCGATTCTCGCTCGCTCTTGCCGGCCTGCACCGGGAAACTTCTTCGGCGGTGCGGATTGCGGCGGTGGTTCCCGACCAGCGGCCATCGGTGTTGCGCTTCGAACCGGGACATCCCGACGCAAACGCGCAAGGGTATGTGGCCTATCCCCAAGTCGATCCGATCGAAGAAATGACCGATTTGCTGGGAGCGGTCCGCGCCTATGAACTGAATGCGTCGGCGGTGCAGGCGACGAAGAACATGATTCAACAGTCGCTCGACCTGCTGCGGTAAGGAAAGGGAGAGGCTCAGCCATGAACAATCCAATTTCGTCCATCCGTATTCTGCCCGTTGATATCGGAACGGTCCCCGCGGCTGCGGCCGGGGGCGGCAAATTTCTCGAGACCCTACAACAGTCGATCGAGCAGGCCGAGGGCGCGCAGGGAGACGCCGCTGCCCAAGTGGCACAGCTCCTCAACGGCAAGGGCGCCGATCTGCACAGCGCCATGATTGCCGTCGAAAAAGCCGACCTGTCGTTTCAGTTGATGATGCAGGTCCGCAACAAGATCGTGCAGGCGTACCAGCAGATCTCGAATATGCAGTTCTGAAGCGTGCGCTTTACGGATGCAGGAACGGCTAGGAGTTCGAACATTTGAATCAGGGCTTCAAACAAATCCAGGACTTTCTGCGCGGCTTGAGCCTGCAGCAGAAGGCTCTGCTCGGCGGCGGAGCAATCGCCGTCGGGTTGACGCTGTGGCTGTTTGTCACTTTGCTCGATCATGGCAAGAATGTCGTTCTCTACTCCGGCCTCAAGCCGCAGGATGCGCAATCGCTGGGCACCCGCTTGGCGGCCAAGAACATTCCGTACGAAATTTCACCGGATGGGTCGAGCGTTCTCGTTCCCTCCGAAAAGCTTGATGCTGCCCGCCTGGAAACCGCGGCGCAGGGCCTGCCGCGCAACGCCCGGCTGGGCTTTGAATTGTTCGACGCGCCGAACTGGGCGGGCTCCGATTTCAGCGAAAAGGTGAACTACCAGCGCGCCCTCGAAGGGGAACTGGAACGCACGCTGCAAACGCTGAACGAAGTCGAGGCCGTGCGCGTCCACCTGGTACTGCCGCGCGAGTCACTGTTCACCGAGCAGGAGCACCTATCGAAAGCCGCTGTCATCGTGAAGACGCGCGGCGGTTCGCTTTCCCGCGAAGCGCAGCAGGCCATCCCGCAACTGGTGGCGAGCGCGGTCGACGGCCTGCAACCCGAGAACGTGACCGTTGTCGATGCCGACACGGCCACGCCATTTCTTTCCCGGCGAGGTCCATCGGGCCGCGCCTCGTTCGAGTCGGACGAAGAACTGGCCGCCGCCGCCGTACACGCCATCGAGCCCGTGGTCGGCGCCGAACACGTTCGCGCCAGCGTACATGTGGACTACGACCTGAGCAGCAGCGAAGACACCTCGGAAGTCTACGATCCCAAGGCGGCCGCGACGCTCACGCAGCAGCATTCCGAAGAGCTTGCGGGAGGCGCGAATCCGGCGGGGGTTCCGGGTGTGGCGAGCAACGTTCCGGGAGCGACCGCCGCCAGTCCAAGCGTGTCTTCGACCCTTGATAGCCAGAGTTCAAAATCCGACAGCTCCACCTTTGCGGTCAGCAAGAATATTCGCCACGTCAGCAACCCGGCGGGCCGGGTGCGCCGCATTACCGCATCGGTGCTGGTCGATGACGCGGCCGAAACCAAACAGGAAAACGGCAAATCCTCAACTATCCGGCGGAAGCGTACGCCCGAAGAAATGACGGCCATCGAAAAACTTGCCCGGGCCGCCATCGGCGTCGACGATCAGCGGGGAGACCTGCTCGCGGTCGAGAACCTCTCCTTCCAGGCCGCTCCCATCGAAGCGCCAGCCGCTCCGGGCACGCTGGACAAGTATCGTCACCTCCTCCAGCCATGGGTAGGCGTATTGCGCTACGTGGGAATTACTCTGCTGTTCCTGGCTGTTTATGCCCTGGTGCTGCGGCCGGTGAAGAAACATGCGATCGAGGCCTTCCGGCAGATTCCCAAGCACCTTTCCCCGCCGTTAGCAGCCGCTGGCGCGGGGTCTCTGACCGGCATGGAACTTCCTCCTGGCAGTGAGGAAGCGAGGCGTGCCGGGGCGTTGAAAAAAGAACTGGCCGAGAAAATCAAAGCCGAGCCGGCTGGCGCCAGCCGTCTGGTTCAGACCTGGATCCGGGATGCGAAGACCAAGTAATTCGCCAGCACGATAAAGCACGGCGACGTGCAAGAAAGAAAGCAGTAGTAAGTAAGCAGTTCCTAGAGAAACACGAGAATGGCCGTATCCGTTCCTAACGCGGGCCTGCAGAAAGCCGCCATCCTGATGGTGTTGCTTGGCGATGAGGCTGCCAGCCATATCTACCGGAATCTTCCCGAGAGCGACGTGCAGCGTCTGACGCGGCGGATCGCCGAACTGGAACACTTCAAGCCCGAAACCGCAATGGCGGTGCTGGAAGAGTACCACCAGCTCATTCTCACCCAGAGTTACTTGGCGGAAGGCGGTCCGGGATATGCCAAGAAGCTCTTGGTCAAAGCCTTTGGCGAAGCGGGGGCGGAGCGGCTGCTGGAGGAGGTCCGAAACTCGATGGAACAGAATGCCGTCCAGCTGGAAAGCCTGCAGGAAGCGGATCCGCAGCAGTTGGCCAAGTTCCTCGAAATCGAGCATCCGCAAACCATTGCCCTGATCCTGGCCCACTTGCACGCTCGCCAGGCGTCCGCGCTGTTGCTGCGCCTGCCCGAAGAGGTGCGCGCCGAAACCGTCAAGCGCCTGGCGCAGTTGCGCCAGTTTTCTCCCGATGTTGCCCAGAAGGTTGCCGGGGCTCTGAACAAACACCTGGAGTCGATGGGCGAACAAAGCCGGCGCGCCTATGCCGGATTCAAAGGCGCCGCTGAGCTGCTGAACCAGATCGAGCCCATCAAAAGCAAAGGGATCCTCGAGGTCATCGAGAAAGACGATCCCCAAATGGCGCTCGGCATTCGCAACCTGATGTTTACCTTCGAAGATCTGCTAGGGGTTCCCGAAGCCGGGATTCGCGAACTCCTGGGACAGCTCGAGAAGAAGACTCTGGCTCTGGCGCTGCGGGGGGCCACCGAAGAACTCAAGAACCTGATTTTCAAGTCCATGTCGACACGCGCGGTCGACATGTTGAAAGAGGATATGGAGGTGCTGGGCCCGGTGCGCGCCAAGGACGTAAATCAGGCGCAGCGCGAAATCGTGGAAGTGGCGCGCCGGCTGGAGGCCGAGGGCAAACTCGTTTTGAGCGCGGAGTCGCAGGAGGAGTATGTCGTCTAGCGCCCCCAAGCAGCAGCCCATCCCCGCAGCCGCGCCCTTTGCGTATGCCGATGCCGGACTCTCCAGTGGCGCTCTCGGCAGCGCCACGGATCCTGGCCAGTCCGCCGAGGAACGAAGCCGCCGGCTGCAGGCAGAATTCTTCGAGCAGGGACGGCAAAGCGCGCGACAGGAACTACGCTCGGAATTCGATGCCGCGCTCGGCAAGCATCGCGACCAGATCAGTCATGCCCTCCAAGAGTTCGCGCTCGAACGGCAAAGCTATTACCGCCGCGTCGAAGGCGAAGTCGTCCAACTGGCGCTGGCCATCGCTCGCAAGATCCTGCATCGTGAAGTGCAAATCGATCCCCAAACTCTCGCCGGTATTGTCCGGGTCACGCTCGAGAAACTCGATACCGGGACCAAAGTTAACCTGCGAGTCCACCCGAAAGAAGCTACCGACTGGCGGCGCTACTTCGCTTGCCAGATGGGAGATGTGCCCGCCCCGGAGGTTCACGAAGACCCCGCCATCGCGCTCGGAGAATGCCGCGTTGAAACATCGCTAGGCTCAACCCAAGTCGGCCTGGAATTGCAGCTGAAGGAAGTTGAAACCGGATTGCTCGACTTGCTCGCCGAACGGCCGGGTGCTTCCACTAGTTCTTCCTCCACCTTGACGCCGGCGGTCAGCTCGGCACCACAGCCATCCAAAGTAGGCGAGCCGGCGGAGAGCTGCTGAATGACTTCACAACTTCTCTCCGCATACTTTTCGCATCTCGAAACCTCGTCGGGGTTACGCTGGCGCGGACGAGTGGTCCAAGTCGTGGGCCAGATTGTCGAATCCGCGGGCCCGTTCTGCACTGTTGGCGAGGCCTGCGAGATCATCGATTCCCGTGGCCGCCACTGGCCCGGAGAAATTGTCGGGTTCCGCGGACACACCGTTCTTTCCATGGCCCTGCGCCGTCCCACCGGCATTCGCTACGGCGATCAGGTTGTGGTCTGGGGACGGCGGCCCTCGCTGCGTCTCAGCGATCAACTGCTTGGCCGTGTGCTCGATGGAGCTGGCAATCCCATCGACGGGGGGCCCGCTCCTGTTTGCCGCGAGCGCTATGCACTCGACCGCGAAGCCCCGCTGGCTCTGGAACGCACTCCCATCCGCGATGCGCTGGGGTGTGGCATTCGCGCCATTGACGCCTTCCTTACCTGCGGACGCGGGCAACGCGTCGGCATCTTTGGCGGCAGCGGTGTCGGCAAAAGCACACTGATCGGCATGATGGCCCGCAATACCAGCGCCGACCTTACCGTTCTCGGACTGATCGGCGAACGTGGACGCGAAGTTGGAGAGCTTCTCAACTCACTTGGCGAGGAAGGCCGCCGCCGTTCGGTGGTCGTTGTTTCTACCTCCGACCAGGATCCGCTGCTCCGCATCCGCGCCAGCCTTGCCGCCACCACCATCGCGGAATACTTTTGTGCCCGCGGCCAGAACGTGCTGCTGGTTGTCGACTCGCTCACTCGCCTGGCCATGGCGCAACGCGAAATCGGACTGGCAGCCGGAGAACCGCCCACCGCCAAAGGCTACACGCCCTCGGTCTTCACTTTGCTCGCCCGCCTCATCGAGCGCGCGGGCTCCTTCGCTTCCGGCACCATCACCGGCTTCTACACAGTTCTGATGGAAGGCGACGACGAAAACGATCCGCTCGTCGACGCCGCGCGCGCGCTGCTCGACGGCCACGTCATGCTCGATCGTCGCCTGGCTGCTCGGAGCCACTATCCTCCCATCTCCATCCTCGACAGCATCAGCCGCATCATGCCTGCCGTGATTACAGCGCCACATCTGGCGAAGACCAACCATATCCGCCGCCTGCTCGCCACCTACAAGGCTTCCGAGGAACTGATTCGCGTCGGGGCATATCAGAAAAACACCGACCCCGATCTCGATCACGCTATAGCGCTCATGCCCGCGCTCCGCGACTTCCTGATACAGCCCTCGCAGGAAGTTGCGGCCATGAAAGATTCTCTAGATCGCCTCCTGGCGCTCCCGTCCTGAACCCCATGGCCTTTCGTTTCACTCTCGCCCCGTTGCTCCGCCTCCGCCAAAGTATCGAACGGCAGCGCGCGCTCCAACTGCAGGAAGCCAGCCTCCAGGTCTCCCGCGCCCAGGAATCGCTGGCGCAACTGGACCGCTACCTCTCCGACTCCGCCCGGTCCGACGACGCGGGTCTGGCCACTGGGCGTACCGCCGTCGAACTGCAGTTTGCCACGGTCCTTCGTGAAAACCTGCAGCGCTTCCGCGAGGAACTGCAGTCCGACATTCGGAAGCTCGAACTCCTGCGCCAGCAAGCGGCCAGTGCATACCATCAGGCTTATCGAGAACGCGAAGTCCTCGAAACCATGCGCGCGCGTCAGCACCGCGCTTACCAGCAGGAACAATTACACCGCCAGCAACGAGAACTCGATGCCGTCTATCTGCTCCAACGCTGGCATCATCGGAGCGGCTGATTTTGCCGCGCAGCACCCGGCAACCCTTGCCTCGCCCACTCTCCAAGCACCATCTCTTTACTTCGTCGCCAAATGGCTTACGTCATGTAAGTTCCTGAAATTGCATGATCGCCGCTCAACTTCTCAGTCCAGGTCAGGCTCCCGCTCATTGGCGTGTCGAGTGCAATCGATCTCGTGGTGCTCCGATGCAGGTGAACGCCATTCTCATCCCGGCTGCAGCGCCCGTGGTTTCCGCTACTGACGGACTCCCGTCGTCATGGCCTTCGAGTTTCAGCGCCACGCTCGCCTCGTCCATGCACAGTGCTGCGGCAAACCAATCCGAAGCTGAGTCGGCGGCTGAAAGAGCTGCAAAATCCTCGACGAGCTGCAATGCTGGCTCCAGCACGAGTCTCAAGTCTTCGAATCCGAATGCAAAGTCCGGCGGCAAGGCTGACAGCGAATCGGCTGACGACCTGGCGGCCGTCCCAGGAACCATGCCTTCACGAACAACGGTTGTGCCAATCGCAACTCCGCCTCCTGTACTCGCGGAGGTCCCTCTTCTCGTGGGTGTGGAAGTTGTGGAGAAGGAGAGAGCTTCCACGGCTGCACCGAGCCTTGCCGATCCTTCCCGGAATTGGCAAACGCCCATGCAACTCACCGCAAACTCTGCAGGCGCAGCCGCAGTTGCATCGCTGCCGATCGCTCAGCGCGACGCGATTTCTGCGCCGATCATCGCGACCGGCGCATCCCTCTTTTCCGGCACCTCGAACGTCTTAGCCTCGCAAGGTCAGGCTGCTTCCGCCGGAATTGCCAGCGTTCCACTCGCCAGTCCGCCTGGTTTGAATCTTAGCGAGACCCGCGACGTCCTTCCTGCCAATCTCGCCGCCGATACCGCCCCAGCGATTTCTCCAGGTCCATCCAAAGCCAGCCTGAGGTCTGCGGAGCTTCCATCTGTTTTCGATCAGGCTGCTTCTGAATCAACGCAATGGTTTCCTAACATCTCGACGCAATCCTCTACCGCATCGGCGCAGTTTTCGACGAACCCGGCTCCGGTTGCAGACTCTGCAACGCCCATGACGCTGGCGGATTCACCAACATCTGTAACTCAGGTTTCACCGCCGCCTGCGGCTCCGCCCGCGCCTGCCGCCAGTCTGGCCACTTCGTCTCCACAGGATCAGCCCGGTACCACTGCGACTTCTGCAGCCGCAGTCGCGGGACAATTCCACGCGAATATTTCAGGCGTAACCATTATTTCCCCTGAGCAATCTCCAACCAACCAATCACCATCCGTCCCGGCGACATCATTCACACCATCGCCGCCCCTGCCCGCGGCACCACTTGTGAAAGCGGAGCCATCCTCCGTCCCCAGCAACTCTTCAGACGAAGCCGTGGCCTCGTCGGCCCGCAGCCAGAGCTCAGCTTCCCCCCCTGTCCCAGCCGCCAACATTCCCCCTCCGGCCTCCGCCCCTATGCCACCGCCAACACCGACGCTGCAATCTCCTGCCAAGGACAACAACGTTGAGCCCGTGACCGAGCCACCGACTTCAAAAAGGCCCGCGGCTCCCCAATCGAGTGACCCCAAGATCAACAACTCGACGCCAGTCGACCCTACGCCAGTCAGCCGCACCACCCCAGAACTCTCCTCAACCTTCGGCTCCAGCGCTCTTAACACCGCACAGGCCTATGTCGTCGTACCTGATGCCGTTGCTCCGGTGGTACAAACTGCCCACGCTTCAGGAACCGGATTCTCCGTTGCCAGTAACCTCACCAGCAACACTGCCGATGACATTGTCAACAGCGACGGCTCGTCGCTTGCTTCGAGCTTCGATCCGAATTCCAAGATCCCCGCGTCGACTTTCGCGTCACTGGCCGCAACCGCAAGCGATGTGCAAAGCGATGCTCACAGCAATGCGAAGACGGAAGCCTCCGCCCAAGTCACACTCACGGCCGCGTCTCAAACAACCGCCAGTGGCAAGAAATCCCCCGCGGCAGATCTGACGAAAGATAAGTCATCGCTGGCCAATCTTTCGCCCGACGTTCCAACCACACCCGCCTCCGCTAAGGATGCCCCCGCGATACTCACCGCTCCCGCGCCGCCAGCTTCTGCGTCCCCACAGCAGGTCGGATCGGATCCCGCGCCCGCGCTTCCCAAAATTCACCACATGCTCGACTCGGCGCCTCCCGCTCCATCCATTCCGCTGACTGCGCCGAAAGTCTCCGATCCCGCCGGCCAGATCCATGTTGGTATTCGCACCGAAGCCTTTGGCGCGGTTGAGATTCATACCGTCGTCAAACAAAGCCAGGTCGGCATTGCGGTTCACGGCGACCGCGATCTCGCGCGCTGGTTCAATTCCGAAGTGCCAAGCCTCGAGTCGGGACTCAACCAGCATCATCTGAACCTCACGGCTGTCGATTTGGATAACCGGCACTCCGGCGTCCAGACCGCGACCAGCTTTCAGCAGGGCCAGCCGCGACAAAATTTCTCTCAATCGGCAAGCTCCCCAGCCGCTGCCTTGCCCGAACCGGAAACGGCACTGGAACCCGCGTCCGTCAGCATTCTCCCGTCCGACCTGTCCATTAGGCCGACAGTAACTCGCGTCAGCATTCTCGTTTAGGAGGGCAAACTCGTGTACACCTCGCTGCTGCCATTGCTTCACTCTCCCGCTCGCGCTGCTTCCACGTCGCCTGCAACCTCCAACGCCGCGACCTCGTCCACCGATCCTGGCG
The DNA here is from genome assembly GCA_020073525.1 of Terriglobia bacterium. Classification (GTDB taxonomy): domain Bacteria; phylum Acidobacteriota; class Terriglobia; order Terriglobales; family Acidobacteriaceae; genus Acidiflorens. The sequence continues at coordinate 30,120 of JAIQFA010000005.1, forward strand.
CGGACTTGACCTCCATGTTCCTGCAGTTGTTGACGGCGCAACTGAAAAGCCAGAGTCCGCTCGACCCGCTCGATCCCAACCAGTTCGTCGCGCAACTCGCCCAGTTCGAGTCGCTCGGTACACTGACGCAGATCCAGGAGCTTATGCAGACGCTCGTGAACGACGTGAGTCCAACCTCCAACTCGAGTGCCGGTGCTGGTGCCCGCGCCGCTTCGAATTCCACCCCGAGTCCCAATTCCAGTTCTCACTAAGGAGCCCGTATGCCTTCATTCTCGATTCCTCTTTCCGGATTGACCGCCAGTTCCAGCGCCCTGTCGACCACCGCCAACAATCTGGCCAACCTCAACACCATCGGTTACAAGGACGAACAAATCCAGTTCGCCGATCTGTTCTACCAGGATTTCGGCACGAACGGCGCCGGCGATCCCATCCAGCAAGGTGCGGGCGTCACCGTCAGTTCCAAACCCTCCGACTTCACGCAGGGCAACGTCACGCCTACCGGGGTCTCCACCGATGTTGCCGTGATGGGCAGCGGCTTCTTTGTGGTGCAGAAGAACGGTGCGCAGAGCTACACCCGCGCCGGCAATTTCGAGGTGGGTACCGACAACCTGCTCGAAACCGCTGCCGGTCAGCAGGTCCTGGGATACCCGGCCATCAATGGAGTCGTCAGCACCGGCCAGGGACTCGGCCCGCTCGCGCTTGGAGCCGGAACCATCAGTCCCGCGACCGTCACCAGCAAGTTGCAGATGACTTCGAACCTGGACGCCACGGCCGCCGTCGGTACCGTGTATGCGGCACCCCAAGCCACCATTTACGATTCCCTGGGCGCCAGCCACAACATCACCATCACCTACACCAAGACTGCCACCAATACCTGGAGCTACTCTGTTTCCATTCCGGCCGCCGATCTCAACCCGATCAGCGGCGTTCCTCAGACAGGAATACTGGAGACGGGCACCTTGACCTTCGATGGCAATGGGACCCTGATCTCGGATACGCAAGGCAGTGGATCTGCTCAAGCGCCGCCGGCAAATATCACCGGCATTGCCATCACCGGATTGGCCGATGGAGCCAGCAATATGACTTTTGACTGGAATGTGCTCAATGGGACGACTCCAGTCGTCAGTCAGATGGCCGGCGCTAACAGCACTTCTTCGATTCAGCAGGACGGCAGGGGCAGCGGTACGCTGGTGAATTTCAGCATCGGTTCCGATGGCACGATTACCGGGTCCTTCAGCAACGGAAAGACCGCTACCATCGGGCAGATCGCGCTCGCCAGTTTCGCCGACGAGCAGGGTCTCTCGCACCAGGGCAACAACGATTTCACTCCAACGCTTGCCTCCGGTCAGCCCACGATCGGTGGACCTGGAACCGGCGGCCTGGGCACCATCTCCGGCGGCGCGCTCGAACAGTCCAACGTCGATATTGCCTCCGAGTTTGCCAGGCTCATCATCGCGCAGCGCAGCTACGAAGCCAACGCTCGCGTGGTTACAACGTTCGATCAGGTGGCGCAGGCCACCATCGCCCTGAAACAGTAGGGCATGCCGAGACAGCCGTGCTCGGCTGTCGAGCCAACAAAGTCGGCGGGGGCTGCGGCGGCAGGAATCCGCGGCCCTCTCTGATTTCTTTCATGAGACCGCTCTAAGATCGCCCAGCGTGTCGCGCGGTTTCTTGCGCGCGAGCCGCTGCGCTCCCCCAATTCCATGATTCCAACACGCTTCCCGCCATCGCCCTTTGGATTGACCGGATGTGAATCCGGGAACCCGGGTTGCAGGCATCGGCAATATGGCCGATGAACCGATCACTGCAGCTCCTGCACTCGTGCCCCAGGGCGCAGCTCAGGAAGAGCCCAAGAAAGCGCAAAAGAAAAAGAAATCCTGGCTGTGGATCGTACTCTTTCTCGGGCTGGTGGTGGCGAGTGTCTTCGTGTGGCTGATTGGACAAGGTTCAAGCGGCGCCCCCGAAGTTGCTGCAGAATCCACGCTTACTCTGGAAACTTTTGTCGTCAATCTCAGCGGAAGCGGCCAGCGGGCCTACCTCCGTGTCGGAATCACGCTCGGCTTGGCGCGCCCGCTCTCCCGCAACAAGGCTGAAGCCGTGCCCACAGCGCTGGTGCGCGACACCATCCTCGCGGTGCTGGCCACTGCCCAGCCGGAAGAGCTGTTGAAGGTCGAAGGCAAACGCCAGCTCAAAGAAGAACTGCTGAAAGCCCTGCAGGAGCGAGCGCCGCAGATGGCGGTCGAAAATGTCTACTTCACGGAATTTCTGGTCCAGATGTAAATGACGCAGAGGTAAAGGGTGCAAATCGACATGGTGAAACCATAATGGCTGCTGCCGTCCAACCCACGCTCGAAGCTCCGAGCGCTGATCCTTTCGCGGAGCGATGGCCGCGCGTGGAAGCTCTGCCCTGCCTGCTCACCGTAGAAATCCCCTTGCCCGGCTTTACCGTCGCCGATCTCCTTCATCTGGAGCGGGGACGCATCATTGCCAGCCGGTGGACCGTGGGACAGGACGTTCCCTTGCGCATCAACCACGAGCTGATCGCCTGGAGTGAATTTGAAGTGGTGCAGAACCACTTGGCCGTGCGCTTGACGGAACTGGCATAGATGGACCTAGGGCAGATGGAACCGGGGCGAATGGATATGGAGCAGATCGGACTGACGCAGATGGAGTTGGCACAAATGAAAGCGCTGGAGATGAAGCTGCGGCAGAGGGAAATCACGCGAACAGAGATTTCGACTCAAGCGCAGTACTCGCGCATCTTCTCGTTCGCCGCTGCCCCCCTGAAACTTATCTGGCGCTCTCTGGTCGTCGGCGCGCGCGATAAACGCAAAGCGCTCTCCGTCCGCGCCACCGTCGCTCTCGGCGACCGCCGGTTCGTCTCGGTGATCCAATTCGAACGCCAGCGTTTTCTCATCGGCTCCAGTCCTTCCTCGGTCGCTCTGCTTGCGCATCTCCCGGACGAATCTGCCGACGGCCAGAAAAACACAAAAGAAACTGGAGACAGAAACTGATGCGGGCCTGGGCAAGATCGTGGCTGCGGATGGCGTTCGGCGTCATTGTGCTGCTTCTCGCGGCGGCACCGCTCTGGGCCCGTCCCCAATCGCCATTCGGCTTCTCGCTGCCCGGTCTTCTACCGGGAACTTCCGCGCCCGGCAGTTCGGCCTCCTGGAACATTGTCATCCTGCTCACCCTGCTGACCTTGATTCCCGCCATCATCCTCTCGATGACGCCTTTCGTGCGCCTGCTCGTCGTCTTTCACTTTCTCCGCCAGGCGCTTGGCACCCAGACCACGCCCAGCAATCAGACGCTCATCGGACTCGCCCTCATTCTCACTTTCTTCCTCATGCAGCCGGTGGGCGCGGCGATCTATACCGACGCCATCGTTCCCCTCGACGCCGGGCACATCACCATGATGGCTGCTCTCGATCGTGCCATCGTTCCGATGCGTCATTTCATGCTGAAGTACGCTCGCGAAAAAGACCTCGCGCTCTTTGTCGAACTGGCGCACGAGCCACGTCCCGCCCGCCCGGAAGATCTTGCCATGCGCATCGTCGCGCCCGCCTATCTGCTGAGCGAATTGCAGGCCGGGTTCCGCATCGGCGCCGCCCTCTTTCTCCCGTTTCTTGTTATCGATCTGGTGACCGCCGCCATCACCACTTCGGTCGGCATGCTGCAAATGCCTCCGGTCATCATCTCCACCCCGCTCAAGATTCTCTTGTTCGTCGTGGTCGATGGATGGAACCTGCTGATCGGTTCCCTGATGCGGAGTTTTACCTGAAAGGCGTTTTATGGGAACCGAACAAGTCGTTGCCCTCTTTCGCAACACCCTGCAGATGGCTCTGCTGCTGGGCGCGCCGCTGCTGCTGGTCGCGATCCTGATCAGTCTCCTCATCAACGTCGCGCAGGTACTGACTTCTCTGCAGGATCAGACCATCTCCACCGTCCCGCGCCTGGCGGCGGTGGCGGCGGCCGCCCTGCTCTTTTTCCCGTGGATGTTGCGCAAGCTGATGTTTTTCACCATCGGCCTGTGGAGCGACTTCCACCCGTTTGTTCGATGAAAAGTTGTTGGGAGATGCACGAGTTCAGTAATGCGAAAAAGATCTTCGTCGAGACGCGGCTTGCCGCGTCTCAGCATTGCCGCGCCTCGGAAGACGGGGCAAGCCCAGTCTCTACACGAGGGTTTTTCGTGGTCCACAACAGGCGCTTGCTGAGGTGATTGTGTTCCAGATGCCGATTGCGCTCGAACCTACCATCGCTGTCTGGATGATTGCCGGCTCGCGCGTTACCGGGCTGCTCATGGTCGCACCGTTCCTAGGTAGTGCCGCTGTCCCAGCCCGCATCAAGGCCGGCCTCGCCTTTCTCCTTACGCTATTCCTGGTACCACAGGTTCCTTCTCTCCCGGCCCTTCCCACTCCGGCACTCATCGTGCTCCTGCTCGGAGAATTCACCATCGGGCTTCTTCTCGGATTCACCCTCCAGCTCTTCTTCGAAGCCGGACAGCTGGCAGGCCAGGTGTGTGGCGTCCAAATGGGATATTCGCTGGCCAGCATCATCAATCCCGATAGCCAGGCCGACTCCCCCGTCCTGTCGACTTTCTACGAACTGATTGTGCTACTGCTTTTTATTCAGCTCAGCGTCCCGCACTGGCTGCTGCGCGGACTAGCGCGCAGCTTTGCTTACCTGCCGCCGGGAAATCTGTCTCTCACTTGGCCGGCGGTGCACGCACTTCTGGAATTCACTGCCGGAATGTTTGTGGCTGGGCTGCAGATCGCTGCGCCCGTACTCGTGGCCAGCTTGTTTGCCGACATTGCGCTCGGCTTTGTCGGCAAAGCATCGCCGCAATTGCCCGTCCTGTTTGTCGGGATCTCGATCAAGAATCTGCTGGGCCTGGCGCTGTTCTGCGGCGCGATTGCATTCTGGCCGCGCTTTTTCGACGCCCGCTTCGGCCATGCCCTCGAAGCGTCAGAAAGGATTTTGAAACTTGCTCACTGAAGTTGGTTCGTAACGAACGCATCGGCATTAACTGAGAGCTGACAACTGAGAGCTGAGAGCTGATCTATGGCACAAGCCAACCAAACCGAACAGGCAACCCCGCGGCGACGCGAGAAAGCCCGCGAAAAGGGGCAGGTGGCCCGGAGCCGCGATCTGATCGGCGCTGCCTCAGGTATGGCTGCCACCTTCGTTCTGTTCTCGCTGATGTCGAGTTTCCCCGTGGCCTGGCGCGGCTTTTTCCGTGACTGCGTCGAGAGCGCTGCCTCCGGCCACCTGCGCATGGACGGGCTACCTCCCTTTCTCAACCACGCCGGACTGTTCCTCGCCACCGCTGCCGCGCTCGGTATGGGATGGACGGTGGCGCTCGGTTCCGCCCTCGCCCAGGGCGGCTTGGTCTTCGCGCCCACATCGCTGCTGCCAGCCGGCTCCCGCATCAGCCCCGCAGTGATGATGAAACAGCTGTTCTCAATTACCGCACTACGCGGGCTGATCAAGTCTCTGCTGCCCGCCGCGGCCGTCGCCTACCTCGGGGTCGGCTGCCTGCGCCGCGACTGGCCTGCGCTCATGGCGCTTTCCGGCCGCTCCACGCGCGGCGTGTTGGGCTTTGCTGCCGGCCTCGTCTTCGAAGTTGCCTGGAAAGCGGCTCTCGTTCTCCTCGTCTGGGCCGTTTTCGATTACCTGTTCGAACGCCGCCACCTTTCCACCGAACTGAAAATGAGCCGCCAGGAAATTACCGACGAATACAAGGAGACGGAAGGCAATCCCGTCATCAAGGGCCGCATCCGCCGCTTGCAGCGTCAGGTGCGCCGCCGCCGCATGCTGGACGACACCAAGCGCGCCAATGTCGTCATCACAAACCCCACCGAATACGCCATTGCGCTGGAGTACCGCCCCGACATGCCCGCGCCCGTCGTAGTCGCCAAGGGGCGCAACTTGCTGGCGGCCCAGATCAAGGAAATCGCGCGCTGGCAGAACATTCCCATGGTCGAGAATCCGCCGCTCGCTCACGTCCTCTTCCGCACGGTCGAGGTGGGACAAGCCATTCCCGCGAAACTCTACGCCGTCATTGCTGAAATCCTGGCCGCCATTTACCGCGCGCAAGCTCGCGCCCTCGCCGCCACCACAAGGGCAGCAGGAGGCCGCCGCTAATGCCCGCGCCCGCCATGTCGAGTGCCATCACTGCGACCGCTCCCAGCCGCAACGCGTTTGTCGAATGGATTGTCCCCATCGCGGCCGTCAGCCTGGTCTTTGTTATGCTGGTGCCGCTGCCGTCAGTCGCACTCGATCTCCTGCTGGCCACCAGCTTTGCCGCTTCCGTGTTGGTGCTCCTATCGGCCCTGCAGATTCTGCGCCCGTCGCAATTTTCGGTTTTCCCCAGCCTGCTGCTTCTGCTGACGCTGTTCCGCCTGTCGCTGAACCTTGCTTCCAGTCGCCGCATTCTTCTTCACGGCAACGAAGGCTCGGGAGCCGCCGGACGCGTCATCGAGGCCTTCGGACAATTCGTGGTTGGCGGCAACTACGTTGTTGGCTTCGTGCTCTTCCTCGCACTGATCGCGATCCAGTACATCGTCGTCAGCCATGGCGCCGTGCGTACCGCCGAAGTCACTGCGCGCTTCACCCTCGACGCTCTTCCCGGCAAGCAGATGGCGATTGACGCCGACCTCAATGCCGGGCTCATCGACGAGGCTCAAGCCCGAGCCCGCCGCGAACAAATTGCCCGTGAAGCGGAATTCTACGGCGCCATGGACGGCGCGGCCCGCTTCAACCAGCGCGACTCGATCGCCACCATCCTCATTACCGGCATCAACATTCTGGCCGGCTTCCTCATTGGAGTCTTTCAACTCGACATCCCATTTCGCGAAGCGCTGAAAACCTACACCGTGCTCACCGTCGGCGATGGCCTCGTGACCATGATCCCCTCGCTGCTCGTCTCGATGGCTGGCGGCATGGTGGTCACCCGCGCCTCGTCGAACGAAACTCTTTCCGTCGATCTCGGCACTCAACTGCTCTCTCGCCGCCGCTCCCTGCAGATTGCTTCGGGAGTCATGGTCGTGCTGGCGGCGATTCCCGGCTTGCCGAAATTCTCCTTCCTGGCCATTGCCGGCGTCGTCGCCCTGCTGGCGGCGCGCCTGCCAAAACCCGCCAGAGACAAAGAAGGGAAAATCATCGAGGCCGTCGAACCCGGGTCGCTTGCCGCCGCCGAAAAAGAGAAGAAAGCCGCCAAGACCGAATCCATTGAAGACCTGCTCAAGCTCGACGAACTCTCGCTCGAAGTTGGGTATTCGCTCGTGAGCCTGGTCGACGTGCAGCAAGGCGGACAGCTTCTCGCCCGCGTCAAATCGCTGCGCAGCAGCCTCGCGGTGCAACTTGGTTTTATCGTTCCGCCAATTCATATCACCGACAATGCCCGCCTCAAGCCGCGCGAATACGTCATCTCCCTCCGCGGTGTCGAAATTGCACGTTGGGAGATGCTTGAAGACAGAGTTCTTGCGATCAGTTCCGAACTCACGCCGCCTCCTCTCGCCGGAACGCCTACGCGCGAGCCCGCTTTCGGCGTGGCTGCCCTTTGGATTCCGCGCGCCCTCGAGTCCCAGGCCCTTACCTCCGGGTACGCCGTTGTCGACCAGACTTCAGTCCTGTCCACGCATCTTGCCGAAATCATCCGGCAGCATGCGTATGAATTGCTGACCCGCCAGGAAACCAAGCGCCTGCTCGATCGCCTGAGCGAGAGCCATCCGAAACTCGTGGAAGAGCTTGTCCCGAAAGTCCTCAGCCTCGGCGAAGTGCAAAAAGTCTTGCAGCAACTTTTGCGGGAGCAGGTTTCCATCCGCGATCTCTCCACGATTCTCGAGGCCCTGCTCGACGCTTCGGCAATCAACAAACATCCCGTCTTGCTGGTCGAGGCCGCGCGCCAGGCCCTGGGCCGCGCCCTCGTCCGCCCCTTGCTTTCCGACGACGGCGGCCTGCGCGTGCTCACCCTCGATCACAACATCGAGGAGGAACTCAGCCGCGCCTTCAATGTCCAGGCGCCGCCTGCGACCAGCACGGGATTGCAGCCATCGTTCGTTCGCCGCATTCTCGACGGCTTACGCCAACTTGCCGGAGATCAGGTGGCCCAGACGGCTCCGATCTTGCTCTGTGGCACTCCCGCGCGCTTTCATCTGCGGAGATTGCTCGAACCTTTTCTTCCGAAAGTGGTAGTGCTCTCTCCCCTGGAAATTCCGCCCATGATTTCTGTGCAGTCGCTGGGGACAGTGCGATGAAAAAGTCGCTGGTCGTTCGTCGTTGGTCGTTTGTCATTCGGTGGCCACTGGGAAACGGGGGCACACGACGAACAGCGAACGACTAACGACTGACGACCAACGACGATTCAACGAAAGCAGGCCCCACTCATGACCAAACATGTTGCCGAAGCCTATCAAAGCGTCCAGAGCGATGCCGAGCGCGAGCGCATCCTCATGGAACAGCTTCCCCAGGTGCGCTACATCGCTCGCCGCATTCACGAGCGGTTGCCGCGCCACGTGCCCTTCGAGGACCTGGTCCATGCCGGCGTCGTCGGACTCATCGACGCGCTCAACAAGTTCGATTCGACCAAACATGTGCAGTTCAGCTCGTATGCCAAGTTCCGCATCCGCGGCGCCATCCTCGACAGCCTCCGCGAACTGGACTGGAGCCCGCGTGAATTGCGCCGCAAAGGCCGGCTCGTCGACTCCACCTACTCTGAATTGTCCGGAAAACTCGGACGCGCGCCGAGCGAGAATGAAATCGCCGAGGAGATGGGTATCAGCCTCCACGAACTGCAATCTCTGCTGGCGGAACTCGACGGCCTCGAACTCGGCAGCCTGCGCGTCGAGTCTTCCCGCGACGGCAAGGAAGAAGACCTCACCGACTACGTCCCCTCCAAGTCCGAAGAAACGCCCTTCTTTGAATGCCTGCGCTCGGAAATGAAACAGTTGCTGGCCGAGGCCATTGCCGAATTGCCGGAAAAAGAGCAACGGGTTCTCGCGCTCTACTACTTGGAAGAACTCACCATGAAGGAGGTTGGAGCGGCTCTCGGCATTGGCGAATCGCGTGTTTCCCAGATTCACTCTCTCGCCATGGTGCGCTTGCGCGCCCGGCTTAATTTCCTGAACGCGCCGGTGGAGGCCGGCGTTCATGCCAAGGGAGCAGGAACCCCCTAGAGGCTCTATGGAAAAAGTACTGAACCAGGAAGAAATTGATGCCATGGTACGAAAGGCGCGCACCGGCAACGCCGCTGCCGGTTCCACGGGCCCGGTCGTCCAGCCCTGGGACATTCGGCAGGCCGGCCAGATCGGACGCGAGCAGTTGCGCGCCATCAACCAGCTCCACGAACTTTTTGCGCGCAATCTCACAAACTCTATCGGCGGCTATCTGCGCATCGTTTTCGACGTCAGCCTGGTTTCCGCCGAGCATCTCACTTTCCGCGAGTTTCTGCAGCGCGTTCCGGAAACAACCTATCTGGCGTCCTGTGATCTTGCCCCGGCGGATGCCACTGCCGTGCTGCAGCTGGATCTCGCCATCGCGTTCCCCATCATCGACGTCATGCTCGGAGGGGAAGGCAAGGACAGCGGCCTCACTCGCGACATCACCGACATTGAAGAACAGATTCTCGAAGCGGTCGTCTGCATCATGTGTCGTGAGTTGCAGACCGCCTGGCAGGCGATCTCGCTCGAATTCAAATTCGGCCAGCGCCAGCGGATGCTGCAAACTCAGCGCCTGATGCCGCCGGAAGAAAAAAATCTCTGCCTCAGCTTCGAAATCAAGATGTCGGAAACGCGCGGTACTCTCAACCTCGCCGTGCCCGCCGTGGTTTCCAACGCCTTGCTCAGAAAAATCTCCGCCGATTTCAGCTACCAGCGTCCCCGCAGCCCCATTGAAGCCCGCCGTCAGATCGAGAAGAAGCTGCTCAACTGTTTTTTTCCGGTAGAACTTGCCTTGCCGGATCTGCAAGCGCCTTTGCAGAAACTCAGCGACCTCGTTCCCGGCGACTTGCTTTCATTTTCCAGGAGCGCCTCCGCTCCGGCCGTCATGATGGTCGGAGATGTTCGTCTGTGCGCAGCGGCTCCGGTACGCGTCGGCGGCCGGCGCGCCGCGCGCGTCCTCTCGATGGAGGCTCCACTCTCCACCGCAGGTGAACTGTGACTCGCGACAACATGACTGGTGAAATATGACTGACGCCGCCGCCAACTATTCAGCCCCCGAACTCCGGCCCGAAGTTCGCAATTGGTGCGAGGCCTGGAAGAACTGTCTCGAAGCTGTGCTTTCGCAGATTTCCGGACAGCCCAATAGCTTCGAAATCACGCCGCCGGCACTGGCCGCCGCAGAGTCCGATCTCTGGTACACGGTGGTCGCGGGAGGCGCTGTCCACGGCGAGATGAGCTTGCGTATGCCCGTCGCCTCGGGTGTTCGCCTTGCCCAGAAATTTCTTGGCGAGCCCGCAGCCGCGGCCGGCGCTCCTGTCGAAACTATCGCCGCCGAGCAGAAGGAAGCTCTGGAAGAACTTCTGCGCCAGATTGCCGGGGTCACCGCCACAGCGCTCGCCGCGAACGTCGGAGGCGAAGTTCAACTCCATTTGGCAGCCTCCGCCGCTCCTTCCTGGTCCTCAGACGTTATCGCCTGCCTGCAAACCCGCGATGAGGCTGGCACATTCGTCACTGTCGAAATTCGGGTCAGCCCCGCGCTCGCCGCTGAGCTCCAGCCGCGAGTTCAGAGCTCGCCGCCTGTGGAACCACCCCTGCAAACGGCGGCGCCGCCGGCGCCCTCGCCTGTGTCCTCCAGTCCGCCGGCTGCAGCCTCGAACCCACCGCCTCCGGCCTCAAGTCCGTCGCCCTCCAGCTACCGCCGGCTCATGGATGTTGGGCTCGACGTCAGACTCCGCTTCGGAACCCGCCGCATGCAGTTGCGCGACGTACTCGCTCTCAGCGCTGGAGTCGTGGTCGAACTCGACAACTCTCTCCATTCTCCCGTGGACCTGCTGCTCGATGGGCGCCTGATCGCTCAAGGCGAAGTCGTCATCGTCGACGGCAACTATGGATTGCGCATTACCGACGTCGTCGACTCGGCGCCTCCCGCCGGAGGTGCGGTTTGAAGTTTGTCGAACGATGAGTGTTTTTGAGGATTACAGGACGATGCCTATGACTAACTTCCTGAAATCGCTAACCAAGTCTGCCGGTTGGATCGGGCGCTCCAATGGCGAGTCTTCGCAGCCGGCATGCGCGCTGCTTTCGTGCTCGCGCTCGCGCTCGCTCTGGCAGCGGTTTCGAAACCGTCACCGCCCGACTGGAGTCTTCCTTCAGGGTGTCTTTTATTGTCATCCTCAATGCCTGGAGACCGCGCTCATCAGCCAACTCTCCCGCCTGCGCATTATGGCCCCGCCTCCCCAGCCGCCCAATCGCATTCCCCTCGGACTTCTCATGGTGGCTCGCGGCAAGCTCACCTACGTTGAAGTCCGCGCCGCGCTTGAAGCGCAGCGCCGCGCCCACTACGGAAAGATCGGGGAGTGGATCGAAAAACTTGGGTTTGCCACCGAACAGGAAGTCACCACTGCCCTAGCGCTGCAATGGGGATGCCCGGTTGCAACTTCCTTCGACCCCTCCACGATCCGCACTCCCGGCGACATTCCGCTTTCCATCCTCGAAGCGTTTCAGATGCTGCCCGTCAACTACGCGGCTTCCACCAACACTCTCTACCTCGCCTTCGGAGAACGTGTCGACCACGCCGCTCTCTACGCCATCGAACGGATTCTCGCTTGCCGTACACAGCCCTGTGTCGCCGAGCGCAAAAGCATCGCTCGCCAACTGGAATCGATGCGGCAACTGCCTCGCCCGAGCGATGTGGAATTTGGACCCTTGAACGATCTGGCCGAAATGGCTCGCATCGCTTCCAGCTACACCGCCAGGCTGAGTCCTGAACAAGTTCGCCTCAGCCGCATCGGACGGTTTATCTGGCTGCGTCTCGATGTCGGTTCCAACGGCCATCCGAATGTCCGGCAGAATGGCCGAACGGCACCGCGCTCCATCACTACCAACCTCGTCTTCCGCCTGGCTACCGATGCCACGCGCTCTGTCCCTTTCACGCGCCCGTTCCGCGATCTGCAAGCCGTAGCGCCGCCACGAACCACGTAGGGACAGCCGCCTCGGCTGTCCGTCGTGGCGTGTGGGGCGGGCTTATTAATCCGAGTTGCTAACTTACTAGTAGGATGAGTTTGTTGCTTGGAGGGCGGAGCCTGAGAGAAAAATCCTAAGGGATCAGCTTTGGCGGAATCCCGCCCTTGCGCAACGATAGGCCACCCCAGATGGTTGCAGGGATCTACAGGGTGCGTTTAAAAAGGGGCACGGCCAGCGCGAGCGCCAGTATTGCGAAGACCGAGAGGTAAATCACGTCGGGCACAATCGCAGACAGCCCGGTTTCCTTCAGCAACAGCGACTTGAATCCATGCACCGCGTAGGTGAATGGATCCACAAACGCAATCGCCCGCAGCCATGCGGGAAACGCCTGCACCGGATAGATCGATCCGCTGGGGAAGAACAGCAACGTGTTCAGAATGCCGAAGGTCGCACGCGGCACCAGCGGATCCTCTACTCGTACCATCATCAGGAACATCATGGCATTGAAGCCCACCGCCGTGAGCACGATCATCACCAGCAGCCCGAAGAAAGTCCCCGGATTGAATATCGTCCCGACACCCGCAATGAGCGACCCAATCATGGTGATGACCACCCCGGTCAACACGCCCTTGATCGCCCCAGCGCCGTTCAATCCAAATACCAGCTCGGCCTTCGTAATCGGCGTAACCAGGTATCCTTCGTGTATCCCGCGCGCCTTGTCGTCGATATACAACATTCCTCCGCCGATCATCGCCGATACGAACATGGCCAGTGCGATCGATCCGGGGAGCAGGTACTTCATGTACTCGATATAGGGATACAGTTCGACGGTCTCAAGCGCTGTCTGCTGCAACAGGCGAGGTGACACGTCGGGCTGATTCAAGGCGTTTGTCACTTCTGCCATCTTTTCTTCGAAGGTCGAACTCATGAAGTTATCGCTGTTGTCCACGATCAGCGCGATCCGTGGATGATTCTTCTCGTAGACCATCTTCGAATACTGCGCGGGAATAATCACCGCGCCCTGAATCTTGCCGTTGCGCACGTCTTCCCGCGCTTGGACTTCGTTCTCGTAGGGGACCGCGGTAAACGTCCCCGCAGTCGCTCGCACTGCGTCAAACGCTTCCTTGATCCGGATCGCCTGGGTCCCGTGATCCTCGTCCACGAGGCCCATCTTCGCGTCCTGGATCTTTCCGCCAAACGCATTCCCCAGCACGATGAGCTGCACCAGCGGAAAAATCATCGACACCATCATCAGTGCCGGGGAACGGAAAAACTTGCGCATCTCGCGCTCGATAATCGCCAACGTTCGATTCATGGCTGCAACCCAGGCCTCTGCGGCATCACGAACGAGTATGCTTTCACCAACTCATCGCGCAACTGCCGCCCCGTGTAGTGGACGAACACATCGTCCAATGTGGTGTTCTGCACCATAAGCGTCTTCAGCGGCACACCCGCCACCATCGCCATCTCCACCAGGTTCGTAGTCGTGCCCGATCCATTCGCGGTCAGCACCCGGAACATCCCCGCGCTTTCGTTTTGCACCGACGTTACTCCCGGCAACTTCCGCAGCCGCTCTTCCCAATCAGCCGGCGGATGCTCAAACTGCGCCTCGATCACGTTCGATCCCGGCACGCTGGCCTTCAAGGCTTCGGGAGTATCCAGCGCTACCAGCTTTCCGTGATCCACAATCGCAATCCGGTTGCACAGCCGATCCGCTTCGTCCATGTAGTGCGTAGTGATCAGCACTGTCAGCTTGCGCTTGGACTTGATGTTCGTCAGCATCTCCCACACCGCCACGCGCGACACCGGATCAAGGCCGGTCGTCGGCTCGTCCAGGAAAAAAATCTTGGGACTATGCACCAGACCCCTCGCAATCTCCAGCCGCCGCCGCATTCCGCCCGAGAGCGTCTTCGTCTGCGCACCCCGCCACTTCGTCAGGTCGACCGTTTCCAGTAACTCCGCAATCGATTCTTTGCGCTCCCTGGCAGGAACGTCGTACAACTTCGCGTAAATATTCAGGTTCTCTTCCACTGTCAAATCCAGGTCGCTGGTCAAAGCCTGAGGAATCACTCCGATCGCCCGCCGCACCTCATTCGGATTGCGCGCCACATCGTGTCCCGCCACCCGCGCCGCGCCTCCCGAGATCGGAATCAGCGTGGTCATCATCCGGATCAATGTGGATTTCCCCGCCCCATTCGGTCCCAGCAGTCCGAAGATTTCCCCCTCCTTCACTGTGAAAGAAACCTGATCCACAGCAGTGAAGTCGCCGTAGCGCTTGACGATATGGTCAACCTCAATCGCATTCGGAGCATCCGCCGCAACGTCGCTCTTACTGAACTCCGACGCCGAAAGGCCCCCGCTGTTGGTGTTAATCACTTCCATTCTCAGTCTCCCGGCGCCCGTGTGGGGACGGGGATTTGCCACCACACAATGCTCATCACACTTCCTTCACTTTTTCCCCGCCGCCGCCACCGTCCCCTTCACCTGGTCGGGCGACACCAGCACCTCAGCGGTCATCCCCGGCACGAACGTGCCCTTCGGATTCTCCAGCCGCACCTTCAATGCGATCGCGCGTATATCTCTCTTGCGCCGCCCGACGTCGCGCTGTGTAGCAAAATCCGCCTCCGCTGCCTTGTAAAAGACTTTCCCTGGAATCACCGTGCCTCCCGGAAGCCGAACCCGCAGCGTGTCGCCAAGTCCAATATGATCGGTCTCCGTCTCTGGAATCGACGCGAACACCCAGGTGTCGTTGAAATCCACCACCGTCACGATCGCCTGCCCGGCATTCACCACTTCGCCTTCGCGTGCCGCCCGCACCAGCACCGTCCCCGTCACTGGCGAATAGATTTTCGTATAGCCCAGCCGCACTTCCGCTTGCTTCAACTGCGCCACGGCGTTATCTACTTGCGCCCGCGTCGATGCCACCGTACTTTGAGCCGCGGTCGCCTGATTGGTGCGCGCGAGGGCAGAATTCAAATCCGCCTGTCCCGCCGTCACTGAATTTCTCAGCGCCTGGACGCTGGCCTCTTGCGCCTTCAGATTCATCTCCGCCTGCACCCGGTCCTGATCCGAGGCCACGCCCGCCTGCGCCAGTCCAATTGTCCGACGGCTGTCGCTCTCCACCCGCGTTAACATCGCTTCCGCCTGCGCCAGTTGCGCCCGCGCCGCCTCCAGTCGCGCCTGCGAATTTGCCACATCTCCCGAGGTTGAGCCCTTGGTTGATTGCCGGGTGTATTCGCTCTCGCTCACCTTCGAGCGCAAACTCGTGATCGTCGCGGCGGCCGCGCGTTCCTCAGCCTCCAATTCCGAAGGATCCAGCAAAGCGATCAGATCGCCCTGCTTGACCGGTGTTCCTTCGTCCACCAGCAACTTCTGAATCCGCCCCTGAATCTGCGGACTGACCACGATCTGGTTGGCGTCCACCGTTCCTACCAGCACCAGATCCTTTCCTGCGGGCGTGGAAAAAAAGTAGTAGCCCGAAGCGATCGCCACAATGATCGCCAGCAAAATCAAAAACTTACCCCGCGCACTCATCGAAAAATCTCCTAGCGTTAGCTGTTGGTTCTCAGTTGTTGGCACTCAAGCTTGCTTTAGCTCTTTGCTTGATCGGCCTGAAATGACAGCCAAAAGCTGCGAGCCTTCTCCCCAGGTCTCAACGGTACTCAGCGAAACAGCGCTGCTGAAATGAAATCCAGCACAAAGGCGCGCCGTTCCCGAATCCGTTCTGGCGACAACGGATCGACCTTCATCAGCGCTTTCATCACTGGCGCTGCGCTGAAGTAAAAGACAATTACAGCCGCCACCGACGGCAGAAAATCCATCGGATTCACCGGCCGAAATTCCTCCGCCTCAATCCCCTGCTGTAACAGGCTGACGAGTTTTTCGAAGATTGGGCGAAAGTATTCCTTCGCCACCCGCTGCATGCGGGCGGCGCCCACGCCCGACCGCATCCACTCCGTCTGCACCACGCGCGGAAACCGTGGATTGGTCGCGATGTAATCGAAATATGCCCCCAGATATTCCAGCATCTTCTGCCGCGGCGGCAGTTCGCTTTCGAGGACTGGCATCACCCGTGTCCGCAGCCCACCGAACACATGGTCGAGCGCCGCGTCGTACAAAGCATCCTTGTCCTTGAAGTAGTAATAAAGGAGCGCCTTGTTGACGTGGGCCGCCCGCGCGATTGCATCTGTTCGCGCCCCGGCAATGCCATGCTCGGCAAATTCCGCAACCGCTGCCTTCAAGATTGCCGCCCGGCTCTCCTCCGGTTGCCCCCGAGTTCCCAAGCGGGCAGTCCCCGGCCGCGCAGTGAGGCCGGCGGAACGGCGTGGCCGAACGGGGCGACGTCTAGCCGCGGATGTTTTCATATAATTAACCGGTTAGTTAGATTCTACCCTGATTCACTTTACAGGGCAAGACGCGCGGCCAGCAAGTTGGGAGGGGGAGCCAGGTCAACAACTGCTCCCGACTATAATGACGTTTCTTCACAACACGATCAGCGGCCACCTCTATGACTCGCAGGCACTTTTTGCTTCTGCTCTCCGTTCTGCTTCTCGCCAGTGTCGCCCCTGCTTTTTCGCAGGACAGCATTTTGGGTTTCACCCCCTCTTCGGCAGCGCGCCAGATCAAGGTGGAAGAGAAATTCAAGGCGATACCGTCACCCGAGGAAGCGCGGCGCCAGCACCGCGTCTTCACCGCCGAGCCGCATCTTGCGGGATCGAAGCGCAACAACGACCTGGCTCGATACATCGCGACACAGTGGCGCAAGCAAGGGTTGGAGGATGTGGTCATCCATCGCTACGACGTGTACGCGACCGCGCCGAAGCGTGCGTCGCTCGAGATGGTCGCGCCCATAGCGTATCGGGCCGGTCTGCGCGAGGATGCCTATGACGCGGATCCCGACACGAAAAATCCGCGTGTCAGTTCTGCCTGGACTGGAATGTCGATCTCGGGTGAGGTGACCGCGCCTGTGGTATATGCGCACAGCGGCAATCCAGAAGACTACGATCTGCTGCGCAAGCAGGGGATTGAGGTCAAAGGCAAAATCGTGCTGGTGCGCTACTCGAACCCGTACAGTTATCGTGGATTCAAAGCTTTGACGGCCGAGCGCGAGGGTGCTGCGGCGATTCTGATTTACAGCGATCCTGCGGAGGACGGATTTAAGAAAGGTAAGGTGTTCCCCGACGGCCCATGGGGGCCGGAGAGTCACATCCAGCGCGGAGCGATCACTTACGACTTCATGGTTCCGGGTGATCCGCTCACTCCAGGCTGGGCGTCGGTGCCGGGAGCCAAACGCATTCCGTTGGAGCAGGCCGCGTCGGCGCCAAAGATCATGGCGCTGCCCCTTTCTTATAAAGACGCGACTCCACTGCTCCAAAATCTTGGCGGTCCCGTCGCCCCGGCGGGCTGGCAGGGCGGGCTGCCCTTCGAGTACCACCTCGGAGGTGAGCAGGCTCGCGTCCATCTCAAGATCGAGATGGATAACTCCATCAAGCCTTACTACGTGGTCGAAGGCAGAATTCGCGGCTCGGAACTCCCCGATGAATGGGTCGTGCTCGGCAATCATCGCGATGCCTGGGTGTTCGGCGGCGTCGATCCTTCGAGCGGCACGGCTTCGATGATGGAAATGACACGCGCGCTGGGTCAGCTGAAGAAACAAGGGATGCGTCCGCGGCGGACCATGATTGTCTGCAGTTGGGACGGTGAGGAAGTTGGCCTGACCGGCTCGACGGAGTGGGGAGAGCAATTCGCGGACGAACTGCGCAAAAAAGCTGTGGCCTATCTCAACGTGGACGAAGCGACGTCTGGGCCGAATTTCGACGGCAGCGCGGTGGCTTCGCTCGCGCCGATGCTGGTTGAAACCTCGCACAGCGTGCAGGATCCTTCGGGCAAGTCGCTCTACGAAGCGTGGAAGCTGAGCGCTACGCAAAGCCGAAAAGACGGCAAGGACGAGCGGGAAGTGACCGACACCAACCTGGCCGATACCCGCATTGGCAGCGGCTCCGATCACACCGTGTTCCTGAACTTCGTGGGAGTGCCGGTGATGGGCCTGGGTTTTGAGGGATCCTATGGCGTCTATCACTCGATGTATGACGATTTCTACTGGATGAATCACTTTGGCGATCCGGGATATCGCTATCACGTCCTGATGTCGCAACTCTGGGGGATGCTCGCACTTCGTCTGGCCAACGCCGATCTGCTGCCGTTTGACTTCGCGACTTACGCCGACAATGTTCGCCAGTTTGTTGCAGAACTTTCCAAGGGCAAGGATATGAGCCAGCTGGACCTGAAGCCCATGCTCGATGAAATTCAGGAATTCGAAAACGCGGGAAAGAAACTGGACGGTGCGGTTCAGCAGGCGCTCGCTTCGGGTAAGGTGGACGCAAAGCTCGCGGCCGAAATCAATGCAGGCATGATGCAGGTGGAGCGCAACTGGTTGAACCCTAATGGCATCCCGGGGCGGCCGTGGTTCAAGCACACCTTATATGGAGCGCGTTTTACTTACGCACACCTCGAACTGCCAGGCCTAACCGAAGCGGTCGAGAAGCAGGATTGGGCGACGGCGCGGCAGCAAGCAGGGATTCTGCGGGAGTGTTTGGAGATGAACATAAGATTGGTGGACCAGTTGAGCGCGCGGATCGCGGCGCGCTAGGACGCGACTGCGTGGCTGGATGGGCGAGGCGCCCGTCTCTCCACAAACAAAGTTCTACTGCGATCCGCCCGCGATCGACGGCACCAGCAGGACCTCATCGCCGTCCTGAAACGCGTACGATGCGCCTCCCAGGAAGCGAATGTCTTCCTCGTTGACATAAATATTCAGGAAGCGTCGCGTCTCTCCCGCTTCATCCCTCAAGTGGGGCTTCAGGTCGGGAAACTGCGAGTCTAGGTGCGAGAACAGTTCGTTGAGATTTGCGGGCGAGCAAACGACTTGCGGGGTTCCGGCAGTTAGACGCCGCAGGGCTGTGGGAATTTGAACCGTGATACTCATAAATGAACTCCTGGGCTAAAGTCAGCCCCTAAAGGGGCTTCTGACTTGGCAGATTTGTGGCATCGCTAAAGCTAAAGCGATGCCCTGATACGAATCCTTGCGAAAGCGATGCCCCGATATGAACCATCGCTAAAGCTTTCGCCTGATACGAACCGGTGACGAACGTTTTGCTTGTTCACGGCTAAGCAACCACAGCTGTCGACGAATCGGCCGCGACTGCAAACGCCGCTGGCAGATTTGACACCTTCGACGCCAGATATGCTTCGAACTCGGCCAGCTTCGGAGCGATCGGGCTTTCGGCCTGATACTTGTCGGCCAGTACGTCGGTCGTCTTGAGTCCGTTGCCCGTAATGCAGAGCACGGTCGTTTCATCGGGCAGGATGCGATCCTGCTGGATCAGCTTGCGCGCCGTTCCAACCGTGACGCCGCCCGCGGTCTCGGTGAAGATGCCTTCGCTCTCGGCGAGCAACTGGATGCCGCTGACCACTTCGGGATCGGAAACATCTTCCGACCAACCACCGCTCTTGGTGATGGCCTTCACCGCGTAATGTCCGTCCGCCGGATTACCGATCGCCAGCGAACGCGCAATCGTCTTCGGACGCTGCGGTTCAATCTCGTTGCTGTACTGCTTGATTGCCGTCGAAATCGGCGAACACCCAGTGGCTTGAGCGCCAAAGAACTTCACCGGCTTGGGATCGACCAGGCCGAGGAGAATCAGTTCATCGAACGCCTTCTTGATTTTGGTGATCAGCGATCCGCCCGCCATGGGCACGACGACGTTATCGGGCAACTTCCAGCCGAGTTGCTCGGCGATTTCGTAGCCCACCGTCTTTGAGCCTTCGGCATAGTAGGGGCGCAGATTGACATTCACGAATCCCCAACGATGTTCGTCGGCAATCTGCGAACACAGGCGATTGACGTGATCGTAGCTGCCGTTGATGCGTACCAGTTCCGCGCCAAAAACTTGCGTGCCGAGGATCTTTGCGGGTTCGAGATCGGACGGAATGAAGATCCACGCCTTGAGGCCTTCGCGAGCCGCTTGCGCCGCTACTGAATTCGCGAGGTTGCCGGTGGAAGAGCAAGCGACGGTATCGAATCCGAAGCTGCGGGCATTGGCCAGAGCGACCGCGACTACGCGGTCTTTGAAGCTCAAAGTGGGCAGGCACACCGCGTCATTCTTGACGAAGAGTTTTCGCGATCCGATCTTGTCGCCTAGTCTTGGCGCGCTCACCAACGGGGTATATCCAACAGGGAGGGAGGGCTGATACCCCGCCGGGAGCGGCAGCAGTTCGCGATAGCGCCAGATGTTGGGAGCGCGCGAGGCGAACAGCTCGCGCGAAATCCGCGAGCGAATCGAATCGTAATCGTAGGTGACTTCGAGGGGGGAGAAACAGTCTTCGCAAATGCTGCGGGGCTGGTTGCCCCAGGTCTTGCCACATTCGCGGCAGCGAAGTTCGTACGTGTTTGTGCTCATCCTGCTACTTCTTTCTGTGACTGCGGGACGAGCCGGGTAAAAATACCCCAGTTAACACAAAACCCCTTTTCCGAATGGGAAAAGAGGCTCGGGAAATGCGAATCAAATATCGCTACCCCGAATCTCATGGTCCCCGTTACCGGGCGAGAGTTGGCACCTGTCAATCGGGATATATGATCCCGTTCCGGTTGCCGTGGCGTCCTAGGGCTCGTCCCTCAGCCACTCTGCATGAAATTCCGATTTGCCCAATTAGAGCAAACTTGGGAACTAATACTATAGCCGACCGAGCGGTCTGTCAAGCGATTTCACGTAGTGGGAATTTGCGAAACCCTTAACCACAAAGAACACGAAGGTACACGAAGGAAGCCCTTGCGACGAAAAGCCTTCGTGATACTTCGTGTCCTTGGTGGTTCATGTTTTTTCTCCGCTATATTGTGAAACTGCCCCACCACCCACCGCCGGGTGGTGTCCTAAATTGGCGGCAAGCCCCGATCCCGAGCAACACCCACCACGGAGACACCGAGACACGGAGGAATTCAAAGCATGGGAGAAACCTTGGTTTTTACAGATTGGAAGGTTTTCTCTGTGCCTCGGTGGTGAGGTTCTGGTTTGTGAACCGCGAATTTAGGACACTACCCACCGCCGAGAAACCGGAGGAAATCGCTCGAGTCCTCATATTTAAAGAGTCTTGAGAGCGCGTTTGTGGGGCACGCACACGGATTCAAACCAGCGGCTGATGTACACTTGGGCATGAGCTTCGCCGCAGAAATGTCGGGCGGTTGGGCTCATGGCAGCGGTCAAATCCCACTTCAGGACCGCGAGCTTTTGATCGCTGCACTCGATCACAAACCAATGGATCGGATTCTCACTGACGGTCCCGCAAATCTCGCATTGGAATTCTTTCAGACTCGACATGCCTTCTCCGCACCCGCTCGCTGCCTACTTCTTGGCAGCTGCTTCGAGTTTCCGCAACGCCGCCATGGTGGCCGCCGAGGGGTCTTTGCGCTTGCTGCTTTTCTGGCGTCGTTTGGTCTTGCTGGTGTAGTGATTTTGAGCCATGATTTCTCCTGCTTAATCGGCGGTTGGGGACGCCTGCCCTGATTCGTGCGAGAAATTGAGACGATGCCCCGCGGTGTTTAAATGCCGTGCTTACTATCATAGTACAAGTGAATCGGCGTGAGCCGTTCCCTCGGCCGCATCCAGGCCAGGCGAGGACGCCCGGCGCTCCACTAGCGCGCTCTGACCTCAGCGGGTGTACTGGTTCCGTTTCTTGTCTTCGTGGCGCTCGATGCCCAACTGGATCAGGCGGTCAATGAGTTCGGGATACGAGACTCCGGTCGCTCCCCACAGCTTCGGATACATGCTGATGGCGGTGAAGCCGGGCATGGTGTTGATCTCGTTCACGAATATCTTGCGCGACCTCGGATCCATCAGGAAATCGACGCGTGCCAGGCCCGTGCAATCGACCGCCTGAAACGCCGCGATTGCGAGCTTCTGCACGGTCTTCATTTCGGCTTTCGTGAGCTTCGCCGGGATCACTCCTTCGGACCCTTCCAGCAGATACTTTGCGTCGTAGTCGTAGAACTCCTTGCAGGGAACGATCTCTCC
The DNA here is from genome assembly GCA_020073525.1 of Terriglobia bacterium. GTDB lineage: Bacteria > Acidobacteriota > Terriglobia > Terriglobales > Acidobacteriaceae > Acidiflorens. Next base: position 52,309 of record JAIQFA010000005.1, read on the forward strand.
GGCAACCGACGCTTTGGGATCGTCGTTGCCGAGGACGGCGCACTCGATCTCGCGGGCTTTGTTCTTCTTACCTCCGACGCCTTCTTCAATCACGATCTTGCGATCGAACTTCGCAGCCTCCGCGATGGCCGGACCGAGTTCTTTGCGATCGTGCGCCTTCGAGATTCCGACTGACGATCCCAGGTTCGCTGGCTTCACGAAGACTGGATACTTGACCTTGCTCTCTACCAGTTTCTGCACTTTCTTCGGCTCTCGCTCGAATTGGCTGCGTAAGACGGTGACGTGTTTTACAATTGGCAATCCTGCGGCGCGAAACAAGGACTTCATGATGTCTTTATCCATGCCCGCGGAAGAGCCGAGCACGCCTGCGCCAACATAAGCAATGTCAGCCAGTTCGAGCAGGCCCTGAATGGTGCCGTCTTCGCCGAAGGTCCCGTGCAGCACGGGGAAGATGACGTCCACGTTGATCGCGCGATCGGAAGCGCGCCGTAGATTGGCATCGGTCTGAAAGGGCGCGAGACCGCGGTCGCGATGCGCGGGTTCAGGAGGCACAACCACCGACTCGCCCGTGGCTAGCAGAGCCGCTCCCGGAGTCGCCTCCGGATCGCCTGCCCGAAGGTGTGTCTGCGTGGCGCGGGCGCCCTCGCCCGCGTGCTCTTCACCCTTCAACAATCGTTCGGCATGTTCCGCCGTGAGCCAGCGCCCATCTTTGGTAATGCCGATGGGAACGACTTCATATTTCGTTTTATCGATTGCGTTCAGAACGGACGCCGCGGACAGCAACGACACTTCATGCTCGCCGCTGCGCCCGCCAAAGAGGATACCGACCCGAATCTTTGCCATGACATTTCAGTCTGGCGCTCGGAGTGTCTTCCGTCAATCGCAGGCTTGGTTCCGGTGCGGTGAACAAGGCTTAACCACAGGGTACACAGAGGCACAAAGGGGAAAGCGGGTTCCTCCGTGGTCCTCCGTGCCCCGGCTGTTAGAAGAAAGTCATTGGCACGAGAAACTGTGCTGCTAGCGATTTCTTAGCGCCATCACGGTGTCCACGGGCTGACGCGGCGAGTCCTTCAGTTCTTCCTCGATGTGCCTCTGGATCATTTCCCACTCCGAACGCAGGGTCATTTCCTTAATGGCGAACTTCGATTCTTTGCGAGCATCATCCACGCGAACCGCCAACTCTTTCTTCTCGAGACGGAAGTCAATGACTTCGGCGAGCGGCACCAGTTGGTTGGAGGATTTGCCCACGATGACATATACGACCTTATCGCTCACCAGCGTATATTCCGGACAGACTCCATCGTTCGCCGGGGCTTGGGGCGGGCCGAACGCGGTCATGAAGCCTCCGTGCATGAGCATGCAGTTACCCATGCGCATGCGAACCACGGTTCCATGTTGATAGCGACCCAGCGGCGCGGCCACGGCGATCGAAACGCCAGCCAATGTCATGAGAAGCGCCCACAGCAATGTTGATTTCATAAGTCTCCAATCGGCAGTCTCCAATTAGCGAAGGCTGGGTTCATAGTAGTAGCCGCTACGGCTATGGAATGTGAGGTTGAGGTTGTGAGTCGGCAAAAGGCGAAGCGCATGAAGCCCTGCTTCATGGCTGGGCAGATCATAGGTCACCACGTAAGAGGCGCGCAGATCTTCGAGCACGGCATTCAGCACTGCGGCGGCGCCGTCTTTCTGGAGGAAGCGCGAGGAGAAATAGCGCCCGCCCGTAGCTTCCGAAATTTGTTGCAGGAACGTGCTGCCTGCGGACAGGTCGCCGGATTTCCCCATATCAATGGAGTAGATCAGGGCGCCACCGGCCACCACCGCCTGCAGCGCTTCGCGCGCGGAATGCAGGCTGATGGTGTCATTTCCGTCCGAGAACAGAATCAGCACAGGCCGGGCCCCAGGGCGGCGATGCTGCGAGATGAGGCCGGCGGCAAAGATCAGCGCGTCGAACAGGGGAGTAGTTCCGCTGCTCTTCACCGCGAGAAGTCCGTTCACCGAATCGGGGGCTCGGCAACCGCTCGAGCACAGAACGGCGGGCCGCATGCCACCAGACGTTGCTCCGAAAGTTCCCTGAGACGACCCTCCAAACGACAGCACGGAGATATTGTCATTCGGGATGGGCTGCTCCCGCGCCACCAGTTGCAGCACATTGCTTACGGCGACTCGAAAGCGCGGCGCAACCGATTCGCTCAAGTCGACCAGGACCACCACGTCGAGTGACGTTTCATCGGAATGCGTGAAGCTTCGGAAATTGCGCACCACCCGCTCGTTGTCGACAATCGCAAAGTCCGACTTCGCCAGGGTTGCCACCGGATGGTTGTTCTCGTCGGTGGCGAAGAATGTAACCCGCACTTCCGAGACGGTGCTGCGATAGGTAGGCTGGCCGGAGGAACCGTTCGTGTCGTCGGCCGCAGAGGCGCAATTCGTCACAAATAGAGCGAGGAGTACTGCCCGAGTTTGCCAACGCATTAACATTGCTATCCATTAGTCCCATCGGCGAAACGACGGAACACTTCCCAACTACCGTGGTGACCTTTGGTGGTGACCAGAAGGTTGGCAAAACGCCACTTTGAAACAAGAACATTAGCCCGCAGCAATCCAGCCGCCTGCGGCGTGTTTCAATCCACTGAGATAGTCGTCACCCCAAGTCGGAGGAAAAAACTTTTGCCCATGATGCGCACTGCGCAATTTTCCGTAAATGGTACGCAAGTACAACAGATTGCAGTGCCAATCGCGATCGCGCGTTCGATGCCAGGGTTTCCTCGGAGTTGCCTCAGCGGCCAAATTGATGGTAGTTCGCGTGACAACGCGCAAGTTCTTCGATTTACAGAGGGTGGAAAGTGTAGACAAATGTAAATTCGCACAGGTTCGCTTGACACCACGGTGAAACGGGTGTGAAATGGCGATGCTTTGAAGGCCGGTGCCCGGCCCTTCCCCCATGGCACTCGGACCCAGAAGCTCTCGTCGAAGAAATCCATAAGTGGGATCGCGGATTACCCAGAATTTGCCCGGCCGTTCGTGTTTTTGCTGCTGGATTTATGAGGAGAGGGCTTCACATCTCACAGGAGTGGCCTATGAATTCGAACGTCTCAGGAAAGAACGTCCTGCCGAAATGGTCCGTTTTGCTGGTTGTGCTCACACTAACCGCGGTGGCATTGGCTGGAAACAAACCAGGTGCACCTCCATCTCACGCATCCGCACCTCACGCATCCGCGCCCGCACCGCATGCATCGGCACCGCGTGCGTCCGCTCCGGCGCAGCGTCCCGGATCACAGGGTGCGCCGAATCGCGGACCGGGGGGACAGGCAAATCGACCCGGATCTCCGAACGGCAATGCGAACAATCGTGGACCGGGTGGGAACTCGAATAGCCGCGGGCCGGGCGGGGCGAACTCGAACAATCGTGGGCCGGGCGGCAACAACGCGAACAATGCCAACAACCGAGGCGGAGCGAATAACGCGAACAATCGTGGTGGGGCGAACAATGCCAACAATCGTGGTGGGGCGAACAACGCGAACAATCGTGGTGGCGCGAATAATGCCAATCGTGGTGGCGGCAACAACGCGAACAACCGAGGCGGAGCGAACAACGCCAATAATCGTGGTGGCGCCAATAACCGCGGTGGGGCGAACAATGCCAACAATCGTGGGAATGGCGCGGCCAACCGGCGTCAGCCGGCAGGAAGCAGGCAAGTGGCGCTGAAGAACGGCGGGCACGCGACTTTCCGTAAGGACGGCCATGTCCGTTCCATCCAAACCGCTCACGGAATGAGGATTGAGCACGGGGTGCGCGGGGGGCGGCGAATTGAGGGCATGCACAACGGACGCCGGGTGGTGAGCTACGGAAGACACGGCGGATACAGCCAGCGCGCCTACTATCGCCACGGTGGCCGGGAGTATTCCCAGAGAACCTACTATCGGGGCGGACACTACTACGCCTACGGGTATCGCAACTACTACTATGGAGGCCGTCCATACTACGGTTACGCGCCCTCCTATTACTATGGTCCCGCATACTACGGATGGGCTTACAATCCGTGGCCCGCACCGGTTTATTACAACTGGGGGTGGGGCGGACAGCCATGGTACGGGTATTACGGCCCCTACTATCAGCCGTATCCGGTGTATCCGACGGCTGCATTCTGGCTCACGGACTATTTAATTGCGGCGAGTTTGCAGGCAGCCTATGCGGCTCAGCAGGATGAGAACGGCCAACTCGTTCCCCCAGCGATTCAAAATGCGACGGCGGATGAAATTGCCGCGCTATGGTCGACGGATCCGCTAGTCGCTGCGAACCTCCAAGCTACGTACGGTACGTACATGTTGGGTGGTGGAGCCCCGCCGGCGAAGGGTTCAACGCAGCTCACGCCTGAGGTGAAGCAGGCGATCTCCGAGGAGATGAAGAACGAGATCGCGGCGGAAAAGGCGGCGGCGGCAAGCGGTCAGAAAGACGCTGCCCCAAGCGGGGACCAGGTGCCGGCGGCCCTTGATCCCAAGATACGCATCTTCGTCGTATCCAGCGAAGAGAATCTAACAACGTCAGATGGGGATGAATGCGTGCTTACTGCCGGCGACGTGGTTTCTCGGACCGGGGACACGCCGGACGACGACAACATGGTTGACGCAATCGTCAAGAGCAGCAAGAAAGATGAATGTGCGATAGGCGCTACCGTGGGAGTAGCCGTCGACGACCTGCAAGAGATGCACAATCAATTGCGGATCCAGATGGATGCAGGGCTTAAGGAGTTGGCTGAAAAACAGGGAAAGAACGGGCTACCGGCCGCTCCCGACACCAAGACGCAGCCGGGTGAAGTTCCAGCACCCTCGCCGGACACGAGCGTAGCCAGCGATCTGGAAGCGACGCAAAAAGAAGCTGACCAGGCAGAGTCGGAAGCGCAGCAGCCAAACTGAAGCGGTCCGCAACGTTGAATCGTCAGAGCTGGGGGCGCCGCGCACCAAGAACGGCGCTCCCCGCTTCTTCCAGTAAGAGTTCCAGCTGAAGAACGCTCCGGCCCGGTCGGGAATTGGAGCAGCAGCTCCACAGGAGGAAGGTTGCAATGCGGCAGAAAATCGAAATGGCCGTCCTGGTTGTCGCTTTGATGGTTGTCGGAATCACTCCCGGTCTGCTAGTTGCGCAGGTTCCTCTGGAAGACCAACTCAAAGCGCAATACACGATGGTGAAGATGGGCTCGGACACCAGCGGGGCCGCGGTGGTGGAGCAGGGCACCGTCCTGGTCATCAAGAAGGGCGGAATTCTCAGCGTGCCCAATTCCGACCAGAGCATTCTCGTCACCAAGTATGAAGGCGGAACGGTTCACTCTCCCAATACCCTGCTGTCGAAGGGCCTCGGCTTCGGCATGAAGAAATTTGGGAAGGAGCAAACGACGCGCTTGATGCAGGTGGGCGAAAAAGTATACCCGTCCAAGATCGTCGTGAATCTGCCGAAAGATCAAGTGACGATGAGCATCATCGCCTGCGATTCCTGTAACAACGTCAGCCCGACTACGTTCTACAAAGCCGACGTGGTTTTCCAGTTCGGTCATGGATCGCTGGTGACTGCCAGCCCGTCACAAGTGGAAGACACAATCGCCGGACTCCTCGCCATCGATGACAGTGCCGATCAGGGTGGCGGACAGCAGGGCGGCAATGGCAATGACCAGCAAGGCGGCAACCAGCAGGGTGGTGGTGGAGGTGGAGGACAAGCGCAACAACAAGGGCCCCCGCCAGAACCTCAGCAGATAGAAAAAGGTCAAACCCCCGACCAGGTGAAAGCTGCCATCGGCCAGCCGGACAAGATCGTCAATCTGGGAGCCAAGCAGATCTATGTCTACAAGGACATCAAGGTTACGTTTATTAACGGGAAAGTATCCGACGTACAGTAAGTGAGACTGGCGGGGGAGCGGTCGAAATGCGGCAAAGGCTCGGTGTCAAAACCTGTGTATTCGCTCTCGTCGCTTGCGTGATCTGTCTTCGCCCGGAATTGACCGGCCAGAATGCTCCCTCGCTGCAAGAGCAACTCAAGGCCCAGTACAAGCTGGTCCGGATGGGCGCGGACGGCAATGGCCTGACCGTAGTCGATCCGGGAACTGTGCTTGATATCCAGAAGGGCGGCCTCCTGGGGGTGGCTCCGCAGATTACAATTTTCTGCCCCGCCAAGTTTCAGGATGGCGATCTCAAGACTCCGAACGGTTTTTGTGCGGCGATGGTGAAGCAGAACTCTCGCTTCCTGCAGGTGGGGGAAAAGGTTTACCCCACTAAAATCGACGTTAACTTGGACAAAGACAAAGTGTCATTCCAGGTCGTCGAGTGCGATTCCTGCAACGGCGTGCAGCAGCCCTCGTTTTTCAAGTCCGAAGTTGTTTTCCAGTTTGCCAAGGGAGCATTGCGAACGACCAGCGTTTCCCAGGTCGAAGACACGATTGGACAGGTGCTGGCCATCGACTCTGGCGGTGATTCCCAACAGGGGAACGGCCAGGGAGCACAGAATCAGGACTCCGGTCAGAGTGGAGGCGGTGGAGCACACGGCCAGCAACAAGGGCCTCCGCCCGAGCCGCAGCAAATTGAAAAAGGACAAACTCCCGAGCAAGTGAAAGTCGCGCTCGGTAATCCGGAGAAGATTGTCAATCTTGGTGTCAAGCAGATTTATGTTTACAAGGATCTCAAGGTTACATTTCTGAACGGAAAAGTATCGGACGTGCAGTGAGCGGAAGTTCCGCTAGACGCTGAATGTAACTGTCATCCTGAGCGTAGTGACTCCTTCGCGAAGCGAAGGAGTTGCGGAGTCGAAGGACCCCTACTCCCGCAAACGCCCTTGCGAACTCTCGAGTCCCACCATGCTGCCGATTAACCCGCAGGATACCCTGAATTGCCATTTGCGAGATAGGGAACGTAGTGGTCCTTCGACTGTGTCGTCGTTAGCTTCGCGAACGACAACTTCGCTCAGGATGACAAGATCTAAAAAGTATTGGTAGGGCGCTAGAGTATTTTCTTCCCAAACGCCGAGAGCGCCAGTTCGACGGCTAAGTCGGCGGTCTGGTTGTGTTCGTCGATAACCGGATTTACTTCCACGATTTCGAAGCTCGTCATGCGCCCATGGTCGGAAATGATTTCCATGGCGAGATGAGCTTCGCGATACGTCGCCCCGCCCCAGACGGGAGTGCCCACTCCGGGCGCGTCTTCGGGATCGATCCAGTCCATGTCGAGCGAGACGTGATAGCCGGCAGTGCCGCGTCCGGCCATGCGGAGCGCTTCCTCCATAACCGCGCGCATGCCGCGTTCGTCGATGTCGCGCATGGTAAAGACCTCGACCCCGGATTTGCGGATGTTTTCCTTTTCAAAGCTATCAACGTCGCGGATACCGACCAGCACACAATTCTCCGGCTCGACTTTGGGCGAGAAGTCGTAGATCCTGCCAAGCTCGAAGGGCGGAAGGCCCATGATCGAGGCGAGCGGCATGCCGTGGACGTTGCCGCTGGGAGAAGAGTCGGGCGTGTTCATGTCGGTGTGCGCGTCGATCCAGAGCAGGCCGATCTTCTGATTCTTGCGGCGGTAGAACTCGGCGACTCCCGACACTGTACCGGCGGCTACAGAATGATCGCCGCCGAGAACCAGAGGAACCTTGCCGGCTTCGAGCGTCTTCAATACCAGGTCGGCGCTCTTGGTGCAGGTGGCCGTGATTTCCTTGAGATATTTGGAGTTCGCTGCGCCTTCTTTCTTCTGCTCGGGGATGGCGACGGTGATGTTGCCGGCGTCCTCGACAATGTGACCGATCGCTTCGAGGCGCGCCTCGAGTCCGGCAACACGAACGGCGGAAGGACCCATGTCAACGCCGCGGCGGGATTGCCCCAGGTCAAGAGGAACGCCGATCACGCGGATCTGGCGCGGAGTGATGTTGCTGAATGTCGTGCTTCGTAGTGGCATACGCTTCCTATTTAACCGCAGAGATCGCAGAGTGCGCAGAGGAAGGAAAGTCATTCACTAGTCTGCGAATTCCGTGCTTCAGCATTGTGCAGTGGAAGTTAAGAAGCAGCCCTACCCGACAGTCGGCGAGCTTCAGGTAGGAGAGCAATTGGGCATCGTGCACTGAATTCAACTTCTCAACAGCCTTGATTTCGACGATCACGCAGTCAGCCACCACTAAATGCAATCGATAGCCACAATCAAGTTTCACGGACTTGTATGTGATCGGAAGGGGCTTCTGCTGTTCGACATGCAAACCGCGCTCGCGAAGTTCAAAAACAAGACAGGCTTCGTAGGCCGATTCCAGCAACCCCGGACCCAGCGCGCGATGAACCTCCATCGCCGCGCCGATGATCTGCTCGGTGATCGCGTTCAGCTGATCTGCTTGAACCGCCACGGTACTCATGCAATTGCTTCTCCGCGAACTCAGCGACCTCTGCGGTCAAATGCCCACGCAGCAGTGCTACGGATAGAGTCGATGCAACATGCGCGGGAAGGGGATCGTCTCGCGCACGTGCTCTAAGCCGCAGATCCAAGCTACGGCTCGTTCGATGCCCATGCCGAAGCCGGAGTGCGGGACGCTGCCGTACTTGCGGAGATCAAGATACCACTTGAATGCTTCCTCGGGCAGGTTGTGCTCGTGAATACGTTGCAGAAGCAAGTCGTGGGAGGCCATGCGCTGCGAGCCGCCGATGATTTCGCCATAGCCTTCGGGAGCCAACACATCCACGCAAAGCGCTAGTTCGGGGCGCTGCGGGTCGGGCTCCATGTAGAACGCCTTCACGCTGGCCGGGTAGCGATGCACCATCACAGGGCGGTCATAGAGCGAGGACAGATAGGTTTCGTCGGGCGAGCCGAGGTCTCCGCCCCACTCGAATTTATTTTCGAGCTTGCCCTGCGCGTGGCCTTCCTGCAACTTCGTGACAGCTTCGTCGTAAGTGATGCGCGGGAAAGGCGCATCGATTTTCTCAAGCTTCGTGAGGTCGCGGCCGATGGTTGCGAGGTCGGGACGGCGACGCTCCAAACATCGTTTCACCAGAAAAGTGAGCAGGCCTTCGGCGAGTTCCATCAAGTCGTCGAGCGTGCCGTAGGCGACTTCCGGTTCGACCATCCAAAACTCGGTGAGATGGCGGCGGGTCTTGGATTTTTCCGCGCGGAAGGTTGGACCGAACGAATAGACCTTGCCGAGCGCCATGGCGGTCGCTTCAATGTAGAGCTGGCCCGACTGCGTGAGGTACGCCTGCTCTTCGAAGTAGTCCACGGAGAAGAGCGTGGAGGTTCCTTCGCAGGCGGCAGGCGTGAGGATGGGCGGGTCGGTGAGGGTGAATCCATTGCTGTCGAAAAAATCGCGAGCGGCGCGAATGATTTCTGCGCGCACACGCAGGATCGAGGCCTGTCGCTGAGACCGCAGCCAGAGATGGCGGTGCTCCATCAAGAAGTCAACACCGTGCTCCTTGGGCGTGATGGGATAGGGATCGGCTTCCGGGACGCGCTGCAAGACTTGAACGTTCGAGACGTCGAGTTCATAGCCGCCGGGAGCGCGCTTGTCGGCGCGAACTTTCCCTTCGACGATGACGCTCGATTCCTGGGTGAGACCCTTGATGGCGTCGAAGACTTCGGGTGCCACGGCATTCTTCGGGACTACGCCCTGAATGACGCCGCTTCCGTCGCGAAATTGCGGGAACAAGAGCTTGCCGCTTTCGCGCAGGTTATAGAGCCATCCTCGAATGGTGACGGACTGGCCTTCGTGCTTGCCAATTTCTGCAATCGTGCTTACCGGTGTGGACATAGATCAAAACCTTTAACCGCAGAGAGCGCTGAGTTCGCAGAGAGAAATAAGCTTAGAACCCTGTTCCCGCGATGACTTGAAACAGTTCGGATTAAACCTTTTCACCACAGGGGGCATAGAGGAACACAGAGGAAACCCGGCTACTCAAGAATCTCTGCGCACTCTGCGGTTGAATTCCTACGAATCTTCCAACTTTGTGAAGGTTGCGCCGATTTCATCACTGGGGTTTTTCTTTTCTTCGCCGTCGATTTCCAGCAACAGGGGCGGCTTTTGCGGTGCGGTGCGCAACAATTCCATGGTCTGCTTCCAGTCGATCGATCCGTTGCCCGGCCACAGGTGCGAGTCTTTGTCTTTATTATTGTCGTGAACGTGGGTCGAGCAGATGTGGTTCTTCAGAGTGGCAAAGCCTTCCGGGATGCCTTCCATCATGTGCGCATGACCGCAATCGAAGCAGACGCCGATGTCGTCGAAGTGCATGGTCTTGATGAACTCGACCAGCCGATCAGGCGTGGAGAGTTCGTTGGGAATATTTTCAACGAGCACTCTCACGCCGAGTGGCTTGGCGAACGCACGCAGGTGCTCTACAGAGGTCATCGCCGCTTCGAATTTCTTTTCATCGAAGGCGTCGTTGGGATTGCCAATATGCTGCACCAGAAAGCGAAACGGGATGTGCTCGGCGATTTCAAGGGCGCGCTTAATCTCGTCCATGGCATCGATGCGGCCGGCGCGATCGGTGGAGGCGATGTTGACGGGCGGCGAACCGGTGCGTCCCCACTCGTAGTCGGAGTACAAAGGCGCATGCACCGAGTTGAGCGGAATACCGGTGGACTTGAACCAGTCGGCAATTTCGCGGACGTGCTGCTTGCGGTTGGCGTAGTCGAAATGCTGGCGGGCGGCGAAAATTTCGATCGCCTGGGCCCCCGCCTTCACGAGCTCGTCGAGCAAGCCCGGATGGAGCCGTTCCTTCACATAGACGTATGTGGATACCGCCCTCTGCATCAGTAACCTACCGCCTTCCCATTGTTGCGTCCGTCGCTGCCGGCTAATCGTTCGCCGGTCTTGGGGTCAACCATGATGCACTCGCCGTCTCCCCAGAAATGCTCGACCTTCAGCTTATGTCCTTTAGATCGCAGAACATTCATTGTATCGGGAGAGAGGCTGTCTTCGACGAGAATTCCGTCGGGGAGCCACTGGTTGTGAAACCGGGGCGCGTTGACGGCTTCCTGAATGTCGAGCGAAAAATCGACGACTCCGATGAGCACGTTAGCGACAGTGGTGATGATGGTCGGGCCGCCCGGAGAGCCGAGAACCAGAAAAAGCTTGCCGTCTTTGAGGACGATGGTTGGTGTCATGGCCGAGAGCGGGCGCTTTCCTGGGCCGATGGCGTTCGCCGGGCCTTGAATCAGCCCGTAGGTATTGGGGACACCTTGCTTGGCGGCAAAATCGTCCATCTCATCGTTGAGCAGGAAGCCGAGCCCTTCGGCGGTAACGCGCGAGCCGAAGGAGTCGTTGAGCGTGGTGGTTACAGAAACGGCGTTGCCTTCGGCATCGACGACGGAATAGTGCGTGGTGTTTTCCGGCTCGCGGATGGCGGCGATGCGCGACTGGGCGACGCGCTCCAGTTCAGCGAAGGCCGGGCGCTTTAGATCTTTACTGGGGCTGGCATGGTTGAGTTGGATGGAGCCACGCCAAGCCTCGGCATACTTCTTGTCGATGAGCTGCGCGACGGGAACTTTGGCAAAGTCGGGATCGCCCATGAAATCGGCACGATCGTAAAAGGTGCGGCGAAATGCTTCGGCTTCGAGATGGATGGCGTCGGCGGAACGGTTGCCGAATTTCGCAAGGTCAAAGCCTTCAAGAATATTGAGAATTTCGACCAGTGCGACCCCGCCGGAGGATGGCGGCGGAGCGCTGATGATGTCGTAGCCGCGATAGGAGCCGCGAATCGGCTCGCGCTCTTTCACTTCATAGGCGGCGAGATCGGCCGTGGTGACCAGGCCTCCGCCCTTGTGGATGGCCACGGCCAGTTCGCGGGCCATCGCTCCGTGGTAGAACTCGTCGGGATCTTTGGCGAGGCGTTCCAGGGTGTGGGCGAGTTCGGGTTGCTTGAATAGTTCGCCGGGCTGGTAGTAGTTCCCGTTGCGCTGAAAAATCCGTTTGGATTCGGGAAACTCTGCGAGGTACTCATCTTTTTTCAGATCTTGCGTGTCTTCGTAAGCCAGCGGGAAGCCATCGCGGGCGAGCTTGATGGCGGGAGCCATTACTTTTTCGATCGAAAGCTTGCCGTATTGTTTTTCTGCATAGACCAAGCCGGCCACGGAGCCGGGGACACCCACGGACCTGTATCCGACAACGCTGGAGTCTTTGTTGTCCTCTGGGAGGACGTTACCCTGTGCGTCCAGATACATGTTTTCGGTGGCAGCCGCGGGCGCTTTTTCGCGGAAGTCAAGGAAGTGAGTTTTGCCGTTGGCGCTGCGGAGAAGAAGGAAGCCGCCTCCGCCGAGATTTCCGGCTTGAGGATGAACGACGGCGAGCGCGAATCCGGTAGCCACGGCGGCATCGACTGCATTGCCTCCGGAACGCAACATGTCGATTCCAGCACGAGAAGCGAGTTCGTGAACGCTGGTCACGATGGCGTGCGGAGCATGCGTTGGGCGAAGGGACGCGGCGGTGCTGGTGACAGCGAGCAGAACGCACAGGCTGCAGAGGATTAGAAGATTACGTTGAATGCGCATGAATTGGGCGAAGTACGAGGCTAGCTGAGCAGGTTGCGGAGAGTCAAACCCTTCGCCGCCGAGATGCGGAGAACGCCGAGAAAGGCTTAACCACAGAGGGCACAGAGGGGCACAGGGAAAACCCACTTTACTTTTGACGACGCTTGCTTGGCGCTCGCTTGCGTGCGGCCTTCTTTGACGCTTTCGCTACAACCAGGTCATAGGACTGGCGAATCAGGGATTCGAGCTCGTTGGCGGGTACGACGTTAGGGGTCACGAGCGTTATCCATTTGTAGCGTCCGACGTAGGGCGCAATAGAGACGCCTTCGATTTCGAGCAGTTCGTGGAATGTTTCCGGCGCGCATTTCAGAGTGATGCGCGGGAACCGGCCGTCCGAGAGAACCATGCCGGTGAAGATTTTGCCGCGAACCTTGAAGCAGAGGTCATCTTCCCACGGCATGTCCTCGATCGCCTCGGGGAAGGAGAGACAGAGTTTGCGGACCCATTCAACGTCAGGCATGAAGAGATTTTATTCCTGCTTGTAGATACGCCCTTCCTTCATTACGAAATTTACTTTTTCGAGCACGCGGATGTCTTGCAGCGGGTCGCCTTTGACGGCGACGATGTCGGCGTATTTGCCCGGCTTGAAAGAGCCAATTTTCGACGAAACGCCGATGAGGTCTGCGGCATTGACCGTGGCAGCCTGTATCGCGTGCATTGGAGTCATGCCGCCCTGCACCATCAATCCGAATTCACGGCCGTTCGTGCCGAACGGACAGACGCTGATATCGGTGCCGAAAGCGATCTTTACGCCCGCCGCCACGGCCTTGCGGAAATTTTCGCGCTGCTCCTTGGCGACCAGTTGGGCATGCTCGATGAAATCCGGAGGCTCGTGGGCATCTAGTATGCAGTCGTCGACTTCGAGGGTGGGCACCAGGTATGTGCCGTGCGCTTTCATCATTTGGCGGGCTTCATCATCCGCCAAGCTTCCGTGCTCAATCGAGGCAACCCCAGCGCGGACAGCGTTCTTGATGCCTTCCGCGCTGTGGGCATGTGCCGCTACACGCAGCCCAAAATGCTGCGCCTCATCGACGGCGGCGCTTAACTCCTCGGGCGTGAACTCGGTGGACTTCACGTTGCTGTTATGCGTCAGCACCGCCCCAGTCGCCAGTACTTTGATTAAGTCGACTTGTTGGTTGGCCAGGGCACGGATTCTTTGCCGAACCTCCCACGGGCTGTTAACTTCGCCGAAATGCAGATCCCAGGGAAGGCTGAGGCCGGGATCAAAACCGGTAATCGCGCCGGCGCCCCCGGTGATCGTGATGTAGGCGCCCGCCACGTACATACGCGGGCCCACCACATCGCCGCGATTGATCGCATCGCGCAGAGCCACATCCACCAGCGCGCGATACGTCCCCACGTCGCGGACCGTGGTGAATCCCGCGAGCAGGACAGTCTTTGCGTTCGGGATCGAGGCGAAGGCATCGATGGCTGCGGTCTTGCGCAACTCCGAAAGCGGGTCCGAATCGGTATAGCTGTCGGTGAGGTGCGTGTGGCAATCGATTAGCCCGGGCAGTACAGTCATGCCGGAAAGATCAAGCACGCTGGCACCGGCGGGAATGCTGAGGTTCGCACCGACTGCGTCAATCCTTCCGTCCTTCACCAGGATGATCTGGTTGTTGAGCACGGTCCCGGCTTCGGTGTCGATCAGCCTTCCGGCTTTGATGGCGGTGATCTGGGCGTGCAGCAATGTACCGCAGAGAAGGAGAGTTGCAATCATTCCGAAACGCTTAAGCATGGTGTGAGGGCCCCGTGGTTGATAGGCGGGTTATTGTACCAAGCCAGCTCCAAGAAAATGCGCAGCGCCCCCAGACGAAAGCGAGCCCAACGTTTTCAGCTCTGGGTTCGGCTGTTTGATCAGGCTGCAAGATCGACAGACTTCAAACAAATATTCACTGACTCGTGCCTCACTCGCGACCGAGGGCGTTCCAAAATGGTACGGATCGAATCACTAAAGTTTGGAGAACCCTCGCTCATCACAGATTTCCCAGTTGCCTGAGGACAGCATGGAAGTGGGCAGTTCTGTATGAGAACGTGGCCGTTCCCGCAAGACAGAATACGAATTCATCAATAGTTTCTGGTCACGTCGACGAACCCCCAAATAAAAACTTGAGGAGCATACGATGTATAGTGCGCGGCGTTGTCAGAGTGCTTTTTGTTGGCTTGTGACCGCTATTCTGGTCGGTACTATTGCGGGTTGCGGGGGTAGTTCGTCGCACCCGATTGTCGTTACCATGACGCAGGGCGCAAATGTGTCCCTGGATAATGGCCAGACCAAGAACCTGGCCGTCACCGTAACCAACGATTCCAAGAGCGCTGGAGTTGCATGGGCACTGGCTTCGGGGCCGGGCACACTGTCGGGCGCGACCACAAGTGCGGTCACCTACAATGCGCCGGCATCGGGAGCGGCGGCGACCGCTACCGTGACTGCGACGTCTATTACCGACACCACCAAGTCAGCGGCCATAACGATCCATATCGCTCCGGTACCGACGATTGCTACAACACCGGCTCCAGGAACAGGCACCAATGGCTCGGCCTTCAGCTATGCCGTGCCGGTCAGCGGTGGAACGGCGCCGCTGTCCTGGTCCATTTCTGTGGGCGCACTTCCCACCGGATTGACACTCAGTCAGAGCGGCACCATCTCGGGGATACCGAACGCAAACGCCACGTCGAGCCCCTACACGTTCACGGTTCGGGTGCAGGACGCGGCGACGGTGGCAGCTACCCAGGACTACTCGCTAACGATCGACAATCCTCCGGCGCCGGTGATCAGCACGACCGCGCCGACGGCAGGCACCAACGGTACGGCGTATTCGGCGTTCACGTTCACGCTGGCCAGCGGCGGGCTGGCCCCGTTCAGCTGGAGCGAAACGGGGGCGCTGCCTACCGGCATGACCCTCAGCACAGGCGGCGTGCTCTCCGGCACACCCCATGAGGCGGGATCGTTCCCGATTACGGTTTCGGTGCAGGACCATTCGAATCCGCAGCAGACGGCGTCCCACAGCTTCACGATTCAAATCAACAATCCGCCGGCGCCGACCATCACCACTACGTCTTTGCCCAACGGAACCGTTGGCACACCCTACAACCAGACCATTCAAGCGACCTCCGGCTTGTCGCCATATAGTTGGTCAGTCAGCGCTGGCACGCTGCCCGCAGGCGTGAGCCTGGGCAATAGCACCACCAACTCTGTCACTATCTCCGGCACGCCGACCACGGCAGCATCGAGCACCTTCACGATTCAGATCATGGACGCGGCTAGCCAGCCAGGCACGCAGGCTTATACGGTGGTGATGAGCAATCCGCCGGCACCATCGATTACCACGACATCCTTGCCCGACGGAGCCGTCAGCACTCCTTACAACCAGACTATCCACGCTACAGGTGGCATGGCGCCCTTCACGTGGTCCATGACCTCGGGTACCCCGCCAGCGGGCCTGACCCTGGACACAAGCAGCACCACCAACTCGATTACCCTCTCCGGCACGCCGACAACCATCCAATCCAACGTCTTGTTCACTGTTCAGATCGTGGACTCCTTGAGCCAGATCGGTGCGCAGGGTTACGCGATGAACATCGCAGCCCAGCCCATCATCGTTACCATCACCAATAAGATGTCGACGATTCAGGCGGGCGCGTCTGCAGTAACTCTGAATGCCACCGTGCAGCACGATACCCAGGGGGTGACCTGGACGTTGACCGCCAACGGCAGCGACTGCTCGCCGACCTGCGGCACGCTCAGCAACAGCACCTCAAACAGTGTGGACTACACGCCACCCGCGACGGTACCGAGCGCACCCAATAACGCGCCCATCATCACTGCCTCCTCGGTGACGGACAACACAAAGACCGACACCGACAGCTTCACAATTACGAGCGCCACTGCCGCCTGCAGTGTGCAAGGAAATGAGGCGGTTCTTAACGGGCAATACGCGTTCTCGCTCGCCGGATTCAACGGCACTGGCTTTGGCACCTTAGCGGGATCCCTCACGGTTAACGGCGCAGGACACATCACTGCCGGCGTGGTTGATACCAATGGAGCCCTAGGTCTCCATACCCAAGTCAGCATCGATACCGCCGCGAGCTCTTATTCCGTGGGTTCAGACAACCGCGGCTGTCTCGCGATTGCGACCTCGTCCGGCACCTTCCCGATGCGAATCGCGGTGGGCGGCCTCTCCTCAAATGTCGCGACCAAAGGCCGCATCATGGAATGGGACGCACCGTTGTCGTCAGCGTCTTTCATCGCTACTGGTCAGCTCCTGAAGCAGACAACGTCGGCATTCTCCGGCGGACTCAGCGGGGGCTATGTATTCAGCGTTGCCGGCTTCGATCTCGGCACGGCTGCAAGAATGACCTGCACTGGGGTATTGCCCGCTAGCGGCGGCACGTTCAGTGCGGGCGAACAGGACTGCAACGACGGGGCAGATGTGGCTCACGAGACTGGCATAACCGGTACCTACTCCGCTCTCGACTCCAGCGGACGCGGCACGGGGACCCTGGTAACCAGCAATGGCACGTCGCATATTGCGGTCTACATGGTATCCAGCTCGAAATTGCTAATGCTGGGTATCGATTCTTCAGGCACTCCTATTTACAGCGGTGAGATACGGTCGCAGAGTGGTACGTTCGGCAACAGCTCACTGAATGCCAAAGCCATTTACTATTTGACTGGGACGGGGCCTTCAGGCCAAAGGGTCGACATTGGAACCTTTACTGGCAATGGCAGTGGTTCTGCCAACGGCACTGCAATCGAGGATGACGCTGGCACACTGACGCAACAGCCTAATTTCACCTGTAACTACAGTGTTGCTTCCAACGGCCGCGTCGCGTTGACCGGAGCCAACTGCGGGAACCACAATCCTGTTCTCTATTTGACTGCCGCGAATACGGGTTTTATGGAGGGCACGGGTAACTCAATTCAGGTGGGGCCATTTGAACCTCAGACAGGGGGGCCGTTCAGCAATAGTACTGTGTCCGGAACCTTCTTCACCGGCACGACCATGGTAACTTACCAAGCCGAATCGGACGTGGGTTCGATCAGTCTGACCAACGGCACTGTGACTGGTACAAGTGACGACATCGGCGCTGGTGACCAGACCGAGGGGAGGACGTTTACGGACTCGATCACCATCGCCGCCGACGGAAGCTTCTCCACCGAGGGTGGAGCAATCAACGCGTACGTAATTTCGCCGTCCAAGTTTGTGGTTATTGATGCCGCAGAGCAATCCACTACGTCTGTTATGGTCGGCGAAAAGTAGTAAATACTTCTCAACGTAGGGCCGTGCCGCTTCGGCGGCAGGGCCCTTTTTTATTGGCGTCCAAGGCCAGAACTAAACCTGGTCTCTGGCTTCGCCCAGCGCTACTGACACTTCGAGTTGCTTCTTCCCGCGGAAGATCGTCACTTTTACCGTGTCCCCGGCACGATGTTTGTTCATGATCTGGGCGAGAGTCTGCTGGCTTTCGATTCTTTCTCCGTCGATGGCGACGATTAAATCTCCACCAATCATGATGGGGGTGTTGCCGAGGTAGGCGCGCTCCGAGCCGCCGCGCAGTCCGGCGCGGTCGGCGGAGCCCCCAGGGACGGCCTGAACGATGAGGAGTCCGTAGTCGGCGGCCAAGCCCAACTCATCGGCAATTTCGGGATCGATGGGGATGGTGCGCACGCCGAGCGCGGGACGACGCACGCGTCCGAGCGTGACCAGATCGTTGACCACGGCTTTCGCGGTGTTGATGGGGATGGCGAAACCGATGCCGGCACTCTGCCCGACGCTGGAAGCGATCATAGTATTAATGCCGATGACTTCGCCGTGCAAGTTGAGCAGCGGGCCGCCGGAGTTACCGGGGTTGATGGCGGCGTCGGTCTGAATGGCTTCGTCGATGACCATGCCGTCGGGTTCCTGCACTTGGCGGATGGAACTGACGATGCCGAGCGTGAGGGTTCCGGCCAAACCGAAGGGGTTGCCGATGGCGTAGACTTTCTGGCCGACCTGCAGATTGGTTGAGTCGCCCAGAATCATCGGCTGCAGGTTGGGAGCTTTGATCTGGACGATTGCCAAGTCATGCGACTTGTCGGTGCCGACGATGGTGGCCTTATATTTTTTGCGGTCGTGCAGCGTGACTTCGACCTGGCGCGCATCGGCAATGACGTGATAGTTGGTGAGGATGTGTCCTTCTTTGTCGATGACGAAGCCGGAGCCCTGGCCTTCCTGCGGCACCAGGCCGTAGAAAAAGTCGAAGGTCATGACGCGCGAAGTGATGTTGACGACCGCTCCAATGTTTTTGCGGTAGACGTTGATGTTGTTCTGCTCTTCGGCATCGAGCGATTCGCCGCCGGCGGCTTCGGTGATTTCTACATGCTGCGGACGGCTCATCCAGCTGGGGGTATGGAGGTGTCCGTTGCGATAGGTGGTGAAGTAGAAGAAGGCGGACGCCAGAACAATGGCGAATATAAAAGGACGCAAGAATCTCATCGTGGGTAACCTCGAAAGCCTGCAGACTGAATTCTAGCGAAAAAGGGTTTTTACCGCAGAGGACGCGGAGTGCGCGGAGAAAATTCTTTACCACAGGGGGCACAAAGGAACACAGAGGAAAACCATTCAATAAAGCTCTGCGCACTCAGCGTTCTCTGCGGTTCAGGGGTTTGGTCTGCCCCAGCCACCGCCGCCGGGGGATTCGATGCGCACCCTTTCTCCAGAACGCAAGCGAACGCTGGTCTTGCCCGGGAGTTCCCGGAGGGACCCATCCAGCCGAATGATCACGGTGCGGCCGGGAGCACCGTCGGCTCCGCCAGCCAGTCCGTAGGGCCCGCGGGAACGGCGATCAGCGAGCAGAGTGACCTGGGCATCGGTTAAGACCTCGATTTCGCGCACGATTCCGTCGCCACCCGTGTGGAGGCCCGCTCCCCCACTATGGGGACGAAAAGAATATTGCCGCAGGCGAACCGGGTAGGCATATTCGAGAGCCTCGGCCGGAGTGTTGAGGGAGTTGGTCATGTGGGTGTGGACGCCGGAGACTCCGTCTTTGGTACAGCGCGCGCCCATGCCGCCGGCGATGGTTTCGTAGTAAGCGAATGGCTTGCCGCTGCGCGGATCGATGCCGCCGATGGTGAGGTTGTTCATGGTACCGGACGCTGCCGCCGGAATGCGTTCGGGAATCGCCTGGGCCAGCGCCTTCAAGAGCACGTCGACAATTCTCTGCGAAGTCTCGACGTTGCCCCCAGCGACCGCGGCGGGAGGCTTGGCGTTGACCACGGTTCCCGATGGGGCGATGACACGGATGGGGCGCATGAGGCCGGAAGTGGCAGGCACGTCTTCGCGGAGCAGGCAGCGGAACACGTAGAAGCAAGCCGAGTAGGTGATGGCCTCGACCGCGTTGATTGCGCCTTGGACTTGCGGGTCGCTGCCGGTGAAGTCGACCGTGACTTGCGCGGACGATTTTCTTTTCGACGCAGAGGGAGACGCGGCAAGCCGCGTCTCTACGGCTGACTTTTTAGCGGCTGACGGCTTGACCTGGATCGTCACGGCTAGGCGCACGGGTTTGTCATCAACACCATCGTCATCGAGGAAGTCCTCGGCTTGGTAGTGGCCGGATGGGATGCTGCGCAGGAAGGATCGCATCATTTCTTCGGAATAGACGAGCAGATCGGCGGCGGCTTGTTGGGCGCGGGCGGTTCCGTAGCGGTCGCAGATTTCGCGCAGGCGCTGGGCTCCAGTCTGGCCGGCCGCGATCTGCGCTCCAATGTCGCCCTCGCGTTCCTCGGGGGTGCGGACGTTGTTGAGCAAGAGGGCCAGCACATCGGCGACAAGTTTTCCGCCGCGCATAACTTTGACCGGCGGGATGCGGAGGCCTTCCTGGTAGATCTCGCGGCAGGGCCCCATGGAGCCAGGGTAAGTTCCGCCGACATCGGCATGATGAGCGCGGGAAGCGACGTAGAAATCTGGTGCGGTCGTGTGGTGGCGGGGCTTCGCCCCGCCTGGACGGGGCAAAGCCCCGTCCCCACGCGAAACATATACCGGCATGACCAGCGTGATATCTGGAAGGTGTGTGCCGCCTCGGAAGGGGTCGTTGAGCATAACCACGTCGCCTGGTTCCAGTTCGCACTGTTCCACAGCGGCGGCGACCGACATGGGCATGGAGCCCAGATGCACCGGCATATGATCGCCCATGGCGATGACTTGACCGGCCGAATCGAAGACGGCGCAGGAGTAGTCGCGACGCTCCTTGATGTTGGGAGAGAAGGAAGTCCGGCGCAGGGCGGCGCCCATTTCCTCGGCGATGGAATGGTAGAGATTCTTGAAAACTTCGAGTTCGACCGGATCACGCATGAAGAAGTACGAGTGTACGCCACGGGTGACGAAGTCAGAAGTAAGAAGTCAAATTGAAGAAGTAACCTTTGGCAGGTGCGTGGATAGGTTCTTACTTCTTCAATTTGCCTTCTGACTTCTGCAATCTCTGGGTGCTACACTCTTCTGATTATGGCGGAAGGGCGTTCGCGGATTTGGATGTGGTTTTTAGCGGGCGGCGGGCTGTTTGCGCTGTTCGTGGTGGCGGTGTTCACGTTGGTCTACCTGAGTTTTAGCGGCGGGGATGAACAATCGTTTTCCGGCTTCGGCTCCAAGATTGCCGTCGTTGAACTTGACGGCATAATCTTCTCTCCCAAGCAGATCGTCTCGCAACTGAAGAAGTTTGCCGATGACGATTCCGTCAAGGCCATCATCATCCATGTGAATTCTCCCGGGGGAGGCGTGGCGGCGTCGGAGGAGATCTATCGCGAAGTGAAGCGGATCCGTGACGAAAAGAAGAAACGCATTGTCGCTTCGATTGAAACCGTGGGTGCGAGCGGCGCGTATTACGTGGCCTCGGCCACCAACAAGATTTATGCGGACAAGGGCAGCGTGGTGGGATCCATCGGAGTGATTGCCGAGTGGGTGAACTACAGCGAACTTTTGCGCTGGGCGAAATTGAACGCGATCACGATGAAGGCGGGAGAATTCAAGGACACAGGCAGCCCGACGCGCGAAATGACGCCTGTGGAACGCGAGTACATGCAGGGCTTGATTGACAACATGCACACGCAGTTCATCCAGGCGGTGGCCGACGGCCGGCATGCGAAGGAAGCCGACATCCGGGCCATTGCCAATGGAAAAGTCTGGACCGGCCAGCAGGCGGCAGACCTGAAGCTGGTGGATCAGATCGCGGATTTCGAAGGTGCGGTGAAAGATACGGCCCAGGCGGTGAATATCTCCGGCGAACCGACGCTTGTCTATCCGCCGAAAGAGAGACGGTCGGGCCTCGATCTACTCTTTGGCGATGTTTCCGATTATTTGCCCACGCGGGAGAAGCTGTTGGAGCAGCAGGTCGGTTTTTACTATCTTTGGAAGTAGCGAAAGCGATAAGTTCTCAGTTCCCGGTTCTCAGTTCTCAGAAACAGCACCGGCGTCCCTTACTGAGAACTGGCTAGTAGGTACTGAGAACTGCACTTGCACAGAACCCCTTAAATTTGAGAAGGTTATAGGCAGGCGAAGTGCAGCAGCGGGGGCGGCAAAGCCCTCGGGCACGCGGATCCCTACAAAGGGAGCCGGCCCCAAAGGGAGTGAAAAGGCATATGACGAAGGCTGACCTGATCGAAGAAGTTTCCCGGCTGGCGGAACTCACCCGCAAAGACAGCGAAGTGATTGTGGACACGATCTTTGACAGCGTGGTGCGTTCGCTGCGCGTGGGCGACAAGATCGAAATCCGCGGGTTTGGCAGCTTCCGCACGCGCCAGCGCAAGCCGCGCGTGGGCCGCAACCCGAAAACCGGCGACCGGGTGGAAGTTCCGGCGAAGAAGATTCCATTCTTCAAACCCAGCAAGGAATTGAAAGACTTGGTGAACCATAGCGCGACGCCGGAAGTTGCTCCCGCACCACCGCCGCCGCCCGCACCGCCCAGCACGCACTAGACCGGGTGAGGGAAAGCGGTTTTGTATGAGCGCATCGCTTCACAGGCTGCGGAAAGAGTATTTCCCGTTGCAGTCTCACCGCAGCGGCTAAAGCCGACTCCTGGAAACCAGCTTTTATCGCAGCGGTGAACCGCTGCGCCACCCAAAATCATACGCAGCACCGACTTTTCTTGCAGTTTGTCGGCGATGGCGAAAAGAGGCTGTCATCGACCGCCTTTCGGGGCCGCGCAACTGATAGAACTCCATCAGGAATCCGGGGGGCGGCATTTCCGATTAGCGGGACGCGGCGCGGGCGCGTGCCGAGGACTGTTGGGCAAGAACTTCCAACGTGGGATAAGACTTGGCGGCCGTAAATGTGCGCTCCGGCGGAAGCGTTCCGGTGGCAATCGATTTCACCATCATCTCGATCGCCTGATCCGCATTCGGCGGAATGAAAATGGTGGCAGCCAGTAGCTTGCTTCGCACCCACTCTTGTCCGGTTTTGGGAAGTCCGTCGCAACCGAGAAACGGCATCTTCTGCAATTGCTCCTGCAGGTCGCGGCATTCTTCAAACGCTTTGCGGGCGCCCATCGCCATGGAATCGTCCTGCGCGCAGACGGCTTCGATCCGCGCCTGGCGAGAGGTCGGAAGACGCAGCCATGAACTCACCGCCTTGTAGGCGCTGGCTTCAGTCCAATGGGCCTTCAGGACGCGAAGTTGAACGCCGTCGGACTTGGTTCCCAGCAGTCCGGTATAGCGTTGTTTGGCCGCCGAATTTTCGCCGGGACCTTGAATGTAGAGAACGTTGCCACCGCGAGGCAGCAGAGTGCCGAGTTGCTGTCCCTGGATGCGGCCAATCTCTTCGTGGTTCGAGGTGATGGTAAATGTGGGCACATGGAATTGGCGGCGGAGTTCGGCAATGTAGTCGCCGTCGCGATTCAGCAGCACCACTCCGATGCCAGCAGCAGCGGCAGCGCGGGCAACCTGAGGATGCGCGGTAGAGCCTGCCGGCTCAAACATGATGGCGTCGGGCCGCGGAGCGGTCGTGGACTGGATGTTGGACAGCAGTTGCTGGCTCTGCACAATGCCGTCGTTCCGGGCATACACGATCTCGAGGTCAACTCCCAGTTTGCTGGCGGCGTGCTGCGCAGCGGACGTCTGCTCAATCTGGTAATCGTTGTCGTCGTTGGTCAGCGAGAGCAGGAAGCGCAACTTTTTCATTCCAAGGATGCTTCTGGCGCAATCATACGCCGCTGCCACAGCAGGCAGAGATGCTTGCTCTAGGTGACGCGTGACGATGGTAACGGGCTTAATTCTGGCGCGTGGCTGCTTTCGCTGGCGAGGGCGCCTTCGACTTCGCTCAGGGCAGGTCCGCGCCACATGATCTGGGCGAATGTGTAAGATATGGGAAGGAAGGGCCCATAGCTCAACGGTTAGAGCAGCAGACTCATAATCTGTTGGTTCCTGGTTCGAATCCAGGTGGGCCCACCAACCTCAACGAAGACGGCGCCATTGCTTGGGCCACCTGCCCCACTTTTCTCTGATTCAAGTTGTTGCATGTTCAACATGGTGTGGCCTCACCGCATCCTGCGAGTCGAGTCCTAGTCCCTCCTGCACAAAAGCGCTACACTGTCCGCCGAGTGTACGAGGAGGTCCGTTTATGCGCTCTAGAGTCATGCAGGTGCTGGTAGGCAGTGTTTGCCTGATGCTGTGGGTTGGGTTTGTGCACGCCCAATCGGCTAAGCCGCTGGCCGGAGTAAAAACCGTCCAGGTTGATCCCACCGTCGTTCCCCATGCCGACAAGGTCAAGGAAGAACAGGCCCCGAACCAGGTTGCCGACAGCCTGAGAAATGCGCTGAAGGATGCCAACTTTGAAATTGGCGAAGCACCCATTCGCGCCCACATTGTGCTGGATGAGTTCACGTCGGGCAACACTGCCAAGCGATTTATGGTCGGCTTCGGCGCCGGCCGCAGCACGGTCGATTGCCAACTGGTGATTCAGGACGCCGCCGGGAAAGAATTGGTGAACCGGAGAATCCGCGTGCGCGGGAACCTGATCTTTAGTCCATATCAGGGCAACAACACGCAGCGCCGGCAAGCCGTAACCAGTTTTGAGCAGCGGCTCATAGAAGAGATCGAAAAACTGAAGTGAGTCGCGGCCCATCTGCCGTGTTGCGGCCCAAGAAGGCCTTACTGAAGGCGAGGCGAGGCTAGCTTCTCCTCGAACCTCTGCGTGGCCGCTACGGAGGGTCTGGGCGCGTCTTGGCAGAGATGCCGGCGTTCCCGAAAGCAGGATCGTTCGAAGATCGTCAGCTACCACCCACGAACCCTACTCGGCCACAACTTCGATGGCGGTCACGGTGGCGTAGCGCGTTACCGGCACAAATTCCAGCAGCAGTTTGCCTTGAGCGTTCGGTTGCAAGCCCTTGACCTTGCGTACGAGAGGGCGATTCTCTCCCGCCTCGTCGAGAATGTTCAGGTTGGACAGGATCGTTTTGCCATTGCAGAACACGTTGAATACACGCTCTCCCGACGCCGGGTTGGAACGGGCCTCTGGGGCTGCGTTGGGGCCGGAACTCTCAGCTCCGCCATGGTGTTCGATGAAGTACAGGGTCGCCGTATATCTGCCGGGGGCAACTGGAATTGCGTAAGAGAAATGGCCCCAGCGCTCGCTTTCATAAAACTCCGGGTCGTCGGTTCCGGACGAGGGCTCATGGCTGTTGCTGAGCTGGCCGCCTTTAAAATAGGTGTCAGGGCTCCACCAGTGGCTGTCGTCGGAGTAATACGGATTGTCGCGGGCGACGATGCGCACCGGCCTCGCATGTCCCCGAATTCCGGGCAGTATCTCGATTGCGGAGAGCATACCGTTTCCGCCTTTCACCGCTGAAAAACTGAGATGAAGCTGGCCATCGGAAGCAGGAGCCACATCGGGAAAGACCTTCACCTCCGCTGTGAGATCGCCGCCGGAATCGGCGAGCACGTCGAAGTCATTGAGCAGCGGTTCGCCGTTGGCACGTACCGTCATGATACGGCTGCCTTCTCCGCCGCCGCCCGCGTTCTCTGGACCGTAATACGTCTCGGCGAAGTGCAAGTGAAGTTCATACGTGCCAGGTTTCAGGGGAATGTCGTAGGTGAAGTCGCCCTGACGGCTGCTGCGATAGATGATAGGGTCTTGCGTGCGCCAGATGTGCTGGGCCGAGCCTGCCACCGCGGTACCGCCGGAGAAGTACGAGTCGGGACTCCAAAGTTTGCCGGCATGATCCACGTACTTGCGGGTGGCGCCGGCCAAAATGCGGACTTCTTCGCCCACTGGCAATCCCACGACCGGCTCGGTGGTGAGTTGCGGCGAGTAGGAAGAACGAATAATAGGACGTGGTCTTGATCTCTGGTACGCCACAAACGCCACAAGGCCCAGCACAACGAGGAGCGCGATCGTACCTTCCAGGATCCAAATCTGGCGCCGTCGCCAACCCGTTGGCTGCATGCCATCCGGAGCCCGAGCCTGCGCAGTACCCGACGAGTTCAACAGAGGAGTTGCCTCACATTCCGGCACTCGCTCAAAAATCGGGACATACTGGCCTATCGGAATTGTGATGTGTATGGCATGGGTTGCGCCTTCGGAGGCGTAGTACTCGCTCAGGCGCTTGCGCAGGCGGTTGGCTTGGACACGAACGATCGAATCCGTGTCCTGGTCGAAGGTATCGCGACGGTCAAACACGTCGAGCGCAACCGAGTATTCCTTGATCTGCCCGCTTTCGCCCGCAAACGCCTTTTCACACAAGTAGGTGAGGAGGTGAACGAGCGTGGGACACCGGGCAAAGAGGTGGGACTGAACCACGGCCTGCAGTTCGGCGCGTTCCATTTCCCGGTTTACGGATTCTGCTGCCGTCGAAGGCACCGGCGCCTCCTAAATAAGTGCTGCTCCCTTTGTACACCCGCCAGCTTCGCTTTAGCGGTCTGCAAACGGTTACGTAACCCCTGTAACGGTCGCTTAACTCCAAGCGGAAGTGTCACCTGCAGGCCCGCGGCCGCAAGCTAAGTGGTTGCTCCAGTGGGACATCGGTTGCCGGTGAAAGTGACCGGGGCGACTTAGCCCCAAAGTAGCGGATATAGCGTTGTGGAGGGCGGAAATCCGCGTCATAACTGAGCCGGATGCGGAGGGCAGATCACCGGGGCGAGCGACACCCAAACCGGAATGAGGCAACTCCGGAAAGGGAGGCAGGGTATGAGAAAAAACTTCACAGTGAGAATGGTACTGGTAGCGTTGCTGATGACATTGACCAGATACAGCGCCGCCACGGCTGCGCCAGAAGCGACCCAGGTCAGCATGGGGTCGATGACGGTGTCTGAACTGGAGAAAGCCGGGGATGCGGCGAGAATGCAAAAGAACTACCCGGAAGCGATCCAGTACTTTCAGGCGGCAGTTCGGAAAGACAAGAAAAACTGGACGCTGTACAACAAGCTGGGCATGGCCGAAATGAAGAACAATGATCTGCGAGCCGCCCGTTCGGATTTCGAGAGAGCGGCCAAGCGCAATCCCAAGTCTGCCGAAGCGGTCAATAACATTGGAGCTGTGGATTTTGTGAAGAGGAACTATGGCTCCGCCGCAAAGTACTTCAAGAAGGCGGTTGCGCTCGATGAAACGCGAGCAACGTTTCACGTCAACCTCGGCGCTGCCTGGTTTGGGCAGAACAAGGTGGACCGCGCCGTGATCGAATACACGCGGGCCTTGGAACTGGAGCCGGACATCTTGAAGCAGGACTCCAGAGCGGGAGCGGTTGCCCAGATCTCAAGTCCCGAAGAACGCGCCCGGTATGCGTATATGCTGGCGAAGATCTATGCCAGACGAGGCGATGTGGACAATTGCCTCCAGTGCTTGAAGAAGGCCAAGGAGGAGGGCTATCGCAATCTTGCCGGTGTCTACAAAGAAGAGGAGTTCAGCCGGATGTGGCAAGATTCCAGACTGCATGAGGTAGTTCCGCCACCGACGCCAAAGTAGGTGGGGCGGTTTCGTCCTGGACAAGGGCTTCTCCCCTCTGAGCGGCGGGGAGAAGCCCTTCTATTTTCCCGGCGCGGGAGGCAAGGCTTGCGGAGCCGTGCTCCGTAGGAGCGGTCGAATGCGTCCGCCCCTACGCAGGCATAATTACTCGCAGCGCGCCCGCGGCTGCGGAAATCTCGGCCGGCGTCTCGCACACAAATTCTCCATCCGCGTAAATCTCAAGTGGAGTTTCCGTCTCCACGATCACTCGCTCCGCTTTCGAGTACTCCACCTTGGGCGAGAGCAGATGATGCCCGAAGTACACCGACGGAAACATGCAAAACAGTTTAAAGGGATTCATCGTGCTGACCCGGCAGATGTCAAGCTTGCCATCCGCAAAATCTGCTTTCGGCGCAATGCGCATACCGTCACCATAAAACTGCGTGTTGGCGAAGGCGGCGAGCAAGGTGAGCTTCCCGGCCTCCGTATGATCCGTGCCGCTAAGTTGCGTGGCATTGACGTGCTTCAGTCGCATCGAGAACGCTGGAAGTTTGAGCAGCAGCGGCAACAGCGACAGAACGTAGCCGCCATGCCCGCGCAGCCAGCGCGGCATTCGATTGGCGCTGCGAGCGGCGGCCGAATCCAGACCGCACCCGGCGACGCAACAGAAATAGTGGATATGCTCTGGCGAGGAGGATGGAACGATGACCCCGAGATCTACTGCCCGAGCCTGAACTTCCCCTGCTTCGAAATCACGCCACACGCGCAGGGAGTCGCGCACTGACCGCAGCCTGAGCGCGCGGGCAAAATCATTGCCACTGCCAGCTGGGACGATCAGCACGGGAAGCTGCAGTCGCACGAACGCGGGCAGATGGCGGTGAATGGTGCCGTCTCCACCGAAGAGCAGGATGACGTCGGCGTCGTTGGAAGATGCCGGCAATCCCTGGAGCCACTCTGCTCTGGAGCCAGCCTGAAACGCCTTCAAGTCTGCCGGCGAGGTTCCCAACCCGAAGATGGCGGCGGCGCGCATGAGCTATGCGTTCAGCATTGTGGAAAATCAAAAGCTGTTGTGACTGCCGGCAGCTGCCGAGCTTCGCTCGGCCTGGACGGGCGAGGCGCCCGTCCCCACACCGGCATCATCCCCACACCGGCACTACTATTTCGGCAGGCACTTCTCCATGAAGTTGATCAGGTCTCTCTTCATCTTGTCATGCTCGGCGCGATCGATGTACACCATGTGTCCCGAGTCGTAGGTGGCATACGAAACATTCTGGCGAAACTGCGGGCCGAGGTCCAAGTGATCCATGGTCCAATTGGCCGCGGCGAAGGGAGTGGCCAAATCGTAGTAGCCCTCCATCACCAGAATCTTCATATATGGGTTCTTGATCATGGCCGATCGCAACCCGCCCGCCGTGCTGGGAAAGCCTTCCACGGCATTGCCCCACTCCCAACTCTTGAAGCCGGGCTGGTCGTAGGCGAAAACCCTGTAGGGCATGTCGGACTTGTAGTTCAGCTCGGTGCGCAGGTAGTTGTTGAACGCCGATGTGTAAGGCGGCAGGATGGCCGAGCCGGTTGGGTCATAGAAACGATCATCGTCGGGATTCGGGCTGGTGAAGCGGCCATCGAGGCGGCCCGCGACCAGCTTCTGATCGAGCAGCAACTCCTTGGTGAAGGTGGGAACGTCGATGCGCAGATTGTGCGCTTCGATCACCTCCGGTCGCAGCCCGATGTAGCGGGACAGTTGCTCCACAATCTTGCGGTGCTCTTCCGGTGTCAAGGCGTCACCCTTGCCGAGAGCCAGCGCGTAATCATTGGACGACCAGCGCACGACTTCATCGCGCGTTTTCGCCATGTCCTGGGTCAAGTCGGCGGAGAGCTTGTGATGGTAGCCGGCGATCATGTTGAAAGTCGGCACCAGCAGAAAATAAGGCAGGTCGTTCGATTTATTCCATTCCAGCGTTTGGAAATCCACCGCCATCGAGAGCAAGGTCACGCCGTTGAACGCGATGCCATGGTCGGCCAGGTACCCGGCAATACCGGCGGCGCGCGTCGTGCCGTAGCTTTCCCCAAGCAGGAACAGCGGAGAACTCCAGCGATCATAGCGCGAGATGTAGAGGCGGATGAATTCTCCGAAAGCCTGCACATCGCCTTTGACCCCCAGAAATCTCTTGGTAAGTTCGGCGGTCGCAGCCCGCGAGTAGCCGGTGGCCATAGCATCGACCATGACGATGTCGCTGCGATCGAGAAGCGTGTCGGGATTGTCTTCCAGACGATAAGGTGCGGCGGGCATGAATCCGTTCGGCTGCAGCACCACGCGCTTCGGTCCGAGCGCGCCCATGTGCAGCCACACCGAGGCCGAGCCGGGGCCGCCGTTGAACGAGAACGTCAGCGGCCGTTTTCCAGCGTCCTGCCCATCGAGGATGTAGGCGACGAAAAACATTTCGGCTTCGGTCTTGCCATCCTCGCGCTTGATAGGGAGCCGGCCAGTGGTTGCGGTATAGCTGAGAGTCTTGCCGTTCAACGCGACCTGGTGGTGTGTGACGACGGGCGGCACTTCCGCCACATCGTAATGTTCTTCCTTATCGGCAGCTTCGCTGGCATCGCCTTTCGATGGCTCTGCGGGCTTGCTGCTTTCCGCGGACTTATCCGGAGTGGTGGCAGTGGACGGCGTTGGTTCTTTCTTGCCTTTATCCTTCCTGGGCGCGGCCTGCTTCGCGTTCTCGGCCGTTGTGTCTTGGTTTTGCTGCGCCCCTGCGAACGGAATCGTCAACAGGGCGAGGAAGAGAACCATCAGAATTCTCATGCTTGTCTCCGAAAAAGAATTGGACCAGCATTATAGCGTTTTCGCACGTCGCGCTTGAAAAAAGCGCCATCCGAAGGCCGGGTTTTTTCTTTTTGCAGCCACACGTCCCACCACGCCGGAGCCCACTCC
The DNA here is from genome assembly GCA_020073525.1 of Terriglobia bacterium. Taxonomy (GTDB): domain Bacteria; phylum Acidobacteriota; class Terriglobia; order Terriglobales; family Acidobacteriaceae; genus Acidiflorens. The sequence goes on from JAIQFA010000005.1 coordinate 82,662, forward strand.
GGACGTGCTAGAATTTGGTGCGCCTGAAATACTTCCACCGGCTCGGTGGCGTGCAGATCTATCCACCCTGGCAATGACGGACTGAGAACGTGGCCCAGAACCCAAACGCCCATCCCGATTCGATTACCTATGCTGACGCCGGTGTCAGCATTGATCGCGGCAACCGCACCAAGCAGCGCATCAAGTATCTGGCCCACAAAACCTTTACCCGGGGAGTCCTGAGCGAGATTGGCGGCTTCGGCGGGTTATTCTCGGTCGACAAAAAGTATGTAGATCCGGTGCTGGTTTCGAGCGTGGATGGCGTGGGCACCAAGCTGAAAGTCGCGTTCGAAATGAAGATGCACCACACCGTCGGCGGCGATCTGGTGAATCATTGCGTGAATGATATTGCGGTGCAGGGCGCGGCGCCGCTTTTTTTCATGGACTACTTGGCCACCGGCACGCTCGACCCGGAAGTGGCGGAAAAGATTGTCGGCGGCCTTGCCGAAGCCTGCAAGCACAACGGCTGTGCGCTGATCGGCGGCGAAACCGCCGAAATGCCGGGTTTCTATCCCGAAGGCGAGTACGATCTTGCCGGATTCATTGTCGGAGTTGTTGAACGCGAGCGCATCATCAGCGGCAAAGACGTGCAGGTGGGAGATTGCGTTCTCGGCTTGCCCTCCAACGGCTTGCACACCAACGGATACTCGCTGGCCCGAAAACTGCTCTTTGAAATCGCAGGCTATTCTCCCGAAACTTTTGTCAGCGAGATCAAGAACAAGGTCGGCAACGAACTCATGCGCACCCATCGCAGCTACTGGTCGATCATCCGCAAGATGATCGCGGGCGAATGCGTGGCGGCACTGGCGCATATCACCGGCGGCGGCATCACCGAGAACCTGCCCCGAGTGCTGCCCAAGGGCACGTCGGCCGTAGTTGAACTCGGCACGTGGCCGGTTTTGCCCATCTTTGAACACTTGCAGAAACTCGGCAATGTCGCGGAGGAAGAAATGCTCCGCACCTTCAACATGGGCCTAGGCATGCTGATCGTGGTTCCCGCCAAAAAATTCAAGAAGGCGCAGACGCTATTGGAACGGGCCGGAGAAAAATTCTACAGCGTCGGGCGCATCGTTAAGGGCGATCGCAAGGTAGTGTTCAGCTAGGACTACCGGCCGTAGAGACGCGGCTTGCCGCGTCTCCTGCCGCGCGTGAGACGGGGCAAGCCCCGTCTCTACTCCAGGTTTTTGTCGATCTTCCGTTTTTCTCCGTGTCTCCGTGCCTCCGTGGTGAATAATGTTGTCGTAATGAAAAATCTCGGCATTCTCCTTTCCGGACGCGGCTCCAACTTTGTGGCCATCGCCGACAGCATCGCTGCGGGCAGGATTCCTGATGCCCGCATTGCGGTTGTAATCTCGAATCGCGCTGATGCTCTCGGCCTCGAAACCGCCCGGCATCGAGGTCTCACGGCGCTTGCCATTCCATCAAAAGGCAAGACGCGAGAGGAGCACGACCGCGAAGTTGTGACTGCGCTCCACGAACACAAAGTCGACCTCGTCTGCCTCGCGGGTTACATGCGCCTGCTCTCGCCCTGGTTCGTGCAGCAGTTTCCGGCAAGAATTCTCAACATCCATCCGTCCTTGCTGCCGGCGTTTCCGGGCCTGGAAGCGCAGCAGCAGGCCTTTGCCTATGGGGTGAGAGTGTCTGGCTGTACGGTGCACCTGGTCGACGAGGAACTCGATCATGGCGCCATCATCGTGCAGAAGACCGTGCCAGTTCTGGACACCGACGACGAGCACACGCTGGCGGACCGAATTCTTGAGCAGGAACACATCGCGTATGCGGAAGCGATCAAGATTGTGCTCGAGGGGAAATTTGAAATTGTTGGCAGGCGGATGGTGAAAAGTCAGAAGTCAGAAGTCGAATTGAAGAAGTAAAAACCGACCAATTTGAATGTGAGACGAATCACTGCTGACAGAGCTCTGCAGGCGTTACATCTGAAGGGTGAAAGAGTTTGAGGGGCTGCAGGAGCGGACAAGAAACTTTGCACTACGCATCATCAAACTGTTTCGCTCGCTGCCCAAGACTGACGACGCTCGGATATTAGGGAAGCAACTTCTTCGCTCGGGCACTTCGATTGGAGCCAACTACCGCGCCGCTTGCCGGGCGCGTTCTCGTGCGGAATTCGCCGCGAAGCTCGGTATCGTGCTCGAAGAAGCCGACGAAGCAGCTTTCTGGTTGGAGCTGATGCGGGATGCTGGAATCTTCCCTGAGGCGAAGTTGCGAGAGATAGTTCAGGAGGCCAAAGAACTCGTGGCTATCTTTGTAGCGTCCGTCCGAAAGGTAAAAGGTTTTACTTCTTCAATCTGACTTCTGACTTTTGACTTCTTTTACATGATGAGATCGTTGCTCATCCGCGCGATCGGGTGCTGCATCACTTCAAGTTCGGTTTTCACCAGGTTCAATCCGTAGACGCACTGCTCAAACCTTTGCGAGAGCTGCGCGAACAGCGGCGCCACCTTGGCGTATTCGAAGTGCTCGAATTTCGAAACAATGTAGTAGCTTTCTTTCCCGGCTTTCACCCAATCTACGAAATTCTCGACGCGCTGGCGGCGCAGGCGATAGTGGTTGATGCTCTCTGGAAACATCCCGGCGTAGAACAACGTGTAGTCGCCAATGTGCTTGCGAACCTGGCGCTCGCGATCGAACGAGGGTGCGGGACCGTAAATCGGGTCCGACTCGATCAGCATTTCGCCCACATCGTTCAACGGCTTCCCCGACGCATTGCGGATTTTCAGCAACTGCTCCGCGTCGCAAAACTCCGACAGCAGGTGTGCGACGTACCCCACAACTTGCGGATCGCGAATTCCAATTTCCTCGGCATAATGACGGCCGACCAGCTCAACAAACAATTGCTGCAGCGGATGCATCTCCGGAATCTCCATGGCCCAACTTCCTTCCCAATCCGACTTGTTCTTATTCCTAATCGGAATAAGACTTCGTGCGCATTAGATACCTCGAATTCTGACCCAACGCAAGTGACCATCGAGCCACTAATATCCTTAGACGTCCGCGTGGTGCGAGGCGTGTCGGCGGTATCTGTTGGCAGACAAAGGATGCGGCTGCTAATTTCTTCATCTTGTGGATCGAAAATTTGATTGACTGAATCTATTCATACAAGAAAACACAAAATCGGAGGTGGTAGTGGAGCGAATCAATATTTCAAGTGGAACGCCGTGGGAGCCCATTGTCGGTTACTCTCGTGCGGTCCGTGTGGGCGCGTACGTTCACGTTGCCGGCACAACCGCAACTGGAGACGACGGCAAGATTGTAGCGGGCGATGCCTACGCGCAGGCGGTTCAGATTCTCAAAAACATTGAACGTGCATTGGAACGTGCCGGAGCATCATTGAAGGATGTAGTCCGCACCCGCGTGTTCCTCATCCATATTGCGGATTGGGAAAAGGTAGGAAAGGCCCACGGGGAATTTTTCAGAGATATTCGCCCGGTGAGCACCATGATGGCGATCACGGCATTGGTTTCTCCGGAGATGCTGCTGGAGATCGAAGCAGAGGCCATCGTGCCCGGCGGAAAGTAAATAAAATGGCGGAAGCCGGAACGAAAGCCGGTCTTCCGCCATTTTGTGTGCTGAGAGCGTGAGGCGCTAGCGGCGGCCCTTTTTCTTGGCAGCCTTCTTCTTGGTTGCTTTCTTGGCTGGCTTCTTAGCCGCTTTCTTTTTCGCCGGTTTCGCTTTTTTCTTAGCCGCTTTCTTGGCCGGCTTCTTGGCAGCTTTTTTCTTGGCGGGTGCCTTCTTCGCTGGCGCTTTCTTGGCCGGCGCCTTCTTCTTCGGAGGCTTGCTCGGGCTGCCACCGCCGCCCGACGGAGTTACCGGTGCGGGCGGGGTCACTGGTTGCCGTACCGCAGGCACGGAGATCTCGTCGTCTTCCTCTACGAGAACAGGTTCTTCCTCTTCTTCTTCCTCTTCTTCCAAATCCTCTTCCAGCGATTCGCCATAGGCGCCGCTGTCGCTGAATTCATCCGTCTCATCATCCCGACCGTACAGAGTCGGATCATTGAAGCGCATATATCTCCTCCTAGGTATTTGCGGTCACCCGCACGCCTTACGCGCACAGGGCCAGGGAATTAGGACAACTAGCTGTGAAACCGCAGGGCCGTCGCGTAATGGCGCGTGATTATAGCACGGACGGTTTCACGGGCAGTATCGTGCATTCTCTGCCGTTTTGCGAGGAAATTAAAATGGCGAAAAAACCCGGTAGGTGACGGGCGAATAAAACACAAAACAGTGGAAAACCGACAGGCCTATTCGTACGCCAAGGCGTCGATGGGGTCCTTCTGTGCCGCCTTGAACGCCGGATACAGCGCGCCGGCAATAGCGCCGGCGATTGCAATCAGGGTGGCCCGCACGATCCAGCCGCTGTCCACCACTACTTGCAGCAGCGGATATTTGTGCGCCAGCCCTGCTCGGGCCGCCATACTGACCACGATGCCCAGCACAATGCCACTGAGGGCCAGCAACATCGTCTCCCGCAGCACCACGTTCACGATGTAGAGCTTCGACGCTCCCATCGACTTCAGAATGCCGATTTCGCGGGTTCGCTCCATCACCGCGGTGTACATGGCCTGGAAAATCACAATGAATCCGATGACCACCGAAATACCGACGACGACATGGATGAACGTGGAAAGCCCGGGATAATTGCTGGTCGTCACCATGGCCAGGTAGGATGCCATCGAGTTTGCCAGGTAATGTTCCATGCCCGGCACGTTCTTGATTTCATCAACCACCGCGTCCACGTTTGCCGGGTCATCAAGCTTAAGGTAGAAGACTGTGGCCTTGTCCTTGGCTCCAATCAAGTCCTGCAGAGTATCCAGCGGGACAAACTTGCGTCCGCCCTTGCCTCGTTCCACGATTCCGCAGATGCGGAACTTGTTGTTCAGGATCTCAATTGTGTCGCCGACTTTGGCATTTTTCGACTGGGCGAAAAGATCGTCGACCAGCACATCGTAGGGCCCCTGAAACGGACCGCCTGCCAAATAGCGGAAGCCAGCGGACATGCTCTCATAGCTGGGCAAGTCGATTCCGGTAATCAACTCGAGCGTGCCCGTCGAACTCGGTTGCTGGATTGCCGGCGCCACGCTCTTCACGTGGGGCAATTTTGCCAGCACGCCTCCAACCTTGATCGGCATGGGCGCGCCCGACAGCCCGGCAATAAACGATGAGCCCGGCGGACGCACCAGCACATCGGCTCCAATGCCAGCCGTTCGGGTGCGGTTGTCCTGCAGCATCCCCAGGCAGAGCCCGACGATCAGCAGGATCAGCGTGACCTCAAGCGCCACGGCCACAATGCTGATCAACGAGCGCATCGGCCGATGCACAAGGTTCCCGACGATCATGCGATTCATCATGTGTTTTCCGGAGAACTACTTCCCTCGGCTATTCGGTGCTTTCGCCGCGCTGGGATTCGGTTGATCGAGGCGCACAACGTCAGCCCCGGCCGGTTGCTCAAGCGCAAACTGGTCGTCGGTCAGCGCTTTGTTGATATCCAGTTTGAGCAGGTTCAGGGTGATGTCGTAATTCTCCCGCGGCCGTTCGATCTCAATCGTACTCGGGAATGGAATTCCAGCCCAGTCTTTGTAATCCACATAGCGGGCGTCGGTCGCAACGTTTCCCTGCTGGTCATAGATCCTTTGCCGGTGTGGCAGCAGGTCGGTCCGGCTGAACTCGATCCGGCGCGATAGATACCAGCCTTGGGGCCCTTTGCGGATGACCGCCAGTTCGTAATCGGGCTGCTCGACCCGATGCTTCTTCGAGTCAAGAACGGTTTCATAACCGTTTTCCAGCACCGCAATCTCATCTTCGCGGATCTCCGGAATCAGCAAAGCGTCGTAGATATACTGCGGCCGCATGTTCTCCAGTCGCTTCTCGGGCTGATAATTGTCGGCGCTGTTCAAGCCCACGACAAACTTATTTTTTGGAGGGATCCAAAGCTTGAAGACCTGCCCGTCGCTCACCATGTCGAAGGCCGTATTCCGCACCAACGGCAGCAGGCCCTTCATACGGAGCATGGCCGGTTTGCGTGCCAGCACGTAGCCGCGAATCTCTTTGTAGTCGGTGATCCGGCCGTTTTTCGGGTCCCCAGCGGAAGCGTCAATATCCACAGTCGCCTGCATAGACTGAATCTGGGCGGCGTGTGAGTTGACGTATTCGATCAGTTCCTGCTGGGTCGCTGTCTTCAGCGGCCGGTCGGAGAATTGACGGTCGTAGGGGCGGGTCCGAAACAGACACCCGGTCAACGGAAAAGTAGCCGCCGACAGAAGCAAAAGGACAGCTAAACGCAGATGAGGACGATACATTCCTATGCCAATATCCTGGAAGACGTGAGCGACATGACTATCTGATTAGTATAAGGCAGCGGAGGGTTCAGCGCTTTTAGCGGGAGCCGCCCCTAAGACTGATTGCATGGCGGTAGGCCGTCACGTTCTTGTTGTGTTCTTCGAGGCTGCGGGCGAAGCGGTGGTGCCCGTTGCCATCGCTAACAAAATAAAGAAAACTCGTGTTGTCCGGGTGCATGGCCGCTTCCAGAGAACTTCTCCCCGGATTGCCGATCGGCCCTGGCGGCAGCCCTGGGAAACGATAAGTATTGTAGGGCGAGTTCACGGCCAGGTCGGCATGATGGAGGCCGCCCTGGTAGGTGCCCGCCAGCAACTCCGCGTAGATCACGCTTGGATCGGCATCGAGGGCCATTCTTCGCGCCAGCCGGTTGTAGTACACGCCGGCCACGCGCGGTCGCTCCTCGGCAGCCGCCGTCTCCTTTTCCACGATGGACGCCATGGTGACGATCTTGTGCACGTCCGAGTTCGGATCGGTGCCCAGCCCGATTTGTTGCGCCACCTGCCGGAACTGATGGACCATTGTCGCCACCATCTCCTCGGGGCTCTGGGTGCGTGTGAACTGGTAGGTATTGGGGAAGAGATAGCCCTCGAGCGACTTGGCCTCGGGCGCCAGGTCGGCGATCAACTGAGTCTGGGTTTCGGCAAGGTGCAGAAAATCGGCCGCTGATCCTAGTCCCGCGTCCTCCATCGCCCTGGCGGTGTCGAACATCGTGTAGCCTTCGGGAATGGTGACGGTGTGGAAATAGATGTCGCCGCGCGCAATCCTTCCGTAAACGTGGGGAAGCGTTGCTTCGCGGTCGAACAGATACTCACCCGCCTTCAACGATGGCTTGGGGTGCAGCAAGTGCCAGAGCCGGAAAGCCGTTTCGTTGTGGATCACGCCTGCCTTCTTCAACTCCGCCGCAATCCTCCGAGTCGAATACCCGGTATGCAGCAGTAAAGAAGTATTGGCTGGCGGAATGACCGGGGTGTAGATCTCAAACGCCACCCAGCCACCGAGGGCGAGAATAGCAACCAAGAACAGTGTGATCAGCGCGCGCAAGGTTCCAGTGTAGAGGCCTTCTTAGAATGCCACAAAGTGGCCAGAGTACAAGGCCGTATGGAAGTGGGGCTGCGCCCGGCTTGGAGGGGCGCAGCCCGTCCCCACACCAGGAATGATGACGAAGATGGTTCTCTCGGCGCTCTCTGCGTCTCGGCGGTGAAACAGGTTCTATTCCCCCAGCCAATCCGCGTACGGCTTCATCGACTCGACATGGTCAAAAACGATCTTGATCGCGCCGGTGATCGGAATGGCCAGCACCAGTCCGATCGCTCCCCAGACCGCTCCCCAAAACAGCAGCGCGATCGTGACCGCGAGCGGATTGATTCTCAGGCGGCTCCCCAGTAACTTCGGGTAGAGAACATTCAGCGCAAAAAGATGAAGTCCAACCACGCAAAACACCACGATCACCAAGTCGCCCGGCTCCAGTTGTCCCAGACCGACCAGGATCGGCGGACCCATCGCCAGTACGATGCCGAGGTAGGGGACCAAACTGAGGAAGCCGCTAAGAAAGCCGACGAAGTAGAAAAAGGGAACGTGGAGTAGTCCAAAAATTGCCACACTCACACCTGAAATCAGCAGGCCGATCAGCAGGTTGCCTACGATGAAGCTCTGCAACATTCTTCCGATCAGCCCCAGCGTTACGAAGGCTGTGTGCCGGTGATGCAAGGGAAAGAGCATCACCGTGGCTGATCGCGCGTGACTCTGCCAGGTCAGCAGAAAGTAGGCGAGGAACGGGATGAACGACGCTGCCAGCACGATGTCGGTTAACGTACCGGCTCCGTGGGTGAGTACGTCGGACCAACTCTGCACCTGCCGCACCGGCACGACGTTTGACGGCTCGGGCTCGCCGACTGCTTCGCCCGTCTTCGCTAGTTTCTCCGCGTCCTGCTGGAAGGGTTTCACAATGGAGCGGATCTTCTGCGAATATTTCGGAACGTTGTCCGCAAAAATGATGGCCTGGTTGTAGGATGCGACGCTGACGCCGTAGAGCACCGCCAGCAGCGCGACCATGCTGATCAGCGCCGCGGTAGCTCGCGGAAGGTGCAAATACTCCAGCGCCTGCACCACTGGAGAAAGCATGAAGCTGAGCAGAATGGCAAAAAACAGTACCGCCAGCACCGATTCGCCGTAGTACGCGAACATGACGATCAGGGCCATGCCCAGCAGCGTCAGCGACCAGTGATGCGCGCCGCGTGTTTCGGTATTTTCCATACGAGTTGTTGCCCAACCTAAGCTACGGCTGGCCCACAATTCTGCCTCACCGCCGCCGGAATTGCACCACCGGAATTGCCGGGATGGAAGCTTTTCGCGTCTGCCATCTACAATCAAACGATGGATGCACCGGCAAGGCCCATCCTCGGCCGCGTCATGGCCCTCGATGTCGGCTCGAAACGAATCGGAGTCGCCGTCACCGACCCGCTCGGCATCACGGCCCAAGGCTTGGATACGATTCAGCGGCAGAACAAACGGCGTGACCTGGAGGCCCTGGGGCAAGTACTGGCGAAGTACGAAGTCCGGGAGATTGTGGTCGGCCTCCCCCTGCGCTTAAGCGGCGCCGAAGGCACTCAATCGGAGAAGATGCGCCGTTTCGCCGACGATCTGCACGCTCATTTTGGCTTGACCGTCCATCTGTGGGACGAGCGCTGGACCTCCACCGAGGCCAACCGGCTGCTGCGCGAAACCGATCTTTCGATCAAAAAGCGGGGGCAGGCCGTCGACCGCATGGCCGCCATTCTTATTCTCACATCCTGGATGGAAGCCCATCCCAATCGCTAATTGGTGGTGCCGCAACAGTGTTTCTGTAGAGACGGGGCTTGCCCCGTCTTTTCAACCCCGGCAGGAAATACGGTAAGAGTGTGGACGGGTATACGGCGGGAGACGCGGCAAGCCGCGTCTCTACGGGAAATTATGGAAAACTATTTGGAAGTACCGCTTCGTGCCGTCAGGAGGCCAATTCAGAAATTTCCGGGAAGCGCAGATTGCACTTGGTCAGTGCCTTGGTGAGCGCCTGTTCAATCAGGCTCTCTTCGCAATTCCGCGAGATGGCGATCTCGCTGACCAGTAAATACCGGGCGCGCTCCAGCATCTTCTTCTCGCGAAAGGAGAGAGATTTGGCCTGCCCGAGGATCAGCAGACTCTTCAACACCGCCGCCACGTCCGCCAGCGACCCGGTGCGCATGCGATCGGAATTCTCCTTGAACCGGTCTTTCCAGTCAGCCGCGTTGATGCATTCGCCCGAGGAGAGGTAATCCACGATCTTCTCCACCTCGCCGTTCCGCACCACCGGACGCATCCCGACGCTGTTGACGTTGGCGAACGGCACCATCACCTTCAGGCTGCTGGCTGCGATTTTCAACAGGTAGAACTTCTCGACCGTGGTACCCATGGTTCGGCTGCTGATTTGCTCAATAATTCCTACACCGTGGTTGGGGTATACGACCTTATCGCCGATGTGGAAAACGCCATTAGCGCTCATGGAGGGGCCCTCACCCGAGGGAAGAGAACTGCCGCTAGTTTAGCCGAGTGCCGCCCCTAAGGCAATCGAGAAGCGCTGCCCGCCGGCCCCACCCGCCAAGCCCAATCTAAGTCGTTTCGGCCTAGTAGGTTGGGCTCATAGGCCGATGGATGAGTCCGCACTGCCGCCCCATTTTCGAACGGCCGAGCGTTATAATGCCCAGAGCAATGACGGAAGAGATCAAAAAGAAACTCCGGGACGAGCTAAACACGCTCGAACACGAGCTAGCCTTCGATATCCCCAAAGAGATCAAGAAGGCAGTCGCCATGGGCGACCTCAGCGAGAATGCCGAGTATCACATGGCCAAGCAGCGCCAGGAATACCTGAAGGCGCGCGTCCGGCAGTTGGGCAAACGCTTGGCGGACCTGTCGCTGATCAACATGAACAACATCCCCAAGGATAAAGTCGGCCTCGGCTCGACCGTGACCATCTTCGATGGCACCAAGAATGAAGAAATGGAATACCAGTTGGTGACCAGCGAAGAGTCCGACGTGACCGCCGGCAAAATCTCGACAACTTCGCCGATCGGGCGCGCCCTGCTCAACAAGAAGGTAGGCGACACTGCCATGGTTGTAACGCCGGGCGGAAGCCGCGAGATGGAGATCCTGAAGCTTTCCACCATGCACGACCTGGCCGAAGCCAAGTTGGAAGCCGAACTGGCAGCGCTGCCGGAGCCGGAACGGGAGTCGGAATGAGCAACGACCCTATGAGTAGCGCCCTATGAGTTGGACCAGCGGGGTCGGACGCGTCTGCGGAGTTTTGCTCGACGCTATCGTGCGCCTGCTCGCGCTCTCGCGCATCAATCCCAACGTCCTGACTCTGATGGGGCTGGTGGTCAACACCTACGCCGCGTTTTTGTTTGGCTACGCCAACGGCGATAACCAGCGCCGCATGTTTTTGTATGCAGGACTGGTCATCATTGGATCGGGATTTTTCGACCTGGTGGATGGCCGAGTTGCCCGTGCCTCGAACCAGGTTACACGCTTTGGAGGGTTTTTCGATTCCATCGTGGACCGCTACAGCGATGCGTCGCTCTTTTTGGGCCTGCTGGTTTTTTACGGTCGCGGCAACCGGTTCTTCTATGTTGTGCTGGCCGCGCTGGCGATGATCAGCGCCATTATGGTGAGTTACGCCCGCGCCCGCGCCGAGTCGCTCATTGGCACTTGCCGCGTCGGCTTCATGGAACGCCCTGAGCGTCTCGTGCTGCTGATCATCGGAGCGCTGTTCAACGTCATGGCTCCGGCGCTCTGGGTGATTGCCGTGCTGTCGACGATCACGGTGATCCACCGCATCATCTATACCTGGCAGCGGACCACAGAAATGGATAGTCCAGCCAGGGCCGCCTGAGAAACGCCGAGCAGACAAACCGGAGCACAGTCGCCATTCTCAATTGTTGTTTTCCCAAGTTCAATGGGAGAATAGAGCACGTTTGCTGATAGCCATCCAGAGTGAGGCTTTTGCATGAGCGACATTACCGACGTCAAGTCAGCAGTCGACAAGGCACTTCAACGCGCATCGCGCTGCGACGCGGACGAGACCAGCGAGAACTACGAGGTTTTGGAAAACCTGATCGAGGATATCGAAACCCATGCGCGTGAGAGCTTTCAATCAAAAATGGATGTCGCGTCGCTGTTACCCAAACTCAAAAACGCGAGACCTCTCCTCCCTGCGGAATTGAAGACACTCGAACTGCTGATCGTCGGTGACGCCGAGTACTTTCTGAAATATGAAACAGACCTCAATGACTGGAAGCGCGAAGCCAAGCGGATTCTGACTGAGATCGCCAGTGTGAGTTCAGTGGATCTGGATGTCGACGGGCTACTGCATCTGCGCGCCCTTTGCCGGGAGGCCAGACGCGTCCTACCCGATCTGGTCTTCTACTTCGATCAAAAAGAGCGAGCATCGCGCTTTGAGGCCGCCACGAAAGGTCAAATCGATGCGGTGGGTTGTCGCGCGCTGACTGAAATGGTTGAGAAGATGATCGAGTCTGAGAAGATGTAGATCGCCAATCGGCCTCGAAGCGAACGAACGCTCCCTACCCGGATGCTAGACTAGACGCCGAAATTCCTGGGGGAGTTCGAATTTTGCCAACAAATCCTGTTCTGGTGGTTCACGGCGGCGCCTGGGCAATTCCTGACGACATGGTCGAGGCGCACCTCAACGGTGTGCGTAATGCCGCGGCTGCCGGATGGCGCGTGCTGGAGCGCGGTGGTTCCGCTCTCGACGCGGTCGAAGAAGCCGTGGTCGTTCTCGAAGACGACGAGACCTTCGATGCCGGCCGCGGCAGTTTTCTGAACCGCGACGGCAAAGTGCAACTCGACGCGTTCATCATGGACGGCGCAACCCTCCGTGGCGGCGGCGTTGGCTGCGTCGAGCGTCTGCGCAATCCGGTGCGCGCCGCCCGCAAGATTCTTAGCGACAGCACGCACGTTTATTTTGTGGCCGAGGGCGCCGAGCGCTTTGCCGCTGAGCACGGCATCGCTCTCTGCCGCAATGAAGATCTCATCATCCCGCGGGAGATCGAGCGCCTGCGCGAATACCAGGCGCAGGCCTCGACCCATGGCAACGATCTGTTCGCGCCCGAGATTTCGCACGACACTGTCGGAGCCGTCGCGCTCGACTGCGAGGGTAATATCGCCGCTTCCACTTCAACCGGGGGTACTCTCAATAAAGATCCCGGCCGCCTCGGCGACTCCTCGCTCATCGGCTGCGGCTGCTATGCCGATAACCTCAGTGCGGCTGTTTCCACCACCGGATGGGGTGAACCCATCATGAAACTGGTGCTCGCGAAGTGGGCGGCAGATCGCGTTGAATCCGGCAGTTTGCCTGAGTGGGTCGCGCAAGAAGCCATGAACTACCTGAAGCAGCGCCTCAACGGCCACGGTGGAATCATTCTGCTGGATGCGCAGGGCCGCTTCGGAATTGCCCACAACACACCGCGCATGGCCTGGGCGCTGCGTTCGGTACAAAGACAAGACGCCGGAATCACCCGCAACGGTTGAGGTCGGAACTTGCTCTGCCGTAGAGACGCGGTTTGCCGCGTCTCCCTGCCTGCATCGAGAACTCGGTGGGAGACGGGGCAAGCCCCGTCTCTACGAAACAAAGGGGCAACGCGCGCGCAATAAACAAAGCCGCCGCAGCCTGCGACCAACTTTTCATAATTCCATAATCCAGCCTTAACATTCCTCGTTTATTAATACAGTGTTCCCCACCTCCGTCGCTTTCAGGCAGTTCGACCGTCTTGGTCTGAACCATCAACCGAAACGAGCTTAATTTTGGAGGATCACCATATGAAGATCACGAGTTTCCTGCGCGCAGCCGGCGTCGCGGCCATTCTTGCCCTGACTAGCTTCGCGTTCGCTCAAGTACTTCTACCGACGGGTGCGACGATCACACCGAGTGCAGCCCCTGGGTCGGTGTTTCAACCTTTGACGGTTGCTTTGCCGGACTATCCCAATTTTGAGCCGGACAATGCCCAGACGACAGCCGTAAGCCCGGACGGCAAGACTTTGCTGATCCTGACCAGCGGTTTCAACCTCCACCTGGATGCGAATGGCCACTACCAGCCGCAGGATTCCAGCGAGTTCGTGTTCGTCTACGACATCTCCTCTCCCAGCGTGCCAGTTGTGAAGCAGGTTGTGCTGGTGCCGGATGCTTTCAGCGGTCTGGTCTGGAGCCCGGATGGCACTAAGTTTTATGTGGCCGGTGGCGTGGACGACAACCTTTACACCTACGCCCAAAGCAATGGCCAGTGGACGGAAGTCGGTGCGCCGATCTCCCTCGGGCACAAGGGCGATTTGATGAACCAGGAGACCATCGTTGGTCCCACGGCGGGCGGCGTAGGGATTACCGCGGATGGCAGCACCGCGATCGTGGCGAACTACGAGACCGATTCCATCACCTCCGTCGACGTTGTTCACGGAGCCGTCCTGCAGGAGTACGACCTGCGACCCGGCAGAATCGATCCTAAGCAGTCCGGCGTCGCGGGCGGCGAATTCCCCTTCGGCGTCGCGGTGGCGGGCAACAACACAATCTACGTTGCCAGCAGCCGTGATCGCGAGATCGACGTGCTGAACCTCAACGCGGGCAAGCTCACCTTGACGAGCCGCATCCCGGTCAAAGGCAATCCAGAGAAACTGATCCTGAATAAGGCCCAGACCCAGCTCTACGTGGCCGAGGCCAATGCCGATGCTCTTGCTATCATCAACACGAGTTTGGGCAAGGTCGTGAGTGAGGTCAACGTCAGCGCCCCAGTGAACGTACTGGGAAGCGGAAAGTCCGTGCCGAAGGGCAGTAATCCCAACAGCGTCACCCTGTCGCCGGATGAGAAGACCGCCTATCTCACCGATGGTGGCACCAATGCGGTCGCGGTGGTCAGCCTCACGGGTAAGCAGCCGGTGGTTACCGGATTGATCCCGACGGGCTGGCAACCGAACTCTGTCAGCATCAGTCCCGATGCTTCGACCCTTTACGTCGTGAACGGCAAGAGCCTCAACGGGCCGAATCCAATGAACTGCCGTTTCATCAACAACAATCCCGGCGGCGGCTACGGATCGGCCTGCGCGAGCATCCAGGCCCAGGACGGCTCGGGCAACGAGTATGCCTGGCAGAACATGAATGCCAGTCTCCTCACCTTACCCGTGCCCGGCGCGAACGATCTCGCGCAACTGACCGGGCTGGTAGCGGAGAACAATGGCTTCAACCTCCAGCTGACCCAGCAAGACATCTCGACGATGCTCTTCCTAAAGAATCACATCCAACACGTGATCTACATCGTCAAGGAAAACCGCACCTACGACCAGATCCTCGGCGACCTGACGAACGGCTCCAATGGCGATCCGACGCTGACGCAGTTCCCCTCGTTCGTCACGCCAAACTTCCACGCCCTGGCTACGAACTTCGTAACGTTCGACAACTTCTACGACAGCGGTATCGTCAGCATGGATGGCTGGCAGTGGTCCACGGCCGCGCGCGCCCTCGACCTCAACGAGAAGAGCGTTGTCGTCAACTACGGCAAGGGCGGCGCCAACTACGATAGCGAAGGCACGGCGCGCAACATCAACGTAGCAGTGGTGGGAGTCGCAGCCCGCAAGGCGTGGCAACCCCTCTATCCGAACGATCCTGATCTATTGCCCGGCACCCGCAACGAAGTGGCTGCCGATAGCGAAGATGGGAAAGAAGGGTTCGGCTACATCTGGGATGCGGCAATTGCGGCCCATCTTTCGGTTCGCAACTACGGGTTCTTCCTGGACCTTGGTGCGGTGCAGAATCTCGACCCGAACCTGACCGATCCTTGCTCCGCAAAGCCAAAGATTCGGGTGGCCTTCCCGGCAGACCCGGCTCTGCTGAAGAGGACCGATCCTTGTTTCCGCGGCTTCGATCAGGCGTTCCCGGACTTCTTCCGTTACAAGGAGTGGGCGCGGGAATTTGACCAACACGTGAAGCACAACAATTTCCCGGCGTTCGAAATGCTCCGGTTTAATCACGACCATTTCGGCAACTTCGACACCGCCTCGTTCGGTGTGAATACGCCGGAACTGCAGATCGCCGATGACGACTATGCGGTGGGCCTGGCAATCGACAAGATCGCCCACAGTCCTTACGCCAACAGCACCCTCATCTTCGTGATTGAAGACGACCCCCAGGATGGCGCCGACCACGTTAGCGGCAACCGCAGCCTTGGCTACGTTATCGGTCCGTACGTGAAGCACAACGCGGTGGTTTCCACTCGCTACGCAACTGTCAACATGCTCCGGACGATCGAAGAAGTTCTGGGCATCTCCAAATTGAGCGTGCATGACTCCGGTGTGCCGCCCATGACGGACGCTTTCGACACCAACCATGCGGCCTGGACTTATTCCGCGGTCCCGGCGCAGATCCTCTACACCACCACGCTTCCCATCCTGAACAAGTATGTTCAGAACCGAGAGGCGCTGCCGCACCCAACGCACGATGCATCCTGGTGGGAAGCAAGAACCAAGGGCTTCGACTTTAGCCAGGAAGACCGGGTCGACTCCGACAAGTTCAACCGGATCATCTGGGAAGGCATGATGGGAGGCAAGCCCTACCCGACTCGCCTGAATTCCGGAACGACTCAACCGGAGACGAAGGAAGTCAGCAAGGCTGGCTCGGAGTAAAGAGAGTGTCGTAGTTTGGCGAGAATCCCGGCTGTCCTTTTTACCCAGAATTAACAGGGCGGACAGCCGGGAGTCTCTATAATTTGTTGATCCAGAAAGAGCTCGCGCGTCCCCCCAACCTAGAAGAAGGAATCTCTAGCAATGAAACGCTTCGCCTATTTCTTAGTTCTCCTATTCGCGACTCTCGCAGTGGAATCGCACGCTCAGAGCGTGGTGACGACGGGAATGGTCCGCGGAGTGGCCAGGGACGGCTCGGGCGCGTCCGTTCCGGGGGCCACCGTTGTGCTTTTGACTAGCGGCACCGCGCAGTCGTCGACACGGCTAACCAATGACGTGGGCATCTTCGTTTTCCCCTCGCAGCCGGTGGGAACCTACCGCCTGGAAGTGAGGGCGGCCGGATTCCGCAAGGAACTCGTCGAAGGCATCGAGGTGCAGGTCGGGCAGCCGACCACAGTCAACGTCAACCTCCAGCCTGGAGCGGGCACCGAGTCGATCACCGTAAGCGGCGAATCCCCGCTTCTGCGGACAGAAGACTCCAACCAGAGTTCCGTCATCAACCGCGAACTGCTCGATGGTCTCCCTCTGAACGGCCGCCGCTTCCTCGATTTCGCCTTGCTCGTTCCGAATGCCAGCCCCGACGGCCAGAACGGCCTCGTCAGTTTTGCCGGAGAACAGGGGGGCGAAGACACTGGTTATGCCAATGCCAACGGCGCGAACTCTTTCACTGTCGATGGTGCCAGCGCCACCAGCAATTATTTCGGCAACGCCCGCGGCGGCGAGAAAGTGCCTTACGTCTTTGGCGAAAATGCCATTGAGGAGTTCCAGGTTGCCGTCACGCCGTATCGGGCGGATTACGGCGGAGCAGCCACCGGCTTTGTGAACGCGGTGACGCGGTCCGGCGCGGACGCCGTCCATGGCAGCGCATTTTACTACAACCGCAACTCCGGCACGGGCGCCAACGACGCCGTCGACAAGGCCAACGGATTTGCCCGCCCGGTCAACATTCTGCAGCAATTCGGTGGAAGCTTGGGAGGCCCCCTCGTTCCCCATCGCGCCTGGTACTTCGTCGACTACGAGCAGCAACGCCAGAAGAATCCCATTACCGCGATTAACAACGGCTTCACGGACGTCGACCAGACTAGCTTCGGCGTGCCCGACGGTACGCAGCTTCCCGCACCCAACTCCTCGTTTCCCGTGCCCGGCAACTTGTCGACACCCGACCCAACCGACCCGGTTTATCTGCAAGATGTTGCCAACGCGCTGAACGCCATCCAGTCGAATCTCGGGGTGCAACCCCGTTTTGCCAACGACTGGTCGCTGTTTTCTAAAATCGATTACCGCGATGCGAAGGACGACCGCTTCTACCTCAGCCTGAACTGGAATCGCTTCGATTCCCCTAGCGGCTTTATTCTCGGCCCGCAGACCGCGCTTTTCGGCAGAAGCACGCTGGCCAACGCGTTCGTGCGCGACTACCACGCCAGCGCTGGTTGGAGTCATGCTTATGGCAGCAACCTGCTGAATGAAATCCATGCCAGCTTCTCGCGCGATGATCAGTACTCCACGCCGACCAGAATGGTGAATCCCGTGTTGCCGACTGTCCTGCTGAGTCCTCCGGGCGGCGAAGATGAAAGCGGCGGGGGCAGCAACTTCCAGTTGGGCAACGCCGGTTTTGCCGGTGGACGCACCGACGAAGCGATCTGGCAGATCTCTGACCACGTAAGTTATCTGCGCGGCAAGCACACTCTCAAATTTGGAGTCGAATTCACCCGCACTCATCTCACCGACCTCGCTTTCGGCGGCTTCGATCCTGACGCACAGGCGCAGAATGGCACGTTCCGCGGCACCTACAGCTTCTCCAGCCTCCAGAATTTTGCTCTTGGGATTTACGACAATTTTTTTCAGAGCACTGGCCAGCCTAAGTTTTCGTTCAACGTCCCTTATGTCGGCTTCTATTTTCACGACACCTACCAGATTCGGCCGCGTCTCACGCTGGATCTAGGCATCCGCGAAGACTTCCAGGTCTATCCGCAGCCCAACCAGAATGTAGCGTTTCCGCTGACCGGACAGTTCCCCAATCAATATCAGCGCCTTGCCCCGCGCGTCGGATTTGCCTGGCAGCCGGCGGAGAAGACTGTGGTCCGCGGCGGATTTGGAATGTTCTACGAGAACTTCAACGGGTTGAATTACAGGAATGCGGTAGTCTCCAACGGATTGCTCTCGCAGCAGGCGTCGGTGTCGCTGGACTACGATCCGAACCTGGCACCCAACCAGCAACAAGCAGTTTTTCCCAACCAGATTTCGGATCCGTCGCTATTCTCGGCGCCCGATATCTCTCTGGTCGACCCGCATTTCCATTTTCCCTACATTCTGCAGGGAAGCCTGCAGATTGAGCGGGAAGTCCTGCGCGACACAGTTGTGACCATTGGTACCACTTGGACGCATGGTGTGCACCTGATCGCTTCCAGCGCCTACGATCTGAATTTGAACCGGCCCACCGGCACCACGACTTACAGGGCTGCGGACACGGGACGTTCGGTTGTTCTTCCCAACTTGGACTCAGGCCTCTTGACTGAGGGACGGCTAACCTCGAACTTCGGCCAAATCAATACGCTGATCTCACCTGGCATTAACAATTACAACTCTCTGTTTGTGCAGGCGCAGCGACGCTTCCGGCATGGATTGGCATTTCAAACTGCGTATACATTGTCGAAAAATATGATGTCCCGTGGTGTGGACTTCAACAACCAGTTTGATTTCAGCAATACCCACGCGCCGTACTTGCTCGATCAACGCCATCGCCTGTCCGTGGCGGCAGTCTACGAGCCGAGGCTGGGAGCCGCCATGCAGTCGGGCGTCTTGCGTGCGGCCTTCTCGAATTGGACCATTAGCACGGTGATGCAATTCGCCTCTGGACGTCCCTACGCAGCGCTGGTCGACGTGGCTTGCCCGACCGACCAGTGCAACACTTTGAACAATACCGCCGCTTTGCAGGCCACCGCCAACTCGGCTCTTGGTATCAATGCCGGCAGCCCGAGTCCTTTTGTCGGCTTGGACTCGTTCTATGGTCCTTGGACTAAGCAGGTCGACTTGGGCTTGACGCGCCGCTTCAACCTCACGGAACGCAACGCGCTCACTTTGCAAGCACAGGTCTTCAACGTGGCGAATCATGCGAACTACTACGTCCAAAACGGCACCGGAGTGGTCCCCATCCAATACAGCCCCACCGGACCCAATTGCGGGGACGGCGCGACCCTAAACCAACAGTGCACCCTCGTCCCTAGCGAAGGTTTTGGCACACTTCAGACGATCAATGCACTGAACGGCCCGCGCGTAATGCAGTTCGCGCTCAAGTGGACCTTCTAGCACTTGCGATGGCGCTCCACTGGTGGGGGTGTTTGCTTTGACTGAGAGCCGACAGCTGAGAGCTGCCTTTAGAAATCCAAATGAAACCGCAGACTTGGCACCAGCACCGGCCCCCGATCGCGGTTATACCCAGGGTGATTCACGTGCTGTAAATCGAACGCCGTGTAGATGCCGCGCCAGACATGCGCGTTGTAGTACGTCTCGAAGATGTTTTCGCGCCCGTAGTTGAGTCCGCCGTCGCCCAGCAGAAAGCCCACGCCGCCGAGCCGCAGATATTCCTGGTGATCTTTCTTGATAGCGTTGGTCACTACCACTGCGCCGACCTTGTCGAGCTTGCGCTTCCATCGCTCTCCGGCAAGGTCGCCTCCCGCCTGCAGGGTCTGGTCCACTTCGGTGTAAGCGTAGGATTCGTGCTGTCCCTCGCTCCAGCCGAAACGAGAGAAAGCACGGACATTCTTGCTGACCTGCTGCATCACGTTTACGTCGAATCCATACTTCACCGTCGTGCGCTCGGGATGATCGGTAATCGTGGGGCGTGTGGTCTTCCCCGCCAGGTAATCTGCGACCGCGTCCCGGTACACGCCCATGTTGGCGTGATTGACGAAGGTCAGCAGCCGGAGAGCGGTGTTCCGTTTCCCAGCGATGCTGGGATGCAACTCCAGTTCATAATTCTCTTCCCGCGCTTTGCGCAGGTTCCACTGCAGGTCAATGCCATTGGCGACCTTCGGCATCAGGCCCTCCGAGAAACGGAAGGCCCAGTTGCGGTCGTGGTATTCGGCGATCAGTCCCATGGTGTAGCCGCGCGTGTCCGCGGCATAGTCGTAGGCGCCATTGTCGTCCACGGTCCAATTCATGAACTGCAAGTGGCTGTCGGTGCCGACGTCGTTGGTGTCGAAGAAGTCATTCATCCCCAACTTGCCAAAGCGCAGCTCAATCCGCCGCACCGGGACTTTCGTCGCGAGGTACCACGGACCCCGCTCCGCCTCCACCGTCTCGTCGCTCAAAGGAATAATCTGGCGGATCATGCCCCGCGAAATATACGGAGTGGGGCCGAGCGTGGGGTTGCGCACCACGTCGAGGTCGGTAAATCCGCCCATGCCGAGCGCGTCGCTGAGGCCGCCTCCGTCCGCCATTTCGAAGTGCATGAAGATCTCAGTCGTGCTGGTGAGTTGCAATCCGGTGTAGAGCGAGCTGATATTCGAGGTGGCCTGTTCGGAATGAGTCTTGAAGCTGTTGGGCCCGCTGTATTTTGCATCGAACGACGGATGCCACTGCAGGATGATGTTTGCCTGCCCCGAAACCCACCAACGCGAGGTCTGCGAGTGCGGAAACATCGTGAGCACCGGATCGTCTGGTGTCGCCGGGTCCGGTTCGCCTGCCCCTTGCGCCCAACCGTTGTTTGCAATCCCCAGCAGCAAAGCGAGTCCCAGGAAAACAATAAGCCGATCAAGCGGGCCCTCGCCAGGTGGAATATTGAAAATGACCCGCCGGATTGTCCTCACGATCACGGTTCCTGGTTAGAAGTTATACCTTAAGGATCGTAAACCATTGTGTGCATGCCCGCCCGCCGCGCCGCTTCCTGCATCTCACTGAGCTTTATTTTCTGCTCATCGAGTTGCTGTTGGATTTGCGAGATCCGCCGCAGTTGTCTCGCCTGATAACGGTTGTACGGTGGTTCGTACTGGACGCTTCCGCCAGAGGAACGAATCGACGCATTGAGTTGGTCGATCCGCGCCTGCAAAGCCGCCATCTTGTGTTTTTGCGCCAAGATCTGTCTCTTCCATTGATCCGCCGCTCGTTGATCCGCCAAGCGTTGTTGCACCGGCTGATGTGCCGCACGCGGGTCTTCCGAACGAAAATCAGCACCCGTAGCGCTCGCCGTTGCGTCAGACCCTGGCTCGGCTTCCGGCGACCCCTGATTCGCATCCGGATCCTTCGGAAGGTCCTTATTCGTGATTACCTTTGGCGTTGCAGAAGATGCATCCTGGGCCTTCTTTTCCCGGTTCTGGCGTGCAACGTCGCCCAGCGACTGCGCAAAAGTGAACCCATTCATCAGCAGTGCGATTGCCAACATCTTGAAGACCATTCGCCGCATAAGGTTCTCCGCTGTGCCGACTTCTTTCGAAGCCTGCTGCCAATGCTAACCCTGCACGCGACGAACAGTTGCCAACCATAGAATGCGCGCGCCAAACGAAAGTACCGAAGCGATCATGACCCACGGACCATCTCCAGCACCTTTTGTGGCGTTACGCCGCTCTCACGTAAATGCCGGATGCTCAACGTATCGTGCCGCTTCGCCAGGCGGACTCCGGCGGCGTCCCGCACCAGGTCGCAATGAAAATAATCGGGAGCGGCCACCCCGAGCGCGCGCATCAGCAGTAGTTGCCGCGCGGTCGACTTCAGCAAATCCGCGCCCCGCACCACCTCCGAGATGCGCATTGCTGCGTCGTCGACCACGACCGCAAGTTGGTAAGCAGGAACATCATCGCGCCGCCAGATGAGGAAATCGCCGAAATCGCTGCCGCCGACATAGCGCTGCTGGCCCAGATTCAGATCCGCAAACTCAATCGGCTCGCCGTCAGGAACGCGGAACCGCCAATTCACGCCCGCGGGCTGCGTGAACCCGGCCGCATCTTTGCGCTCACGACAAGTTCCCGGATACACCGGCTCATCGTCCGTATCATTCGGAGCGCTGGCCAACTGCGCCAGATCCTTGCGCGAACAATGACACGGATACAGAAATCCACCCTCGCGCAGCCGCCGCCAAGCCTCCAAATAGTGTGCCCGGCGCTCACTCTGCGAGTAGGGGCCGAACGCCCCTCCGCAATCCGGACCCTCAGTCCAATGAATTCCGAGCCAGTGCAGGTCGTCTATCATGGCACGAGCAAACCCCGCCCGCGAGCGCTGCGGATCGAGATCCTCGTTCCGCAAGATTAAAGTTCCGTGATTTTCGATTGCCCGCTGCGCCGCGATCCAGAAGGTCCGCGCATGCCCAATGTGCAGCAGGCCCGTGGGCGACGGCGCCAGGCGTCCGCGATAAACGACTTGATCGTCAGGAGGAATCGTTGGCGAGGGCTCTTTCACAAATGCATTCTAGCGGGAAGCATATTACCAGCGCGCAGCGTGTTGTCAGCCACACGCCGTGTATGGCGGCGCACACGGCCCGCCGCTCCAGGCGGACGTAAGTCGCGTAGCATCAACGGCCGCCCGGTTGGTCCCCCTTTTGCCATATCACTTGCGACTGCGCCAGCCGCAGAGGAGGTGACACAATGACAACTACTTGGAAATCCGGTGACGACAAATCGACGAATCAGAAATCCGCCAAACAGGCAACCAACAACAATACAATCTCAGGGACAACGCTCTCATCCTGGTCGCGCCAGCAAAAGCTGGCCATGATCGCAGGCTTCGGGATTCTCGGGCTGCTGCTCGCCGTGAGTGCGTGCTCGAAGCAGTCTCCAAAACCGGCGCTGGTCGGCGTATCCAGCCCCGCATCAAATTCCCCAACGCCCGCGGCAACCGCCACCCCGGCAGCCACGTCAGCCGTTGCAACGCCGACCACCGCCACGAAGAAGACTCACAAGAAGCGTCCCGCGAACGTAACTTACACGGACCCGAACTCGGGCGTCTCATTCCTCTATCCGCGTAAGTTCGCGCTCACCGCGGGCGACAAAGCGCAGCCTCAGTTTGCGGTCCTGGGCGATGCATCGATGAACTTCGTTCAGCCCGGCGGCTTCACGGTCGCGACTGTTGAAATGCCCGCCGGTTTGTATCCCGGCACCGACTTCGCTTCCGGCTTCTTCAATGTGAACGTCAATCGCAGCGTCTCTGAACAAGAGTGCGGCCACTTTGCGGTTGTCGATTCCCACAATATCGACGGCGCGCCCGTGGATGCCGAAAAGGTGGAGATCGGCTCGACCGACATGGAAACGACTTCCAACTTTTCCGCCAGTGCCATGACGCAAAGCGAAACCCAGTACTACCACAGCTATGAAAATGGAGCCTGCTACGAATACGTCCTGAGCGTGGGCACCGCTGGATATGGCGCTAAAGACGGCGTTGAGCCCGTCAACCGCGACGAAGTCTTCGCCAAGCTGGAAAAGATCCTGGCCACGGTAAAGATCAATCCAGTTGAGCAGGAGAAGGTTGCCGAACAGGCAGTGAACGGCACCACCGGCAAGGAGTAGACCAGCAGCACGAAAAACACTCGGGCCACGCGAACCGCTTGCGTGGCCTTTTTTTGCATCCTAGTCAAGCCAACTTACATCTGAAATGTAATCTTCTTCTGGAAAACGCCCGGCAATTTTGTTCCGTTTATTGGCTCTTGCTGCCTCCAGAAAAACTGACACAAAGGATACTGAATCAACATGCTGAAAGCAGCGCAACGGTTTGGTGTAGTTTCCGCCATCGCCCTTCTCGCGAGTCTGCCGGCGCTCGCCCAGACCTCCACCTGGAACATCGACCCGGCACACTCGACCGCGCAGTTCACGGTGCGTCACCTGGGGATATCCAATGTCACCGGCAGTTTTACGAAGGTGACGGGAACCATCGCTCTGAACGACAAAGACCTCACGCAGTCGCAAGTATCGGCGAGCATTGATGTCAACTCGGTCGATACCCGGGTCGAAGCGCGGGACAAAGATCTCAAGAGCCCGAATTTCTTTGAGGTTGAAAAGTACCCGACCATCGAGTTCAAGTCCAAAAAGATCGTGAGCGGCGGCGGGAAATTGCAGGTGATTGGCGACCTGACCATCCACGGAACCACGCGGGAAGTCACGCTCGACGTTGACGGACCTACTCCGGAGTTGACCGATCCGTGGGGCAATTCGCGCCGTGGAATCTCCGCCACGGCGACCATCAACCGCAAGGATTTCAATCTCGTCTACAACAAGCTCCTCGGGACCGGTGAAGCGGTCGTAGGAGACAACGTCAAAATACAGATTGACGCGGAAATTGTGAAGAAGAAGTAAGAATCGGGTGATCTGGACATCGAAAATCGGCTCGGGGCTCAGATGACCCGATGGCCCGATCAGCCGATGACCCGATCCTCAAGGTATGATCGAACTGTGGTGACCAAGGGCGTCGCAAAAAACAAACTACAACTTTTGCGTTCTGAGAGACTGGGCAAACTGGCCTGGACGGTGCATGCCTTCTCGACGCGGCATGGTGGCGTGTCGCGCGTCTATGGCGGCAATGCGCTGAATCTTGGATTCACGAAGCAGGACTCGCGCGCCGCCGTCGAGCGCAACCGTGAGCTTTTTCTCAAGGAACTGGGCGCGACCAATCGAGACAAGAACTGGCCCCTGGTATCGCTGCGGCAGATTCATTCGGACCTGATCCACCGAGTCGAAGGAATGCCGGAACAGCCTTTGACTGGAGACGGACTCGTCACGGATACACCGGGGCTACTGGTGGCGGTGCAGACGGCCGATTGCCTTCCCATCATTTTGGCGGATCGGACGCGGCGGTCGGTCGGCGTTTTCCATGCGGGCTGGCGTGGCACGGTCAAGCGGATTGTTGAGAAGGGCGTAGGCGAGATGCGGAAACATTTCAGGAGTGATCCTCGGGACTTGGTGGCGGCGATTGGGCCGGGCGTGCGCGGGTGCTGCTACGAAGTGGGTGGAGAGGTGCGCACCCGGTTCGAAGCCCAGTTCGCATACGGCGGTAGCCTGTTTCGCGAGGTGAAGGAATCAGATCCGGTGCGCGAAAAATATCCTTTACTGTTCCTGACGGCGCGCGCACCGGGACACAGCGAGTTGCCGGTGAAGCTCTTTCTTGATCTGGTGGAGGCGAACCGGCGACAACTGCTGGATGCGGGCGTGCTGGCGAAGAACATCGATGCGGTTGGACCGTGCACCGCCTGCCATCCGGAACTGTTGTTCAGCTTTCGGGCGGAGAAGGGCGTAACCGGAAGACTGATGGGGGCGGTTGGAATCAGGCCCGAATGAAGGAGTCGGCTTCGCGCGACTGGGCGGACGAGGGCGTCCGCCCCTACGCGAGCTGTTTACGCCAGATCGAACAACAGGACTTCAGCTTCTTCGCTGGCTTTGATCGTCAGTTTCTTTTCTTCGCTTATGGCCGCGCCGTCTCCCTGGTGCATCTTCTGGCCGTTCAGTTCCACTTCTCCTTTGGCGACCTGCAACCATGCATGACGTTTGGCAGCGAGCGCCTGCGTGACTTCTTGTCCGGCGGCAAGGAGGGTGACAAACAACTTCGCGTCCTGATTGATCTTTACCGAACCCTCGGCGCCATCGCTCGAAGCAATCAAGCGAAACTGGCCGCGCTTCTCGACTTCGGGGAAGGTTTTCTGTTCGTAGCCGGGTTCATGCCCCTGCTTGTCAGGGAGAATCCAGATCTGCAGGAGGTGCACGGATTCGGTCGATGACGGATTCGCCTCGCTGTGGCGTATCCCACGACCGGCCGTCATCCGCTGCCCGTCTCCCGGCAGAATCACCGAACCGGTGCCCAGGCTGTCCTTGTGCTCGAGTTTGCCGGACAGGACATAGGTGATGATCTCCATATCGCGATGGGGATGCGTCGGGAAGCCGCCATTGGGCGCGACCCAGTCTTCGTTGATCACCCGCAGCGAGCGGAATCCCATCCACTTCGGGTCGTAGTAATCGCTGAAGCTGAAAGTATGGCGGGTCTTCAGCCAGCCGTAGTCGCCGCCGCCCCGCTCGTTGCTGCGCCGGATGGTAATCATGATGGTTGCCTCCTCATCTTAGTCGTTATAACAACTAGTTAGATGCCTTGGCGGACGCGAAGGATTCAGGGGCTGGAAGAGTCGTTGGTCGATCGTCGTTGGTCGTTCGCGGTTCGTCGTTCGCTCTTCGCCCGCCGACAAAGGCTGCTATGCTTCGTTTGCGGTGGAGCGACGGGCGCCCTCGCCCGTCCTACCTGACTCTAGCTATGCCTTATCACGTTGTCGCTTTCACCATGGCCCAAGTACGGCAAGGAGCGCTCGGTTTCCAGCGCGACCTGGGAGCCGTGTTGCGCGAGCGGCCCGAGATCAAAGTGTATTCAGCGAGCCCGTTCGACCTCGATGAACGCCGCCGCTTCAAGGATCGATTTGGCGGAGACATCGTGTATTTTCTCAACGACGCCGCGAGTCAGGAATGTGAGCGGATGGGCCTCGACTTGAATTTTCTGGCAGACCTCTCCGAGGACGAACTGCCCCGCCGGCGAACTTTGGTGGTTGGAATGCCGGAGCCGCGATAGCAAAATGGGTTATTGAAAAACCGGCTCGGGTGGTCGGTCGCCCGATCGCCCGATCATCCGTCCTTCTTCTGTTTTTTGGACGAGGAATCGGACTTCGGCTTGTCGTCTTTCTTGCTGTCTTTGCTTGCCTTCGCGTCTTTGGATTCTTTCGCCTCCTTCGACCCGCTGTCGCTTTCGGATGAAGAAGACGACGAGGACGACGACGAGGAACCGGCCCCCTTCTTCGCGTAGTCGGTCACATACCAGCCTGAGCCTTTGAACTGCACGGCCGGAGCGGAGATCACTTGTTCGAGAACGCCTCCGCATTCGGGACACTTCTTCAGGTGCTTATCGGAGAATTTGCGGATTTCTTCAAAGCGGTGTCCGCACTTCTTGCACAGGTATTCGTAGTTGGGCATGTGTGAGCTTGATTCTAGAGGCGGAGATTCACCGACGTCAATTTCGCAGTAGCTGCCTCATTGCCCCCAAGTTCATTCACCACAAAGGCCACGAAGGTACACGAAGGCATCACCACCGAACAATTCCCTTCGTGGTACTTCGTGTCCTTGGTGGTTGAAGCAGTCCTCAGCGTTTCAGCAGATCCACCGGCTCGCGCACATCAACCACCCGGAAGTACTTTGCCAGCGCCGGATACTTTGCGGCGACAGCCTCATACATAGCGTACGCCACGTTGCGATACGACGTGTGTCCGGCGGGCGTAGTGCGCAGCTCGGAAATGTAGAGCGCCTCGGCGAAGTCCATCTTGAACAGCGTGCGCTTGCGGAAAGCGAGCGGGATTGCGTACTGCGCGTTCTGCCCAGCTTCTTCGCCTCCGGACGCGGCAAGCTTTTGTACCGCGGCCTCGGTGCGCTTCATGGCCGATTCATAGTCAGAGCGGACTCCAGCAGGCTCGACCTCAGGCGGCGTGTCGAAGCCGTGGACTGTGGTGAAATCCTGCATGATCTGGACGCAACGGCGGTGACGGTGCATGTCGCGGAAACCGCCGATGTCCATGAGGATATCGAATCGGAACTGCTGGCCCGCGGAGAAGGGGCGCGGCAGCTCGTCGTGCTTGCCGCGATGGCGCAGGCCGAGATCGATGATCTCGCGGCGTCTCGCCTCGCCCGCGGCTTCGACCGTCCGTTGCAGCTGCCTGAAAGAATAGTGACAGTGGCCGTAAACCAGCGTGGTGGCGAGTTCGATCTCGAGCGCATCGTTATTAGACGGATCGTTGTCGAGTAAATCCACGAGCGGCGCTGGTTCGATGGCGGCGCCTCGCATCAGTTCGGCGGCAGCCTGCTGGAGTTCGCGGCGTGTCTCGATTTCGTAGAGATTGGGATCGGCGTACTTCACCAGCGTGGGCGCGACCCGCACCTCGTGCAAGAGTTCGCGTTCGGCGCGATCGGCAATTTCGGACGACACGGATCGAATCTCGGCCACCAGGGCGCGCAGCGATTCTTCGTTCGCGTTGTAAGCCGGAGAAAGAGCGGCTTTCTTCAGCAACGCTCCCAGATCGCGCACTTCTTTATGCGGTTGCGAGAGCAGGTGGGCGACTTGCGTTTCCAGCGTCCGGGCGTTAACGATCTCCCCGAGCGATGTGTTGGTCGAGAGTGGCAACAGATAGCGCGAAATGTCGAAGGCGCGGGCGCGCAGGGTGCGCTCGTAGGCGTCCGGCTTCATGTCGGCGGGACGCGGCGTGATGCTGGCCAGATATTCGAACGTCCGTTGCGAAACTTTTTCGTAGGTTGAGAACAGGGACTCGATCGTTTCACGATAGAGAGTCTGGGATGAGACATCCGCGAAACTCGGCGTGTAGTAGCCGCTCTTCCGGAAGTCCTGGTAGCGGGTCGAGCGTTCCTGCCCATCCCAGCGCTGCTCGTCAGCAACGACGATGGCAGCGAGGATGGAGAGTCGCTCGATGGCGAGCGCGATGTGTGCCAGGTCGGCGATCGAGCGGTGCCCGTACTGGAAGTAAAAAGTGTTGAGAAACTTTTCCGCCTTCTGCAGCGTGATTTCCTTCAGCGACTCTTTCATGGAGAGTGCTGAACGCGAATACTTGGCCATGGCGTAGGCCTGGATCTCGGGCTCAACGCCATAAACAGCGAATACCTCGACGGAAGGTTCGGGAGCAGGGGTTGAAGCAGCGGGCTTGGAAACGGAATGCGAAGTCGTCGACTCGGTTGAAATTACTTCAGACATGGGAGTGGAGAAATCTTAACCGTCCGCTGCGCCCGCGCGCAATCGGCCGGATGGGGGATAAAATCGGACGAAGCTCCAAAAACAACAGCAAGGTTTCCTGTGACCACTCCTACAGACCGTAGATCCCAGATCGCATTGATTCAGGTCACACTCCCCGAACACATCGAACAAGTTCGCAGCCTCTTCCTCGAATATGGCCGTTCGGTCGGCTTCAGCCTGTGCTTCCAGAGTTTTGACGAGGAATTGAAAAGCCTTCCGGGAGCCTACGGCCCGCCGAGCGGAAGATTGCTGCTGGCCCGATACGCCGACCACGCCGCCGGATGCATTGCGCTGCGCAAGCTTGACGCCGGTATCTGCGAGATGAAGCGGCTCTATGTGCGGCCTGACGATCGCGGCCACGGCCTTGGCCGAATGCTGGTGGAGCGCTTAATCGCAGAGGCGCGCGCGATCGGCTATGAGCGCATGCGCCTGGATACGATTGCATCGGCAATGAAGGATGCGGTCGCACTCTATCGCAGGATGGGCTTCAAAGAAATCGCGCCTTATTCCGCAGTTCCCATAGAAAGCGCGCTGTGGATGGAACTATTGTTGTAGACGCCTGTCCGCAGAACTCGTGGCCGCGTCCTTGGGTGGGGCAGTCGGCGGCGGCCGGCCGGAGATCGGAGCGGCCGTGGATACTGCTGGGGGCGGTGCCGGAGGCTGGGCTTGGATTCCTGCCTGCGCCGGAGGAGACTCCGTCAGGCCTTTGCCGAGAACGACAATATCCACCCGGCGGTTGATGCCGCGGCCCTCGGCGGTGAGATTGGTTGCCACGGGGTGATACTCGCCGTATCCGGCGGCACTCAGACGATCGGGAACAAAGCCGTCTCGGACGATGAGGAGACGGACAATTTCCGTTGCCCGGGACGTGGAAAGCTCCCAGTTCGAGGGAAATTGGGCGGTGTGAATGGGAACGTTATCGGTGTGACCTTCGACCCGCAACCGATCGCTGTGCTGGCGGAGCAGGTTGGCGATGCGATCGAAGGCGGGCTGCGAGGCTGATTTCATCTGGGCGGAGCCGCTCTCGAAAAAACCTACCTCGCGCAAACTGATGACCAGACCATCGGGCTCGCGGCGCATGGCAATTTCCTTGCGTTTGATTTCTCCAGCTAGAGCAGTTTCCAGTTCGGCCTGCAACTGAGCCAGATCGCCGTTCTCCACACCCGAACCGAGCCCGCCCTCGGGCCGAGACGCGATCCGGCCAAGACTCGCAGTGCGCTGCGTGTTTTCGATGGCTTGCACGGTGCTGAACGGCATGGGCTCCGTAATATTGATAGGCACTTGCGTCGTGGATGCCTCAAAAATCCCCATCTCCTGGAAGGCGACCTGAATCGCCAACGCCAACCTTCCGACTTTCTTCTTGTCGACTTGCGACGAAGCGTAGAGCACGACGAAGAAAGCAAACAAGAGTGTGATGAAATCAGCATAGGAAACCAGCCAGCGCTCGTGATTGGCGTGACTGGGGTGTCGCTTCCGGCGGCTCATACCTCCGACACCTCAGCGGTGGGGGCTTCGTGGGCCTGGGCGAGGAACCCCGTGAGCTTCGTTTCCAGCATGCGCGGGTTCATTCCTTCGAGAATGGAAACCACGCCCTCGATCGTCATCTCGCGAATGATCTGCTCGTCGCGGATGCGGATTTTCAGTTTTCCCGCGACCGGCAACAAGATGAGGTTGGCGGCGCCCACTCCATAGAGGGTAGCCACAAAGGCGACGGCAATCCCTTTTCCGACTTCGTCGATTTTGTCCAGGTGCTGCATCACCTGGATCAAGCCGAGCACGGCGCCAATGATCCCGATCGTCGGGGAAAAACCACCGGCCGATTCAAAGAACTGGGGGATTTTCTCCTCCTGCTCTCCTTTGTTATCCAGTTCGACTTCCATGATGTGGCGGAGTTCCTGCGAGTCGGTTCCGTCGACCGCCAACATGAGAGAACGGCGCAGGAAGGGTTCGTGGATGTTGACGAGTTCTTTGTCGAGCGAAACGATGCCTTCCCGGCGCGCCTTGTTGGCATACTTAACCAGGAGCTCGATGGTGGATCGCGGGTTCTGTGCGGGCTCGACAAACACCTTTGCCAGCCGCCGGAAGGCAGTCAACGCCACGGGCAAGGGATACTGAATAAGGATTGCGCCCAGCGTGCCGCCAAAAACGATCATGGCGGCTGTGGGCTGGAGCACTTGGCCAAGATTCCCGCCCTCCAGCATCAAGCCACACAGGACACCGCCCAGAGCCAGCACCAGACCGCCGAGAGTTGCCTTATCCACCAGAACTCCTATTTCTCGCCAGCCGGGTGGCTGTTACCTTCCACGAGCGGAGGAAGCGCGGACCGGTTGTCCCACCAAAGCATGATCCCCTGCAGGACCGAGCGGCGGAACTGTACTACGCGTTCGAGAACGTCCTGCGCGCTTTCCCGAACGACAATTTTTTCACCATTCACCAGGGTGATGAGGGTATCGGGAGACTGCTCGACAAACTTGATCAGGTCGGAATTGATGACCAGCGGATGGCTGTTGAGGCGGGTGAGCTGGATCATAGTTTGGCTCCTGGACGGAAGAAAGCCCGCCACTGATGAGGGCTACATCCGTAGAGATCGGCAGAAACGGAAGGGCGGGGAGAAAGGAGCGGGAAGGGGCGGGTTACCTAAGGGCTACACCGCCTGGTACCTGTGGAAATAAAGCCCGGACGCGGCACGCCGATGAGCAGATTGAAACACAATTGGGTTCCGCGGACACACGGAACGAGCTCCGGGAAGATTTCGGGGACGGATCCCAAAATCGGAACCAAAGGAGCAAATCCATGGCACTTAGTGTATTGAACAATGTCGCATCACTCGTTGCGCAGAACCAATTGTCGATCACAAACGGCAATCTGCAGAAGTCTCTGTTTCAGCTCTCATCCGGATCGCGCATCAACTCAGGTGCCGATGACGCCGCTGGCTTGGCCATTGCCGACGGGTTACATGCCAACATCTCCGCCCTCACGCAATCCGCCCGGAATGCCAACGATGGCGTCGGCGAACTGCAGGTGGCGGATGGCTCGCTGGCGCAGGTAACCACCCTGCTCAACCGCGCCGTTACGCTGGCCACTGAAGCCGCCACGGGCACGGTGTCCGATGCACAACGAGTCGCGCTGGACGCCGAATTTACCGCCATCAAAGCGGAAATCGACCGCGTCGGTTCCAAGACGAATTACAACGGTGGGCAGGTGTTCACCGCGAATACTCTCAATGTCTTCTTGAGTGACGCCGGCGCCACCAGTAACAGTCTCATTGGAGTGACCACGGGCACGCTGTCCGCTACCGGCCTGAGCTTAGGGGGAGCAATCGCCTCCACCGGAACTCTGACCCAAGCCGCAGGCACGCCTGCCGTTGCTGCCTCGGATACCCTGACCGGAGCCGCGTGGGCGCTGTCCGTCGCTGCCAACACTACGCTGACCGCCGGCGGGACGATCGCTGCCGCCGACACAGTGGCGATCGGTGGCACGACCTACACCTTCGTGACTGCTCTCACGGGAAACGCAAATGAGGTTCTCATCGGGGGGAGTAACGCCACTGCCCTTACAAACCTGAAGGCAGCGGTCAATGCCGCGCCTGGCGGCGCGGGAAGTGTGTACGGAATCGGGACCGTCGTCAATGCCAACGTCAATGCGGGAACACTG
The DNA here is from genome assembly GCA_020073525.1 of Terriglobia bacterium. GTDB lineage: Bacteria > Acidobacteriota > Terriglobia > Terriglobales > Acidobacteriaceae > Acidiflorens. The sequence continues at coordinate 115,197 of JAIQFA010000005.1, forward strand.
AACACCGGAGCCGGCACGCTCGCCTTCACGGCGAACGTGAACGGAACCGGCGGAAACAGCATCACGTCGACAACCACGGGCGGACACGCAACCTTCACTGCCGGGACCCTGGCTAGCGGTGCCAATGGCGACACGGTTACGGTGGGCGGCAAAACCTATACTTTCGTGACCGCCCTCAGCGCCACTGCGACGGCCGATGAGGTCGTATCCAGTAGTGAGGCTACCGGCCTGGCCAATCTGAAAGCTGCGATCAACGGAGCAGCCGGTGCTGGAACTACCTATAGCACCCCGACGACGGCCAACACTCTGGTCGCGGCAGGAGCAGTTACGGGAACCACGCTGGTCTTAGCGGCGGTTACCGCTGGCGCCAATGGCAACTTTATCCATCCGACGTCATCGGCCGGCACCTGGAGTTCCTTGTATTTCACGGGAGGCGCCGATACCGGGGCCCCGCCGTCCGCCGTCGCAGGCGATACCGTGACGGTCGGCTCGCAAACTTACAGCTTCGTGTCCAACCTCAACACCGCTCCTACGGCCAATCAGATCCTGGTCCTGGTGGGCGCCACGAATGCTGCTAGCCTTGCCAACCTGGCGAACGCCATCAACGGCGCAAGCGGCGCGGGCGTTACCTATGCCTACGGAAGCAGCGCAACTGCGAATACTTCCGCCAAGGCGACGGCCGCGACAAACTCAATCGCCTTCACCGCATTGACTCCTGGTGCCGCCGGCAACAGTATCAATTCATCCGTAAGCGGGTCGGGCGCCAACACCTTCGGTGGTGCGACCTTGACTGGTGGCACGGCTGGATCGATCAACGACCTGTTAAACATTACTGACGCCACCGCCGCGCTGGCAACCATCAACACCGCCATCCAGACGGTTGCCGGTCTCCGGGGCACCATTGGCGCGACCGTCAACCGGCTGCAGAGTGCCGCTGGCGTCATCAACAACCAGGTCCAGAACCTGACGGGTGCTGAAGACGGTGTCCGAGCCGCCGACATTCCATCGACGGTGGCTACCCTGGCCAAGTACTCCATCCTGGAACAGACGGGCATTTCCGCTCTGGCTCAGGCCAACCAACAGCAACAGCTTGTCCTTAAGCTGCTCCAGTAGGCAGTCACTCGAAGGGAGGCGGTTCGATTCCGCCTCCCTTCAATTTTTTCCGGATCAGGTGAGGCATGAGCGTTGACCCGGTGCGATCTACGCCAACTGGGATCGAGTGTCAGACTCCCGAGAAAGAGGTGCATGTCGCGCAGCCCTGCGCAGTACCGATTCGGGGAAAAGTCCAAAGGCGGAACTTGCCGCAACAGAATGCAGTCCCGCTCCCCCTTGATTTCCGGAACATGAAGTCAAAGTGCAACTGGATACGTTAGCGTGTCGCGATGATTGATCAAGTCTTAGACAAGCACAACGGCAGCCGTGGCTTCGGCTCCGGTCGTGATGGGAGAGGAGAACAACAATGGCAATCAGCTTTAATGCCGCGGGTCTGCTGAACGGGAATGGCATTGATGTCAACTCGGTCGTAAACGCGATTCTCAACCAGCAAGCTGGCCCGTTATCCATTTGGCAAAACGAGCAAACGGATCTGTCCACAGAGGCCGGGTTGCTGTCAGGACTGAACAACAACCTGACCAATCTAGCGGCCTCGGTGCAATCGCTCGCGGATCTCAACGGCCCATTGGCTTCCCTGTCAGCAACTTCCTCGCAACCCAGCATCCTGACCGCCAGTGCCCAAACCACAGCGGCATCTGGCACGCATCAGATCGTGGTAAGCAGTCTCGCTACCACCGGCACGATCTACACCAACCCACTGACCGACGGGAACACTTCGTTCTTGCCGAGCGGCGCCAACACGGGCGACATCACCCTGCAGGTGGGAGGGTCAAGTGGCGTAACTCATGACATCACCATCACGGCGGGCAGCAATGACACTCTCAACACTTTGGCGAGTTACATCAACGCCCAGGATTGGGGAGTCAGCGCCAGCGTGGTGACCGACGCCAGCGGGGCGCGACTGGCGCTGTACAGCCAGTCCAGCGGAACCCCGGGAGCATTGGCCATTACCAATAACACCACCAACTTGGCCTTCAACGCGCCCGTGGGTGGGACCAACGCATCCCTCACCATCGATGGAGTTCCATACAGCAGCGCCACCAACACGGTGACCGGCGCGATTAGCGGAGTTACGCTGAACCTGGCCAGCGCCTCTCCGGGAACCACTGTGCAGATTACGGTCGGACCCGACGCAACCCAAGCCACGGCAGCGATCAACAGCTTCGTGAGTGCCTACAACACCTTGATTAACAATCTCAATGGGCAATATATAGTGAATACCGGCTCCAACAAACAGGGTCTACTGGCGCCCGACAGCGCACTTCGCTCCCTTCAATCCAGCCTGCTCAGTGATGTGACCTACTCTCTTACGGGAAATAGCGGTTTGGTCAACTTGGCCTCATTGGGCATCGACATGAACAATGACGGAACTCTGACGGTGAATCAGGCCTCGACCGATGCCCACCCCTCTCTCAGCAACGTGCTTGCCACCAACCCGAGTGCGGTTCAGAGCTTCTTTCACAATGTTTCGGGGACCGGTTTTGCCGATCGATTCAAGAGCGACCTCACCAACTTGACGGATTCAACCAATGGCATACTGAACGTCGACATTGCTGGAAACCTGGCGCAACAGAAAGCTCTGGGCACCCAGATCACCAACCTGCAGGACCGCCTGCTCGCCCAACAAAAGCTCTTAAACACGCTGTACTCCCAAGTGAATGCGACGCTCCAAGCCTATCCGTCTCTTCTGGCGACGGTCACGGCAGTCATTGGCGCCCTCAACGGCAACTATTCCACTACGTCCACTACCTCTACCAACACGACACCCGCCACCGGCACATCTACGACGGGATAACTATGACGACTGCCCGCACCGCCTATCGCGAAGCCGACGTACGCGGCGCCAGCCCCGTACGCCTCGTGGTCTTGCTCTGTGAACAGGTGATTGAAGACCTGAGACAAGCCGCGCGGGCGCTGGAGCAGAACGACATTGAGCGGCGGACCAATCAAATCAACCATGCAATTCTGGTCATTGGGCATCTCCAGTCGGGACTGGATTTTGCCAACGGCGGAAAGGTCGCCCAGGATCTCGACCATTTTTATAGCGTTCTCCGCCAAAACCTGGTGCAGGTGCAGTTCTCCCCTTCGGTGGCGGGGCTCACCCAACAGATCACGGACTTGCTGGCCGTACGAGAAGCGTGGATCGAGGTGGAACGAGCGCAGAAGCTATTGGCCACAACCGCAGCCGGCACGGTACCTTCCAGTGCCGGTGGCTCCGAGCCCGATGCTGTGCGCGTGGACTGGAAGGGATGATGCCCTCCGACGCGCTCGAAACCTTACGGCAGGTAAATGAGAACCTGCGTTGCGCTCTGATTCATCTCCAACCAGAACAAAAGCACTGTTCGACGATCCGTCCCCAGGACTTCTCCGACATCATGAGCCAGATTTTGCGGGCGGCGGAGTGTCTGCGGCACCCGCCTGCACATTCCGAAGCAGGTGCGGCGCTCGAAAAAGAAGCCCTCGAATACCGCAGCAACCTGGAAAAACTGAAGGATTTTCTGCCCGACCTGCACGGGCGCCTTTTGGCCGAGAAGGCCCGCCTTGAAACTGCACAAACCCATGTCGCGACTGCAGCTGCCTGGGCACGAGCCAGCAAGAAGACGCTTTGAAGCAATTGAGCCATTGAGGTATTGAATCATTGAGTGATTGAATTCAATGACTCGATACCTGAATGATTCAATGACTCAATCGTTCTCCCCTCTACTTCAAATAATCAAACAGATTGTTCTGCGAGAACTTGCTGATGGCAGCCAGCGTGGCCTGAATGTCGAGTTGGGATTGGCTGAGATTCGTGGCGGCCTCGGCGAGGTCGGCGGCGCCCAGCGTGTTCTCCTGCTGCGCGATCTGCAGCTTGGCGGTATTGAGGTAGGTGGTCTGCGACTGCGCCTGGTTTATGGCGTTGCCGTAGAACACACGCTGCGCGGAAAAGTAGCTCGAAGCTACGTTCAGTGCGCTGACCGCATCCGGAATGCCGGTATTGGCCTGTAAGGACTGAATGAGGTTATTGATGGCGAGAAAAACGTCGTTGCCGGTAGAGGAAAATAGGTCTGATCCGGGCTGGTTGACGACGACCTTATATCCACTGCCGATCGACACCTCATTGACCTCTGTGTTGCCGACATAACGAACACCGGAAGGAACGGTGTCGTCCGCCACGAACGGCGCCGTATCCGTAAGCGTGCCGGCAAACACGTAGCGGCCCTGGTACGAAGTGTTGGCCAGAGACACCAGCTCGCTTTGAATGCCCTGCAGTTCATTGGCGATTGAGGTCCGGTTGCTATCGGAGAGCGTGCCGTTGGCCCCCTCGATGCCGAGGCTGACGGCTCGTTGCAGCGCGGTTACGACCGAACTCAACGTCGAATCGGCAGTCGACAGCTGGCCCTGAATGGTGTTGAGACTTTGCAGATATCCGTTGGTGAAGGTGGCCTGATCGTTGTTCTGGACCAGCAGGGCAGCGGCAGTCGGATTGTCGGAAGGCACGTTCACGCTTCGGCCAGACGCAATCTCAATGGTCGCCTGTTGCGATGCCAGTTTTGTCTGGTTCAGCGTCGCCAGCAGATTGGACATGGGATTCGGATTCACGCGCATGGATGATTTACCTCCCAAGGTTTACGGCAACGTCAAGCAGGGTGTTGACGGTCGAGACGACGCGGGCCGCGGCCTGGTACGCGGTCTGAAACTGGATGATGTTAGCCGCTTCTTCGTCGAGTGACACCCCGGAGATACTCCCGCGCTGGTCCTGCAACTGTTGCAGGATCAGGTTGGAGGCGTCGACGTCGGCGGAGGTGTTGGCGGTAACATTGCCCACATGAAAGATGATGTTGGAATAGAAGTCGAGCGGTGTCTGCCCGTTGGCCACCACCTGATCGTGAACCGCGGCGAGGACGGCCACGTTTCCGTTGCCGCCGGAAGCGTCGTCAGAACTGGCCGCAATCAGCGCCGGGTCGGTAATGCTGACGCGCAAGGTGGCCGCCGCTCCCACTCCGCTCACAGGCGGAGGCACGAACAGATCAACGCCGGCAATGCCATTCAGATCGAAGCCTGCTCGGTTGGCGGTGTTGAGGGCGTTGGCAAGACCCGCCGCCAGCTGATCGAGACTGCTTCCTAGACTGGGAATTTCCTGGTCGCGAATCTGAATCAAACCCGCCAGACTCCCACCCGTCAGCGTACCGGTGATGTCCTGGGTTCCGGCCATGATGTGTTGCAGGCCATCGCTGCCGAGTTGGGTGGAAAAGGAGAAATTCTGCGATCCCGATACCAGTGTCGTCCCATTCGATGTGGCCAGCGTGATGCCGCCGTTGTCGGTAGGGATGACCGAAACATCCACGAGAGCGGACAACTGCCGGATAAGGTTGGTCTGCTTGTCGATCAGCATGCCGGCATCCTGGTGCGCGTTCTGAAGATTGGCAATCTGCTCGTCAACGCCGGCGATTTGCGCCGTCAGCGTATTCACCTCGCCGACGGACTGGATGACTGTCAGGTCGAGATTGCTGCGCTGCGTCTGGAGATGGTTCGCCGTGCTGTTGAAATCGTTTGCCAGATTGCCTGCCGCGGTCAGCACGCTCTGCCGCAATGCCAGATTCGAGGGGTCCGGAGCGAGTTGCTGCAGGCTGTTAAAGAACTTGCTGATGTCGGCGCCGATGCCGGAATTGGCCGTCCCAAACTGACTCTGGATCTGTAGCAGTTGCGCCAGCGCGGCGTCGAGCTTGCTCTGCTGCTGGGTTTCCTGATTCAGTTGGATTTCGAGGATGGAATCGCGCACGCTCTCGATTTTTTGCAGAACCACTCCCGTGCCATAGGTGAGAGATCCCCAAACCACCGGTTCGCCGGACGTCAGCACGGCACGTTCCCGGGCGTATCCCGGAGTGTTCGCGTTGGCCACGTTGTTGGAAGAGGTGGCCAGCGCCTGCTGGCTGGCCGCGAGCCCGGTCAGGGCAATCGCCAGGGACTGATTTAAACCTGACATGGCTATTCTCCAGCCCGGAGCCGGACTTCAGGCCTGAGCAAGCCGGGATCGGGCGTGTAGGTAGAGGCGCAACTGTCGACTACGCGGTTCAGAATCGCGAGGCTGCGCTGCAAGTGCCGCAGCAAAGACCAGTGCACGCGTGTGAGATAGCGGATCCGGGCTCCGAGCGCCCCCCACTCGGCTTGCAGCCGCGCCGAGGGCTCAGATTGCGGGAAACCGCCGGACGTGCCCGCTGAGGGCGGCGCACCACGCCTCTCTGCTTCTTCGCGAAGCTCGTCTTCGAGACAGCTCCATTGCCGGCACAGCTCGGCTTGATGCGCCGCGCCGCGCGCGATCGCTTCCGCGTCATTTCGCGCCAGTGCCCAGGTGCTCGACTCCAAACTCTCCGCCAGGCTGCGCAACAGCGCGAGCCTTTGTTCGATCCGTTGGCTGAGTTGGGGAAGCGATGTGTCGATATCGTCCATAGCGGGACAACTCGTTAATTACCCGGCCCAGTTAGCCGCCGGTCCAGCAAAGCTGTCAGAGCACTTTGTCAAGCGTCATCTCGATCATGCGTGGTCGTCGAACGTGTGCTTCGGCGTGTCAGGCCCCGGCTCCTCTTTTCCCCTTCCTTCTTCGACCTCTTGTTCCTCCACTGGCTTCTCCGGCGCAGCGGCACGCTTGCGAGGTGGCGCCGGGTCGCGCGTGTCGCGTCGCTTCTCCAGCACACGCAACAGCGCCGGATCGATGGCGTTCGTGATCAACGGCTCCATGATTCACTCCACCGTTTCCTCCGAGGCTCACGCTATTGATCGCCCTCCGGGTCAGTTCTGGGTGTACTCAATTCGCGTATCAACGCGTACGCCACTTTACCGGCGGGCACCGAATATTCCCCATTGCTGATTGCCTGCTGT
>JAIQFA010000183.1 GCA_020073525.1 Terriglobia bacterium
TGATCGGGCTTGATGATCAATTGCCCCGTCGGGCGACGAAGTCAGGATCCCGGCTTCGGGGGCAACCCCCATGCTCACCCATCCGCTATTGCACGGACGATCACGGGAAGTGATGCGGTGCATGGAGGACAGTGGGGTCACGGATGGACAGTCGGATTGTAGATGCGGGTTCTGGATCTTAGATGCGGGTTCTGGATCTCAGACAGCTGGGCTGGTGCAGGGAAGTGGGCCGGAGTCGAAGGATCACCGCGGCATAGAGGGCCATGAATACGCTTATCACTTTCACGCTACAGCAGCGAAGAAAGGGCGCGCAGCAGGCGACCGGGGGATTCGCCCTTGCTGACAAAGAGGTCGGCCATAATCCAGCGAGTCCAACCACTCCCGCGTTTCCAACACTTCGATTCCGTTTGTCTGTTGCGTCTCAGCCACACTGCCCCCACGAGTAGAAATGCAATTCTTTTATCATAAGCAATCGGGAAGAATTTTGCTGGCGAGAAAGGCAGTCGGTGGTCGCTAGTCGATAGTCGCTCGCGAGGGTTTGCCAACGACTAGCGACCATCGACTACTCCTTCACGAAGCATCAGAATTCTCTGCCGAATGCGCACTAGAAAGAAGACGAACGCGAGCCATACGCCGGATCAGCGGCAACAGCATCAGGTAGAGCACGATAATTCCTGGAGGTCCAATCAGCATCCAAGCCGCTGCGGCCCGCAGCGCAGTCAGCCAGAGCACACTAACGGAATGCAGCAGATTGGCGTGTGCCAGGGCGAGCATCTGACTGCCGGTCATTGCCAGGGGTGGCGCTCCGAACAAGCGCTCTCCCACCCGAACAAAAGGAACCAGCAACGCGAACCACAGCGGATACACCAGAAAATTTACGAGTTGAACGGCTGCCAGGTTGAGCCGGAAAGCCAAAGCCGCGATCAGGCAAAGCAGCGTAGTTGTCCCGAGCACGGGAAAGACGCCGAGCATGATCCCAAATGAGAGGCTGAGAGCGATTTTTTCCGGGGTGATGCCCTGGGTAAGGAGGTGGAGGATGGGGCGCACCAAACGCGTTTGCAGGAATTGCTTCATGAGGAAGGAACAAGTCGTTGGTCGCTCGTCGTTAGTCGTTGGCGGACTAAACCGTCGTCGCTCGCTGGAAAAGTTTGCGAACGACTAACGACTACCGACCAACGGCTGCCCCCCTATTCTAGCGTTACGGCCTTCACCAGGTTGCGCGGACGATCCACATCAAGGCCGCGCTTGGCGGCGACATAGTAGGCGAATAATTGCAGGGGGACGATCTCCAGAATCGGCGACAGCAGTTCCGGCGCCTTAGGAATAAAGATGGTATGGTTGGCTAGCTGCGGTATGGTTGTGTCTCCTTCCGTCGCCAGAGCAATCACCGTCCCACCTTGCTTCTTGAATCCTTCCATGTTGCTCACGTTCTTGTCGTAGCGCAGAACGGACCCGGTATCGTTGCGGTCGCAGGTCGCGATCATCACCAGCGGCAAGCGGAAATCAATCAGCGCGTTTGGCCCGTGCTTGGCTTCTCCAGTGGGATAGCCCTCGGCGTGAATGTAGGAAACTTCCTTCAGCTTGAGCGCTCCATCCATCGCAACCGGATAGTGGATGGCGCGGCCGAGAAACATGAAATCGTCCACGCGATAGTAAAGCTCGGCCAGTTTCTCCACTTGATCGGCCGCCGCCAGGACTGTCTCCGTCTTCTGGGGCAGCGCGAGAAGTTCACTAATGTAATGGCGGGCTAACTCTTTCGAAACCTTCTCCTTGATTTCGCCGAGATACAGCGCAAATAGAAACAGGCAGGCCATTTGCGCGGTGAAAGCCTTGGTCGAGGCGATGCTGATCTCGGGACCAGCGTCCGTATAGATGAATCCGTCGGCTTCCCGCAAAATCGTCGAGCCCTCGACATTCGAAATCGCGATGGTGCGCGACCCCTTCTGCCGGGCTTCGCGCTGGGATGCAGTCGTGTCGGCAGTTTCTCCCGACTGAGTAATAAAGATGCTGAGTTCGCCGCGCCCGATCATCGGATTGCGGTATTCGAACTCGCTTGCGTAGTCCACGTCGACGGGCACCGCCGCCAGTTCCTGCATCATGTACTGGCCTGTCATTCCCGCATGGCGACTGGTCCCCGAAGCCACGATGTTGATGCGCCGCAGCGCCCGCAGTTCCTCGCGCGAGATGTGGATTTCGTCGAGGTGAACCAGTCCCTCGGCGAGAGAGACGCGTGGCTCAATGGTTCGCCGCAAAGCATCGGGTTGCTCGAAGATTTCTCGAATCAGATGATGTGGAAATTTGCGCGTCTCAGCCATTGCTCTCCTTAGTGTAGAGACGGGGCTTGCCCCGTCTAATACCGCGACCGGAGACGCGGCAAGCCGCGTCTCTACGAGACGCTGGGACTAGCAGGAGCACTCTATGCCACCGACAAAAGTTCGCAACACTTCGCCCTCCGCGCTCAAGACAACGAAGTCGGCGTCGGCTCCCGCCGCAAGAACGCCCTTATTCGCGATTCGCGCCACCCGCGCCGGATTCTGGCTGGCGGCCCCGACGGCTTGCGGCAGATTCCACTCCGCGAAACGCGCCAGGTTGCGGACGGCACGGTCCATGGTCAAAACGCTTCCCGCCAACTTGCCCCCGGTCATGCACTTGCCATCCCGAACCTCCACTTCGAACGATCCGAGGTGATAGCGGCCGTCCGGCATGCCGGTCGCGGAAATGGCGTCGGTGATAAGAACAGTTTGCCCGGGCCCCTTGGCTTCGGCGAAAAGCTTCACAATGGCCGGGTCGAGATGAACGCCGTCGGCGATAATATCGGCGCTTACTCGACGATCTGTAAGCACGGCACCCAGAATGCCGGGACTGCGATGGTCCAGCGGACGCATAGCGTTGAACGTATGGGTAGCGTGGCACGCCCCTGCCGCGATTCCGCGTTCGGCGGCCGCAAAATCCGCGTCAGAATGCCCCAGACTCACGCAAACCCCACGCCGAGCGGCCTCGGCAATGACCTCAGGCGCGCCCTCCAATTCAGGAGCAATCGTCATCATGCGAATCCGGCCGCGCGCCGCCTGCCAGAACCGGTCAAATGCGGGAAGCGTAGGCGCCAGCAAATTCTCCGGCGGGTGCACGCCGCGCCGGGCGTGGCTGATGAACGGCCCCTCAAGATGAATCCCGAGCGGGAGGGCGCGAACCTCGCCATCCGCATTCTCTTTTTCGCGATTTCGCTCGCCCTTCTCGATCGCATTCGCCAGCCGTTCCAACGCCTGCAAAGTCGTGTCCATCGGAGCAGTGACAGTGGTCGGAAAATAACTCGTGACCCCATGCTGGGCGAGCAACCGTTCGATCGCCGGCAGCGCCTCGGCGGTAGCATCCATGACGTCATAGCCGGCGCCGCCGTGAATGTGAAGATCCACGTAGCCCGGCGCCATCCAGCGATCGCCGAAGTCGGACATGGAAACTCCGGTCGGAACCTGCCGCTCGCCTAGGGCGGAAATTTCGAGGATGCGTCCCTGCTCGACGAGCACGAGTGGATGCTCGACAACGTCCGTCGGAGTCAACAGCCTTCCAGCAGCAAAAGCCAGCATAGAAACGTTTTAATAGAGGCAAAAAGGCGACTATGACCAAGATTGTAACAGCCTTCGTGCACCCGCCCGCAGGCAGAACGAACTGGCTCGTCTCCCCGAATAATCCTTTTCCGCCAGAGAGCGCTCCACAGAAAGACGCAACCTTGCACGACTAACATCCACCGCAGGAACTCGGCATCCCAAAGCGGCGGGTGCAGTGCCGCGCAGCGACAAGCAACTGTGCCCAACGCTACCGCCCGAGCACAAATCACCAGACCGCAGAATGCTATACTGTCTGAGTTCGAGCCGCCACGCTGTTTCCTTGGCGGCCGTCATCGAGTGGTCAGTCGGGGAGTGGCTCAGCCTGGTAGAGCACCTGGTTCGGGACCAGGGGGTCGGAGGTTCAAATCCTCTCTCCCCGACCAATTCTAAAGGACTTATCGGAACTCACAGTGGGCGCAATTGGGCGCAACTCAGGGAGAGTGAAGCCCAATCCTACTCTCTGTGCCGTCATTGTACGAAACATCCCATCTATCTTTACCCCGGTACGAGCGTAGCGTTGTGAGATGTCCTTGTTCGAGTGTCCCATCCAAATGTGAACAAGGATCTCAGGCACCAACTCTTTATCGAGGTGAGCCGCTCGAAATCTCCTGAAAGCATGGAAGCCGCAAGGTGGCCTTCCCATCTCTAGGAGTATTGGGTGAAGGGATCTCCGCAACAAATTCGATTTGCGTTGCGGAGTGCCGCGAGCCGATGGAAATGCCAACCCAGTCTTACGAGAGCCAATGTGATCCCCTAGCGCACTAGCCAACGAGGAGTGAATATCCACCTCTCGTTTTCCAGCCGCAGTCTTGGGACTGCCAAAGTCACCTTCCCACGCACTGCGCTTCACATGGATCACTGTGTCGCGTACGTCTTCAACTTGGAGCGCGAAGGCCTCCCCGATCCGAAGCCCAGAGCCGGCGAGCAAGGCATACAGAATCTTGTCCTGTCCGTTGGCGCTAGAGATTATCGTTTCGATCTCCGCAGCCGTGAAGCTGGGAGCGTTCTGTTCCTCCACCACAGGAAGATCTATGAAGTTGTGATTCCACTTCACAGAGTAGACCGGCTCTCCTTTGTCGTTCAGGACCGAGGCAACCACTGACTTGATGACAGCCAGATAGTTCTCAATCGACTTGGCTGAGAACCGGGGGTTCCCATCTTTCGTCTCCGAGTCCATCTCTGCCACGAACCCCCGCATCGTGCGGTTGTTCACATCAGCAAGTTGCATCTGTCCTATCTTTCCGTTGATGTATTTCAAATGACTCGTCCATGCTTCTGCAGTCCGCGGCTTGATCGGCTTCCGCTTCCTGCTCTGCACAGATTGAAGCCACGCTCCAGATTGTTCCTTGAATGTAATACCGAGGTTCGCCGCTTCCGCTTCGCGGAAGGCTTGCTCGGAGTTGGCACCGGACGCCGCGAGGATCTGCTTAAGTCTTCGTGAACGTTCAGATGCGTTGAGCGATCCCGGTCCGGCAGCCGGACAGATCCGAACGCGCTTACAAACGCGCTTTTCCTGCCCAGCAACATCCATCCAGAACCGGCCATAGAAACTGCCTTTTCGTTGTTCGATCCAACCATTTTGTCCAGACCTTCTTGACAAAGTACGTCTCGCTTTCCGGTCTGGTTGCGCGGCTGAAAGTATCCCACCACAAGCTGCTTCCATCAAGGGGCCTGTGACGGTAATCGGACTCATCAGAAGACCCCCTCTAATCGCATCTGCGGAGCACTTCTCTCTTGCTCTGCCCTCCATTTCTTGTGCCACGCGTCCACAAACCCATGTTTACGCCGGAATCCTGAACGGAATGTAAGCCGTTCCGGCGCTGACAGAAACGATTCAGAGTACCCACGCACGGCCAGCGGAGAACGTCCTATCCTGGCGAGAGATGTATCTG
>JAIQFA010000064.1 GCA_020073525.1 Terriglobia bacterium
TTCTCCGCAACTAATGTGGTCGCAACCGGGTTTAACCCGTAAAAGCAAGCACCAGACCTAGTCGCTGCAGGCCCGTTGGACTGAGGACTGCTAGCCGCCGGGCGGTTGTTATGCCAGCCATCCACGAACCGCGCCCCCAACGAGAGAAAGCTATACCCCTGTGTGGCGAGTATTGCTCTCGTCTGACTAGCCCACCTTCGCCTGAACTGTTTGGTCGTCCTGCAGATTTGACGCTATGCGATGAAATTTCGTCGTTCGTAGTTCACCAACCGGAGTTTGGAGAAACCTGGTCGCAAGCTTTCTCGTGAGAGTCGAACCATGTTTGGCACGCATCGCAGAGGATTTGAGTGGAAGGAAATTGCCGAGGTGCTCCACATCACCCGAGCTGTGACCCGGGCGACCTTCTGGCGGGAAATCAAACGCTCAAGGTCGAAAAGTGTCGGAGCCGAGCCTCCTGCGAAACGGATGCGGTATCCGAGGACCTGACAGCGTTCCCCAAAAAGGTGGCAAAGCACTGATCCGGCACTCCAGGGTTGTCAGCCGGTGCTGGAGTGCCGGTCAGGGACTCTTGCAAGGGACAGCTAACCCTTGCACCTCCGTACAATCGATGCTAGTGGAAAGCACGATTCATGCCACTGTGAGCACTCGCCTTCATCTCTATGGATCTGCGATCCTTGGGCCAAACTGAACCATGCGTCCGACCTCATGGCGTGCCCAATTCTAGGCTAGAGTGCTGAGATTCTGGCACCCCAACCGGCCTAGCCCGGCAAAATATCGCCCTTACACTCGTTGACCCGGTCTGGCCGCTTTTGCGGCTGTTGTGACGGGAACAAGGGAATTCATCACAATTTCCGTGTGATCATTCGCACATCCAACTCGCCGTCAAGTTAGTAGCCTCACTGTCAGAATGAAAACTGTATACGAAGTTCTCGTCCAAAAAGAGCGCGACCTCGCGAGAGTGGGCAAAGAGCTGGAAGCACTTCAGATCGTCGCGCCGTTGCTCCGGGATGAGGAAGATTGGGTTAGCGAGGCCGCCGAGACAACTCGAACCGTAACTGTCATGCAACAGTCGCTCGTTCAGGCCGAGGCTGTCATAGAATCGCCGCGTGCTTCCTTGTCGTGGATAGGGCGCTGGCGAGAAACAGCGAAGGGCCTCCTTCCTAGGACTGTCCTTCAGGGGACGGCTCCTGGGCCGCATTGGAGCGGTGACCCCCGAGGGAAATTGCGTTTCAAGCCTGTTCGCCGGTGCGAACTCAATGCCGAGGTTCTGATGGGAGAGGCGCGATGCTTGTATGAATACCACGATGAGTCCCGAATCAATGGACAACGTCGATCTAGACATCGTAATGTTCGTCGAAAACATCTTCGGCACCTACATTCCCGACGATGACGCTAAACACTTTGGCGGTCCGCTCGGAATGGAGGAGTGGCTCGAACAACACCTGTCGAATCAGCGACCGAAGGAGGATACTGCGGAACTGCTCAGAATGCTCGCTGACGCTCAGCAACGACCTGAATTAGCTGAGGGTTTGGACGGAACATGGCGGCGAGAGCAGATTAGTGCCCTTGTCCGCGACATCTTCCGCAAGCGAGCCTCTCCGATGGAACTCCATGAAATGCTTTTGCTGCCACCGCTGCAACGATTCGGAGAACACCGAAGGAAGTTAGGCCATTCTCTTGTCAGGGACTGGCGGAAACTGTTACCGACGAAGGGCAGTATGCTGCTTTTCACCGTGCTCCTGACCTTCATTCTGCTGTACCGCCAGTTCCTAAGATAGGACCGTCTCGCAGGTAATATAAGAATCGCATTTGCACTCACAACCGGATTCTAAGCGTAAACGCCGGGCAAGTGGATGCGGCCCTGACGTTAGAAAGCTCGGGCTGATCTGAACGGCTTGTACCGCATACACATGGAATTTTTCCAGCTTCACCATCCGCCAGACGTGGCTGTGTTATGTGATCGCAAAAACTGTGAACAAGTGGCCGACTACCTGGAAGTGGATGATTACGGTCAGGAATACCGGGTCTGCGCCTCGCACACTGACAGCAAGACGCATGCTTCGCGGTTGACGACGCGGAAACCAAATCCTGAGCTTCCTTTTCGAAGCCGACCTGCCGCTTGATCCGTGTCGGTTCGCCCCTGCACACGGGACTTGCCGAGTTTGTCGCACCAGTTCTCCGTGTTCTCCGATGGAACTCCGCCATTGTTTTGCGTTTGTAGGGACTTGCTTTCAGATTGACAGAACTGCATTGATGGGCGAGTTCCGGACGGGAACGAGTGCGCAGGTATTCTTCCGTGAGGTTCTCAAGAGCGTGCGAACGCGAGAAGGGGTCCGATATCGTGCGCATCGGCCGCGCGCAGCGCGTCAATGTAACGTAGACGAAAGTCACCGGCACGCACCAGATCCGCGCTACCCCAAGTAAAGACGGGCCGGCCTTGTCTCTGGGCGAGCACGTCCGCCATTAAACGCGCATGGCGACCATTGCCGTTCGCAAAGGGGTGGATGAAGACTAAGCGGTGATGAAAGCGGACGGCGAGTTCATCGGGAGCATAGGTTCCGTGTTCCAGCCAATAGCGCGCATCGCCAAGCATAGCGGCGAGGCTCTCGCGGATTTCATGGTGGGGAACACCAAAATTCTTTTCGGTGGTCCGGTAGGCTCCGGCCCACCTCCAGGTCTGATCGAACATTCGCAGATGGAGATCTCTTATGTATGACTCGACAAGAGGGTCACGCCGGCGAAGACTGTTGGGTGCGAGCGCCCACGCATACGCTTCGAGAATGTTTTGTCGTTCCCACTCATTTAACTCTTCCTTGGTCGCCAGGTTGGGAATGAGATCGGCCCGTTCAGCGGCGGATAGAGGTGTATTTCCCTCCCCCTCCGTGAAGAGACTCACCGTACGCCACGCTTTCTGAGCAGTCGCTTGGTCTCCGCTTCCACTGCTTCATCAACGCGGCCCACGGCTTGATCTTCGAGTGCCATCGAGTGTTCGACGCCCAGTACCTGTTTCTTGGCCTGGGAGCGCGCACGTTCTTCGACCAGATCATGGAGCGAATTCGCCTTTGGCACCAGCGCATACACCAAGTCACACCCAAGCGCATTGGCGGCTGCTCTCAGACTCTTCAAGGTAATGCGGTCCTCGGCTTCGGCCTTTTCCAGCTGGACCGGGAGCTGGCGGCTTCTCTTCAGTACGCGTGCAACTTCACTGGCAGAAATGCCGGCTGCTTCTCGGATCGCACGAAGCCAGCCTTTCTGCGGGCGTGGAGCCTTCGCTGCCGAGCGGAATGG
Source organism: Terriglobia bacterium (assembly GCA_020073525.1). Taxonomy (GTDB): domain Bacteria; phylum Acidobacteriota; class Terriglobia; order Terriglobales; family Acidobacteriaceae; genus Acidiflorens. Next base: position 3,289 of record JAIQFA010000064.1, read on the forward strand.
CTCGAGGGTGCGCTCCAGTTGTTTTAGACGTAGATTGCGGAATTCATTGCGCATGGCCAACTCACAGCTAAGACTCTATAGAGCAAAACAGCTTGTACGGCGTACATCTATAAATAGCCGAACCTACAATTATGACTATGTAAACATATACATCATTAAACTGCATGTCAAGTCAAAGATTGACAAACTTGCCCCAGGGGGTCGGACAATTTAGGGATCGAGGGCCACGTGGCAAAATACACGCCAAAACGCAACCGCCCGGATAATTAAGATAATAAACGAGATACATACCTGCTGCGGGCTTTCGCGCCTGGGCAATCACGTCGCGCTCCTTTTATGCGTTCCCAGACAGCCGGATCGACAGGAAGGGAGGTTGTTCGCCCCGTCCGCAGATTCACGAACCCGCCGTGGTACGAGAGCCGCCCGTATCGGAACAGCCGCGCAAGCATCGCCAGCGCCTGGTACGCGAGCGCTTGGTTCACGAACGGCTCCTGCCGCTCCAACGCCTCTAACGCGCTACACGGCGGAAGTCTGTCCTTCTTGTCGAGCTTCGCGTTGATGAGCTCGGGGAAGAGTTCGGAAGCCGTCGGCAAACGCAAATCCCGCTTTTTGTTGCGCTGGTTTTCGGGCTGGCCCAACACGAACTGACCACTATCGGCATTGTTGCCCAGATCCAGCCAATAGTGACAGTTCCAGTAGGCTGGAGTTCTGGTCATTGCGTTCCGGGCGGCACGAGAATCCACGCAGCCAATCAGAATGTCGGTCTCCTGACCCCACGTTTCATCGACGAAGCGCGGCACTCCTTTCCAGCCGAGGCCCCAAAACAGATTGATTCGGGTGGCGAGGACTGTCGCCTTGTGCAGTCCGATTTCGCTCTCACTGAAAGGTTGACGTACGCAGTTGGTGCGGGAAATCCGGTCGCCGTCGACCAAGGTCACATCGAGCCCGTGCGGATGCCCTAAAGCAACCATGGCCTGGTGCAGATACGGCAATCCGGCGGCAATAGCGCTTCCCGTCCCACCGCAGCCGACTACCGTGACCTGAACCTTCTTCTGCAGCAGTGCACCAGGAATCTGGTGTTCAGTCTTCGTGGCGATTGTCGTTTCGATAGTTGTGGTCATCGTTCCTCACGAATTCCGCGAGCGTCTGCGGCAGCTTCACCAGGTACTTCGCTGGAAACGTTTTTTCTCCCGCCAGGGATTGCCACATCGCCAGGAAGCCGCCGCGAAAACGAATGTGTCTGCGCACGCCGGAAGCGTGCGTGAATTCGCTTTGGAAGAACGATCCTTCCCACAAGTCAATGGCCGTGACCGATTTCTCCTGCGGAATCTTCATGCTCCCGGTGCAACAAACTCCGTTGTCGTAGCAGTTCCAGTACGGGACCATGCACAGCTTGGTTTCCGCCTTCGGCCGTTCGTCCTTGCCAAGCGCACGGACCCACAGATGACATCCGCACGCTTTGAATAGCAACGGCGGGTGTGGATAGCGTTTGCCATTCATGCTCTTTAGGGCGAGATCACTGCCGCGATCGCTGAAAAACATGGCTCGTTCGCGGGCTGGGCTCCACCAAACAATCATTTCCGCCGTGCGTACTAGCACGCGTGCCGGCAAGATCTCGGCTGGGACCGATCTACCAAGACCGGCCATCAGGTCGATCAGCATTTGCGGCGTCATCAACTGGCCTTCCGCCAGTCGTGCGACGTCGCCGTCATGCATCACTTCATGGAGAGTTACAAAAGGATGGCGATACGGGTAGCCCTGATAGCTACTCTTCCCGTACACAAGCAGCGCCCGGCTCAACCGGAAGTCCTGACTCGAGCCGATGTTCACGGAGATATTCATCGTAGACGTCCCTGATGATTTCGACGATCTTGGCAGCGGAAGCCAACGAGCGAAGCATCGCTCCGGCGTGATCGAAGACGCGCCGCACTTCTTCATCTAGATCTTCCGGTGGCTTGTCCAGATGAATAGGAAGCGCCACATTCTGCTGGCAAGGACCGTTCTCGCCCATGTGCTGTGCTTCTTCGTCAAAGCAGGCGTTGATCGCATCATTCTCGTACCAGGTGATCACACATCCGGGCCGGGAATTCTCGGCATCCATGAGCCATTCGTCGATGCCTGGTACGTCCCCCTCACTGAGTCGGCCGGGCCATGCGTGTTCGTGCGATTGGCCATGAGCATCCATTTCAAGTAAGCGTCGGACTAGGTCGCGAGCCGCGCTTGTGTGGGGCGTGATTCCCTGCAGCAAGTTCCGGGCTCTCCCGTACTTCAGCGTCTTAGCGTGTCTCTTGATACAAGCTGGGATTTCCAAGTCCACTTTGCGATAGACCGACGCTTCCAATTCTTCGTCGTTCAGATCCTCCATCCACATCTCGGCGTGCTCCTGGGCGTCGAGGTAGTCGTACACGCGCATCCACTTGTAGAGATTGGTGGTGAGGACCTGATAAAAGGCGGCTGGAAGAAGATCGTTTTCCGTTTCGAGGCGCGCTAGCGTCGCACCAATTGGGATGGAAGCTGCTGCTTCGTAGTCGCCGACCAAATACAAGTGATCGGTCATTCCTTCCCTTCCGGCTTCGACCTGATTTCGCTCCTGCTCGGTCAGCTCGAAAAGACTATCCGTTATTCGCAGGTCGCCAACCCACACCCTCTTCGCTTCAACAGCGCGATTCCGCGAGCAAAACCTCCTGAAACCGCGTTCAACAAAGTCCACCGCGCTACCCGACCAGTCATCGGGGCGGCAAATTCCCAACCGCAGCATACTCATTCCCAAAACCGCGGCTGGCCCTTCATCCCATCTAGTGCAGTACCGCCAGCGAATTCCCTTGAGCCTGGGGAACGTAACGTCTAGCGGCAGGCCGATCACACGAGCGGCGGAATGACCACGCCGCTGGGAGGTAAGTATCGGTCTCCGAGTTCGCTTCCGTCCTGAGCGTAGTTGAGCGAGTCGAACGCCTTGCCGAGAATTTCTCCGACTTTGAATGTTTCTGGACATTGTCTTAGTTGCTCCTTGATCGGATCGCTCGTATTGGCGCGGCCATGGGTAGCCTCTTCCAGCGCTCTGAGGACCCGTTTCGCGTCTTCGGTGATGGTTCGACAGGCTGCGGCAGATAGATCCCTCCGAGTCATGGAAGTCCTCTTTCATCACCCTTTTGCCCCGATAGCGCGAACAAACTTGTAGACCAGTTTGCCAGCGACTGCTTCAGGCCCCTCAATAGCAGCCGTAGCTAATTCCGGATACAGATGCGTGTACGAGTCTTTGACCTGTTCCGGGGTCATCGTTGGGCTAGTATCAGGCAGTTTAACCCCGTTGTAGAGAAATTCCCGTTTGAGAACGTGCACTTCCATAACTGCTCCTTTCGAGCATGTAGGCCCTATGAATTGACAAAGCTTGTGCCGCAAATAGTGATAAGCCGAGCCCTGGTTCGTGCAACTTCTTCAATCGTCGCCGTTTGCGATACTCAGTCAGAGCTGAGCGCTACGCCTCGCTGTCTTTCGGCGGAGAGGCCGTTCTAGTTTGGCTACAGTCCTCCGGTACTCCCCTTGTGCGAACGCTATCTGTGGTATATCGGTACAGGCTGATGTGGGCTAGTGCGAGGGAACAAATGGAACTGCTGTTTACCCGTGGATTGTTTCTTACGTTGGCAACCGCTGTCCAACCATGAGAGACGAGTCTTTAAATCCTGACAGCTTGTTGTTTGTGCGCAAACAACTCGAAACCCAGGACGTGCAAGGTCTATCACCGTCACTCTATGGGCCGGGAGATCATGATTTGCGCTCGGCGAATATTGCCCTTCTCCTGCCGCTCTTTCACGAAGCTCGGGCGAAAGACAGCAAAACATTTTTGATCAAGGCATTCCTACCGTGGGTTTCGCTTCAGCGTTCGATCCAGGTGCATCGCGATCGAATCCTAGATGAATTCGTAAGGAGCAGGGATTTCGAAGTTGCATCCCGGGAAGAACTCGTTCACCTCGTAAATATCTATCGCAGTCTGGTTGCCGATCTGCTGGACCCTTATCTGACCCTTGTCGTCGCGTCCTTTCGATTCGTCGAGGGCTCGTTCGTCGGCATCGAAGACGCAAATTTCGGACAGGATGAGCGAAATAAGGCCGAGTATCTTGAGAGCCGTATCAAAAAGATCGATCCCGAAGGACGTTTGCTAGGCGGGTACGAGCCGATCGTCAGAAACGCCGTGTCCCACGCTGGTTCCCATGGGGTCAGCTACGAGCCCGATGGAGTGCTGTTCCGAAGCATCAAGCGGGGCCGATCGCCGAAGGTGGCGGCCGTCAAGTGGAGCCGCGACACGCTCCTAACAAGGATCACGCAACTCTACGAATGCGTTCTGTCCATCGATGCCGCTGTGAACGTTTTCGGCGTGGATTGCGGCGAGTTTTTCCTTGAGGAGGACGTGAAGTCGCAACTGATTCAACTTGCCTTTACTTCGGATCAGCGTTCGGAACTTCGGACTCGCTCTGAGGAAATGGTGGAACGTGTAAGGAACGACAAAACCATAACGCCCGAGAGGCGGCTCAATCTGCTTTCGGAAATCCTCTTCTACAACTATGCGCAAAGGCAGATGCGCGTGCTCGGCATCCGGGCGACCACTGCCAAGCGAATCCTTCTAGTCGAAATTCCCGACCGACAGGAGGACCTGAGCAACGATACTATTCTGGTTGACGCGGTCATGGACTGCTGTCGCTACACGATCCTCGCAAACGCCGTTTTCGGAACCAGTTTTGATGAGTACGCGACCGCCGCGGTACTCGAGTCGGGGCGCAATCGCTTGACAGTCATCCTTCCGGGAACGCTTCTCAAAGACTACGGCGAGGAAAAAGCCGGCCTCCTCGATTTGCTCCACAAAGCGGAGGTTCGCGTCGATGGCGGCAAGGTCGCCGTAGGGGTGGACTTCGAGCGAGTTGAGCAGTTTGAAAGAGAAAGCCTCGGCCGATCCTTCCCGCGCCGGTCTCGCCCGCCCGGTCAATAGAAACTATCTGACATCCAAACAACCTGGAAAGAAAAGAACTCCTGCTTCAGCCGTCGTCCTTCGACTCAAGGTCGAATAGACTTCCGGTACTTGCGCCAGGGCACCCGCCCCCAGCGCCCGCAGTCGTTGCATGGGTAAGCTCGGAACTCGATTGCGAAACATCTGAGCTTTCTTTCGTGCTGGCGTCTGTTTGCACTTGCGCCGGGTTTGGGCTCGCACTCCTACTGGACCCGCCTTGGGATTTCGAGTTCGTTGATTTCTTGGCTGCCTCCCTTGCTGCCTTGGCAGCAGCCTCCATCTGTTCTTTCGCACTCCTCAAAGTTGAGGACAACCCCAGGTGAGTCTGCACAAACTCCACCAACTGGCGCGGCAGTTGTTCGTCAAGCTCTTTGGGAGTACCACTAACGCCCAACGGAGTGGTAAGCGCGGCATCATCATCCTGCTGATCGGATTTCAGTGGCTTTGGGATGACGTTGACACAAATCTGTTCGTCGCTCACACGCGACAAGGTGAGAAGCAATATTCGTTGCGCGAGCAACGGCATCAATTCTTGAAACATGGTTCTTACTCCTTAATCAGAAAGGCGGGTTCCTCGTCTGCGGCAGCCAGACTACATGCGCTGAGACGCACGGGTTACGCAGGCAATTGGGACGACGGAAAAACGGGACGCTCTGAGCGTTGCCTACAGAACAGACATATAATGGGTACGAACTTAGGAGCGAGGCCAGGACCGTGACTACGGCTACGCTAAAGGCGGAGGCTCCCGCTGAGTCCCCTAACCCCTTAATGTCGAAGAGTGAACGTCCAAGAACACTTGAGATGTTCGACATTATTTCGAAGTTCGGTATCGGTCTTTGCGGCTTAGTATTGTCGGGCGCGATCGGGTTTTCCACAATTTATTTCAGCCATCAGGCGACTGAACGTCAGGCCAACGCTCAGATTGAAGCACTTGCACTCCAGCGTCGTACATCGGCCGGGCAGTTGGAACTATCGCTCTTGCCCGTGTTTGCGCACGGCACGGATGCCGAGCGCCAACTGGCACTTTCTATCTTGGCTTCGTTGGTCCCAGACGAAGCCGAGCGGGTCGGAGCCGTCGTTATTCCCCAACTCAAGTCAGAACTGCAGCGGCGGGAGGCCACCCAATTGATCTCCGCTAGTCCTGAAAGGATGCGACAACAGGAATTTCGTCAGCGGCTGCAAAATGCGGCCGTCTATCGACAGTTCTCGCTCGATGCAAACGCTTGTCGCGAGTATTTCGCTGCATTCGAGAGCCTGTCAGCAGCGGAGAAAAAAGGCGTCGCCGCAGAAATTGGGATGGCACGAAGGGAATATTCTCGCGGCGAATTCAGCGGTGCCGCGGGCCGGCTGCAGGCGGCTCTCGGCACGAAATAGATGAAAACAGGAGATCTAAACCATGAACAAGCGTGTTGCACAAATTCTTGTGCTATGCAGCCTCGCTGTGGTGCCTTCAGCCGCGCAGAAGCCGTCTGCCGCCTGTAACGTGACAGTTTCTACGCCTCAGCCAGGTGACAAAGTAGGTCGCGACGGGAGGGTTAGGGGCACTGCTAAAATCCCGAGCGGCACCTATCTTTGGGTCCTGTCCCATATGAAGGATCTGACGGAGGAGTGGTGGCCGCAGGGAGGGCGCCCTGCCTCGATTGATCCCCAGACCGGAGAGTGGGTGATCATTACTGGCTACGGAAGAGCCGAAGACGTGAAAGAAGATTTCGAAGTCGCCGTCGTTGTCGTCGATGCTAATACGAACTCCCGATTACGCGATTGGTTCAAGGATGCGAAGGCCAAAGACTATCCCCCGGTTGACTTCCCAACTCCGATTGATGGATGTCCGCCAATAAAGGTAGTGGTGCATAAGACCAGCCATTAACACATTGGTTCCCTCGTACTGCATACGGACGATGGCTGCACTCGTCAGTGAACTGCCGGGCGTGCGGCGATGTCCTTTCTTTATCCGTTCCGCTTACTTGCCAGTTAGGTTCGCTGGTAATCTCGGACTGTCTGGTAAGCAAAACCGAATTCCTAGTTTGGAAGGAGCAGGCGCCGGCAGACCGCCCCGCCGGCTAGAACGACTGCGAGAGCGTGACCACAATTCGATCAAATGGGAACACCCGGAGCATAAGAGATTCTCGACACGCTTTCGTCACAGCCCAGTCAGTACGTTTCTTCACAACATCAAATCACCTAACGATGAAACACGTCGATCGATAGCACAATTGTGCCCTTCTTCCCGCTCTTGTCGAGAGTGTCAGCAACCAGTTCCTTGTGCCCGGGAATCGTTGTCACTGAGACCGGTATCTGCACCTCCAGCTTTTTTGCCGTTGGAGGGCTCGCAAGCGTCAGAACTGTGCTCTCGAACTTAACGTCGACAACGCTGGAAAAATCCACACCGGTGAACGTAACGGTCTGGCTGTCCCCCCTATACACGAAACTCGGACTTGGAGAGGGCTTAGCGGCCTGCTCAGGAGCGGATACTGAGAGATCCCAGGCGACGGGCAAGACGGAAGCAGAAGCATAGTCTGAGGTGGGTTGCCAAACGAGCTTCACGCTTTTCCCTTTCGGAGCTTGCTGAAACTGGAGCGTTCCTGTCGTGTCACTGAGAACAGTGAAGTCGCCACAAGCGACCTGGGAAGACGCGCCGTCAATGTACAGGGTCAGTCCGTATGGAGAGTCAGCACCACCCGCGGCATCCTGACTTTTGCACTTTTTCTCAAGAGGCCCAAACATGCCGAAGTTCGCACCATTAATTGCATAGACAGGTTTGACCGCGGGCGCACGTCCGGTTTGGCTTAATTGCACCGATCCGTTCGCAGCAGAGTCGCCGGACGCCGGCGGTGAAAAAACTGTCAAGCCAGAGAACATTGGACTGAATTGTATCGACGCCCCATTGGTCATTGTGTCCCAAGCTATATCCCGTACAAGGAATGTTTGGGCGCTGCGCAGGCCATCAGTCTGCGCAATGAAATGATACGTGCATGTTAGATGTCTATGGCTACACTTCGTCGGTACCGATGTCACAGAAGCATCGGAACTTCTGGGATTACCCTGGGTTGCCACTCCTGTACCCGCATTGTCAGGGACGATGGTGGTACTGGCGCACTGATGGTCATCAGTGACGGTGCAGGAAGACGGGACATTGAAGTCTAGAAAAGGCTTCTGTTGGATCCCGTATACGTCATTCCCAATGAACACCAGAGGTTGAACGGCGCCGTCGGTGTTTCTGGAATAAGATGAACCATAGTCCAGTTTCAGTTCCGCGTGCGCCGTACCATCAGGAAATGGAACGGCCTTGAGAGAGGCAGAGGAGATGCCGCACGTATCCGGCATGAGGTCGTCGTCCGTCCGTTTCGACTGTATGGCCAACGGGATTTTTTGCCCACTCTCCCCGACAAGCTCAATACTCCCGTTTTGCAACAGATCATGAGCGGGAGCAAAAAACTGAATCGTCTTCCCATCTTTTAAGTATCTCCTCAAATACTCGCCCTACCAAAACGTGAAGCCCGGCACGAAATATCCCGCCGTGCTTCTTGTTTCAGGCGATTCCGATACTCGTGTTGCCCCCCTCCATGCACGAAAAATGACCGCTCTTTTGCAGGCTTCAACCTCATCCAAGAATCCAGTTTTGTTGAGATACGAAACTTCCTCCGGGCACGCTCCTATGTTTCTCCCTGTGAGCAAGCAGGTCGAGGAGCTGAGCGACGAGTTTTTGTTTCTCTTTTGGCAACTCGGAATGAACGCTGGATCAAGAATGGCAAAATAGCAGCCGATTCGGCCGCGTGACTCGCGAATTAATGAGGGTGCACTTAGGGTTCAATAAGACTTCCCCGGCCTACCCAGGGCCCCAAAACTAGCGTGCGACTACACTTTCACACAGTTACCTCTGTACCATAGGCGACACGGCAACGTCCAAGGTTCATACTCTCGTCTCCTGAGAGCCACTGGCTTCTGTGGCAGGTCCTGAAATTTCCCAAGTCCGAGCAAGGGCCGAACCAAAGCTATTCGTTGTCGATCAGTGCCTAGAGACTTGTGTCCGCAAACCAAGCCAGTTCGTGGATGGTCGGCCAACCGGAAGCTATCCAGAAACGTTAGAGCTGTATCGGAAGCGAACCGGCGCGACAGTTTCGGTTGGCTTGGACCTCAGAAGTTCGCTTTCGATACAGCCGTTTGAAGGAAGCCGCTTTGTTCGCGGCGGACGCTATGGGATTTCAATCGACTTTGGTTTGGAAGTTGTTGAAAAGAAGAGTATTTGCGGAGCGAGTTTCAAATCGAAGTTCATCGATTTAACCATGAAGCCCAGGCTCACGATCGCCTCATCGTAACGCGAGACAGACCATTCTGCAAGACTCGGGTCGCTGACGCTTGTGATCTATTCGTATGCACGTCTCGAATCTCCGATGCCGCTTGCGTCGAGCACGCGATAGCGTCCGCCGCAAAGCGGCTTCGTTCAAACGGGCTTCGGGGAAGTCGTTCGTGAAAGGTCCAATCATCCGCGCCAGGCTCGCGAGCCGAAAAGGAGCGGTCGGCGCCCCGGACCGGCCCCGCGCAAAGCTAGAACGATTGGGAAAACCGCGCTTCCAGGAATTCTCCCAACTTCGCAGTCGCCCTGAATTGAGGGATTGGCTCCAGTCCCTTGAATGCAGAAGTGAACGCATTCGACAGACTCCAGATCGTTCGCGGCCGGAACTCCTCGTACTTCGGCTCGAAGTAGAGGTCATGTACGGTGCGCGCCAGGTGCTTTGGGGCTTCGAGTTTGCCCTCGACGAAGGCCTCGTAAATGACCACTTTGGTGGTGACATCGGTGAGTTCGCTTTTCTGCCAAGACTCGACTTGTTTTCGCATCGGCTCGAAGTTCCGCTGCATTCGGTCAACGCCCACCGAGATGCAGTCGATGAGTGAGAACGACTTCGAGTGTTTTGCCAACACCGGTGTGAAGGCTCGGGAAACTGCCGAGAGTCACGGGACTAGAACCGGCGGTCTCCTGCGTGAGAGGCAGGCGTTCTAACCAACTGAACTAACGCACCGCTTCTGACGATCTCTAGACCTTTGATTTATCGTGTCCTCCCGTCCCTGCGGTGCCGTGACAGGGGCATCTGTTTAGTCCCACATTACGCCAGTCGCCGCGATCTGATAGAATCCAAAAGGTAGAAACATTGCCGACCGGCATTCGGCGATTTATCTTCCTGTCGGTTTTGTGGCGGCCTAACTTGAGGTCAACTCGATCCCATTAAGACAGTGGACTCAGGCGACACTATTGACAGCAATCGAATCCTGGGCCAGGTTTGCATGTAAATGTAAGTAATTGAAAATAAACAAGTTGGGGACGTAGTTCAGTTGGTTAGAACGCTGCCCTGTCACGGCAGAGGTCGCGAGTTCGAGTCTCGTCGTCCCCGCCATTCTTTCTAAAGCACTTAGGCGGATTTCATTGAAACCATTGGGGGTGCGAAAAGGGCGCGTTTCGCGCCCTTTTTGTGCCCTTTTTAGGCGATCCAGAGCTTCCTATCCAGCAACGCGTGTTGCTCCATCCTCATCGGAAGAAAAGACTAGCGACATCACCGCCGCCTGCGCTGCATGCTTCGCGGGCGTTACTGCCTGCGTGTAAACGTCCAACGTTGAGCGGAACGACGAATGCCGCAGCAGCTCCTGCATCACCTTGAACTCAGTCCCCACGCTTCGCAGCAAGGTCGAGTAGGTGTGACGGAACGTATGCCATCCGAATCGCTTCTGAATTCCGACTCGTTGAGCTGCAGGACGTATGTATTTGCGCAAGATCGCCTGGCCCCAGTACGGTCTTCGGCCTCGATAGCGCTTGCTTGCAAAAACCCAGTCCTCCGGCCTGATGTAGGTACAACGTTTTCTCCACTGCGTCAGAGCGTCCGCGAGAGTCGGATGCATTGGCACTGGCTTTTGCGATGATTCGGTCTTGCACGGGCATACCACTCCGTACACGACGGAACGGATGACGCTCATCGTGCCGCGCTCGAAGTCGATATCGCCCCACTTTAGGCCGAATATCTCGCTCTGCCGCAACCCGGTTGATGCGGCAAGAAGGACTAATGTGCGTTCTCGAAGTGCCAGGCCGTCGATTAGCGCCTTGATTTCGGCGGGCACCAGAGTGGCCGGCGGTGTTCGGCGTTTGGCGCTCTGACGAACGAGGTAGATTGGGTTGCGGTCAAACAGCTCATATCGGCAGGCGTGATTAAAGAGGACGGACATCAGGTTTCGGATTTTGGCACAACTGCTTTTTGCTAATGGCAATCCGCGAAGCCAGGACTCGACTTGTATGGTTCTAACCTCGGCAAGTCCGTATTTCTGCCAGTGAGGGCGAATCCAGCGAGTCAAGTACGCCTTATAGATTTTCTTGGTCGCGTGACTGCGCCAAGTGTTTTCCTTTGGGAGTTCGCGTTGCTCGAAGTGATCACAAAGTTGAGCAACGGTCATTGTGCCGGAATTCGTTGGTCGGCCATCGGTGCTGAGTTCTGAGAGCAGCCCCACTACGGAGCGCCGTGCAGCATCTTCATCAGGATATTGCTCGACTGTGCCGACAATTTTCTTGTGGTAAAGACGCTTGCCGTCAAGTCTGGTCTCAGACCAGCGAAACTGCCAGACATCAGGGCCTTCTTTGCGACTATTTCGTTGCATACATCCGCGTTTCATCTTTTCCTCCTGCACCGCCGTGGCGGAGCAGAAGAATCTTCAGGCATGGAGGCGAATGGAAGGGCAGGAGGGTGCAATCAGTCGAGTGAATTGCCTTGCAGCGGCAGTCCTGCGACATGATCTTAACCTCTACGATTTTCCATCGCTTGGCGTGACCGACCGCCATGGCTAGTTGTTTTGGGCGTCCGACAAATTCCGGGCCTCGCCGCGACCGACTGCCTTCTATGCGGTTCCCAGGAAGCGCTCGACGATCTGCGGCAGCATCGGCTCGACCGCGAGCGTGTAGTGAGTGGTGTTCGGCACGATTGCGAACTGGTTTGCGGGCCGCAGTGAGCCATCAATCCCGGCATCGCGCTGGCCGCCTCCCAACGCCTTCCAGAACTCGACCATGTGTTCGGGCCGGAGGTAGTCAGCGTCGGCAAAGACCAGCAGTGTGCGAGCCTGAAGCTTGGCGACGTCGGCGCTCCAGTCAAAGGGGCGCTTGGTCAGGTCCCCGACCTTGCGGAAGAGGTTCGTCCAATCGACATCGGGATAGGCCTGCCCTAACGGCGATGCCTTGACGCTGCCGCCGAGCATGGCAGCGTTGGCCTCCAACTGATTGAAAGCCGCCACCACCTCCGGATAAGCGTCGTCCTGCCTCATCCTCGCGGCCATGAGCACGAGCCGGTCGACCGCGTCCGGATGGCGGATGGCGGTCTGCAGCGCGACGAAGGAGCCCAGCGAGTAGCCCATCACGTCGGCCTTGCCGAGTTTCAGATGGCCGATCAGAGCGGCAACGTCGTCGCCCATCGTTTCACAGCGCAGTGGCCTGTCGGTGTCTGGCGTGCGCCCATGCGCCTGAAGATGGACGGCGATCACCTGCCGGCCCTTGGCCAGTTCGGCCAGATTGCTCCCAAAGCTGTCTGGGTTGATGCCCCCGTGAAGAAGAATGAGCGGCTTGCCGGCGCCATGCACGCTGTAAAAGATATGCTGGCCATTGACGTCGGCAAAATTCTCTTTTGACATAGTGGGGGTCTCCTTGGCTTGAACGGGAGGGATTGCAGTCAGCACTGCGGTCGCTGTGACAGTCTTTAGGAAATCCCGTCTGTTCGTGTATGTCATCGTTATCCCTTCCATACGCCGGTGGCGGCGGTGTGGTCACGATCTGCCTGCGAGCAACTCCTCCAGCTGCGCGAACTGTTCGGGCAGGCCTTCCGCCGAACCGGCGAGGGCTTCGTCGAGGGCCGCCGTTGTGGGGTAGAGTTCGTGTAGGGTGACCAGCGTCTTGCCGGCATTTTCTTCGAACGTCACCGTGGTCACGGCGCCCTGATCGCTTTCTTCGTTCGTCCAGACGAGGCGCTTGTTCGGCGTCACTTCTCTGTACGTGCCGAAGAACGCCATCGGTTGGTCGAAGGCCGGATGACTGAAGACGAAGCGATACGCGCCCCCGGTGCGCACATCCATGTCGCACGAGAGCAGCGACATGCCCACCGACTTCGGAACCCACCAACGCTTGAACAATTCGGGTTTGCTCCACGCTTCGAAGACGATGTGCGCCGGGGCATTGAACGTCCGCGTCACGACGAGTTCGCGGTCGGACTTGCGTTCCACGGCGGTCCGGTTCATGGCGGCGGGACTACCTTCTTTTCCTTCGGGCATCTGCCTTCTCCTTTGATTTCAAGTGCTCGACAATCTTGTCCAGCGCGTCGAAGCGTGCGCTCCAGAGTTGGCGGTGCCGCTCGATCCAGGCGGCCTCTTCTTCCAGCGCGCGCATGCCAAGCCTGCAGGTTCTGACGCGCCCGGCCTTTTCAGTAGTGACGAGCGCTGCCCGCTCCAACACGCCAACATGCTTCTTCATGCCCGTGAGGGTCATATGGAACTTTCCGGCGAGGTCCGTGATCGAAGCGTCGGCGCGGCTGAGCTGCTCCAGCACGCCGCGCCGGGTCGCGTCCGACAGCGCGGCGAACGAAGCGTCGAGGCGGGTTTCGTTACACTGAACCATGTGGTTCAGTATATAGCAGATCGACTGGCGGCGTGCAAGAGGAAACCAAACCGTTAGGCACTGGATTTCCGGTGCGGCGTGCCCGAGGCCAGCGACACGATTTTCCAACCCACAACCCAACCCACAATTCGTGTAGTCTTGTGCGGCTTACGGGTAGTTTGGCAGTCCCCGCGTTGTTGTATGTTGTTGTAAAACCTATCCACGCAGCGCTGTCACGGCAGAGGTCGCGAGTTCGAGTCTCGTCGTCCCCGCCATTCCTTTCAAGCGCTTCCAAGGAATCGGCAATTTCCGTCACGGTCCAATTTGGTCCAGTTAGGCCTGTGCCTCTCCCTTGTTGAGTAACTAGCCGAACAAGTTTGCTCTGGGGCCAGCCTCTTGTTCGGCATACCCGCCTGAGCGTAAAGATCCAGCGTAATGCGACTGTTCGCATGACGTAGGAGTTCCTGCACCACCTTCACTTCCTCGTTGTTCTGAGTCAGCAAAGTCGTGTACGTGTGACGGAAGGTGTGGAACCCAACCCGCTTTTGGGATCTTCGCCGCCTTGCCTGCAGGTCGCCCGTATCGTCGCCAGAGGGTCTCTGGCCAAAGCGGTTGTTTGCCTGAGAAGTGCCGTGATCTCGTCGGGCGTCAGAACATCGGGCGTCCTCATACGCTTCGCACTTTGACGTACGCTCTTGATCGGGTTTCTCTCTGTCCACTCCCATCAGATCGCGTGAGAAAACAAGGCGCTCATCAGATTCCTGATTTTGGCCCTGCTGCCACGTGCCAACGGCAAAGTTTTCAGCCCCGATTTGACATCCACCGCTTTCACCTCGGAAAGACGGTATGACCGCCAGCGCGGGAGAATCCACTTTTTCAGGTAGATGTCGTACGCATATTGTGTGGAGTACGACTTGTGGTGCTCGTCTCCGAGACAGACCTCGATGAAGTGATTTCCAGTGTCGAGCGTCCCCAGGTGATTGACGCGCTGCACATGGTTCAGCTTGGGATACTTCTCGATGATCGCCTGGTAGGCGGGCTCCATCTTCGCCCACACTCCCAGATGATGTGCCGGAGCATCCGACCATGCGCCGCGATCGTTCTTGCCGCCGTTGTCGGTACGTCCGTGCGGCACCGCATTCTCAATCGCCGTGCGGATGCCGTGCAGATTATCCGGCAGATGGTTGGCGTGCAGAGAAGTCTTCACCGCCATCATGCCGCAACCGATATCTTTCGATCTAGCCGGAACGAGGGAGCATTCTTGGCCTTAAACTCCGCGACGGTTTTGGCATGGGGCGCGGGGAACTCGCGCGTCAAATGCCGGAGCACGTCGTTGCGAAGGATTTCCTTGTCGTCATCAACTGATGTTTGCGTTGTTATGACCAGCGGTCGCCCGGCGAGGTTAAAATGCTGGATCAAGCGAGAGTAAATCGCATATTCCTCTGGCGTGATTTCCGAACTGCTGTTTTCTGAGGATTGTGCCACTGAAAACGACGGCACCAACGCTGCAATCAGCAACGCCAGCTATTTCGTGTTCTTTACACTTAATGCCATACGCATGCACCTTCAGTCGGTTCCGAGAAGCAGCGAAAGGGCCCTCTTTGTTAGGTCCCCTTCTTAGTGTCCTGGTCTAGTATCCGGGCATTCAAAGCAGCTCTTCTCAACTCCGTAGGCCTCATTGTCCCCGCCCTTTATGAGATGCACCGCTTCGTGAAGAACCAGATTATCCGCCATGACGACCGGCTCGCTAACCAACTCAAATCTTCCCCCATACTCCTGTCTGAACATCATCAGCGGCCTGAGTTTTAGAATCCGCAGCAAGATTCTTCCTTGCCCACTCTTCGACTTTCCAGAATCTCTGATTGAAATTCAGGATGTTTTCCCCGGATTCAGCGGCACTTCCTTAGATTCGGGTGTGAGCCGCGGGTGAGGGTGAAGGTTCCCACTTTTTCCTTGGCGAGAGCGACTGTAAGGCTCATGGTGCGGCCATCGACATGACCGGAGTATCGGGC
Source organism: Terriglobia bacterium (assembly GCA_020073525.1). GTDB lineage: Bacteria > Acidobacteriota > Terriglobia > Terriglobales > Acidobacteriaceae > Acidiflorens. Next base: position 18,911 of record JAIQFA010000064.1, read on the forward strand.
AGGCGTGGGTGGAGTGTTCTCATCCCGGCGCACGGGGCCGCCGTGCTCAGGCGTGAAAGTTCCAGCGACATCGAAGTCGCCGTGTTTATCGAGTATTATGGGCCCGTTAACTTGGCCGCGCGCACAATCGAACTCTACCTCAGCACCCTTCTCGGAAATCTCCAGAATAATGTGTTCGCCGCCCCACGCCCCCGTTGCAACGGCACTGGCATCCGGCGCGGCTTGCATGCCGGCCTGAAGCAAAACGCTGGATAGGGCGAACAGTACGATCAGGGGACGCCTGACGAGTGTTGAACGAGTCATTCGTTTCGACATTTGAGTTAAGGCTCCTTTCTCTCTTGTGACAAGCGTGGCGAGGATAACTCGCGAAGTTACCGAAGTCACCTTAAACCAAGATAGTGTGCCTTCGGATCTGCAATCGTGCCGATAATGAAACGGTTCCTGCCACGGTCCCATCGCTATAAGCAGTCTTGAATTCCTTCGTGAGGGTTTATAAATGCGTCACTCCGTCCCGCGCACTCTGAGTGCAGTGTTGATGTTCTTCGTTCTTATTTTCCCGGCTTCCTCCTTTGGCCGAGACCGGAATTCAAGGAAGCCGATAACCTCCTCTGGCAAGACTGCCCCAGAGAACAGCCTTTTGAGAGTTGATGAAGGCTCCGCGCTCAAAGTAAGCGCCCATATTTGGAAGGAACGTCGGGGGCCCGGCTTCGGGACTACCTCAGACGGGGGCGATCCGCCCTCTGCCGAAACACCCAGTTTTAAGGTGACGAGCCATCCCCAAGAAGGCCGCTTGGTGCGCGGGCATTCATTTTACGGCGACTTGCGGACATTGCCAAACATATCGCCGGAGAAGTTTGAGCGTCCGGAAAGGGAAGAGCCAAAGGCAAACCCCAGGTTTCTCCCAGGTACGAAGCCGTCCAATTCTCGTCAGGCAAGGCCCGTCCGGAGTTCGCAGTCGCCCAGCGCCCCCGCGCCTGCTCCCAACATCACTTTCGATGGTCTCGATTTCGCCAATTGGGGCGCCGGCCATCCGCCTGACACCAATGGCGACGTTGGACCGACATACTACATTGAGACCATCAACACTTCCGTTGGCGTTTACAGAAAAAGTGACGGCACTCGCGTGGCGGCGTTCACCTTCAACGCGCTCATGAGCCAGGGTAATTTCGGCAACCTGTGTGACACCGACAATTTCGGCGACCCGGTAGTCCTCTATGACACATTTGAGGATCGTTGGATCATCACCGATTTCGCTTTCCAGTTGGACGGTTCGGGAAACGTGATCAATCCGCCGGGAGCGTTCCAATGCTTCGCAGTTTCCAAAAGCGGAGATCCGGTGGCGGGCGGGTGGAACTTTTACTCCATTAATGTCGCTGGGGGCCTGGGTGACTATCCGAAGCTCGCCATCTGGCCCGACGGGCTCTACATGTCGGCCAACGTGTTTGCCTATCCGGCGGGAGGGTCCTTCCAGAATCCACGAGTATGGGCGTTCAATAAGGCCCAAATGTATGCCGAGGCGCCGAGCGTCCAGGTTGTTTCCTTCGATGCTCCGTCAGCTGACTTCACGATCTTGCCCAGCAATGCGCGTCTGCAGACCGGCACACCGCCTCCGGGCACGCCGAACTACTTCCTCTCTACCTGGGAGTTTCTGAACGCAGTCACCGTATATAAGTTCCACGTCAACTGGGACAGTCCGCTTCTATCTACGTTTACCGGACCTGATACCCCCCTGGCCGCTACCAGTTGGCCTAATGCGTCGGTGCCCAATGCACCGTCGCAGGGTGGCAATAGCCTTGACGTTCTGCAAATTCGGGCAATGGTGCAGAACCAATACACGAATCTTGGCGGCGTCGAGTCGCTATGGGCGACCCACACTGTGCGCCGTGGCAACACCAGTGGTTTCGCTGCGCCGCGTTATTACCAGGTTGATGTTACCGGGGGTACGGTTGCAGCCAACATCCCTCAGGCCGCGACTTGGGACCCGGATGGTGCGAACGTAATTTACCGCTTCATGCCGAGTGCGGCGGTCGATCGCGCAGGGAATATGGCCTTAGGCTACAGTACATCGAGCAGTACCACGTTGCCTGCCATTAAGTATGCGGGGCGACTGGCTACCGACCCGATCAATACTCTCAGCCAGGGCGAGCAGGTGCTAATCCAGGGAACCGGCACGCAAACTGGCAACTGCGGCAGCTCATCGTGTATTCGCTGGGGCGATTACAGTGCGATGACGCTGGATCCCGATGGCTGCACATTTTGGTACACCAATATGTACTATGCGGTTAATGGGCTGAATTTCCTGACGCGAATCGGCAGTTTCGGTTTTTCGGGCTGTACGCAGGCGGGCTCTGGAGGTACTGTCCAAGGTACGGTGACCGCAGCCGTCGGCGGCACTCCGATCAGCGGTGCGACTGTGGCGCTAGGCAGCAGGACAACCACAACCGACACCGACGGTAACTACACCTTCTCGAGTATTCCTGCGGGAACGTATCCCCGCATCACTGCCAGCAATCCGGGTTATCTCTCGGTCACAGTTCCCTCGACTGTGGTAACCGATGGCGGAACCGCTACCCAGAATTTCTCTCTCAGTTTGGCGTTGACCAGCGGTTGCCTGGTTGACACTACGCAGGAGGACTTCCAGGCCGGTGCGATCACCAACTGCGACCTCACCAGCAGTCCTGGCGACATCACATTGCTGAATGCCCCTACCATCGATCAGCAGAACACCACCCTCAGCACGAGTGGTGTCGGAATTACCACCACGACCTGGGGAGGGCAGACATTTACTGCGGCTGTCACCGGCCAGCTTGTCCGCGCCGACATCAACCTGTTCTGCAGCGGTTGCACGGGTACAACGCCCGATCTTACCCTCTCGCTCAGGGCGACGAGCGGCGGCCTGCCTACCGGCGCTGACCTCGCATCCGCGACGATCACGGGGTTCGGCAACGGCGGCGTCGCCGGAGATTTCACCGGCACCTTCAGCGTCCCGCCCACATTGACTGCGGGAACACAATATGCGCTGGTCATTCGTCCGACCGCGAACCCCTCGGTAGGAACCTATGCGCTTACCCGGAGCAGCACCAACGTGTATGCGGGCGGCACCCGGGTTTCCGGGGCCACCAGCGGCACGGTCTGGTCGATCCCGCTGACCGCCGGCGTTAGCACCGACGCTGGCTTCAAGACTTACATGAACGTCGGCTTCGCATCGTCGGGCACGTTTGTGTCCTCGGCGAAAGATGCCAATCCGGATTCCAACTCATCCGCCGGTTGGGGCGCCATCTCCTGGACAGCCGACACTCCGGCAGGTACGGCGATTCAATTCCAGGCGGCCGCGAGCAACAACGCGGCGGGCCCATTCAATTTCGTCGGGCCAGACGGCACGGCAGCCACCTTCTTTGCTAACGGCGGATCTCTGGCACAGTTCAACGGCAATCGTTATCTGAAGTACCAAGCCTTGTTCACGACCAACAGCGGAGCGTCTACCCCAACTCTGCATGATGTAACTATATGTTTTAGCGACATTGTTACAGTTGTGAGTACGGCACTTGCGGTAGCTCCGGCGACCGGGTCTTACGGTGGCACAGCGAATCTCTCTGCTACCTTGACGGCCACGGCTACAGGCGTGAGTGGCAAGACGGTGAGCTTTACGCTCAACGGAAACAGCGTTGGTAGCGGCACGACCGACGCCTCCGGCATAGCGACGGTTCTCAACGCGAGCCTGGCCGGAATCAATGCCGGCAGCTACCCAAGTGGGGTTGCGGCAATATTCGCGGGCGACAGCGGATATACGACCAGCAGTGGCACGGCGACGTTAACGGTGTCACAAGCGGGCCAGACAATCACGTTCGGAACGCTGTCGAGCAAGAACTTTGGCGACCCGGACTTCGCTGTGAGCGCGACCGCGTCTTCCAGTTTGGCTGTCACTTTCTCCGCCAGCGGCAATTGCAGCGTCGCCGGTTCTACCGTCCATCTCACCGGTGCCGGCTCCTGTACGATAACGGCCTCGCAAGCGGGTGACAGCAACTACAACCCTGCCCCAAACGTCCCGCAGTCGTTCTCGATCGCCAAGGCCAGCCAGACAATCACGTTCGGCGCGCTTTTGGACAAAAACTTTGGTGACCCGGACTTTGCGGTCAGCGCCACGGCGTCTTCCAACTTGACGGTCAGTTTCTCTGCCAGTGGTAATTGCACCGTGACGGGCTCGACGGTCCACCTCACCGGCGCCGGCTCTTGCACCGTCACCGCTTCGCAGGCGGGCGACGCCAACTATAATCCGGCGACCAGCGTTCCGCGGTCGTTTACGATCAATTCTGGCGACGATTTTACAATCGCCCCCACGTTACACTCGGTCACGGTGACAGCCGGTCAGTCAGCCACTGATCACATCACGCTCACGCCAAATCCAACAACGCTCACAGCCGTAACTTTTACCTGTTCCGGGCTGCCGGCAAAATCGAACTGCTCCTTTTCCCCGAACCCAGCGCCAGCGGGCTCGGCTCCAACTGATGTTGTTATGACGATCACGACCACGGCGTCTACGTCGGCGGCTGTGGAGCACCCACGAGTGTTTTACGCCGACTGGTTGGGGTTCACTAGCATGGGATTGATTGGGGTGGTACTCGTTGGAGTGCGCAGGAAGAACCGCAAGAAAGCTCTAATTATTGGCGTCTTCTCGTTGATGGTGCTGCTAATGACCATCGGGTGCGGCTCGCGCCAGCAAATCCCAGGTACTCCTTCTGGTACGTCGACAGTGACTGTGACCGCATCGACTTCCAGTTCCACTCACTCCACCACTTTCACGCTGACCGTAAACTAGCTGACGATAGCCATGGGCGGCCGCAAGGTCGCCCATCTCGGCTCAATTGGCCGAGAGTTTCTCACGTTAGCGGTATCGAAACGTCTCGGCTTACGGCCGATCAGCCAAACAGTTCCTTTAACAATCATGGAGCGCCCTGTTCCCGGAAGTGAAGCAGGGTGAGGGCGGCAACGCAACGGGCATACTTTGGATTCGTCTAGAACCAAAACGCGGCCCCGCGGAAGATTGGTGGCAGTTTGAAAACTGTGTTGGCGCCCACGACTTTGCCTTGGATCTCCCGCATTTCCCCTAGGAACGGAAGGAAATGCCCAACGCCATGCCCTTTCATTGTGATCTGAACTCCGATCTCGGCTTCTTGCCGGGCGTTTTCGCCGGCTCGCAGACCCTTGAAGTTGACCAAGAAAACATGAACTTTGCCATCGATTCTTGCTATGTGCGTGGCAACCGCCGGTGAAGCCTGGACCTTGACTTCCCCTTGCACGGGCAAAGCATCTAGAAAAGAAGATTGTTGGCTGGGATTTGTCCCGCTGAAATCCTTTTCGAGCGCTTGCGCATACGCTTTCCCGGGAGACTCCGCGAAACGCGCGACCCGTTCGTTCTGTTTAGTGCGCGTGGCGTCTTCACCGGTCACGATTAGCTTGCCGCCACCTTCGGTGAATTTCTGCAACGCCTGACGTTCCAGTTCTCCCAATACGCGCACATCGGACAGAACCAATGCGGGACCGTGGAACTGGGCCAGCGTACGCGGCGTCACAATCTGGTATGCGAGATGATTCTGCATCAGCAGCACGACCGTGCCCCAGTAGGATGGGAGATACTCACGCGCAAAGTAGTTTCTTGTCGCCGGCGAGAAATACACACCAATGGCATCGTTCACTGGGTCACGTGGACGATAAAACGTCTTTTCGTTGGCCGCGATCCAGGAGAAAACGTGTTTGCGGACTTCCAGGTCGTTCGATCCCGACATGACGTGCCCTTGCGCATCCCAAACGTTGGCCCCAGCCATGATTTCGGAAACGAACAGGTTCTCCATCGCATCCTGCGGCGCAATCCTCTTATTGCCGTCCCAGGAGTAGTTCAGAATCCACGTAGGCTTGCCTTCAGCGAAAGCGCGGAAGGACGCAATGCCAACCTGATATCGGAACCAGTCGAGTGGTGTACGCGATGCTGCCATGTGATCGCCGCCGCCGAACTCATACTCGTGCGCAATGCCATCATTTACGGAGTACAAGCTATACACATCCGCGCCCACACGCACTGCCTCCTCTTCGATCCCAGGGTAAATTTCGGGAATGATCTTGATCTTTGGGTTCGCTGATTTTGCTGTGCTGCTGATTTCCGCCATGAAGTCGGTGATGGTCTGGATGCGGAAGTCCACCCACTTGCGGAAGTTCGCATCGGAGAAGTCACCGAGTTTCAAATCGTGCTTGGCATCGAGCCCAGTCTGCTTTTTGAAAGCGCCGACGGTGAAATCGTCAAAGCTTGCCCACGAATCCTCCCAGCCATCAAAATGCGTCATCCAATACGGGATGTCGACGTATATCCCATCAATGCCTGTGGTCGCGATCTGGCGCACGCGCTCCATGTAAGTCTTGCGCCATTCCAATGCGTACGGACTGATCCAGACATCTTCGTCGCCCTTCGCGATCCAGAAGGCGGACCCGCCACCGAAAACTGCCGGCTCGCCGGCGATTTTGCGCTGCAGCCAATCGGGATGGTCTTTCGCCAGAGAATGCGGGGTCTGATTCGCGTTGGCCGTGATGCACTCGAGCCCAGCGATATAAACGTAGGCGTGGTTTCCCGCCTGGTGAGCTTCGGTGGCGACGGCGCGAATCTCGGCCAGCTTTTCTTCTGGTTGCAGGAAGCTCTCGTAGCGCCCGGGAATGTCATTATCGACCTCGATGCCGGAGACATGACTGGCCGTCGCCTCGCGGACGATGCGGCTTGCATCTTCTCGCGAATGCAGTGACCACGCCCCGATGCGAACATAGTGGGTCCAGTCTTGCTCTTTGGAAGATTGGGCGGCGAGGGTCGGTAGTAAATAGAAAATGGCCAAAGCGAAAATCGCGAGTATACGGCGGCTCATGAGCACCTCAATAGAATGTCGCACGTTAGCTCTGTTGAAAGGCGCCTTGACTCACGACGCCAGTCCACCCGTCTCATCGAATTCACCGAGTCCCGCCGTGGGCCGCAGGGTCAAGGTGCCGTCAGGGTTCAGAGATTGCTTGCAGGCCCAGCGAACTGGATGACGCTGCCCCTTGACCTCGATCTCCGCCTTCAAACGAAGGCCTTTCCATGCCGTACCTGGCGGCAGGGGCAATTGTGTCTGGCGGACCTTGCCCGGCAGGGGATAACCCGCATCCAAGCCGCCCGTCGATAGAGCCTTCCCGGAGCTGTCCAGCACTGAGACTCGAAGCACTCCGGGAACGCTCGCAACGCCATCATTGACGACGCCAAGGATGAGACCCGGAGCACCACGCTCGTCGTAGGTCCAAATCCAGGCGGGGCGGACGCGATACCCAAGCCGGCGCGCGGCACTATCAATTGCCGCAGGATACTTTTCGTAATATGCGCGGATGCGATCGGCCTGGATGTTGTGCCAGTTCCAGAGTGAGCCATAGCAGGCACCCACGTCGCACATGTGGCAGAACACGTTGTCGGTGTAGGTGACACCATCGTCGAGATGCAGGCTGCTCGCGGAAGCGTCCGACATGCCGACTTCTACCGTCACTCCAACCCATGGCGGACGATTGCTCAACGCCTCGATCTGTTCGTTCTCAATGAAGATGGTGTCGGTGCGGAGCCAGTTCGCGCTGCGGATGGTACGGTCTACCAGTTCGGAATTCCCCATCTTGCTGAAATCGGGCTGCGTGTTGGTGGCAAGTGGCGTTTTCTTCCAGCACTGTAACTGATGTTCGAGCATGCTGACGAAGGTAGCCTCGGCGACCGCATAGTTCGGGAATGGGTTCACTTCGAGTGGCCACGTATGTCCTTCGCCCCAGAATCCGTACATTGCGGTATCAACGTATTCCACCTGCGGATGGCCGTCGTAGGCATCGGCGAGCAGGCTGGTCAGTTCGCGAAAAGCGGATTGGAAGCGAGGATCGTCGTAGCGTGGCTCGAAGCGCTCCCGATTTTTCCAGCTGCCCAATTTCACCATGGGAACCTTGCCATCAAGGAACGGGGGCAGCGGCGACTCCTGAATGTCCGGATTGCTCATCATCACGCGCAGCCCGACGCGTTTGTCATACTCGCGGGCGAGATCGAAAGTCGTTTTCCAATGCGGACACAAATCCAGCCGACCCGGCTTCTGCTGGACATCTTTCCAATTCACGCGCAAGTAGAGTTTGCTGCCAATGGGAAGGCGGACCAATTCCTCGATCGACTTCTCCGCCGCCTCACCAGACTTGTGCGGCGGGCCAACTTCGTCACAGATATAGGTCACCAGTCCCATGCCATAGTTCGGAACTGGATCGGAAGAGGGTGTGGTCGCCATCACCACCGTCCAACTGGGATATAGGTCCGCTGGAAAGGGTCCCTGGTTCAGGCGGTCAGAGACTGGGGGACCGAACCCAAAATCATATTTGTCGAAGTTGTGACCAGGAACAAAGGCGTGTAGCGGCAGCGCAACGGATGACACTAGCGCAGCCGTGCCACCGGCCTTCAGAAAATCTCTGCGACGCATTTGTGCCCTCCTGGGCCGAGAACATACGGAGCTGTTGTAGAAAAGCGCGCCAGAAACAGGGCGAGACGAAATCCGGCACACTGGCAACGCCCCGCCCTAGCGATATGTCCTAGAATTCGAACCGGACCGCCAGTTGAATCCGCCTGGGTGTATTGGCCTGCGTGGTCACCAGCCCAAAACCTGTATCGCCCTGAAACGAAGAGGGGGTGGCAAAGCGCACAGTGTTGGTCGCATTCAGAAACTCAGCCCGCACTTCCGCTTTCATGCCTTCGCGAATGGGGAAATCTTTGAAGATCCCCAGATCGAGGTTCTTGATTCCGGGGCCGCGAGCATTGTCGGAGAAGCGGGGCGCGTTACCGGCAATCTGGTCGCCCGGGTCCTGAATACAGTTCGCATTGAAATAGTTGGCGCTGGGATCGGTGGAAGTGGCAACGTCATGCAGGCTGAGGCCACTCATGGGATTGCAAGTGATGTCCGGGCGCTGATTCCCATCGGCGAGACGCGGAGTCGACATGCCGAAAGGAATCGGCTGGCCTGTCTGGAATGTAAGCAGGGCATTGGCCGACCAGCCGCCAGCAATGGCGTCCAGCACGGCTGGCCAGTCGCCACCGAGCCAGCGGTGGCGGCCGAGCGGCAGATCGTACACCGCCCCAAGCACGAAGCGATGACGGTTGTCGTTCGCGCCGACGGAGTGCTCGGCTCCGAGGTTATTTAGATCCTGGGGAAATCCCAGGCCGGAGCCATTGAAGAAGATGAAACTGTTGGCGCCGTAAGAAGAATTATCCGTCGCCTTCGCCCAAGTGTAGCTCCCTTCGAAGCTCAGGCCGTGGCTGGCACGTTTCTGGAATCGCACCAGCAGAGCGTGGTACCAGGAACTTGCCGCCAGCAAGGGAAGGCCCTCGAAGTTGTTGTCGAATTGCGGATACGGACGCAACAAGTTCAGCAGGGGAACTCCTTGTCCATTGTCGGTATAGCGTGAATCAGGCTCGTTAAAAATTGCGCCGGGTCCGGCGAAAAGCGACCGAAATGGATTCGGAACGCTTGTGTTCAGCAGCGAGCTCACGCTGCTGTCGTTTGGATCGTGAGTGGGATTCAGCTGCTGGACAAGAGCGTCGCGAATGTTGGCCGGCAAGATATTACGATTTCGCGTGGCGCCGCCCCATGGAAGGTGGGTACTACGATTGGCGGAGTAGTCGGCGGAGAGAACGACGCCGAAAGGAAACAGATGTTGAACTCCGAGGTTCCACTGGTAAATCTCCGGATTTCGCGCCTCCGTGGTGCCCAGATCGTTTTGGTTTACATATCCCCATTCCGCCAGTGGCCCGTAAGTTGTCCCTTGAGGCGTAGGCAACTGTCCCGATGGAAGATTTGGAAACAGGTTGGTCAGAGTTGCATCCTGGTGGACCGAATCCGTCGCGAGAAAGTGAATGGGCGCGTCCCGTCGGAACGCTGTGCCGGCGTACTGAAAGTTCGTAGCCGAAGAAATTCCGTAAAACATTCCGGCGCCGCCTCGTAATACTGTATTGTTGCGGATTTCATAGGCGAAGCCGATTCGCGGCCCAAAATTGTTCCGATCGACTGGAACGTGCCGGTGGCTGGAGTCGACGAACCGTGTAATGCCCTTCAGATTGGTCGGTCCCAGTCCAAAGCCGCTCAGGTCCGCCGGCAGAGGATTGCCTTCCCAATCCGTTGTGGGTGGCGTTAGGTCAACGTTCACCCCGCTGACCGCATTGAAATCGCTGAACTGGATTCGGTTATGGCGCTCACTGTAGGGCGTGCTCCACTCATACCTCAGACCCAGGTTGATAGTGAGGCGGGGCGTCACTTTCCAGTCGTCCTGCGCGTAGAAGGCTGTCTCCAGGGATTTGTTGGCCACCGCGGTTTTGATGTTCAGCTGACCGCTATCCGGGAATCCAAGTAACATACCTGCCAATCCAGTCCCGTCTTCGGACGGGCTACCTCCGAAGGGATCTTCTGCCGTGATGATCTTTCCAAAACTTATGCGCCCTGTCGCATAGTCCGGCTGGTAGAAGTTATTGAAGAACTGGCGCTGTTCAAATCCGAACTTGAATACATGAGCGCCCTTTACCCAGTTCATCGCGGATGAATAGACGTACTGGGTGTGCCCATTGATGGTGTCGGCGCAGCATTGCTCGCCGCCGAACTGGTCGCTGTTCAGACCGGTGTAATTGTCCGCGACGATGACCGGCATGCGTACGATTCCGTTCGCCCGCGTCAGCAGATCGGGTAGGCCGAATTGCGTCGGGTCGACATGCTGCGAAGTCCCGACCTGGTGGTAACGGTCCACTCCAAAACGGCTGGTGAGCAACAGCCGCGAACTGATCGACCAGGTGTGCTCCAGCACAATATTGCGCGTGATCTGGTCGCCTACAAGACCGCCGAAAAATGGGTCGGGATTGGTGAAGCTGCTGTTGTTTTGGCTGTACCGGCCCATCAAGTGATTCTTTTCGTTCAGTTGATGGTCAATCTTGATGTCGAATTGCGTCGACGGCGAAGTATTCACCACGCCCTGCTGAAAGTTCGTCTGCGTGGCGGGGTCGACCGGTCCCGTTGGTTCGGGGTAGGCGTTCGCCAACTTCTGTCCCACCGCTTTATCGATCAGGGCGTCCGGAATCACATTCTGTCTTCCGTCCGGTGTGACGGGAAAAGGATTTCGCGTGTTATCCGGATTCAAGTCGAATGGATTGAACAGTTGCACTGGGACCAGGTTGCCATTGTCATCGGCCACCAGCGTCTGCGAGAAATCTCCCGTGCGCTCCAGATCGGTCGGTACGCGCGCCGAGATCAGGGCCTTGTCGTTCTGCCGTACTCGTTCCAGATCGAAAAGAAAGAAAGTCTTGTTCTTGATGATTGGCCCGGTCACAGAGAATCCGTACTGATCGCGAGTTGAGGCGGCACGGGGAATGCCGTCACGATTCGAGAAAAAGTCGTTGGCGTTCAAGTCCGTGCGCCGGCCGTACCACCAGCCGCTCCCGTGAAACTTATTGGTTCCCGATTTGAGCAGAATGTTGACCACCGTTCCCCCGTTGCTGCCATACTCCGCGGAGAAGCTGTTGTTCTGGACCTTGAATTCCTGGATCACTTCCGAGGAGGGGACATAGCTGAGATTCGAGGTTGCGCCTTCGCCCTGCTCCGGTCCTGTAGCCAGCGTGCCGTCCAAGCGAATTTCTGCCGACGCATAGCGCTGGCCATTCGAAGAAAAATCCGTTCCCACCGGGTATCCAACCCCGTTATTCAATTCCGTCACGCCCGCCGACAAGTAGACAAGCTTCGTGACATCCCGGTTCGCCAGCGGGATTCGATTGATGAACTCGTTCGTCACCTCCGTTCCCAGCGAACCGCCACCGGTATCCAACAGTGGCGCCGTATCTACGACCGTCATGGTCTCTATTACGGATAGCGGTTTCAGGCTGAAATCGAGAGTGGCCTGCTGGCTCACAGCCAGCACTATATCCTTCTGCATGACATCGCGGAATCCCAGCGCTTCAACCTTAGCGCCGTATTTGGAAGGTCGCAGGCCATTGATGACGTAAAGACCACTTCCATCGGTCTGTGCTGATATTGAAAAACCGTTACCGTCGTCCGTCAGCGTGACTTTGGCATGCGCCACCACTGCGCCGGAGGGGTCGGTCACCGTACCGCGGATTTGGGCCGTGTAACTGCCTTGTGCCAGAAGATTGGAAAATGAGAAGAAAATCAGAAGCAGCGTACCGACGATTCCGATCCAAAGACGGTGTATTGCCATAGTGCTCCTTCCCGAGTGAGGAGAACGAATCCAAAGGCAGTTTCAGTTTCGAATTATTACGATATGGTACTTTTTATTATGATTTACCATGTTGTCAAGCGTATTTTTTCGATACATGGCTTCCGACCGGAGTGGTTCGGATCGCACAATCGGCCGTTCACGCATTGTGAAATGGCCCGTTCTAGCACGTAGATCGCGTGATTTCGTTATGTTACGGTTAGCTTTTGTTACTTATTTTCTGAAGAAATGCCGCCAGGAATCGACTCCTCCGTCCTTGAAGCACCCTTGAATGCTCTCAGG
>JAIQFA010000184.1 GCA_020073525.1 Terriglobia bacterium
AATTATTTAGAGCCTACAAGAAACTGAATGACACCCTGGCAAGTGACCAGGGATTCATATTTGGTTTCTTGCGGCAGTTGCCTCTAATAAATCAGTAGCTTGGCGCGAGAGGGGCACGCGACTTCGGCGAGAATCGCGGAACAAAGGACTTACATTCATCTCAACTGCACCACTGATTGACCTCTTTCTCGTAATATCACGATGCCAACCCGACTTACCCCAGGCTTGTGGTGGACGAATCCGCCCAAGTCACGCTGATGCAAGATGTGGGAATGGACCGGGATGACATCATCGATTGTCCTCCCGATCAGCTTTCTCCCGGATTCTTTGAACGGCTGTGCTCCGATGATCCTGCGCAACCAATTCAAAACAGTTAAGGCGAAGATTCTCCGCGACCAAACTTGGAACCGTTCTTGGAACCATTTATCGCCGAAAGTGCTCCAAAATCGCCGCAACACTCGTGATCTTGTACACGCCCGAAGCACAAGGCGGAATGTGGCGTGTGAACGCAGATGGCAAGGCCGCGCCTCCGCTGAATCCGGCGCTGTTCAGCAAAGGCGAACAATCACACCGCTGGCCGGTATTCTTGCCCGATGGTGATCCCTTATTACCGTGCAGAAAGTAGTAGAAAATTGCGACAAAACCGGCGGGTCATTTTCGGCCTATCTTCTTGAAGGGCTCAAAAGCACAGCGCACATCGTGCTTGCAAATGCGGGTGAAGATACGGAGGCGGGCAGCAAGGACGGTTTCCATGTGCACGTCGAGGTTCGCCGCGACGGGCGCAGTACCATGCGCGCCGACGGCGCGCTCGCGCCAGGTTGTTGGTGGCCTATGTCATTACGCCGACTCACTGACCGCGTTCGGCAATACTGTTTCGTCGGCCTATCTGCGGCTCGTGCCTAATCAGGAGGCGCCCACGCGCATCTGCTGGAGCGACCTCAATCGCAACGCGATGATCCGCGTTCCCCTCGGCTGGGCCGAGGTCGGCGATCTTTCGCAGAAAGTGAACTCGCAGCAGCACCATGCTTACGAGGCCGGCAGCTCGATTCAGACAGTGGAACTGCGCAGCCCCGATGGCTCGGCGTTCGCCCATCTCCTACTGGCCGGCATCGCGATGGCGGCGGAGTGGGGCATGGCCCACGAGGAATCCCTGCAACTCGCCAACAAACTCTACGTCCAGGGAAATATCTTTCGCGACGAGACCATCTTGAGCCGACTGCAATGCCTACCGCGAAGCTGCGTCGAGTCGGCGCGTATCCTCTGCCAGAAGCGCGAACTCTTCGAACGCGAGGGCGTCTTTCCCGCAAGCGTCATTGAGTACGTGAACAAGCTCTTGCGCGCCGAAGACGATGATGACATGAACCGCAAACTCATCGATCTTCCCGCCGACGAGCGATTGCACGAAACGCGCAAGATCATGCACAAGGATCTGCATCGGCACTGAGGGTAGACTCCATAATGAGGGATAGACCTCGGTGACGACGAACGGATTGGGCGGTACCGTACCTCAGCCCGTCCGCGGCTTCCGTGTCATTTCTTAGGAGCTTCCGATACTTGAAGTAATCGCCAGCCAGTTCAGCCGACTCGAAGATAATGGAGTTGTTGCTCTGCGCGCAAAGACCCGTCGCGGTCCATTTGTCCTTCCGCAGAGCACCGCCTTCGCCTGGGTTCCCTTGACATACACCACAAATTCATTGTGTCCAATATGCCCCTTGCCTAACATACGGTCAGTCACATCAATGCTGAGATCGTGAAATTCTTGGTGCAAGGACGGCGATAGTATGAATCACGATGCGAGACATACCCTCAGCGCGCTCCTCTTCTCGCTCACAGCGACAGGACTCTTTGTCTGTGTTCGCTTCCAGTACGGCCTTTCACCGCTCGAACGCTACTACCTGCCGTACTACCTCTGCAGCGAGATGCCAAGTCTCACACATCGTGCGAGCGCCTATCAGCTACTCTATATCTCCGTCGGCAAATCGCAGGCACGACCCGCGCTCGGACGCCGACGCAGAGCCAGGGGCGACACCGCAAGCTGCGGGCGCGCCATTGCCGCTCGCACTCCCGAGTAGGCGAGGCACCAGGGGTTCCGCTTGCTCTTCCGCGAGCCGCTGCGCAATTACCCGAACCAAACCTTTCATGCGTGGCTCGCGCACACAGTATGACGCAATTCTTCGAGGGGATGATTCGCTACGTTGGAGAGGATTCGGAGTCGTCGAGGTGAACAAGCTGTCGACTTCCCTGAAGATCTAGTTCCTTCGTCAAGACCAACACCGTGGCATCATGCACTGCTTGCTGGGCGGCTGCCATGGAGATGGGAATCGCGTTTTGATAGGCCTTTCGAAGTACGGTGCCGATGTTGATCTTTGCGATTCCGCGCCGCGTGGCTCCCAGAATGTATTCCTTCTTGATGCCACTTCCTCCATGAAGCACCAATGGAATGCGGGTCGCTTCATGGATACGCTGCAGATGAGCAAGATCCAACTTCGCTTCGACCTTCTGGATATGCTGCATCAGGGGACCATGCACACTGCCGACCGCGACTGAGAGCCAGTCCACTTCGGTTTCGACGACGAATCGTTTTGCCTCCTCAGGCGAAGTAAACCCCTTTCCCGTGGCAAAGAGGTCTTCATAGGGCGGAAGAGGACCTGCTTCGTGACCAAGAACGGCGCCCAACTCTCCTTCGACGGATATACCCCGAGCGTGCGCGATAGCCACGATTCTACGGGTTGCCTGGATGTTTTCGTCAAGCGGCAACCGTGAACCATCTACCATTACCGATTGGAACCCGAGGTCGATGGCCTCCCGGATATCCGCTTCGAAGTCCACCCGAACGTTATCTTCGTCAATGACCGGAACATGATCCAAATGCAGTCGCGTGAAACGTTCATCTTTCACGCGCTGATACTCTTCAAATACGGCCCGCGAGCTTTGCGCCCCGAACTTAATCCACTCCAAACGTGCCACTGCAATCAGGCCGAAGCTGTCGGTTTCACGTAAAGCGGCAACGATCGGCTCCATCATTGGCAGATAAGGAATGTTGAACGCGGGAATGACGGTTTCGGCTGGACGCACTCCAATTCGAATTCCCGACATCGATGCAAGCTGGCCGCTCACTGCAGGATCGTCTGAGTTCACGTTGTGCAATTCTTCCGTTGTAATCGCTCATGTTTATACATTAGTGAATTAAATAACGTCAATATTGATCTCGATATTGTGTCACAATCGTTCAAAATAGTTAACCAGTTAGACGGTAAACAGCGCAACTCCATAATAATCTCCGTTGACGTGGTGCCCGCGTGCGTGCATTATTGTGATCCATTGTGATTTTACATGAACGCACCTGGCGTTTCGTCAGTGAATGTCGGAAGCAAAGTGACCCGTTCAACTCTTTTCCTCGCAAGTCTGATGCTGTTCTTCCCAAGCTTGCTGCTGGCCGCATCGCCTTCAGTCGCAATTGACACTCGCTGGAGTCATCTCCGGGGCGTCAACTTCTTTTCTTCGGATGCGGCCAACGCCGCCGAAATGTGGCGACACTTCGATCCTGTTCGGGTTGATCGTGAACTGGGCTGGATGGAACAACTCGGTTTTAACAGCGTCCGGATATGGTTGAGCGAGCAAGCTTGGCGCGAAGATCCTGAGGTCTTCACCCGTAGCCTGGCTCTTGCGCTGGATCTTTCTGACAAGCATCGGCTGTCGGTTCTGCTCGTGCTTTTCGATTCGTGTGGCATTGAGCCACGCGGCGATGCCGTGGAGATGAGCATCGGTGAAGCTTACGAACACTTCCTGCGCTCTCCATCGCTTTCCGATCAACAGAAGCAGTTCACACGTAGCCGCTATGCTGAATTCGCAAAGGGAAGAGGACGCTACATACTGGTGCCGGTCGCAAAGGACACCCCGCCCGACATCATCTTCTGGCAGAACTGGACACCGAACCCGGGCCTGCGCCGCCTGGGCCCGGAGAATTGGCCGGAGTTCGACGCCTATGCCGATGCTGTGATGAAAACGGCTGTGCGAAGTACGGGGGGCATTGCCTTCGACCTGATGAACGAACCATCAACTCTTATGGATCTGCCCACCGGCGTGAGCTATACGCAAGCTAAGGATCGCGTTTACGCTTTCGTCGCGCACATAGCCACATACATGCACAATAAATACCCGACCGCGGCTCGCACCATAGGCTGCAGCAGTCTTGAAGAGATGAAATCTCTCGCCCAGTATCAGACCGTGCTTTCGATCCATTCTTATCTGCTCGGCGATGAACTGGCGAAGAACCTGAAGGCAGCCGCTGAGATTGCCCAGCAGAACAGCAAGGGGCTAATCCTCTCGGAGGGCCTGGCCAATACGGACGACTGGCTCAAGGCGTATGGCGAGGAGAGCATCTCCACCGATGAAGGCCAACTGCGGCACTACCAGCGCACGCTGCCGATCATTCTGCACTCCGGCATTGGTTGGTATGCCTGGGGCGGGATCGCCGGCCGCATGTTTACTCCATCCACGGATCTTATCTATCCAGGCGGATATCTGCGTCCAGCGGCGGCATATCTGCAGCGGGAATTGGCTGCCACGCCAGCCCAGTAGATTCGTCACCTATTGGGCTGCAATCGTTAAGACTTGTTGTCCGTAGGGCTCCAGGTTTACTTCGAAATTTTCAAGCGCCTTGCCTGGGCGCACGACCGCTTTCCCCGTGAGTTCATCTTGCAGCTTATATTGTTGTTGGAGTGACAATCCGAACTCACCAAGCGGTATTCCTGCCGTGAATTTTGCAGGTTTAGAATCAAAGTTCAGCACCACCAGCACATGGTTGTCGCCGGCGCTGCGCAAAAACGCAATGGACTTATCTCCACTTTTCCAAACATCGCGAATATCGCCAGACGATAGCGCTCTGTTGCTCGCACGAACCTTCATCACGCGGTCGTAAAAGGCTTCCAGACTTGAATCGCCCTTTGCCCAGTCGACCACGACGTCAGTATTGCCGGAAGCGTCCGGGTGCACGGTAGATCCGATTTCCTGTCCCGCATGAACCACGGGCACACCCGGCATCGTTGCAATCAAGGCAAACAGAGCTTTGTGCTGATTCGGAAAGCAATCGGAGACTCGAGTTGTGTCGTGGTTCTCGATGAAGTTGACGCGGAGCCGATCATAAAGAATTCGTTGCCCTTTGATGGCCTCTACGAACTCTTTCGAAGTCGCCTGATTGTTGGCTACCTTACTCAGCGTCGTGGGGTGGAATGGCGTGATGCCGGGCGCGCCGTTGAACATGACATAAGCGCATCCCGTACCTTTTGCGCCTCCCAGGAATCCGCAACTGTCATAGTTGTAGGAGGCTTCGCACATTTCGTCAAAGAGCGGTTCGGCCTTGCTGTCATCAATGTCCCATGCGATCTCGGGTCCGGAGATTTCAGCCATGAAGACAGCGTCTTTCTTGACCGCGGTTACAGCCGTCCTGACCG
>JAIQFA010000065.1 GCA_020073525.1 Terriglobia bacterium
AATCGAATGCTGTCTGAGAATGTGAAACAGGGAGTAGTCTTGCGTTGTTGTGACCGGGATCTCCAGTAACTTACCGACAAAGTACGGGAAGACCGTGCAACAACCACCCCGTTGCGCGTCCAGATGTGCCACATTTGGGACGGACATTTCATAGGAAAAGTCGAGCGCGTCAAACCACTCTTGCCGGCGATAAAGAACCCCGGCACGAAACCCCTCTGCCCCCCATTGGCGGCCATAGGCATTAATCTTAGCGGCTCGTGTTATGAACTGTTGCTGGTTCCTGTATAACCGCCCGTCGTGATTTAAGTCTTGAACTCCGACTTCGAAGCCACGATTCGTAATGGAGTCCAAGTATTCGGGCGTGACCTCATAACGCTGTTCCGGCACAACTTGGAATGCAGCTTTGATTCCAAAGCGATCATCGATATCCATCAGCGTCCCACAGAAATCTCTTCCCGCACTTGTTTCCACATCATGGGTCATGATCGCGCAACTTCGGGCGCCGTTGGGCCAATACCAAATGAAAGGAATCCGGTCGCGGTTCTGCGCCTTAAGCGACAACTGGAGCAATCGCTCAAACAGGTTATCTACGGTCCGGTCGACTGGCCAATGCGGAAACGGTATCTTGTGCCAGCCCTTCAGGCGAATCCTTTGCAGATGCTTGCGCACGGCCACCGGCAGCATGGGGCGTACCAGATAGTAGAGGCGATTAATAGGTGATTCCAGCGTAGACTTGCGCGCTCCTGCAGAATCCACATATAACTCATGCCGGAGATTATCCACTATTTCCGTCAGATCAAATGGGAGTAGGACTGATCCTTCAGTTATTGTCGTATCGGCGTATGCATCATGAAGGGATTCCGCCGGAGAGGAGGCCGGAACTGCGTCGCAGTATCTGCCATAACAGACTACGCCTTCACCTAAACAAAAAAAGCGGCTCTCAGTGGACAGCGACTCGATCGGAGCAAACCGAACGTATCCTTCCGGACAACGAAAATACTGGGTCAGACAGTTATCCATTGTGATTAAGTATGCTGTATCAGAAATCGGTTCCATGCAACGGAGAGAAATTCTGCTATGCCGCCTTGAGCCAAGAATCAGGCCATGTGCCGGTACAGTAGCCTGCCTGCGGTAGGGAGTATGGCTGTCGGAACAAGAGAGAAAATCCGCTTTGCGGCTTTGAGTTTCCAAGCCTGAGGGCTGGTGACTGTCCCTGGAGGATAGACCCAATAGTTTAATGTGCAGCGTGCAGCTCCCCAACGTTCCTTGAAGGCAATCAGGCCACCATTGTCGCAATCCGATCGCCCCATGTCCACAGCCTCCAACCCCTCTGCATGCGCTTCTTGTATGATTCTCCAGAACAGGAATGCTACTCCACCCAAGTTATGGTGGCGGGAATCCGACCCTCCATACTTGTATACCATTGACCGTTTGTATTGCAGGGTCACAATGCCGGCTATGGGTATCCCGTTTTTATACGCAACTCGAATCTTCATGGCGTCCCCCAAACACTCAGCCAAATTGTGGAACCATACGATCGGTTGCGGCGGCAACCCATGACGCCGATGGCTTAACAACAGCAGGTGATAGAAATGTCTAATCAGTTCCCGATCCCTGCCTTCTTTGTAGGTTAAACCCTCCCGTTCGGCTCTTCTGATCTTTCTTTGCACGCAATTCTTGTGAAAGCTCGTAAACACGGCGGACAAATCTCTGTCGAGTGGAATCCTGTGCCAGTAGAATGCGGCAGACTTCCGCAGTCCAGTCTCGCCAAAATCGACGGGCATAACCGGCCTTATCTCAATATATCGATAGGACCTCAGATCCACTAGCCTCCGAAGGTCAGAAAACATGTGGCAAACGTCCTGTCTGTCATCCACTAGCAATGCCGCATGATCCGCAAAGGGAATCGACACGAGGCGACGCCCCGTAAGCCAACTCTTGATCTCGCAGAAAACCTGGCCATTGGCAATCCCCGCCCCCGGCGCGGAAGTCGTATATACGACCGGCACGTACCCATACGTCCTATGCAACGCTTCGAGCCAACCAGGACTGTGAAATACGGACGCGCCTTGGGTTTGTTGCAGGAAGTCCCGCCATCGAGCATCCTGTAGCGGATCCAAACAGTAAAGGGGCATCAGGTATTGGCTTTCTCAACCAGCGGACTTCTCTGCGAAAAGGCTGCAGGCCTCAAGCCAGTATCGCCCGCTGACACTTGTTCCTTCCGCCCACCCAAGTAATGGGCAACCCACACTAGTTATTTCTGGCGAACGCTAGGGTTCTCGACCGTGACCAGCAACCCGGCAGGACAATGGATATCATCTCCCCCCCACGATTCGCAGCAATTACCGTCCACTCGACTCGTGAATGACAGATTTCGGCGCCTCTAGATTCTGTCTCCTTGCCCTCAGCACGGCGCGCACGAGGCGGTACACTCTGCTCTTCAGGTCGAATGCCAGGGGAAGCCAACGATAGGCTCCTGCCAATTTCAGGCGAAATTCCAGCGGCCAATCCGTAGGATCCACCCGAACACGCCCGAGTACGAACTCGTTAAAATTAGCAAATGTGGGTAGCGTAGTGACAACGTGCTGGTACCCGGCCTCCTGACAGAGTTCGACGAGACGTTCATTGAAGTCGCCGAACGGGAAACTGAACAGCACGATTTGGCTGTCCAGCATTGCTTCCAGCGTTGCCTTAGACAAAGCGATTTCCCGTCGCGCGTCTTGTTCTGCTACTCGTGTAAGCATGGGATGGGTCAAGGTGTGCGAACCGAGAGTTACCAGCTCACGAGGCAATGCGCGAAGCTGCTCGAGCGACATTACTTGTTCCGTGGAACCAGCAGGCCCAAACGCCTTATTCAGTGCTTCAGCGATGACGAACACAGTAGAGGGGAGTCGACGCTTTTCCAATTCAGGCAGGGCTTCATCGGCAAAATTCTGAAACGCATCATCAAAAGTGATCGCAACGCAGTGCTCGCCTGGCACAAACGCTGTTTGTGCATTCAAAGCCACCGGCCTTGCACACTGAAGTATCACATCCAATTGTTCAGCGAACTTCGTGCGCTGTTCAGCCGGAACAGAATGGTAATAGAGAATAACGCAGTTCGCTCTGGGAGTACTCCCCAGTAACCTAGAAAAGAACCTCCATGTGGTAGACGCCGCAAACACTCCCAGGCTGATTCCACACTTCAGAACTCTCTTCCAGGCCCCTTGATTTGAACTTTCCATTTGTTAAGAGAACGAGAACTTAGTCAAGTTTCGCTGTGAGCATACTGTTGACGACTGCCGCATTTGCTCCGATGTTCTTCCGCTGCAAATAGGCGAGAATCGCCTGAAACGAGACGAGATCTACAAGATCCTGCACATCGATTTCAATCCCAACCTCTTCTTCGATAGCAGCAAACAACGTCACGCCGGCGACCGAGTCCCAGCCGGGAACCGTGTCGGGACGGGCGTGCACGATCTCGTCATCCCCCAGAGTCTGAAAGACGGCGCGGAAACATTTCATCAGCCGAGCCTGCAACTCATCCACGGGGGGCCTCCATTACCTTGTGGAACGTTCTAACTTGACGGCGAATCAATTCATCTCGCGAGAGTCGGCTGCCCTCGCTGGGAGCTGTCCCGAGGATCTCCGTGAGAAAATCACGGACGGGTGAGTTCTTGGCGGTAGTCTGGAAATCAAAAGATATGGTTTCCAAATGGAAACGCTCAAACAACTCCTCAAGAGATTTGTGCTCGATTCGGCGGCTGAACGCGCGACAACTCATCACCCATGTATCAAGGGACAGAAACGACCCCTTAATCCTGCCAGCGAGCACAGCGATCTTTCCCAAGGGACCGTATTTATCCTGGTAAGCCACAACCATCACGATTGTATCGGGCTCCTTCAAATAGGTCCTCCACGAGCTCTCGGTGTGCCGCTTGCCATTCAAGTTGAATTGATTGGTCTTGTTAATCAGTTCGAGGGCTCGACCATCGACCGATTCTTTTGACAACTCGATGGTCAATTCCGCTTCCGCCTGCTCCAGAAATTGCTCCGGCGTCCCCGGATGATTCTCGCCGTGCTCCGCGTGAGTGTGCGCGCGACGTATGCTTTCCTGTCGAATCGTATCTTCGGTGGTAACGGTATCCTTGCCAAACAGATCCCGCAAGCGATACATCAGTTCATACATAGCCTGGTAGTCATTCTTCGGGAAGAGGATGCACTCCACGTCCGGGTGGACGGTCTTGACTTCCGCTAACTCCATCGGGCTGTCATCAATGAATACAATTGAGTCTGCCCCGATATTCCAGGTCTTCACAATCCGACTCACAGATTCCGATTTGGCACCCCAATGTGCATCGATCGGAAACAGAGCGGTCTGCGAGAGGATAAGGTCCTTTCTCTGAAAGGCCTTCTCGACAACCACAGGATCGTTCTTGCTGGCCGCGGCGATCAAGACTCCTGACTGCGACAGCGCTTGCAAAAATCTTTGATAGAGGCCATGGATATGGCTGTTATGCTCGAGGTCCCACGAGATGCCGTGTTCTCCACTTTCACCAAGAATGCCGCTCCACAGGGTGTCATCCAAGTCGGTGATCAGGCCCTTCTTTGGTGTCGGGCGCTGAACGAGTTTGGTTAGGAGTTCCGCCATTGTGGAAGCATGCGACAATTTATAGGGAAAGCCGGAAACCAATTCTGATTTTAGATCTAGACGGCTGTTCAGAGGCGAGAGCGTGTCCAGACGTTGCGCGTTTAGCACTCTCACTCCTTTGACCCGAGAAACCTCCACACTTAAGTCTGCAACGCAAGCTCGAATCTGTAAATCGAAAGCTGTTGATTGCCCGGACACAGAAAAGGAGACAGGCGGCAAAGGAAGTGTCGGGAAGCAAATTACGACAGGAACTTCAGAAGCAATCTTCTGAATAAGCTCTCGAAATTGATCCGTACGGATCTTAGCCTGGCTGAGGATGTCCGGGAACACGTCCGGGGACCAACTTCCCAAACTACGAAGCCCTAATCTAGGATCAAGGTCACCCCATTCCATGACTACGATAGCAGTATCTGTACGCGCGCGCTCAGCCTTTTCGAGATTACCCCAGAAATCGCCGTAAAGACCCGCATGAAATTCCACCTGCTGCTGGGGCAGAAGAATACGCAACTGAGCAGCAAGAAACGTCGGCAGATGAAGTGGCGTGAAACCACACGCAAGGTAAAGTCGCAGCTTCTGCACTAGAGCAGATCTTTCATCTCGAAGGATTTCAAGCGCCTCGACTAATTTCATTTACCGACTAGCTCTTTTCTTCGGGTGGAATCAGGGCCAAAGAGTAGCATCTCCGTCGAACGGACATGCATACCAAGCATTTTCGTTCGAAAGCTCGTCATGTAACTGACGATCACGTGCCTTATAGAAGTAGGGGGAAGCAGGATAATCTCTTGAATAAGGTTTGTGCTGCAGGAGAACGCGCCTTACCTGTTTGGGGAATCCGATCACCTCAAGGACGTGACTGCCTGATTGCTTAGCACTGCGGTACGCTGCAACCAACAATTGCTCCACCGCAAGCGGGTCGTCATTTTGCACGAGCAGATCGGCAATCAACGAACGGCGAAGCGTCGAACCTGTTTCGACTTCGTGCCTCATGATCGCATATCCGACAAGAGCACCTGCGGAATAACAACTCAGCG
Source organism: Terriglobia bacterium (assembly GCA_020073525.1). Lineage (GTDB taxonomy): Bacteria > Acidobacteriota > Terriglobia > Terriglobales > Acidobacteriaceae > Acidiflorens. The sequence goes on from JAIQFA010000065.1 coordinate 5,662, forward strand.
CTTCAGTCGCCCTTCTGCTCTGTGGCGGCACAAAGTGCCAATGCATGATATCGGATGTGCGAACGCCTATCAGCCGTTTCGCAGTTCTTGTTTGCTCAAGACAGAATCGGTCAAACGTCTCTCCAAGCCGGTCCACACTAGATACCACAACACGATATCGACTTGGATTCTCTCTTGGAGTTCTCCTTCGAAACGCAGTCTCTGCTGCCAGTGCTCCAGCAGCGAGGAAACCACCAATGGGGCGCAGACTAGAACGGACGCCCATCTTCGTTAGTACGGCGTCCGCGAATGCACGGGGCTTCAAAACCCAAAACAGGACTTTGCCGTAGTCCGATTGTGGTACCGGTGCGGCTTTCAGGGCCATCATGATCTTGCCGGCCGAAACTGTTGCGGTAGTGTTCAAGAAGAGATCAACATCCTTCTGGCGCAAGAACGACGTGACTAACAGGTGACCGGAAGGGCGATGGGCAGGTTCAATCGCAAACCGGCAGGTTGCTGCGGTAAATAGCAGGCGTCCGTCATACTCGCTAAGAAGTGGAATGCTACCCAGGAATCCGACGACTTTACCCGCGCACTCGAGCACCCAACCGATCCGCGCTGGCGCCCCTTGAGCAACAGCTGGGTTATCGCGCCAAAGACGGTGCCAGTTCTCCATTGAATCCGGACCCTGGCCGAGACGGTGATTCAAAGCACAGACCGCCTCAAAATCCGTAAACTCGGCCTGACGAATCAGAACCCTCCCTCCACCCACAATGGCAGATTCCGCGCTCCCACCGGACGACAGTGCCGGCGCCCGACTGCGAATCCGCCTTAAGACAACGTCGGCGATTTTGGTTTCGAAGGATGGCATCTGATTATGACGAGTCTTCCCTACTCCGCGTAGCTCCACCAGAAATCCGCTACCGGCCCCCCACCGGAGACTCAGTATGGCTCGCGGCAACCTTCTGTGGTTTCAGGAACGCCCGATGCCACAACTCAAGCGAAACCAGAGAAAGTATCTCTTTCGAGTAACCTCCAAACTGTGCATCCTCCTTGATCAGGTGCTCGATGCAACTCTTCCTGAAGTAGCCGCGAGACAAAGCCTCGCGATCGAGCAAGAGTCCCTGAATCCAATCCTTCAGTTCAGTTCTCTGCCAGGCTTCGTAAGGAACAGGAAAACCCACCTTTTTTCGACGCAAAATCTGCTGAGGTAGTCGGTCCTTAAATGCCCTCTTGGCGATGAACTTCGTTGTGAACCACCGCACTTTGAGACTCTCCGGCAAAGCTGCAGCAAATTCCAGAAATTTGTGATCGAGAAAGGGAACGCGAAGCTCGATGGAATTGGCCATCGTCATCTTGTCGGCCTTCAAGAGCAGGTCATCCGGCAGAGAGGTCTTCGTATCCGTATACAACATTTTGTTCAATTTGCTGCCAGCACCGATGCGAAGGTAGCCCCGAACAAGGCTCGTTGAGATTTCCTTATCCACATGATGAAGGAAGTCTGCTGAGTAGAGGTCCTTGACCCGACTGTTGAAAAATCGTCCTGGGTTCGAAGTTCTACTGTAGTAATAGGACTCCAGCGGAAGGTTCAACAATGGCGCATATTTCGCAATACGCGGCGACCTTACAACCGAGTTCAGCCGGGTGAGAACTGCGGAAAGCGCTCCATTGAAGGGCCTCAGGGCTGTCTTTATTCGCTCGAGCCACAGCAAATTTCTATAAATTGGATAGCCGGCAAATGCCTCATCTCCCCCTTCACCAGAGATGAGCACCTTGACATAGTCTTTGGCGAGCCGTGAAACGTAGTACAGCGCCACTGCCTGGGGTTCGCAGCATGGTTCCTCCATGTGCCAAGCAAAACTCGGAAGGAAATCTGCAAATTCCTTGGAGGTAATGGTCATCTCATGATGTTCGGATCCGTAGCGCTCTGCCGCCAGTCGCGCATACGGCCTTTCATCGGCAAGGCCCGGTGCAGAGAATCCCAATGTGTAACTACTTAGCTTCTTGTCCGTTTTCCCAACTGTAAAACCTAGCATTGCCGTTGAGTCCACTCCCCCACTCAGGAGAAATCCAACTGGCACATCGCTGATCATGTGCAGGCGAACTGCTTCGTCTAAAAGACTAAGGAGTTCTGTTTCGGCGTCTTGTATGCTTCGCTCCCTCGGGGAGAACTCGAGGTCCCAGTACTGTCGGACCCGCACCTTGCCATCCTTAACGACCATGCACGATCCCGGACCGAGCTTATAGATATTGCGCAAGAGCGTCTGTTCACCGGGAACATAGAAGAAAGTCAGGAAGCGGTCGATCATGCCAGGGACGACTTCCGGCTGAACCTCAGGGTCTGCCAAGATCGCCTTGATCTCTGATCCAAAAATCAGTGTGCGTTCTGAGAGATAATAATAGAGCGGTTTAATTCCCACGCGGTCTCTGGCGAGGAACAGAGTCTGCTGGCGCTCATCCCAAATCGCGAAGGCAAACATTCCTCGCAACTTCTCTACGCAGTTCTCGCCCAATTCCTCGTACAGATGAACGATCACTTCGGTATCAGTTTTCGTCTTGAAGACATGTCCTTCGGATTGCAGGTACTCCCGAAGTTCCTGATAGTTGTAGATTTCTCCGTTGAAGACAATCCAGACTTTCTCGTCCTCGTTAGATAGCGGCTGATGACCGGTCGCAAGATCGATAATGGAGAGCCTCCGGAATCCAAATCCGACTGGCCCCGAACGATAGTACCCTTCATCGTCCGGTCCGCGATGCTCAATGCTGTCCGCCATCCTCTTCAGCAGCTCGGGCGAGACCCTCTCCTCACGATCGAAGTTCAGTTTTCCGCAAATGCCACACATAAGGAACTCAAAGAATTGCCAATCAATGATTTTGGAGTACAAAGCTCTGCCTGCCCAGCGCCCACCTCAACACAGCCTTCCACTTGTTTGAAGAACATTGCAGCGATTCCTTGTCCCAAAACATGTCTCCGAAAAGAGACAGCGCGAACAGAATAGTCAGACGTGCAATAGCCATACAGCATTGCGAAGCTTGGTAAAGCCACTGGTACCAACGCCCCCGCGTCTTTCGGAAGTAGCGGACCATGGCGCGGCATTGCATGATGGTCACCCACTGGCTCACCTTCTGCCGCGAGCTGCTCTTGCCGCCGTGATGGATAATAGCCGTCTCGCCAACGTAGTAGTTCTTGAACCCGGCACGCCTTACCTTGTAATTCAAGTCAAGATCTTCCGCGTACATGAAATACTCCTCACTCAACATGCCCACTTGCTCGAAAACCGACCGGCGCAATAACATGCACGCACCTGGGATTACATCCACCCCCAGCAGCTTGACCTCTGGCGAGAACAACGGACCAATATCCCACAAAGGACAATGTGGCCATCTTAGCCGCAAGTACTCTGCATCGAGCATTTGATTTAAGATGGTGGGGAATTTCTGGATCGAACTGATCTGCACAGAAAAATCAGTATTCAGCAATTTACATCCAACGATCCCGGCATCTGGCAATTGTTTAATATGCCCCAACAGAATATTGATGGTTGGGCCAATCAACTTAGTGTCAGGGTTCAAGAGCAGTACGTATTCTCCGTGGGCATGTCTGCACCCCAAATTGTTCGCACTGGCAAAACCAACATTCTCGAGACTCTTGATGATAGTGACTTGTGGAAAACAGCTCTTTATCGAATCGATGCCACCCTCGGGAGAAGCGTTGTCGACCACGATTACTTCAAACGATATTCCCCTAGTGTGCTCATAAACACTTGTAAGACAATCCTGCAAATACTTGAGGGAATTCCAGTTCACGCAAATGATTGAGAGATCCATGGACAACGATTTAACCGAGTAAACCCAGGGGCAGTTACTTCCAGATCGTCTCGCCGCCAAACAGTCGGGCAAGTTGCTGGCGGCGCAAGTATCGAATTAACTCTGGATCATTAACCCTGGGGGTGTGGTGACAATAGGCTGAAAGATAACCAAACAAGTGGGCAAGCGCACCGAACACATAGGGCCGTCGCTTCAAACGCGCAATCGTCTTTGCCACAATGAACAGGGGATGGTAACCCGTCACGTAGTCGATCTTTCCGTCTTTTACCGAACCGCCCCAGCGTCCATAAGTCGCACCAGTAAAACGATGGTGCGTCATCCGCAAATGAGGGAAACTCGAAGTCTTCCACCCAAGCATATTAGCTTTTACTTCATCCACCGTGTCCGACCCAGGCCCGACCCACAATCCGCCCAACGCGTCCCAGCATTCACGGCGGTAAATCTTAACGCCTCCTCTGACGTGAAACATCGGGTGAGGCTCCAGAATTCTCTGCCCGCCCTGGTAATGGTACAGCACACCACCGCCAATTCCGATTTGGGGCCTCTCGACGAACTGCTGAAATGCTCCTTCGAAGTAGTCAGGTTCGAATGACAGATCGCCGTCGAGTTTGCACATGAACTGCCAGTCCTTGAAGGTGAGGGCGTGGAACCCCGCATAAAAAGCTTCGATGATACCCGCCCCCCACTTGCGAAATCCACGATCCTCCCGATGCACAACTTGTATCCAAGGATACTGGCGCGACGCCTCCTCGGCAATCTGTCCCGTTTTATCTTTGGAGCCGTCATTCACGATCACCCATTCTTCGGGGAGAACGGTTTGCCGGACCATGCTATCAATCGTGAACGTCAGATATTGTTCTTCGTCCCGAACAGGTGTAATAACTACGTACTTCCCCATAGAATACAATCGCAAACCATCTCGATTGTCGACGGCGGCACTCATGGCTAAAGTCGCACAGACGGGTGCGGCAGCTCGTCTGACGTCAACACAGGTGCCGATACGACGGCGTTGACAGGCGCGCGCCTAGGTCTAAGAATCGGGCCCGTGCAAGCAGAAATCATGGCCAGCAAAAGAAACCAGGCCATACGCGATTGGTCAAAATAATTCACTCCAAAGAATGCAACACAGTTGGCGAAGAGTGCGGCACCGAGGAACCATAGAAGCCATTGTTTTGTGCGACCATCGGTCCGTTTTCTTGCGTCACCGATTTGGGCAAAACTTCGAGAGATTATCAATACAAAAAACACGATTGCTACTAGTCCACCTGACTCCCCTACATTGACAAATTGATTCTGTGCATCCCACATATCCCAACCCCAGGAGGCGGCATCTCTCGTACCGATCAACCACCAATTGCTGAAGTGATTAATAAACTCATTAATTAGCTCAGCGCGGTGATAGCCAGACGAAGAACCAGTCAGGTCTATCCGCGCTATTAAAAACCAGACCGGCGCCTTCATGATCAAATGTAGGCTTACCAATCCACAGAGCAGTCCCCACCGGACCATCCGCATTTTCTTGCGCATTGGCCACAAGAATAGGCCTAACAAACCACCGCCATAAGTAAGCAAAGAAGTGCTGGACTGTGTTGCGTAGGTCATGATTGTGGCAGCGATCACACCAATTGCAGCCAGATACTTGGCTCTCCCGTTCTTCCACAACAGCAAGAATAGGGGCACGGAGGCTGCAGAAAATGCGCCGGCCGTTAAAGAATGAGAGAAAGCGGCCTGTGATCGGATTTTACCATCTCTAATCTCCGGAACCAACGGCACCCCTCCGAGCAGTCCGAACACGTTTACCAGCCTTACTTGCTCGATGATCATGCCGGCGCCGAGCACAGCCACAATAATGCCAAGCCACTTCGTCGCTCGGTATACATCTTCCTCACTACGGACCAGAGCTCGCAACAGGACGTACCCTCCGAGCCAGTCCCACACGAAAGCAATTTGGTTGATAAGCGCCTGTGATTCTTGATAAAGGGAAACGACCGCAGTTGCTTCTATTAGTGTGCACGCGAGAATCGCCGTATCCACTGAATTCCAGCCACCGGCCAGAAATCTCTCGGTACCGCTTCTTGTTGCCAATGCACGAGCCAATCCAACAAGTATCACTATCCGCAAAACAAAAAGGTGGATTCCAGCAAAGTACAATTGCTGACCAAGAGGCACTAAGAATGTCATCAGCAATACTGGAATCAAAACCTTCTTCTTCGGCAGCGCAAGAATTAGTATGAGGGCAACTACTAGGGCAACCAACACAACGGGACTTATGACAGAGTCGGTAACGCCACCGCCGTATCTTGCGTGTTCGTCTGGCATCAGGTTAGCCTAATTTTTGCCATTCTACAGATGGACTACGCCACTTTGTGAGACTCTTGCCGACGACGCATGACTACCGGCTTGAGTCCCTTCCACAGGTTTTCGAAAGATGGCGTGGATGCTTTCTCCATCACCTGCCAGAGAGATCAATCCAGTAAGCAAAGGTTGAACCGTCAATCGGTACACCTTTCTAATGACTTTTCGACCAAGGCTTGCCGGCCCGCTGGCCGCCAGAGATGTCCGTGCGATCCCAAGTTTGGCCAGAATGTCATCCAGAATATAGTGAGTACTGTACTCAATAAACACCTCGCGGTGAGTAGTGAGTGACAGTTTCTCTAGCCCGACAGATGCGGCAACGGCACTCAGTGACTTTGGTGAAAAATGAGAGAGATGACGCGGCAGCTCTAGCGCATACCAGTATGATTGAAAAACACGCTCTCCCGCCGAATCAATGTTGGGTACTAGCACATAGAAAATGCCCCCTGGTTTCAACCATCGCGCAACTTTCTGAAGTACTTCTCGAGGGTGATACAGATGTTCGAATACGTGAAAGCACGTGATCGCGTCAAAGCTTCCCGGTTCAAAAGGAGCATCGAGAATATCACCGACAAAAACCTTCGCACCACATCTCTCTTGGGCGCGACTCGCCGACTCGGTTGACATCTCGATTCCGTAAAGATCCCACGCATTTCCTTTCAAAGTCGACAAGAATGAACCCGAACTACAGCCAAGATCAAGCAAGGTTCCTTCTTGTTTGTATTGGGTTAGTACGCCCGTGCGGTCTCGCCACCGGTCGGGGCTCGTCTCTCCGGCCGCAGCAATCTTCTTGTCGTAGTCCGGACCATAGTGTTCGACCATTTCCTGCGGCCGCGGTGCACTACTTAGCCATACCATCGAGCAAGCTTGGCAACGCAGGAGTTGATAGAGCGTCTTCCTGCTATGGAAGCGGTCGGGCGCAACCAGAAAGGGAACAGCATCGGATTCGCCGCAAGTCGTACACTGCAACAATTCCTGTTGCTGCTGGTTCGTGATCGTGCTAGAAGTAAATACTCTCTCAGAAGTCATACGCCTACTTTGTTGGATACATTACCGTTTTCTTCAGTGAGCGATTGAAATAAAGCCGTTCTCACATTGGGTGCGGCAGGGTTTTCCTTACGACGCGCCTGAGCATGTCACGCAACCCCAGCGGCATGAAGATGGAAGCCGCGCGGAGTAGCATCATCGTTTCGCCAGTCTCCCTGAACCCTTTGAAATACAGAGAAACCGACTCTTTCCGTCTTCCACAGTGGAGATAGAGATGTGCCAAATTGCTGCAATGGTTCGATATTCCGCGATTCACGGCGGCTAATGCTTCTGGATCTTTTCCCAGCTTAGCTTTCTCCCTCAAGAAAACCTCTAGGAGAAACAGCTTATCCTGTTCACGGAACTTCTGATGCGTTGCATCCGATTCGCGTCGTTGGATAACCAGCGGCTCGTTGATGTAGCCAAAGGTGCAACACTGAGAAAACCTCAAGAATAGATCCCAATCGGTTCCGGAAGGCCACGATGGATCAAACAATCCTGCGCTATCAAAAACCTTACGTTTAACTAGCAGTGCAGAGGGTTTTATTGGTATCTCCTCCAACAGGCAGAGATAGAGCTGGCGACTGCCTAGCAAATAGTCGATTCCGTTTGGGGACTCTCGGAGGAGTTTTGGGAAACGGCGCATGAGCGCGATCAGGGATGGAATGACCACCGACGGTTCCTCGATTTCTACGTCGCAGAACACCGCATCCACACCGGGATACATGGACAGAAAATCTACCTGCCGCTCAAGGAATTCCGGTTTCCACAAGTCGTCGGAGTCCAGGAAAGCAACCAGGGTTTCGGCCGCCGCTGAGATTCCCGTATTGCATGCCGTGCTATAGCCACGATTCTCGTCATGACGCACATACCGGATCTTCTCACTCCTCAAACTGCGCACCACCTCTGCCGTGTTGTCGGTGGAACCGTCGTCGACGACAATGATCTCGTAGTCACAATAGCTTTGTCGGAGTGCGCTCTCAAGCGCTTCCCCAATGATGTATGCTCGATTGTACGTTGGCATGACGATCGAAATTTTCGTATTCATACTTCCCAAGTATCCGGAACCCGGGGCCTGCTCAAACCACTTCCTCTGACGGCACCCTGTGTCGAAAACTCCGTTGAAGAAAACCTAGAGCGAACGTGCGCAACTGCGTCTCTAGGCTGAGCAGTACAGTCAAACCGACCGCTCCTCCGATCGCGACCTCGACGATCAACAGCACCAAGGGTCTCTCTTGAGCTAGCAACCCAGAGAACTGGAACAGAAACACAGCACCAACGACGCTACAAGCTGCAATCGCTGAAGGAGCGATCGATTCCACTAGTTCACGGAGAGAAATACCGGACAACCGCATCAATATGTATACAAAAACGGGCGCAACAATAAACCCCCCCGTGACGAACCGCGACAGCGCTATGCCCGTCAACTGCCAAATGACCGTACTGTTTCGTACCAGTATGCCGGCTACCACCAAACCCGCTACTCCCAGAATGGTTCGCGCCCATTCCAGAAGAGCAAGTTGCCGTGACTTGCCGAGGGCTTGGAGTAATGGACCAGTGAAAAACGCAAAGATAATTGCTACTCCGAGAACAGATATGAGTTTGAGAACTCCCGATGCTGGGATCCATTGCGGTCCGATTGTTGCCATCAGGGGCCCACTCACCGCAGCCAATCCGGCTAAGGCCGGAAGGGTCATTACCGAAGTCAAACGCACACAGGCAAGGGCACTCTTGCGCAATTCATCGGGCTGCCTCTGAAGGCGCGAAAATTCTGGCAATGCAACCGACTGCACCGATGCCATCGCCATAATGACAACCGTGTTCGCGACCCGATCGGCGATTCGATACAATCCTACCGCAATTGGACCAAACAGCAGGCCGAGAATCACGGAACTTGCCTGAACGTCCGCAAACATCCCGAGCTGGGCCGCGAAATTCGAGACTGAGAAGCCCAGCAATTCCTTCAAGTGTTTCCAAGAAAACTCGAATCGAGGGCGCCAATGACTGAGTTTCCAAAGTAGCGCAAGAGCAACTATGTCTCTGGCGAACAACTGCCCCACCAGTGCCCAAGCGCGGAAGCCAACAAACGCCATGCCGAGGCCTACCACGCCGCCAGCGACAACCGAAATATTGGAGCGGATGGAGAGGCTGCGGAAATCCATTTCTCGCTTAAGAAGCGCAGCCTGTACAATTGTCAATCCCTCAATGGGGATGCTGAGCGAGAGGACGGAGATGAACGTCGCCACTTCCGGTGCGTGATTCCTGGCTGCCCACCAGCCACTGAGAGCGATGCTAATTCCAACCAAAACGAAGCTAAGGACCTGATTCATCCAGAACACGGCGTCTGAATGTTCGTGCTCTAAATCCTTTTTTTGAATTAACGCTGCGACCAATCCCTGGTCTTGAAACATGTTCAAGAAGCCGATGTAAATGAGGGCTATGGATATGACCCCGAACTCGCGCGGCCCGAGAATTGCGGCGAGCACCACGGTGAAAAGAGCAGAAAACGCCTTTTCGCCCCAAGTTGCGATGTAGGACCATTTCACTGCGTTCGAAAATGACCGTTTGGTCGCCATTTTTGGTATAAGAAAAGTATTAGAAAAGGTCAGCTTCGCTTCGCAACTGCAAAGAATTCCGAAGCCAGAAATGGATTCATCATTACACAAGTTAGTCTGGAGAGTGTTTGAGACCGGGGCGGTAGTATATCGACCGTCTTCTCAATCTTCATCCCCGCATGGCGGAACCACTTCCGGACAGTTTGACGAGAGCTGACGTGGACCCCGGAGGTCTCATACGTCCCGATATGCCTTAGACGCTCGTCGCCGCAAATTCTCCCCCAAAGGACTGGGAACTGAGACATATTGGGCACAAGGACGACCAACGAGGAGTTGCTCGAAAGGAGATTGCTGAACGACCGAAGCAATGCGGCGGGATCAGGAACCAGGTGCAATACATTCAGCAATAGAATGCAGTCAAAACGTTGATTTGCTAACTTCTCCGCCACCACTGCTAGATCTGCCACCAGCACTTCCGCCTTCTTCTGGACCGCATCACTCGGAATGACCGGATCCAAGGCCACTGCCGTCACCCGCAGGCCCCTGTCTGCGAGCCATTCTTCCGTAGCTCCCCAACCACAACCAACCGAGAGTACCATCCGAGCCTGCTGTGGAATAATGGTAGCGAGTTCGGGCCGAAGTGGTTCGTAATAATCCTTGGAGTACGCGCCGTCGGCTAACTTTGTCTCCGTGTCGAAAAGAGAGGCTGGCCGATGCCCATTCTTCCCAATCTTCAACAGCGTATTGATCTGTTTGCGAAACTCCGATTCATCGACGCCAAACCGGGTTCCCACGTACTTATTGGGAAGATGGTGTACCAGGAAGTCTTCTATTTGTGAGACGTTCACGAGTTTCTTGACGCCACATCTTGTATAAGGGTCGGTGGCCGCCGAACACGCCAAATCGTATTTTCCTTGATGCGGCCCAACCAAGAAGCCCCCCGACTGGATTGCGTGCCGAAGCTGGCTTCGGGTCAGCAGATAACAGGCAGAATGCTCGCACGTGAAGAATGCGAAGGTACGCCCGTCTCTGGACCGAACCGATTGCGGATCCCAATGGAAGTGACCATGCATCTCAGGGTAGTTTCGTTGCCCGTGCGGGCCTTCCTCGAAACGAAAGAAACCAGCAATTTCATCCTCCGGCAGAAAGGCTGATGCGGCCAGGAACGCCTTGATGTTCTTCTCCGTGACCAACATGTCGTCTTCGGAGTAGATAAACAGTTCATACGCCTCACATCGATCTGCAAACAGTCTCTTGTGACCGAAAGGAAGAGACCACGGATCTTTCGTCGGCAGTCCTACCGACAGCTCAACGCCCGCTGGTACCGATTTCTTAATGTTGGAGAGGACCACAATGTCCACGCTGTAAGGCATGGAACGGTATTCCTCGATCAGGCGAAACAAATACCCGTCATTCCTCGTTCCGTGACTGGCTATGGCTACGAGTATCTTCATTTCTAGCTTGCCACAGGTTGAAATCCTTGGGCAGGTGGGTATCAGAGCCCGGTGGGTGGGGGTTCCTGTGCGAAGGTGGATATGAAAAAGCGGTTCAAGACGCCGAGGAACTGCCGCGCGCTCCCAGCAGAACCGCCCTGGAAGCCGAATGTTTCCCTCACACTCTCTTCAACTTGTGCAGCGAGTGCTAGTGGACAGTTGCCATCAGACCGGTCGGCGCCTGCGGACCGGAACCGCTCGCGCCGAATACATAAGCTCCGGCCTGCCAGCCTCCGGTTGCTGGCCTAGGGTTGCCAAGAATGTCAAAGCAAAGCGCCGACAGGGAGAGCCCATTCAAGTTGCTGGAACAAAGATTGGTAAGGTTCTGGCTGTTCGCGTTACCGGCAAATGCAACTGTGTCGTTGGACGATGCCGTCGGTGCGTAGTTATTGCTGGGCGAGTAGCCTTGGGAGGCTGCCAAGGTCGGCGGAACGATAACATTTAACGGGTCAATCAAATCTTGCGTGGAAACTGCGTTCGGCTGGCTGTGATTATTCCAGACTCCGCATCCGTTGGGAGCGCCACAATGCGCCTGATCATTTGAGTCGTACCAATGTACGCTTCCCTGTGTCGACATACAGTGGTTATTGTATTTTGTAAAATTCATTGAGGACTGCAGGGTCGGGCTTGCTCCATACCACTGACCGGCGCCTACGCAGTCAGAAGTGCCCTGATAGGAATAGAAGGTATTGTTCCACGCTCGAAGGTCCGGGCGCGGAGAAACTGATGTCGCGCTGTTCGAATAGAATTCGGAACTATATCCAATCGGAGGAGTGCTGGTGCCGATGTTCCACACCACATTGTTGAAGATGTACATCTGGTTTCCAACTGCCGTCGGAGAGGAGCCATCTCCTGTTTCAATGTAAAACGCAGCGGTTCCGGGGAAAATGTCGCGAAGGACGTTGTTGTACAGCAACCCACCGGCGTGCAGGTAGAAGGCGTCTCCATGCTGCGTTCCTACGTCGTGTAGCATTGCCCACATCTTGTTTCCAGCCACAAGATAATTGCTGGCATTATCTACCGTATAGATTCCTCCCCGCCAGTTATTAATAATGTTGTTGGTAGTCGCTGCCATCGTGAAGATTGCCGTCATCTGAACGCATTTCCCGCTGTAGCCCGCTGCCGCCGCACACCCCCCGGCTTCGCTCTCGTAGTTATTGAAAATGCTGTTGTTCAGCGTGAGCCCAGGATTGGATGTACCACCTCCATAGAGTGCGGCCGTTTGAGCAATATCGAGATTACAGGCAGCTCCACCGTTTACCTGACAACCCGTATTGAACCCCGAGACGCTGCTCAGAGAGAAGTCATGGACGTAAAGATTTTGCAGGGTCACATGATTCCCGAACGTCCCGAGCATATTCGGCGTCCCGCCCCATGAGTAATCGGAGTTTGAGTACACATGATCGTGCGCGAACTCCAGATGATCAACCGTCATGTAGGCCGCCGAAAAAGTCGCCATGCGCGGGATGCTGGAGGCTGTACCCATTACGCCGCCCGCTCCGCTGATGACCGGGCTGTAAATGTCCGCATAGGCGGTCGGGAGTTTTGAGCACGATCCGCTGGTGACAGCGAAGCTAACAGCTGGATTCGAGGTGTAGCCTGAGCCCTGATTAGTCATTGTCACGAAGGACAAGATGGAGAGAGAAGCGACCGTGTCCGGGGTCTCGACGTTTGCCTTTGCCGCTGCATTCGATCCGCCGCCTCCGCTGAAGGATACGGAGAGGGTTGACCCAGCAGCACAGACTCCGGGATCAGTTACGCGCACCGAGTTCACGATTCCCGCATTCCACGTCGGGTCGTAGCCAAGATAGATACCGGGATAGGCGTAGGAGTTCGGCGTTCCCGCTCCTCCTGACGTAATGTCCCATTCACCGCTAATGCAGGCGAAGGGCCAAGTGACTCCGCCCTTCATAATGAATTCGTCAGTTTGCTTGAAGGAATGTGCAGCGGCGTTCCCAGTCGCGCAAGTCATGCCCGGAACTGACTTCCACGGACTCGTCTTCGAGGTACCGCTATTGGCATCCGAACCGCTGCTGTAATCGATGTAATAGCACGTACCCCCGGCGACGCAGCCGTTTCCGGTCCCGGTGAAATTTGGATTGTAGCCTGTATTCTGAGCAGAAGCGGCTCCAACACCAGCCAAAAGGCCGCATGAAAGCAAAACAAATGCGCGTACTACCTTTACCATTGGGGAAGTCTCCCACATTTGGGATTGCTACCTTCCAAGGTTACCCTGCCCCACCCTATCAGCCAAGACACAGAAGTGCAGTGATCGAAACTCCGCCATTACCTGTACCTTTGGTCCACTGACACGTTGAAATGAAGCGTCCAGATGCAACAAATCAAGCGGTCTCTACGGCCTAGCTAAATCTCCCTTTGAGGCGCATGATCGGGGAACCAAGCAAATGAAAGCTCATGGCTGCAATCAAATGGACCGTCAGGCACGTGGCGATGTGCAGTAGTGTGGGTTGTTTCTGTCTATTTCTTGACGCCCGCGAATATTAACGTCCCATAGTGCCACTGCGGAGTCCGGCCCGCCGCTCGCGGAAGAACCTTGTTAATGATGGGTTCGAACTTCCCGTCGAGGTGCGGTCCAAACCACTTTTCATTCAAAGTAATGGGGTGCCCAGTCCTCATGCCATCGGGATGCGCTCGAAGGTCGTCTTCATTCGTCAGATCCTGGCCGACAATGATAAAGCCCCCGGGCTTAACAATTCGAGCCAGGCTTTGCATGCACGCATTAGCGTCCTGAACGTGGTCGAGAACATTCAGCATGACCGCCAGATCAAAAAAGTTGTTTCTGTAGGGCAGGTCCTCAAGCGGATGGTCATCCAGATAGCATCCTGCTTCACTATACATCTCATGAACAAAGGTCATCTTGAAGCCCACGTAGGTGCGGATGAGCGGATCTGAGAGGAAAAGATGCTTCGGAGAGCACGCTTTACGCACCAGGCGCATGTTGGTGTAGGGGCCACAACCAACCTCGATGACGTTTTCGGTTTGCACCGGAAGGAATCGATAATCATCGAAGCACTTCGACCACCATTGGTTGTCATCATCGCCGCGATATTTTTCCACGACGCCAAATAAAGAAAGTAGACGCCAGACGTGATTTTTGCCGAGCTTAGCCAGATTTTTCTGTTGGCGCAACCAAAATTCGCGCTCCCAAGTCTGTGCGACCTGCCATTGCGCTTGGTCAACCTTGTCGTTCACTGCGTTGCTCGCGTTCATAGAGCTTATACCCTCCCGAGCATTTCGACTTTCTTGCCACGACTGTCGGCGTTTACCATGCCTTGGACAGAAAGATTGGCAGCGGAATGCGATATTGCCTCCGTATAGGCTCGCCAGAGGCTTTGCCCGGCCACGGTCCAGGTAAATTGCCCACGTTTTTTGAGAGCCCCTTCTCGAAGTCTCGCAAGCAGATCCTTATCCTCATAGAGATTGTTGATATGCTGCCCGAGCGCTTTTACGTCACCTACACTGTGCACAAGCGCATTTTCCATATGTTGGCAGACATCAGTACAAACTTCTGACACCAAATTTACGCATCCGGAGGCCATCGCTTCAGCACAAACGAGTGGCGATCCTTCCTCCAGCGAAGGCAGTACAAATACATCCGCATTTCGCATCAATTTCGGCAGATCGTTGCGGTGGCCGAGAACAACGATGCTGGGATCGAGATTCATGAAGGGGTCAAGATACCGCCGATACTCGGGGATAAAGCCACCGACAATCAAGAAAATTCCTTTTCCACGGGCCGGTGAATCGAGCCATGCATCAACGGCGAAATGGAGGCCCTTCCTGACAGCACACTGGCCGGCGAATAGCATGGTGAACTGCTTACCTTCTTCGCGCAGCCTGCTCTCGGGATAAAAATCGTCCGCCTCGAAACCGTACTGATGGCGAAGCAATTTACTGCCCGCGAAACCTCTGTCACGGAATGTTTTGGCGACAAATTCCGAGGGACAGAGCAGGTAGTCAGCCAGGCGAAATTCTTCCTCTTCCAGGCTGAGAACTTGTTCGTTGAACTCATACTCGTGGCCCTTGGGGAGCGCTACACCAAGCCGCCGGCATTCCTGGTTCACCACTTCATAGGCGAAGCGCGTGTGGGCGTTCGGCCGCTCGAGGACCGTCGGGATCCCCAGCCGCTTTGCGGTCTTGATGGTTTCGAGGGCGCCGCAAGGCCACACATGAACGACATCGACCTGTCCGGCGAGCTTTTCTAAACGCCGGGCAACAATTCTGTCGTGCAGCGCGAGCGCTCTCAACCTTCCCAGCAGCTTATACGGAACACGCAACTTGCCTCGGGCCAGGGTGGGATGGACTTCCACGGAATCCGGTACTGGACGCGACAACGCCCCTGGAAAGAGCAGCACGTCGGCTCCTGCGGACACGAGTCCTCTGACCTGCTGCCACGCCGTATAGCAGATACGGTCGGCGCCTAATTTGTGAGGAAAACTATAGAGAACGCGCATAGAAGATCTGGGGTTGCGTGGTCGAAATTAGCGATCGGCAAACGCGTAGAGCAGCCATCCGAGCTCATAGGGACGGCATTCATATCGCACTTTCAAACCTGCAGCCGAACTGGGCAACCCGACGAAGTTGAGAACGTTGTTCGAGTAGCTCCGGAATCGGCCCTGATAGAAGGAACGCCAAACCAGATGGTGCCGCTGGTCTCGCATGTCGAGGTTGAGCTCGTTCTTGCCCACGATCCAATCGAGCCCGGTGAAGATGGGCGTGCTGAAATCTTCTCCGGTGGCTTCCGACAAGGAAAATAAAGCCATGGGGCCCATGGCCTCCTGGTGAACCGAATAAACGGGATGTTTGCTGATGACTTTGCTGGTCACAGAGTCGTAGTGCCACCACCACTGTCCCAGTGGACCCTGGGCACCACATATGACGTGAGCGCAGTCGGTGGCGTGCTGCAGCGCGTCGCGAACACCAAATGTTTGACCGAACTTCGAGAACGCGTAAATGGGATAGACCTGATCCGCAAAGCTGCCAATGCGTCCCCGAAAACGTCCGGCAGACGAGCCCCGTGTGGCAAGATGCCCGAATGCTCCCCTCGACCCCTGGTTGTCTTTCACAAGCTGGTAGATCTGGTGCGTGAGATCGGTAAAGTCTGGCAAGCCAGGTTGGCCGCTGAGCTTCAGATACGTCAGTCCAGTCAGAAACCACGCGAGTTCCATCGTGCGGCGTTCGCAACCGTCAGGAAACTGGTCGACGGTCTTCTTCAGATCGAAGCTGGCGACGATGTGTCTGAGGCTGTCGGGCCGGAGGCGTGCACAAGTCCATAAGTACAGGCCCAGGTCGCCAAGATTGTCGATCCAGTTGGTATCCATGCCAAGAGCGGTGAGCACCCCATCGATATCAATATCCGAATGAAATCCGGCGGCTCGCGCTTTGTGGAGTCCCAGCAAGGTCATCAGCGTGTAACGGCGTGAGATTCCTTCCTTCTCCAATCCCTGAGGTGTCCGGTTTAGACGGTGGCAGAAAACGTTCTTCTCGGGATAAAACATCGGCGGCAGACCTTGGGTCGCCAGCTCAACTAACGACTCCACCAAGACAGCACGCGGAGAGGTGACTGGATCGTTTGCGGCAATCTCTAACACTGACCCTCCACGATGGCTACGATATGTTCAACGATCTTCTCTAACGCGGCATGGCTGGCCTTGGCGGGCCTAGCGGGACGGTTCCGGTGAACCAGATTCAGCTTCGTATGAACCTGTTCCCTGCTCTCGATCAGTGTGAGCCGGCCGCTCGCTGCCAGATAGTGGTCCACAGCGCCGATCTTCCCCCTAAAAATGCTGTAAACCGGAACGCCGAGGGCGGCGGCCTCGCGGTTCATGGTACCGCCACCACTGATCACCAAATCGGAAAACCAAGCCAAGTTGAGGCCATCCACTACATGCTCGGGGATAATAATCTTGCCCGAACTAAACAGATCTGGCTTCGAACTTCGGATGGCCGACGCTTGCCGCTCGTTGCGTGGCAGCAGAACCATCTTGACCTGAGGGATTCCGCCCAGGTAGTTCAGAACTTCCTCAAACAGTTCGTCGCTCTCCGGGACATGATAATGGGCCTCTGTCGCTGGAGGGCGAACGGTAACAATGACTTCAGGCCCAGCGAGACCGAGCTTGCTCAGGAGCTCTGGCTGGGGTATGAAGTTGGGCACGTAAACATCTTCCTTGATGCCTGGATACTTGAGAACTCGGCTCTTCGGGGACTTGACCGCATCGTCCGCAATCACATCGGGAACGATCATCCAGTCCGGATGGATACCGACAGCCAGCGTGGCAAACTCGTAGTCAGTGATCGTGACACTGCGAATCCCCAGCAACTTGGAAACTAACAGCTGCGAGCGTGAGCCGTGGGAAACTGCAATCGAGGGTTTTGCCCGGTTTGTGGCTGGAACCATCTGCAAGGCGCGAATACACAATCCGAGGAACTTGGCGATCTTGTTCTTCCCGTAATGATGTCCGATCAACTGATAGCGGAATCCAAACAGATCCGACAGTTCGCGAACCTGAAAGCAATCGCGTGCGGTCAGCACAACTGGGTATCCTCGCTTTTCCAGTTCCTCGATAATGGGCGCAAAGAATGGAACGTGCGGAGAATTGTCCAGATCAATCCAGATCTTCTTGTCGCGAACCGCACGTGCCACGGGACGCGTTGAGGCCTGCGCCGGGACTTCTGGAGCCACGGAGACAGAATTTGTATTTGTTGCACGCACTTGAAGGAGGTGGTCCATAAGCATTTCTCTACCTTCGCCGAAGCAGGAGGGCCCAGTCATTCGCGCCGGGCATTACGGGTGAAATCCATGAGGATCCTTGAATCGGCGGCAGACCGAACCATTCACCCGTCACCGCGTTGAACCAGGAACCCTGGTAGTGGCCTGGCTGAAGCCGGATACTAACGCTGCCGCCCTTGGGCAGGTACACGGCGTAGGTCTCCCCAGGTTTTGCCAAACAATAGTTGCCGTTGCTCACAAGTTCGTCGTGAGGCTCAGTTTTCCACCAGTCGAAACTGGTGAAGAAGTCAACCATATGAGCGTATCCCTGCAACATGGTCATCGTGTCGTCGCCGCGGCCGTTCATCCAGCCGCCGCCCGTGTCTGGCCATACGTTGGTCCCACGCCGCGCCGTCTCGCCGGTGTCCTGGTAGCCTCCGGCCATGGCAATGTCCCACGCGGTACGACGTAGAGTATCGGCAGAATCAGATCCTAGAGGCCCGGCCCACACTGGATAGTGATCCTCGTAGCCGTATTCTTCATTCGTCTGGGGAATGATCCGACCAAGTTTCTCCTGCTCTTTTCGCTGGCCCAGCATGAATGAGTGCTGCGTTCTTGACCAGTCCTGAAACGAGGTGAAATCGAACCAATCCGACGTGCGATCCTGGTGAACGTTGTTCAGGGGATGACTTGTAGCGAGGTGATGGTATGGATCCCACTCCTTAATCAGAGTCCCGGTCCTGTGGGTCCACCAGCGGTTGCGATAACCATCCAGATCGTCGCCGAGATCCCAAGTAATGTTCGAAAATGCCCCGAAGCGGTCGATCGCATAATGGACAAATCGATACTCGTCCTCGCTGCCAGCTTCGGGATGAACGCGACCATCGTTCATATCCAGAACCAGAGAGATGATCATGTCCTGGTCTCGCGCATACCGGAGCGCTCGGTCGAACTTCTGCCAATAGGCAACGTCAAAGCGACGATAATCAAAACCCGGGTGGTAAATATCTTCTGCATTCTTGGCTGGCCACGGGGTGATGAACAATGTCCAGTTGGAAGCATTCATGACCGGCTCGCCATAAAAGAGGTTGGTCCGCCCGGCGATCGTCACTCGCATCCGGTTGACCTTCAACTTATGCAGACGTTCAATCGCGGCTTGGATAACACTGTCGTCGCGCCAACCCATCAGCCAGTATGCGGTCGTTCCGTTAAAGAAATAGTGTTCGCCTGTGCCTTCCCAAATAAAGTGCCAGCGGTATTGAGAGTCCACCCGAATCGGGCCGCGGCGATGTCCATCCGATGCGCGGAAGGTGCCCATCGAAGTGCGGATTGCACCACCCTGGCGATACTTGGCGAAGTACCGGTAGTCGCCCGCTGCCGGAGGCATGAATCGTATGCGGAAGATACTCCCATCCTCTGAGTCGCAAAACCCCTCTACCGGCCATCGTTTGCTCCCATCGGTCGACTCGAACCACCCGTCCAGCGCTGCTTCCGTGAAGGGATTCTTGGCGTGGGGCCACGAGATACTTGCCGTGACCTCCACAAACTCATACGCCGTGACGGTCGAAGCGGACTGCAAGAAGGAAACGTGTAGAGGGCCGACTCTATTGCAACCAGTTAAAACAACTGCGGAACCCAGCAATACCATGAGCACGCAAAGCAGAATCCAATCTTTCGAACGCATTGAAGAAGCTCTTGTCAACGTTATTCTATGGGCCTACGTCACCTGCTTCCGAGGAAGGAGGGGAAACGGGTACGGGGCGCCGTCCACGCCTAGCCACTGCGTGGTAGTAGTAGCGCGCCGGTGGCAGGGATGGGCGCTGATGCTAGCCATCTCCGAGCAAGGGACTGAGCCGGTCTCTCTATTAAATAGTGCGAGATCGTACCAATCGCAATGGCGATTGCGAACAATAGCGTGTGCTTCACGTCGTGCCCGAACCAGTTGATGACAGCTTTCGCGACAAATCCCCATAGATAAACGCCGTAGGAAATTCGACCCAAGAAGCGGGCAATGGAATTCTCCAGAATTCGCCATTCATAAGTCACGGCCTGGAGCACGACGATGGCCGCAAATGGTATTGCTGCTGGAACACCCCAGAGCAACTGAGGCCGTTCTGGCAACTGTCCTAACAAAAGAACCACCACAAGCGAGAACGCTCCGACTAAGGGTCGAAGTGTAAACGCTGGCAGTTTGGCGGGCTGATACCAGAGCACAAGAGCAAGGCCGCATCCGAACAGAACCGCGCTGGAACTCGTTTCGGTCGCGAGTGTAGCGTAAAAATAGCCTACTCGATTGTCGGACACGATCCGCCATACGAACTCGATCAGGGCAATGGTAAAACAGGCATAGGTCAGGAGGCGTCGGTTTCTCACAAGTACAAAGATCTGGGGCCAGATAAGGTAAAAGTGTTCCTCAACCGCCAGAGACCAGGTCTGTGCGATTCCGAGCAGTTCTCCGCCGCATATTACGTGATAGTTCCCATAGTAGAATGCTGCCGCGATTAGTCCAGACTTCGGCACGTGAGGGAAGTCCGTCAGCCCCTCCCACGCCAATAGAATAAAAAGAGCCGGGAATAAGCGAAAAGCCCGCCGGAAATAGAATGCCTTGCGGTTAATCCACCCGGAGCGCTCCTCCTCCTGGAGCAGTAGCCACGTAATCAGCAGCCCGGATATTAAGAAGAAGACTTGAACCGCCATTCGACCGGGGAAGTGCTGGGACCAGCCGTGAAAAGCAACTACTGAAAGTGCGGCGGCGCCGCGGAGGCCATCAAGGGCTGGAATATTCCGACGTTCGAGATTCGCGAGCAGATGTTGCCGAGTCGTTTGGGCCGACGTTTCCTCTCTAACCACCCTATCTTGCGACTGGGCCTCGAATTCCCACGAACGACCGAGTTGCCGCAATGGGGAAACGTGGCTGTCTTGGTGCGCACCAGAAGAGTGATCAAACTCGGCTGTAGACATAACAGGTTTAGCGGTTACCGTACTGTGTCCCCCGGAGCGAGCCAGACAGTTGGTTACTTTTAGTCAAAACGTGTTCCACCCTGGCAGGGCTGTTTCCCGTTGAGTCTTCCGACTCACAACCAAAGCCCACCAACTCTTGGACAAGGTAGAGAGGGCGCCGTTTGGTCTCGCCGTAAATACGCCCAACATACTCACCGATTATTCCAAGACAAACCAATTGTGCTCCCCCTACGAAAAGAACAGCGATGAAAAGACTCGTCCACCCAGTGACCCACCTATTGGTGAACACGTGGACACAAATCGCGTAAAGTATAAGACCGATGGCAACCCCGGACGCCGAAAAACCCAGCCAGGTAGCCATCTTCAACGGGAGTGCGGAGAAAGACGCAATTCCGTCCATAGCAAACCGCAGCATCTTCAGCAGCGGATACTTCGTTTCACCGAACTGGCGTGCAGCCCTTCGGTAAGGAACTGCGATCTGTCGAAAGCCAAGCCAACTTATCATTCCCCGCAAGAAACGGTCGTGTTCGGGCATGTCCAAAAGCGCATTAACGACCTTACGATCCATCAGCCTAAAATCACCTGTATCCAATGCGATCGGTATGCCTGATAGGTGGTTGATGAGCCGATAGAAGGCTTTCGCAGTCCAGAGTTTGAACAGTGTTTCCCCGTCCCTCTCCGTTCGCAAACCGTAGACTACATCAAACCCATTCCGCCATTGTTCAACCATCATCGGAATGACTTCGGGAGGATCCTGAAGGTCAGCGTCGATCAGGACTGCGGCTTTTCCTGACGCGTGCTCCAAACCGGCTGTAATGGCAACCTGGTGCCCAAAATTTCGCGAAAGCTGTACGATCCGAACACGACTGTCCGTACCCTGGATCTCACGTAGTAAATCAAACGTGGAATCCGTGCTTCCGTCGTCTACATAGACAATTTCGAAACCAGCGATCAGTTGCTGCAGGACGCCTACGAGGCGGCGGTGGGTTTCGCGCAGAACAGCCTCTTCGTTCTTGCACGGAACGATGACCGACAACAATGCGTCGCGACGATTACCGTCCAGCTGGTTCCAGCTAGGGGACGGGACATTGTAATATCTCATGGTTATGAACCTCGACTCAGGGGTTCGTTCAGTGCGGACATTCATCCTTAGAGTTATTCACAACTACGCTGTTGGCGTGAAGATAATTTGCCAGGCACTCGTTCACCCAACATCCTGGATCGTTCGTAAGCATTTGAGGCTTGGCAAGACTGGGATAGCTAGCTGGGGCCGTATACTCCAGAGAACCGCCGCGCTGTCTTAATCGCGCGGTCTGAGTTCGCCACCAGCCCTGCGCAGGACCGCGCACGTCTGCTACGGCCTCGCGAAAGTTGGTCGATCCAAGAAGCATTACAGCTAGCAGGATTGACACACCGACTCTTGTGGCAAGCGAGACCCGTATGCGATGGACTTCGGGCACACCAGCCACAACGACACATACAAAAAGCAACCAAAAGACAAACTGAAACCAAGCTACGACCCTATCCGGCAGCCAACTGCTCGTGGCTACTTCGGTGAGAGCGCTCTCGGATAAAAGAACAAATATGGCGTATAAACTCGCTACTCCGAGCCAACGCGGCGGTCGGCCCTCCCTTGCTTGCATTTCCAAATCATCGCGATACAGCAACAGGATGCAACACGCTGCGACTAGGATCGCGGGAGCCGATAACCAGTTGATGCCGTGGTAGAAGGAGTGCCCGACCCAATGTGGAAAATGAGCAATGTCCCATAAATGCCTATGTTCTGCGGCCGCTCGCGCCGCATTACCGGGAGATAACATTACGGTCGCCAAGCTAGCTGTAGCCATGCCAATACTCAGATACCACTGACTGGCCGGGGCTTTCCTTATTCGCATTGCCACGATACCGGCGAGAAGTATTCCGCAAAGAAAAGTGCCGGCAATTTCGTGTTGCGCCGGAACAGCAACAGACAAGAGTGCGACAACGACGTAGTACCAAACCGCAGTCCGTCGCCTCTGCAAAAGACTGACAAGTACCAATAAAGTACTAAGAGGCAAGTTATAGACAATGACATTAGTGAGCCAGTATAGTTGCTGGTCGGGGCTAGTGAGGCTCGCGACCCATGCTGAGTAAAAGACCGTGGCCATCAGTAGCGACGCTCTTCGGCTCACACTAAAGAATGTTGAAAAGAAATACCACAGCGCGGCAACATTGGTAATGGCGACCAATAGGAGTAACCAACCATATCCGCGTATTAGATCTACGTGGCTCATTGAGAAGGCGAAAAAAATGGTTGTGAGCCAGCGTGGAGACCATTGCGTGTAATACAGCCAAGTGAGAGAAAGAACGTCACGCTGGGGTACGGTATTAAAGGAAAGTGAGGCATTGCAGAAGTCGTCGGCTGCAGGTACGGAATAGAACAGCAAGGTTACGAACGGCGCTGCGAAAACGATCATCACAACCGGAACCATGAAGCGCGAAACCAGGCGCCAAATGGTCAAGAACGGCGCAAGGTCAGGTCGGTTATCTGGAGGTGTTATTTCTAGGTTTTCGCTCATGGTAAGCTTGTGTCTATTGAAGTCAACGACTGACTCTATGCTCCACAGAACGCTGTACGGAGTTAAACATAAGTAAGTAGCGGCACGGTCGACTGTGCCCGTCCAACCACAAACTGCTCCACACCACTGGCCTTGCTGACTCTTCGTCAACCCTCACTGTTTTGCACAGCTCTCAGCCATCTGCTCTGTCTGACCCCCGATTGGAATTTCGACTGCCCGCCTCAGCCAGTCCTCGCGCCAGTAATGGTAGATTGCTCTGGGACACAGGCGATGGTAGTCCGACCGGCACGCCACTCCTTCAAGAATGATGCAGGGATACTTCATGTTCAACATCTTTCCCGTCTTTTCATCGATAATTCGGTTCACTCGTCGCAGGACCCTGTAAATCCCTCCGCAGTACGAAAGCATTTCCACGTCGAACAGCAGGCCACGGTTGCGCTGGTGCCGGTTCAGGGTTGCCATGATTTCTTCCTTGCTCCGCACCTGCACCAATTCGCCGGGCTGCAGGTTGAGCACAGCGGTGGGAGTCTTTGCTGCAGTGCCTTTGATGAGTGGATAAGAATAGTGCTGCGTCGACCACACCTTGTTGTAAGCGGTAATGACCAGCGATCGGAGTACCGGTAGAAAGCCAAGCACGACTTCGAGTGCCCGCTCTACTCGGGAATCGCCTGCAAGGCCGCTCCTGAGATTGCCGGAACGCACGTCCCGGACATACTGCCGCAGATCCCACCCACTCATGTGGGAAGTGAAATTGCGTAATTCCGTGGCTTGGCAGGAATAAACACCTTCCCCCATCGGGTTGGTCGGGTGGCTAGCAGCAAAGAGGCGCTCCACCGTGCACAGACACTTGCCGCCCACTGAAATCGCACCAGTTGGCCGCAAACTTAGCGGAGACACCACACTGACTTCCGCGCGCTTGAGCCAAGCCTCTTTCCAAAAAATCAGGCAACCAGCCTCGCATCCACCATGTTCCACCCCGTCACACCGTATGCGCTCAAGGTGTACTGAGTCCTTCATCCGGCGAATAGTCCAGGGGGCATGAGCCGGGTCGCAAGTCTTGTCCGCGCGCTTGAAAACCTTAAGTCTCTGACCGCAGTATTGCACCATCTCCGGCATGAACGGCACATTTTCGAAACGGCCGTGTTCATCCAGCGTTTCCAGGATTTCCTGCTCTGTCCGGACCTCTACCCATTCTCCCGCCCTCAAATTCAACCGTGCACGGTGGGGACAGTTTCCTGCCATCGGTTACCTCCTTTCGAATTGGCACTCGATAGTTTTCCGCTCTCTTACTGTCCGCCTGCCGAACTTTGGAGGACCACCACCGGCGACCATACCTGAAAGCATTGAGGGGATGCGAAAGTTGACTTGCCACCTCGGCGACTACTGACGACATCAACAGCCACGGATCGATCCTGCAACCGTAGGTCTCTAGCAACTCCTGGTGGTACTTC
>JAIQFA010000066.1 GCA_020073525.1 Terriglobia bacterium
GTACGCTCTGGTCTGGCCCTGGATCAAGATTCTGGGTTTGCTCCCCCGTCCCGTAGCACGCGCCATCGGGATTACCCTCGGGTTGACTGTCTACGCGGTTCATGGGCGCCTCCGCCGCGTCGGCCTTCGCAACTTGGCTCTCGCCTTCCCGGAAATGTCGCCGCACGAGCGCCGCCGCCTGGTTCGGGGCGAATTCATCTCCCTCGGACGCCAACTCGCCGAAGTCTGCCTCTTCCCCCGCTACACCCGTGACAATGTCTCCCGCGTCGTCGTCTATGACGGCTTTGAAAACTTCGAACGCGCCTACGCCCGTGGCAAGGGCGTCCTGTTTCTTACCGGCCACCTCGGAGCCTGGGAACTCTCCGCATTCGCTCACTCGCTGCAGGGACATCCGCTGTCAATCGTGATGCGATCGTTGGACAATCCCCACATCGACGCCCTGGTTCAGAGCTACCGCACCATGCACGGAAACCGCACCGTCGACAAGGACGATTTCGTCCGCGGCCTGCTCTCCGCCATGAAGGCCGGTGAAACCGTTGGCATCCTCATGGACACCAACATGACCCCACCGCAGGGCGTGTTCGTCGATTTCTTTGGCATCCCGGCTTGCACCGCCTCCGGCCTCGCCCGCATTGCCCTGCGCACCAACGCCGCCGTCGTCCCTGGCTTCACGGTTTGGGATGCGAAACTGCGCAAATACATTCTGCGTTTCGATCCCGCAGTCGAGTTAATTCGCACCGGCGATAACGACGCCGACATCGTCGCCAATACCGCAAAGTTTACGCAGGTGATTGAAGACTTCATCCGCCGCTATCCCGACCAGTGGCTCTGGGTACACCGCCGCTGGAAAACCCGTCCCCCAGGCCAGCCACCGCTGTACTGATTTTGGGTGGAGCAGCACTTCAGTGCTGCAGTAACTGGCTTACTTTCAGGCCGGCTTTAGCCGCCGAGGCGACCCGCGCAGATATACCTTTTCCGCAGCTCCTCTTGGGATTCGTATCAGGGTATCGCTTTAGCGATACCGTCACTCTTTAAAACCGCATGCCCCTTTAGGGGCTGGGCGTGCAGCACCACCGCCCGTTGTACACAGCCGCCCCGGAAAGCGACAATAGACAGCCATGAAGCAAACCCTGCTCTACCTCGCCGAGAAGCTCGGCTGCCATCTCCTCGGAGACAGCTCCGTCACCGTAACCAACGTCTCGAGCCTGCAATCCGCCACCGGCGACAGCCTCGTCTTCGTGGAGGACGCCCAGCATTTAGACACTGCGTTCCGCTCATCCGCTGCCGCGGTCATCGTCGGAGATTTCGCGGCCGGGCACTTCGCCGCCAGCGCCTCCAAGCCAATGTTGATTTCTGCCCAGCCGCGCCTGATGTTCGCCCGAGCCGCAAGACTGCTCCGTGACCCTGACCACAATCGCGCGATTCATCCCGCGGCCATCGTCCCTGCATCCGCCGCAATCGGCAAGAACACAGCCATCGGCCCGCGCGCGATTCTCGGCGAACACGTCCAGGTCGGCGATGAAACGACGATCAGCTCTGGCTCGGTGATTGGAGACGGAGTGGTAATCGGCAACCATTGCCGCGTCGATGCCAATGTCACCATTTACGCCGGCACTACTCTCGGCGACCGCGTGCTCATACAGGCTGGCGCTGTCCTGGGCAGTGCCGGCTTCGGCTACGTGCGCGATTCTCAAACCGGACGCTACGAGCAATCGCCTCAGATCGGACGCCTGGTGATCGAAGACGATGTAGAAATCGGCGCCAACTCCACCATCGACCGCGGCGCTCTAGACGAAACGCGGATCCACCGAGGCGCGAAGATTGACAACCTCGTGCACATCGGCCACAACGTCCAGATCGGAGAGAATGTAGTCATCGCCGCGCAGACTGGTCTCTCCGGCAGCGTTACCATCGAAGACAACGTAGTCATGGGCGGCCAAGTAGGCATCGGCGATCACGCCCGAGTCGAGGCCGGAGCCATGCTAGGAGGCCAATGTGGCATCCTGCCGAAGAAAGTCCTGCGCGGGAAAGGCGTAGTGTTCTGGGGAACCCCAGCCCGCCCGGTGAGAGAGTATCTTAAGGAGCTAGCGTTTGTATCGCGATCAGCCAAGAAGGATCGCCAAGCTTGAAACTAATGCCTGTGTAGAGACGCGGCTTGCCGCGTCTCGGCGCCAGAGCCAAGAGCGAAAGGCCAAGAGCTAAGAGCCGCTTTCCCATGCCCATCCTCGTCATCGGCGGACACACTCGCAGCGTCGGCAAAACCAGCGTAGTCGCCGGTCTCATCGCCGCCCTGCCCGCCTTCCACTGGACCGCCCTGAAAATTACGCAATACGGACACGGCGTCTGTTCCGCCAACGGCGAAGCCTGCGACTGTGCCACCGCCGATCATTCTTTTGCGGTCTCAGAAGAAGAAGACCGGTCGGGTGAATCCGACACATCGCGCTTTCTGGTCGCCGGAGCCGATCATTCCTGGTGGGTCCGCACCCAGCAAGGACACCTGGCCGAAGCCATGCCGCGCATCCGCAGAATCCTGGCCACTACGCAAAATGCCATCATCGAATCGAACAGCATTCTGCGCTTTCTGAAACCGGATCTCTATTTGACCGTACTCGACCCGCAGACCGCGGACTTCAAGGCCTCCGCCCAAACTTTTCTCGACCGCGCCGACGCTGTCCTGCTGCACTCCTCCGTAAACTCCAAAGACCCAGCCTGGGAGCGTGTCTCTCTGAAACCGGTAATGGATCGCCCGACCTTCGCGATCCGCCCGCCAAGCTACGTAACTCCAGAAGTCGTCGAGTTCGTCCGCGCCCGCTTGTTGTCATGTCAGGCAAGTTCCCGACCCCACCCCCATTTGTCATCCTGAGCGCAGCGAAGGACCTGCTTTTTGTCGGCGCATGAGAGACAGCAGGTCTTTCGCTTCCCTCAAGATGACAAATCAGAAGTAGGTCGCGCACTTCCTAAAGTTTTCTCCGCGCCCTCGGCGTCTCGGCGGTGGGAAACTGCCTCACCCTGCATACATCCCAATCACCCGCTCAATCGCGCGCCGGCACACCGCACAGAACGTCCTCTTCCGCGTGAACATAATGCAATCCACCTCGGGACGGTAGTACCCTTTCACCTCGTAGTTCGCGCCTTCAAACGCCCCGACCTTCCCCGCGTACTTCTCCCCACCGAGCATGGCATCTTCCTTCTCGCGCTCCTTGCGAAAGAGTTCTTCCATCTCCGCCTCGGGCTTCCCTGCCGCTCGAAGCTCTTTGCGCTGCCGCTGGATGTCGCTCTCAAAGCGTTCGAACTCCGCTTTATCCCAAGGCGTCGGCAACGGTGTTCCCGCCGCCACCAGATCCTTCCACTTCAAGTTTGCCGGATCGAGCAACGCGGTCACATTCGGCTCCCAAGGCTCCGTCTTCTTTTCCGCTGACAGATAGGAAACGTCGGAGGTGTAGTACTCATCGGCCAGCGCGGCGAACTGATGTCCAAACTCGTGCACGCCCACATATCCCGCCCACAGGTTGTCGATCGCTACGGTCGCATACTGATTGAAGATTCCGCCGCCACCATAGGTCTGCCCATTCACCAGGATTTCAATGAACTCATAGGGCGCGAACGACGCGACATCGCGCAAGGTTCGATTCTCCATGGTCAGTACGTAACGCTCTGACCCAAACGTGTCGTACGAAGCTCCGACCGGCGAACGGCGATAGATGCTCGTAGAGGGCCGCGACACCCCTGACTCCTCCGCCACCGGACACAAGCCCCACACATTGAAGTCCTTCTGATGCTCGCGAAACGGCGCCGTCGAAAACACCGAGTCCATGAAGCGCCGCGCGTCTCTCTCAAACTTTGCCCGATCCGCTGCTGTATAGCCATCGCCCAAGACCAGCAGGTCCACTTTCGTCGCCGGATCGCCCATCTTCTGCAGTTCCATCAACGCCCCGGGTGAGGGCGGACGTGAACGGTCCACAAACTTGTCTTTCGGATCGACCACCGTCTTCCAGACTTCCCGCCAAGCTTCGTGAGAGCCGTTTCCGCCACGCTCTTTCAGCGACACTTCCACCGGCGTCTCGGGACTCGGGAAACGTAGCGACTCTGAAAACGTCCGGTTGCCATGGAGCGCCTCTTCCGTATCCTTCCACTCTCCAAACACGGAATTAAATCCGCGCGAGTACACTAACTTCCCGGTGCCGCGCTCCCGCACTTCAAACAGGTAGTTGCCGAGCTGACTTTCGTCGATCGCCTTGCTCGGATTTCCCGGCCACTCTAGCGGTTCAAGCACCACCCGATCCATGCTGAACCATTCGTCGCGCGAGTTTCCGGTGTGGTAATAATCGACGCGCAAGGTGCGCGGCGCCGCAAAACTAAGGCTGGAAAAACTGAAGAAGCACAATAAGAAAAGAGAGACAACAGCACCGAGCGTTCGTTTCATGCCCGGAATTGTACGCTACGACCCCGGCTTGATCTCAAGCGCCTCGTCGTTTTCAAAGGTGATCACCAGCGGCTTTCCGCCATTGACATAGTGCAGAGTTCTCCAACCGTAGGCGCCCGAACCTTCCGGCACTCCAAGTCCAATCGCAAAGCTGGCCTGCAACTCGCTCATCCCGGCTTGCACTTCATGAGCGTCAATCTTCTTCCAGACATCCGCGGGCCAGTGCTTGTAGAGATCGTGCGGATCTTCGATAAAGAAAGCATCATCGGAGTAAATTTTGAACTCGCCTCCCTTCTCCGCGCCGATCGGAACTGCATAGCTCTTGCCCTCCACCTCAAAGCGCGCCAACACCTGCCGGGTCCCCGGAACCTGCGGCGAAACATCGGTCACCACATCCTGAATCGTCAACTTCTGCAGAGGCAGCAATGTTCCCGCCTCATGTTCGAAATCAGCCTTGCGCCGATTCCGATCATAGGGATAGCACGTGAGTTGATAACCGACCTTCACCCACACGGGTTGCGCGGTCAACTGGCGCGCCGACTTTAGATCGTAGGGATGCAATTTCTTCGGCGAGACGTAATAGTCCGCCTTGAGCAACCCTTCCTGCTTGGGCTTCGCTTCTTCTTTGCGCGCCTCGTGCCGCTCGTACACGATGTACCCTGCGCGTCCGCCCGCCACCACAATGGCGACTACCAGGAATATTTGCAGCTTTTTTTGCAGCTCGGAATCAAGGGCCATGATCTAAGAAAGCCTTGGGGTCCCCCGTGCACCCCTGTGTACTCCGTGGTTAACGCTTTTTTGGTCGGCAGCCTAATAGAGATTCCAACGGAAGCTGGCGTCTCATCGCTATCAGTTAGAATAGAAGAAATCGTTCCAAGCTTTTCAGCATCTGAGTATTCAGCAACCCGCAAAGGATTTTCATGCCCATTATCCAGGATGACGTTCTCAACGCGCTCCGGCAGTGCTACGACCCCGAAATCCCCGTCAACATCGTCGATCTCGGCCTGATTTATGACATCCGCTTCGACGATGTTCCGGAAGGTCAACAGGACGTCACCGTCGATATGACCCTTACCGCCCAGGGCTGCCCCGAGCACGTTAACATCAGCGCCCAAGTCAAGTCCCGCGTCGAACAACTCCCCGGCGTCCGCAACGCAAATGTCAACGTGGTCTGGGAACCGGCATGGACTCCCGAACGCCTGAGCCCCGACGCCCGCAAACAACTGGGTATCGAGTAGGGCCCATCGGTAGAAACGTGGCTAGCCGCGTCTCTCTCGGCGAACGCTCAGAATTCTCCCAGTTCCTCAAACGCCCGCGCCGCGCGCTGTTCCGCCAACTGTTCAATCTTGCTGCCGATCTTCATGGCGAGATCGAGGAACTTTGTTCCCTGCCGCACATACGACGGCAACTCTTCGCGAATCCGAACAAACTGATTGGGATACTCGGACGCCAGCACCGCCAATCCCACGCTTCCCACCAGCACTGCCGCCGGACGTCTCCCCTTCAGCGCCAATACGGCAGCCGTTCCGACCGTTCCCGCAATCACCGCCCGCTTCCAGTTCTCCATTTCGTCTCCTGACAGACTATTTCTAGCAGGATTCTAAACCAACGCTTCCATGCTTTATACTGCCGCCGACGCTCAATCGAACAACCACCTATGATGCAATTTCGCGCACTACGGTTCCTGACCGTACTTGTCTTTGAACTTGCTGTCACTCTCTCTTTCGCCCAATCCAAGCCGCGAGCGCGCGACCTCGGCGTTCCCTTCGACGGCACACCCGGCACAAACAACGCCATCACCGACGTCAAGGGCGTCGAAGTCGGACACACCACGCTCATCTCCGGCAGCGGCAAGCTCAAAGTTGGAGAAGGCCCTGTCCGCACCGGCGTCACCGCCGTCGTCCCCCGCGGCAAAGACTCGACCGACGCTGTTTTCGGGGCATGGTTCACGCTCAACGGCAATGGAGAAATGACCGGCACCACCTGGCTAGAAGATTCCGGCTTTCTCGACGGCCCCATCATGATCACCAACACCCACAGCGTTGGCGTCGTCCGCGACGCGGTCATCGCCTGGAAAGTGAAGCGTGGCGAAACTGACATGGAAGGCTACTGGTGGTCCTTGCCCGTGGTCGCCGAAACCTGGGACGGCTTTCTCAACGACATCAATGGATTCCACGTGAAGCCCGAGCACGTTTTCCACGCGCTCGATTCCGCACACGGAGGCCCGGTCGAAGAAGGCAATGTCGGCGGCGGAACCGGCATGATCTGCAACGAATTCAAGGGAGGGATCGGCACTGCCTCGCGCCTGCTCGATGCGAAAGCAGGTGGCTACACGGTCGGCGTCCTCGTGCAGTGCAACTACGGCCGCCGCGCCGAACTACGCATCGCCGGAGTTCCCGTCGGCAAGGAGATTCCCGAGCACCCGGCATATGGCGAAGACGTCGGCTCCATCATTATCGTGGTGGCGACCGATGCGCCGCTGATTCCGACCCAACTGAAGCGCATCGCGCGGCGAGCGTCTCTGGGGCTGGGCCGAGATGGCAGCTACTCCGGCGACGGTTCCGGTGACATCTTCGTTGCCTTCTCCACTGCGAATCCCGGAGCCGCGTCTCCCAAGGGAGTTCACGACCTGAAGATGTTGCCCAACGACAGCCTCGATCCCCTGTTTCTAGCCACCGTCCAAGCCACCGAAGAAGCCGTAGTCAACGCCATGATAGCCGCCGAAACCATGACCGGCATCGATGGCCACACCGCCATAGCCCTCCCGCACGACCGCCTGCGCGAGGTCCTGAAGAAATACAACCGCCTCGCAAAGTGAAGGGGTTGCTTGTGTGTGGGGACGGGCGTCTCGCCCGTCCAAGCCGAGCGAAGCTCGGCAGCTACCTATCGTCACGCAAACTTGAGATTCGCTGTTGGTGCGGTTAAGAATTCGTTCTCTGGCAACTACTGGAACGGAACGGGCAACTTCCAGCCCCGGAGGGGCGTCCGAACTTAGCACAGCGCTTCAGCGCTGGGAAAAGCTACTCTCCAGCCGCGAAGCGGCGGAATAGGAAAGCCCGGCACGTAAGTGCCGGGTGCGCAAAGTGAGAAAGATCGAGTCCCGTAAGGGACGGCACTTCGGCTATGACACAGATTCCGGAGGGACGACTGACCTCGCCGCGCGCACTCCATGGCGTTACCTTCGTTCCCATCATCGCGCACCCGACCCCATGTGGGAGGATACAATTCACTTAGTGAAAGCCTATCGCATCGAGCGCATCAAGAGCGGCATGAAATTCACCTGCACGCACTGTTCCCACAGCGTCAGCACGCTCGATTTCGATGCCAAGGCCGGCAACCTCCGCACCCAGGCCGCCACCGCGATCAACGATCACGCCGCCAAAGCGCACCACGAACCCCTGATCGTTTCCCCCTCTGATGGTCAGCAGCGAAACTGGCGCTAGAAATAGTCTCGAAAATGGGTATCGCAGGTCTTGGGAGAACGCAGCTTCTTCTGATCCCTCTACAATCCCTACTCCTTCACCGCCTTATCCGTGATCTCCAGCCCTTTGTCGATAATCGCGAAGGCCTCCCGCAATTGCTGCTCATTGATGCACAGCGGAGGATTGGTGTAGAAGGTGTTCCAGCGAACCAGAGTATAAAGCCCGTTTTCCCGGAAGAACTTGCCGAGCGCAGCCATTTCCTCCGAGGTGCCATTGAATGGAGCCATAGGCTGCCGCGTCTTGCGGTCGCGAATCAGTTCGACAATGCCGAACAGCCCAATCGAACGCACCGCGCCTACCGACCGGTGCTTTGCCTGTAACTCCGCGCCCAGCGTCTTCATGATCGCGCCCATCTGGCGGGCGTTCTCAATCAGGTTGTCTTCCTCGTAAACCTTGATAGTCGCCAGTGCCGTCGCGCATCCCATGGGATGACTGTTGTAAGTTAGTCCTCCATAAAACACTTTGTCGTCGAAATGCTTCGCAATATGTCGGCGCATACCGACAGCACCCAGCGGAATGTAACTCGAAGTAAGTCCCTTCGCCATGCAGATTAGATCCGGAACAACCTTCCAGTGATCGATCGCGAACCACTCGCCAGTGCGGCCAAACCCCGCCATGACTTCGTCGGCAATCATCAGAATCCCGTATTTGTCGCACAGTCTCCGCACGCCTTCCATGTATCCATCCGGAGGCACAAGAATGCCATTCGTCCCTACGACCGTCTCCAGGATGAACGCGGCAATCGTGTGTGAACCTTCCAGTTGGATGATTTCTTCAATCATGGCCAGCGAAGTCTCCGCCGACTCCCAGCCGCGTTCGATGCCGTGATACGGATCGAGCACGCGCACCACGCCCGGAATGCCAGGCTCCGCGGCCCATCGGCGCGGATCGCCAGTAAGGCTGATCGCGCCCGCCGTAGCGCCGTGGTACGAGCGATAGCGCGCCATGATCTTGTGGCGTCCGGTGAAGAAGCGCGCAATCTTGATGGCGTTTTCGTTCGCTTCCGCACCGCCGTTCGTAAAGAAGAAGGTGTCGATATCGCCCGGGGTGATCTCCGCCAGCTTTGCCCCCAGCCGCGCCCGCGGTTCCGTCGCCATGAACGGATTGGCATAGGCCAGCACCGATGCCTGCTCCGTAATGGCCCGAATGACCCGCTCATCGCCGTGCCCAATGTTCACCGACATCAACTGGCTGTTGAAGTCGATAAAGCGCTTCCCTTCCGGCGTCCAGAAATAAATGCCCTTTGCTCGAGCCACGGGGATGGGATCGACCTTGGATTGCGCCGACCACTCAAACAGTGTGTGTCTTTTGGTGAGATCAACAATTTCTTGGCCAGTCATGGTGGGAACCGCAGTTGAAGGAGTCATAAGATTTTCCGAACTTGATTAACAAACACCTAGGGACAGCCGCCCTCGGCTGTCCGGCCGGGCAAAGCCCGGCGCACTCATTCAAGTTTGACACAAAGCTTACCGAGCTGGGCTCGGAGGACAGCCGAGGGCGGCTGTCCCTACGTAAGCTGTGTCGTTAGGGCGCCTTTCTTTTCGGCCACGTGCGCCAGCGCAGCTTCCAGCACGTCCATCGCCTCGTCCATTTGCGCGTCGGTGATAACCAGCGGCATGAGCAGGCGAATCACGTTGCTGTACGATCCGGCGGTGATCGTCACCAAGCCATGCTCGTAGCAGTATTGTGACACTTGCTTGGTCTCTTCGTCAGCGGGTTGGCGTGTGGCCTTGGACCGCACAAGTTCGAGCGCCTGCATCGCGCCAAGTCCGCGCACTTCACCCACGAGTTCCCACCGCGCCTGCCACTTCGCCGCACGCTTGCGAAAGCGCTCGCCCAGCACATTCGCGCGCGCGCAGAGGTTTTCTTTCTCGATGATGTCGAGCACAGCCAGCGCCGCTTCGCAGGCCAGTGGATTGCCTGCGAACGTACCGCCAAGTTGTCCTGCGCCGGGCGCGTCCATAATGCCGGCGCGCCCCGTGACCGCGGCCATAGGCAGACCGCCCGTCAGTGACTTGGCCATCGTAACTAGATCCGGATCCAATCCCAACCGCTCGCAGGCAAACATCGCTCCCGTGCGCGCGAATCCTGTCTGCACTTCGTCGGCGATCAGCAGAATGCCGTGTTTGCGGCAAATCTCGCCGAGCGTCGGATAGAACTCCGCCGGCGGCGTAACGAATCCACCTTCGCCCAGAATCGGTTCCACGATCACCGCCGCCACCGTTTCGGCCGCCACCACTCGCTTGAACGTGTCTTCAATGTGCCGCGCACAGTGCACCTCGCACGACGGATACTTCATCGAATACGAGCAGCGGAAACAATACGCATACGGAATGCGATACACCTCGCTCGGAAACGGCTCGAATCCCGCCTTGTAGGGGTGCACCTTACTCGTCGCGGCCATCGCCATATAAGTGCGACCGTGGAATGCATCTTCAAAGCAGATGATCGCCTGCCGCTTCGTGTAACAACGCGCAATCTTGATGGCATTCTCGACGGCTTCCGCACCCGTGTTCACGAGGATGGTTTTCTTCGGTCCCTTGCCTGGCACCAACGCATTCAGTTTCTCGCAGACGGCGATGTAGCTTTCGTAGGGCAGCACGTTGAAGCTGGTATGCAGGAAGCGATCAAGCTGGCGGCGCACCGCGTCAACGACTGCCGGCGCGCGATGCCCGGTGTTGAGGCACCCAATCCCTCCGGCAAAATCAATGAAGCGGTTGCCATCAACATCTTCGACGACCGCACCCTCAGCCTTGGCAACAAAAACCGGTGTGGCATGAAAAGCCGCCTGCACAACAGCAGCATCGCGCCGCTTCATCAGCGCCTGCGAGCGAGGTCCCGGGATCGATGTGCGCAGTTGAATGGTAGACATAATTCAGTTCTCGGTTCAGCTTTTAGCTCTCATTACTCCGTATCGTAGAGACGCGGCTTGCCGCGTCTCTGTCCGCAGCGCTACAAAGGCGGCGGCCCAT
Source organism: Terriglobia bacterium (assembly GCA_020073525.1). Classification (GTDB taxonomy): domain Bacteria; phylum Acidobacteriota; class Terriglobia; order Terriglobales; family Acidobacteriaceae; genus Acidiflorens. The sequence goes on from JAIQFA010000066.1 coordinate 10,878, forward strand.
TAAGCTCAGTACCAGCCAATGGGAGCTTCGTTAAGATTGATGTACACCTGCTTAGTCTCGAGATATTCTTCGATGCCCCAAGGCCCAAGCTCACGGCCAAAACCCGACTGCTTGTAGCCGCCCCAAGGCGCTTCCACGTAAGTTGGCTGCATGTGGTTCACCCACACAATGCCCACGCGCAGCGCCTTCACCGCGCGCATTGCTTTGAAAATATCGCGGGTCCAGACCGCAGCCGCCAATCCATAAGGCGAATCATTCGCGATCTTTAGCGCGTCTTTTTCGTCTTCGAATGGAATCACCGCCGCGACCGGTCCGAAGATTTCTTCGCGGGCGATCCGGGCACTATTGTCAACGTCGTAGAAGATAGTCGGCTGCACGTAGTAGCCTTTCGCGAATTTATCGGATCGCCCCCCGCCCGAGGCTAACTTGGCTTCTCTCTTTCCGATCTCGAGATAGGAACAGACGCGGTCGTATTGCTCCTTCGAGACGAGCGCTCCCATTTTTGTTTCGCGCTCGAGCGGCGGACCAACCTTGATCTTCTTCGCTTTTTCCGCCATCGCCTCGACAAACTTACTGTAAATCGATTTCTGCACCAGGATGCGGCTTCCGGCCGAGCAGACTTCTCCCTGATTGATGAAGACACCGAACAGGGCTCCATCAATAGCGGCTTCAAAGTCGGCATCCGCAAAAAAAATGTTCGGCGACTTGCCGCCCAGTTCGAGGGTCACACGCTTCACGGTGTCGGCGGCCTCTTTGACAATGATCTTGCCGACAGCGGCCGAGCCGGTGAAAGCAATCTTGTTCACGTCCGGGTGCTTCACCAGCGGCGAGCCGCAACTTTCGCCGAAACCGGTGATCACGTTCACAACGCCTTTTGGCAAGCCGACCTCGTCAAACCACTTCGCCAGTTCCAGCGCGGTGAGCGGCGTCTGCTCGGCTGGTTTGAGCACGCAGGTGCACCCCGCAGCCAGCGCCGGAGCCAGTTTCCAAGCGGCCATCGTCAACGGATAATTCCACGGCACGATCTGTCCGGCGACCCCCATCGGCTCTTTCAGCGAGAGGCTCATCGCGTTGTCGGGAACGGGATTCACGTAGCCAACGACTTTGGTAGCCATCCCGCCGTAGTATTCGAAGCACGTCGCCACGTCGTTGATGTCAAACTCCGCCTCAACGATCGGCTTGCCCGAATTGCGGCATTCGAGTTCGGCAAGCATCGGCAGGTTCTGGCGTACTTTCTCAGCCAAGCGGAACAGAATGCGTCCCCGCTCCTGCGCCGTGGTGGTCGCCCACGGGCCTTCTTCAAACGCGGCCTTGGCCGCCGCGACCGCGCGGTTCACGTCGTCGCTGTTGCCGTCCGGAACCTGCGCGATGACCGCTTCCGTCGATGGGTTGTAAACGGGGAAGGTCTTGGCTGACTTACTAGCCACAAACTCGCCATTAATCAGCATCGAATAAGTCTTGACGTCAGCAGTAATTCCACCGGGCATAAGTTCCTCCACGAATCCGCTTGGTTTGTGTGGGGACGGGCGCCCTCGCCCGTCCAAGCCGAGCAAAGCTCGGCAGTTTCTCGGCACTAGCGATATCTGTCGAGATGTCCTCGATTGGACGGATGAGGGCTTCCGTCCCTACGTAGGTCTGACTGCTCCCAATTGCGGCGGCTTCAGCCGTCCGTAAACGAAAAAGAAGAATGCGGCCAGCACAAGAAAAAACAGCGTGAAGCCGAACATCTTGGCTTCATACAGCCAAACCGAGGTAATCTGCTTCGCCGGAAAGAACGCCAGTACGATTCCCAACGCCGTAGTCACGAATCCGCAGAATCCAGAAACAATCAGCGTGCTGCGCCCGTAACGCCCGCCAGCCAAGTCGCCGCGAAAAGCAAACTTCAGCAACGCCGCAAACACATAGAGGAACGGCACCAGTTGCAGCACGACCGCCAGCGAAAGCATGGTCTGGAAAGCTTCCTGCACTCCGCCCGAGGCGTAGAAATTGATGACGATCAATACCAGCGACACCACTGCCTGCACGATCAGCGCCGCATGCGGCGTTCGATACTTGGGGTGAACCTTGCCCAGCCACGATGGCATGTAGGAATCGAGTCCGGCGACAAAGGGAATGCGCGCCGAACCGCCCATCCACGCCGAGCCGATGCCGGCAATCGACAGACTTAGCATCAGCGCGAACGGAGTTACGATCCAAGCCACTCCGACCTTGCCGGCCATATGGCTGACCGCCTGCACAATCCCCTGCAGGACGCTGATGTCGTTCTTGCCGACCGCAACCAGCAGCGTTAACGTCGCTCCGATATAAAGCAATCCGGAAACTACGCCGCCCCATGCCACCGCACCCGGCAATGTTTTCTGCGGCTCGCGGATTTCGTCGCCCATTACCGAGGCCAGTTCTAGACCAACTAGGCCGAAGCAAATTACGCCGAATGAATTCAGCACAAATCTGGGATTCGCCGGAATTCGAAAGTCGGCCCCTGTCACGGTCGTGCCAAAGCGTTGCCAGACCGTAAATCCCAGGCCGATCAGGACCGCCGCCGCCACAAACGTTCCAATGGCGCCAGCATTATTCAACCATTTCCCAACTCCGAGACCAACGATGTTCACGACCGTCAGCAGAGTCAACAGCGCCAGAGAGGCCACCATCGCGAAATTCTTGTTGTCGGCGAGCGCCGCATGGCCCGGACCCATCGCAAACACAGTTACCCCCACGAAATACAGCATCACCGTGGGCACATACAGCATGTTATTCGTCCAATAGCACCAGCCGGAGAGAAATCCGTGGAAATCGCCGAACACTTCTTTTGCCCACAAGTACACGCCGCCCTCGCCAGGATAGCGATGCGCGAGTTCGATCACCGCGATCCCCTGCGGCCAGAAAAAAAGAAGCAACGAGATGATCCACAGCCAGACAGTCACACCGCCGTTGGCAGCGATGCTCGGCACCACATTGAGATTGAATACGGCGACGACAAACAGCAACACCAGGTCAAAGCGTCCGAGGACGCGCTTCAGGTGCGGCTGGTTGGAATCAGAAGTCATCGGATGATCGGGTCGTCGGGTGATCGGGTCATCTGCGCCGTCCAGATCGCGGGTTTTTAATCACCCGATGACCCGATGGCCAGATGACCCGATCCCATTAGTGCGTTGCCACGGCTCCCAACCGCTCATGCTGCGCGGCCGCCAGCGCTGGGGCGACATCGGCAAATGCCGCCAGGTGCTTGTCGATATCGGCCTCGGTGTGCTGCACCGAAATCGTCCACTGCTCGTCCCACCAATAGGGCTGGCACATCACGCCGCGATTGACCATCCCGAACCAGTAGTGCCGCCACACGTCGACGTCAATCGGCAGCCAGTCCCGGTAGTTGCGAATCTCCTTCGGATACAGCATCAGCACGCCATTTGCCCCGGCGCTCGCGATGTAACCTTGCAAGCCAACCTTCGCGATGGTCTTCTTATATCCGTCCACCAGCTTGTTACTGAGCTTTTCGATGATTCTATAGTTCGCCCGAGTAAGCACCTCGCGGAAGGTAGCAATGCCCGCCGCCATCGAAATCGGGTTTGTATTGTAAGTGCCGCCGTGGAAAACCTTATGGTCTGAGATCAACTGCATGACCCGCTTGTGCGTACCGAAAGCCGCCAGCGGGAATCCACCGCCGATCGACTTCGCCAGGCAGATCATGTCCGGCATCACGCCGAAGTATTCCGAAGCGCCGCCCCAGCAAAGCTTCGCGCCGGTTTTGACTTCGTCGAAAATGAGCAGCGCGCCATGCTTGTCGCAGAGAGCCCGCAGCCCTTCCAGAAATCCCTTCTCCGGCATGCAGAGCCCAACATTCATCATGATCGGTTCGAGAATGATCGCCGCGATCTCATTTGGATTCTCCCGAAACCGCCGCTCCACCGTCTCCAGATCGTTGAAGGTCGCGATCAGGACATTGGCGATGCTCGCCTTGGGCACCCCCGCCCCGCCCGACACGGGTTTCGGATTCTTGATATCGCCAAAATCGTCGGCCGGTGGATGCGGCTTCACGCTGACCAGCGCCGCATCATGCAACCCGTGGTACCCGCCTTCAAACTTGATGATCTTGTCGCGCCCCGTAGCAGCGCGGGCCAGACGAATGGTATGCATGGTGGCTTCCGTGCCGCTGTTGCCGAAGCGGCACATCTCCACCGGAAACCGAGTGCAGATCTCCTCCGCCAGCTCCCACTCCATGTTGTGCGGCATGCCATAAGCGGTGCCCTTGTGGAGGCGGCCTTCGACAGCCTTGATCACCGCCGGATGCGAGTGACCCGCCATCAGCGTGCCGAAACACAGATTGTGGTCAAGGTATTCGTTGCCGTCGAGATCGCGGAACTTGCTGCCCGACGCTTCTGACACGAAGATCGGGTACGGATCGTAAGCGCGATAATTGCTGGCCACGCCCAGGGGCAGGCGCTTCAGGTTCTTCTTGTGCGCTTCAGCGGACTTCGGAGTACGGCGCTCGAAGGTCTCGAGCTCTTTTTGCAATGCGGGGTACATCGTGATCTCCAGTAATAACTCAGGCCGGATCGGGCCATTAGATTAGACCCGGGCGGGGTGAGCCGCCCGGGGATCGAACTAGAAGAAAAACTTCAATGCAAATTGTACCTGTCGCGGGTCCCGTGCGCGCTTGATGCGTCCAAAATCGGTGCCGTCAGTGATGTTGCCATCGGGATTGTTGAATTGCGTGTGATTGAACAAATTATAGATTTCCGTTCGAAATTCGAAGTGCTTGCTCTCGCCGATGGCGAAAACCTTATGTAGCGCGAAGTCGAAGTTGTTGATGGGCGGGCCACAGCAGATAGTCCGTTTTGCATTGCCAATCGTACCCAGATTGCTTTCCACAAAAGCTGACGTGTCGAACCAGTAGCCGCCATTGTTCTTGGGGTTCTGGATATGGAAAGGAGCAACCTGGTTAGGCTCACCCGGATACTCGAAGAATGCGCTGTACATAAGTTCGTTGTCCGACGACGACGTAATGCGGACGGGAAAACCGGACTGGTAAGTGTAGATTCCCGACAGGTCCCATCCATCTACAATCTGGCCGACCACGCCGGAGTACTTCGGAATCGGCAGTTGCCAGACGTAACTCACAATGAAGCGGTTGCGGGCATCGAACTGGGACAGTGAATATGTTTTGTGAAAATCGAGCGGATTCAGTTCACCTTCGAAGCTGGAAGCCAAATCGAACGACTTGCTCCAGGTGTAGGCGACGTTGGCCTGCAACCCATGGGAGAACCGCTTCTCCAGCGATGCTTGAAACGAGTTGTAGTTCGAGTTAGCAATCGTGTCTTCGGCAAAGATGCTGGAGAACACTGGGGTGCCGTCAGCGGGGCAACCATTTCCTGTCAGCGGATCACAATTGGGAGACGAATACGGGCGCAATCCAACCAGCGTGATGCCATTGGGTGCCACATTTCCCACCAATGTTCCCGCGGGAATCACCGAATGATTCTGAGCATAAGGCAGCGGCAGATCCGTAGGCAAAACGGTCGTGCTCGGAATGTAGAAAGAACTGTCCGCATAGAATGGGCCACAGGCAAGATCAGAATTGCCCGTACTATCAGAAATCGCTTGCAGGGCGAGACAGGTTCCGGCGTTCCCGTAGTTGATGTCGTGGCTAGCGAGCAGGCGGTGACCCTGGGACCCGACGTAACCAACCTGTAAAACCAGGTCTTTAGTCAGTTCGCGCTGAATGTTCAGATTGTATTGCGCCGAGTATTGCGTGCGCAGATGAGGCTGGAACTGCCCATAGAGCAATAACGACCGGTACCTCTGCCAATCCGGATCCTGGCCTTTGGGAGGCGTAATGATTCCCCCAAAGGGATTAGGCTTGGGAGAATCGCCTAACTGGTCCTGATAGGGCGTGTTGAATAGCGGATAACTGATCAGATTGCTACCACCGAATGGAGGTTCTGCACTGAACTGCTCGAGAACTAACTGCTCCATCGGATTGTAGAACATACCCCAACCAGCGCGGATACTGGTCTTTCCGGAACTGCCTGGACTGTAAGCGATACCGAGGCGTGGGGCAAAAGTTTTGTAGTAAGTACTCGTGAGTCCAGCCGGCACGCCTGGATCTCCGGGGACGACCAGTCCGACTGGGCAATACATGTCAGGAGTGTTGGTGCAGGGATACGTTGTGCTCGTCTGCCCTGGGCGAAAACTCTGTACGTGCCCGCTGATGTCGGTGAGCGGAGTAAATAGCTCCCAGCGGAGACCGTAGTTTAACGTCAGGTTGGGGCGGATCTTCCAGCTATCTTGGGCGAAGAGCGAGAAGATCGTGCTGCGAACATTCTCCGATTGCGCAGAACCCTGGCTGAAGCTGTCGGGCAATCCCAGCAAATAGTTAGGAAAAATATCTTCCGATCCACCAACCAACAGTGCCGGATCGTTCGTACCGCCGCCGTAGTAACTGTAAAAGCCATTGACGTTGTAATAGAGAGTCTGATCGAAGCGCTGGCGGCGAAGATCTGTGCCGAATTTCATGGTGTGCGCGCCCTTGATCCAACTCAGACTATCGGACCACTGGAACGTGTTACCGCGCTGCGGAATCTCGCCCTCGAAATTATTTCCGAGATTGAAATAGCCGGACAGGGATATGAAGGGCACACCTTCGCGCTGAGCGCCTAGCCCCGGGTGGATCCCAGTTGGATTGCCGGGCTGTCCATCATTGAAACACGCACTGGAAGGAACCGTAACGCAGGAATCCTGAACCAGGTTCGTGCGTTGCGGATGCAGGAAGTTCCCCTGCGCCTCGCGGAAGTAGGTAAAGTGTGCTTCATTGACCAGGTTGTTACGGAGCGTCCAGTTGTGGGTTAGATTCCACTGTTGGTAGCGTTCCAGTGTATTGGCTCCGAAACCGAGCACGTTTGCGCCGCCCGCTTGAAACCGCGAGTAAGGATCAAACAAAGTGCTGTCATTGAAATAGTAGTAGACAGAGAGGTTCTGACGGTCGTTAATGCGGTGATCGACCTTTGCCGTGAATTGATCGGTACGGTCCTTGTGAATTCCGGCGACAGTCTGAGAAGTTCCGTCGGGATTGTTAGCCGAAGGAACGAACTGGTTCATCAAGTCCACTGCAACAGGATCCATGCAGGCGGTTGGGATCTGAGAGTTCGGAAAGATGTCGGAATAGTTGGATCCGATAGCGATCGGTGCACCCGCGGCCGCGCTGCAACCAGGACGTCCATTCAGTAAGTCCGCAACTGTCTGATTGGCGATCGCACCGGTGAATGTACCGGCCGAGAAATCTCCGGCCCGAAATTGGTCGGACGGAACGGCGATGGCGTCGGAAGAAATTCCCTGCCGGATCCGGCGTCCTTCATAAGAAGTAAAGAAGAAGGTCCGGTTCTTGACGATTGGCCCGCCAAAGGTCCCGCCGAACTGGTTCTGCTTGAAGTCGGGCTTTTGGCTGTCGAAGTAGCCGCTCGAGTTCAACACTTTGTTACGGAAGAACTCGAACACATTTCCGTGGAAGGTGTTAGTTCCGGATTTCGTAACCACATTGACGACTGCGCCCGAGTTCCGCCCGTACTCTGCATCAAAAGTGTTAGTGAGAACACGAAATTCCTCGATTGAGTCTGGGCTGGGTTGCACCGCGGGAAGATTGGCGAACTGGTCGTTCGCATCGCCACCATTGACGCTGAAGTTATTGGATCGCCCGCGACCGCCGTTCACCGATACAACACCCGCCCGATCGCTGCCATAGAAGAGATCTGAGCCGGTCTGGGACTGTACACCAGGCTGGAGCGAAAGCAGTTGATAGGTATCGCGTGAATTCAGCGGCAACTGTGACACCGCACGATCGTTCACCACCGCTCCCAGTTGCGTGCTGGTCGTATCCACTAATGGCGCATCGGAGGTCACCTCAACGGTCTCCCTGGTCTGGCCGATCTGGAGGGTCATGTTCAGCGTGAGCACTTGATTGATCTCGAGAGTAATGCTCTTGCGAACGGAACTTGTGAATCCGGCCTGTTCGAACTTTACGTCATACGTGCCCACAGGAATATCCACGAAGGCATAGTCGCCGCTGTCGTTGCTCTGGCTAGTGCGACTAACGCCGGTCGCCTGATTGGTGGCGGTCACTTTGACACCGGAGAGCACGGCGCCGCTGGAATCCGCAACGCGGCCGAGGATTCGTCCGCCGGTGCTCTGGGCAGACACGAGCGTGGAGCAGATCAGGCACAGGCCTAAAACAACGAGCCAGTCAGACATCCGGGACGTTTTTGACGACGGCATGGAACAGTTCCTCCAGATCTCGGGGGGCAAATTTTGTTGGGTCCGAATACGGTCTTGCGCGCACCGCAAACCTTGCTATAATCGCGCAAGGTTAGAGATTCCGCGGCCCCCTGTCAAGCGGAAAAGTGCATTCCCCGCTGTGCGACTAGCAGGCATATTCGAAAAGCATGTCGAGCGACGGACAAGTTTATCTCAAAATCGGTGACGTGGCCCGTCAGGTGGGAATTTCTCCGTCCGCCATCCGGGGATGGGAAAGCCTGGGGCTGACTCGCCCGCAGCGCACCGAGAGTCGGTATCGTCTTTACACCCACGACGACGTGCGTCTGCTGAAAAAAGCGCGCTACCTCCGCAAGGTCCGCGGGCTGAACGCTGCCGCCATCGTGCAGATGCTGAAGCGAGAGGGTGACATCAAACCCGCCGTCAGCAACAACTCTGGCGCGATTGGCCCTCGGCTGCGCCGTTTGCGCACCCAGCGCGGCGTCGGCCTGGCTGAAGTCGCGGCGGCTGCGGGAATTTCGGTTGGCTTCCTTAGCGCGCTCGAACGCTCGCAGATGAGCGCCTCCGTCGGCACACTCCGCAGGCTAGCACGCTACTACCGCACCAACATCCTTGATTTTTTCGATGCGACGGAATTGAATACCCGATTGGTGCGCCCGTCCAAGCGCAAGGTGCTGGAAGCCGGTCCCGGCGTGCGCATGGAGTTGCTCGCCTGGGGAAACAAAGTGATGGAGCCGCACCTGTTCCGCATCGCGCCCCAGTCCGGCAGCGGCGAATCCTATGCCCATGAAGGCGAGGAGTTCCTGTTCGTCTTGCGCGGAGAGCTGAAAATCGCTCTCGACGGCGAGGAGTACCATTTGAAGCGTGGCGACAGTTTTTATTTTGAGAGCGCCACGCCGCATCACTGGAAAAATCCCGGCCGCAGCGAGACCTGGCTGTTGTGGGTCAACACTCCGCCGACGTTCTAGTAGGCTGCAGAACAACTCGTTCGGCGCCTGATTTTGAGTGGTCCCGATTTTGGGGTGGTGCATGATTCTGGATGGTGCATGATTTTGGGTGGCGCATGATTTTGGGTGGCGCAGCGCTTCAGCGCTGCGGTACCTGCTTTGCGTTGAATGCGGCTTTAGCCGCCGAGGTCGCACTTTTTCAGTGGGACTGTAGTTTATCCGCACCCTGATAACTTTCATAAGGAATGATGATTATGCATCTTGCTCATACACGTCTCTGCATCGCACTCCTGTTCGCATCTTTTATCCCGGCTCTAATGGCCTCGGACGTGCCTGCCCGATCCGACGCGGACGTGATAGTTATCAACGCCCGCATCTACACTGTGAATCCCCAGCAGAAATGGGCAGAAGCCATCGCGGTTCGAGGCGACAAGATCGTCGCGGTTGGCGAACGAAAGCAAATCGAAGCGCTGCGTGGCCCTGCAACAAAAGTGATCGATGCCGGCCAGCGACTCCTGTTGCCCGGCTTCACCGACTGCCACATTCATTTCATGGATGGCTCGCTCGGCCTCACCCGCGTCGATCTGAACGGCGCGACCACGGTCGCCGAGATCCAGAAGCGTGTCAAAGCCTACGCCGATGCTCATTCCAGTGAACCGTGGATTCAAGGCATGGGCTGGACCTATCCCACGTTCGGGCCCTCTGCGCTTCCGAACAAGAAGATACTCGACGATGTCGTGCCCGATCGCCCGGTCTATCTCGTTGCCTTCGACGGCCACAGTTCATGGGCGAACAGCAAAGCGCTCGCCATGGCGGGCATTGACCGCAACACGCCCGACCCGCCCAATGGGAAAATTGTTCGTGACGAAAACGGCGACGCCACGGGCGCGCTGAAAGAAGCGGCCGGAGATTTAGTAGCAGCAAAGACTCCCGTGCCGACGCGGACTGAGCGGCTCGATGCGTTGCGCAAAGGCATGCGTGAAGCTAACCGCGTCGGCCTGACGCGCGTCCACAGCGCGGGCCAGGACTTCGAATATCTCGACCTCTACAACGAACTGCGCAGCCGCGGCGAGTTGACGTTGCGGTTTTACGTCGCGTATTTTCTCGACCCTCCCGGCCTGACCTCGAAATCCACCGCACTCGTCGAAAGCACCCGCCAGCAGTATCACGACGATTGGATCGCAGGCGGTGTCGTGAAAACGATGCTAGACGGAGTGGTCGAGGCCCACACCGCAGCCATGCTGGCGCCCTACACCGACGATCCGACGCAGAGCGGCAAACTGTTCTGGGATCCGGACAAGTACAAAGCCGCCATCGCCGATCTCGACGCACGCGGCCTGCAGATTTTCACGCATGCAATTGGCGACAAGGCCGTGCGCCTCGCGCTTGACGCCTACCAGAACGCCGCCGAAGTGAATAAGACGAAGGACGCGCGCCCGCGCATCGAGCACATCGAAACCATCGCCGCTGCGGATGTTGACCGCTTCGGCAAACTCGGCGTCATCGCCAGCATGCAGCCGCTGCATTCCTATCCCGACGACGACACGCTCAACATATGGGCGCGCAACATCGGGACCGAGCGTGCCTCCCGCGCCTGGGTCTGGCGCAGCATTCAGGCGAAGGGTGGAGCGCTCGCCTTCGGCAGCGACTGGCCGGTGGTCACGCTGAATCCCTGGCCTGGTGTGCAGACCGCCCTCACCCGTCAAACTTCGGAAGGAAATCCGCAAGGCGGCTTCATTCCACAGCAACGGCTGAGCCTTGAAGACACCATCCGCGGCTACACCCTGGGCGCGGCCTTCGCCGGGCGCCGCGAAAAAACCGAAGGCTCGCTCGAACCGGGCAAGCTCGCCGACTTCATCTTGCTCGACCGCGACCTGTTCAAGATCGAGCCCTCCGAAATCGATAAGACCGAAGTCCTGATCACCGTGGTCGGCGGCAAAATCGTTTACCAGTCACCGAATTGGAAGGATCGCATTCTAGGAAATCCCTGATTGAGCCGTGGTGCCTCCGTGCACCCCTGTGTACCCTGTGGTTGAAGATTTTCGGTGGTACCCGATCGACCTTCTATGTCGAAAAGGTCGGCCAAAGAAAACGATCGGAAAATGCACATGAAACGACATTCAGTATCTGCGAAAGCCGTATTTGAGAAAACAGACTCCGAGAAACTGATACTCGTCCTGTTCGTCGCGTTGCTGGTCGTCTTCTCCCCCTCCTGTGCCAAGAAGACTCCCACGCTAAACCTGCTGGTCTGGGAAGGCTACGCCGATCCTTCTTATGTCAAAGCATTCGAGGAGCAGAACCACTGCAAAGTGTCGGCGTCCTACATGGGATCGAGCGACGAACTCGTCGCCAAGCTGCGGGGCGGCAGTTCAGGCAACTACGACGTGATTTCTCCGTCAAGCGATGTGGCCACCATGATTGCAACCTCCGGTCTGGCCGCGCCGCTCGATTTGGGCAAACTCCCGAGCTACAGCCAGCTTTCGCCGCAGCTCACCTCGTTGTCGCTGGTCCGCGTGAAGGGCGATGTCTATGGCGTGCCGTTCATGTGGGGGCCCGATCCGATGATTTACGACACCACCGCGTTCCCCCAAGCGCCCGAGAGCTGGAGCGTCATGTGGGACCCGAAGCTGAAAGGTAAGATTTCCGTGTGGGACGATCTTTCCACCGTCTACATGGCGGCGCAGGTGCTCGGTTACGACAAGCCCGACTCCGGCCATCTCTACAACTTGAACGACCAGGAACTCGATGCGGTCAAGAAGAAACTGGTGGAGTTGAAACCGAACATTCGCAAGATGTGGTCCACAGGCGGAGAACTTACCAACCTTTTCCAGAATCACGAAGTCGTCATCGCCATGGGCTGGCCGCTCATGACCAACCAGTTGCGCAAAAGCAATTTCCCGGTGGGCGAAACGATTCCTAACGAAAACACGACCGGCTGGATCGATCACCTCATGATCACCGCGGGCAGCGACAACAAGGATCTCGCCTACAAGTTTCTCGAGTTCATGATCCAGTCGCAGACGCAGAAGAAGGTCACGGACGTGACCGGTTACACGCCCGCGAATCCGAAGGCTGCGCAGTTCATGACGCCTGAAGAGGTGAAGAACCTGCACCTCGACGATGTAGACAACTATCAGAAGCGACTCTATTTCTGGCAGAATGTTCCGCGCCGCGCCAAGTACAACGAGATCTGGAACGAAGTAAAAGCGACGCAGTAGCGGCCTGTGTAGCGCGGACACTCCTGTCCGCGAAATGTAAGCAGCACCAAAACGATAGCCATGGCCACAACGTCGCAACCCGCGATCACGAGCAGTCATCCAAGTTCCGCTTCGCTCCTTTCCATCCGCTCCGTAGCCAAGCATTTCGGCAAGAACATCGTGCTGCGCGACGTCTCTCTAGAAATCGCTGAAGGTGAATTCCTCACGATCCTCGGCGAGAGCGGCTCGGGCAAGACGACGTTGCTGCGAATTTTAGCCGGCTTCGAGCAATCCACCGCCGGAGGAGTCTGGATGCAGGGCGAGCGTCTCGACACGCAGCCTCCTTATCGCCGCCGCGTGAACACTGTCTTCCAGAGTTACGCGCTCTTCCCGCACATGACCGTAGAACAAAACGTCGGCTATGGTTTGCAGGTTGCCAAACGTCCGGCCGCAGAAATCGAGTCGCGCGTGACCGAGGCGCTGGCCAAGGTCAAAATGTCCGCCTACGCCAAGTCGAAGCCTTCAAAGATCAGCGGCGGACAGCAGCAACGTATCGCGCTCGCCCGCGCGCTGGTGAATCGCCCGCGGTTGCTGTTGCTCGATGAACCGCTCTCCGCGCTCGACGCCAACCTGCGCCGCCAAATGCAGGTCGAACTCAAAGCGCTGCAGCGCGAAGTCGGCATCACTTTCATCTTTGTCACACACGACCAGGAAGAAGCGATGGTGATGTCCGATCGCATTGCGTTGTTGCGCTCCGGAGAACTGGAGCAGGTGGCGAGCCCGCGCGAAATTTACAACCGTCCCGCGACCTCTTATACCGCGCAATTCATCGGACACACCAACATCTTGCGCGCCGACATTCGCCACGGCACCGCCGCCTGCTGGACGCTGAAGTGGCCGACTTCCCTGCCCGATGGCAGAGCCCTGTTCTCGCTGCGTCCCGAATGCATTCGCCTGGCGACCGCCGCGACCGCGGCGAACAGTATTCGTTTCCCCGCCAAACTTCGCGACCAGGCATTCCACGGCGCCACCGACCTGCTGCGCGTCGAGTCCGATGGCGGACTGATCCTCACCATCCGCACCGCCAGCCGCGACCTGCCCAACGGCCCGCTGGAATTCGAATTCAATGCCGCCGATGCTATCGCAGTGCGTGAGTCCAAGGACCGTGCCTGATGTTCTCGCGCGCCTACCGCACCGCCATCACCGTTCCTCCGCTGGCCTGGGTCGCGGTGTTTTTGCTAGTCCCCTACCTGCTGATGTTTTGCTACAGCTTCTGGTCGGTCTCCGAATCAGGAACCATTGTTCATTCCTGGAATCTCGACAACTACCACGAACTCCTGACCAAGCCGGTTTACTGGGAGACGCTGCTGCGCTCCATGTGGATCGCCGCGCGCGTCATGTTCTTTTCCATGCTGCTTGGCTACCCGCTCGCTTACTTCCTCTCGTTTCACGCTGGCGGCCGGAAGGACCTCTACTATCAGCTCGTCATCATTCCGCTGTGGGTAAGTTATCTGGTGCGCGCCTACGCGTGGAAGACGATCCTAGGCACTGACGGCGTCCTAAACACGCTGCTGCAATATGTCCACCTCACCAGTCACCCTCTCGATTTTCTCCTCTACAGCCCGTTCGCCGTCGTGCTGACATTGACGCACATCTATACGCCCTTCACCTTCCTGCCGATCTACGCGTCGCTGGAACACATTCCACGCAACCTGGTCGAAGCCTCGCACGATCTCGGAGCCACGCCCGCGCAAACTTTCTGGCGCGTGATTTTCCCACTCTCCATCCCCGGAGTGCTAGCCGGAGCAACCTTCGCCTTCGTCCTAAGCCTCGGAGACTTTCTAGCGCCGCTGTTACTAGGCGGCCCCAGCGGCATCATGATCTCCAACATCGTAGTCAGCCTCTTCGGAGCCGCCTACAACTGGCCGCTAGGCGCTGCTATCTCGCTCTGCATGTTAGCGCTGGTCCTCGCGTTGCTCTTCTTCTCCGAACGCCTGGAGAGGAAGTGGAGCTTTCAGTGAATACGTCTTTGTCGGCTCGCAAAATAAATGTCGGGTGCCCCATCCTTGCGCGTCTTTTGCGCAAGGGTGGGATTCCACGGTCCTCTCCTCCATGGTGGTTTGACTTTGCTCGCTTTGACTCCTTCTGCCGCTGCGGAGCATCGATATGAATCGCCCTTTCCTCCAGGGCTCTCGCTGGCTGACCGCTCACGCCCTCGCCGTCTTCGCCTTCCTCTACCTGCCCATCGCCATCCTCATCCTTTATTCCTTCAACGGACAGGGCGTCGGAGGCTTCCCGCCGCGCGACCTCACGCTCAACTGGTACCGCATTCTGTTTAGCGATGGGCCGATTTGGGACTCGGTGCTCAACAGTCTGATGGTCGCGTTCGCAGCTATGATCATTGCGCTTGCCTTCGGGATCCCCGCCGCGCTAGCCCTGGATCGCGCGCAATTTCCCGGCAAAGCTCTATTCCGCCGCTTGGTTCTGTTGCCGCTGATTCTGCCCGGAATCATCACCGGCCTCTCACTGCTGATGCTGTTCCGAGTAGCCGAAGTAAAACTCAGCCTCGTCACTATCGTCCTAGGACACGGCACCGCGCTAATCTCCGTAGCCACCACCGAAGTATTTGCCGGACTGCAGAAACTCAATCGCGCCCAGGAAGAAGCCTCGCTCGATCTCGGCGCCAACTACTGGCAGACTTTCTGGCGCATCACGGTTCCCAATCTCAAGCTCTCCATCATCGGAGCGGCGCTCCTGATCTTCACCCTTTCCATGGACGAAATCGCCGTCAGCTTCTTCCTGATCGGCCGCGACAACACGCTCCCGCTGGAAATCTGGGGACGCCTGCGCCGCGGCATCACTCCAGAAATCAACGCCATCTCGACGATCATTTTTGTGTTCTCGCTAATCGCGATCGTCTTCTGGTATCGCCTGCGAGTGGGCTCGGAAGGCACGCCGGAGATTGCGGCGGAGTTAGTGGAACCTTCGCAAATCAATTCTTAGTTGTCATCCTGAGCGGAGCCGAGACAAGCGCGAAGCGATTGGCTCGGCGGAGTCGAAGGACCCCTACCATCGTCTCGGTCGCCGGCAGCTATGGCTTTTGACCGCACACAAATAGTCGCGGTTCAGCCGTTCCGGTGAATGATACGCAGCAGCACAGCGACCCCAACGCCAAGCCCCAACGCTCCCAGCACAAAAAATTTCCCGATATCGAGCCCAACCGCACCCATCACCAGAAACGCCCCCGCCAGCAGAAGCCCAGCAAACTCCGAGTCGACTTTCATCACCCGCCAAGGCCCCGGATGCCGTTCTGTATCATGCTGCTTCATCGCGTCGATTGTCTCACCGGCAAATGTGCAAATCCAACTTACTTCTTTTCTGCACTTTAAGTTGTCATCCTGAGCAAAGCGAAGGACCTGCTTCTTGTTGGGAGCGCAACGTCATTCGTGTAGAGACGGGGCTTGCCCGTCTGGGACCGCAGATGAACGACGTTCGAGCAAGAACGGGAAGGGCACGGCTTCAGCCGTGCCGCCGAGAGCCAATCAAGGCGCGGGCTTTAGCCCCTGAGGTAACGGGCGTCGCGACAGCCCCCACCATTGCGCAGAAGGCGGACGAGTGAAACAATGCGGCTGAATAGAAACAAGAAATAAGGAGGAAACTTTGTGCGAGGCTTCGGTTTCGTCCTAGCCGCATGTGTTCTCCTTGTGGTTCTCTATGTGATGTTCAACAACGCGAAGCCTTCCGACACGACGGCTTCGCCCGTCACCGCCGTAGCTTTTAGTCTGGGGCAGCAATTCCAAGTCGGCTATTGGGAGTACATCGTGCACAGCGCGTCCTTTTACCCTGTGGTCTACGAGACAACCGGCGTGAAGAAGCCAGACTCCGGTGCGTTCCTGATGCTGGACGTTACCGTTCGCAACCTTGACCGTACCAGCAGCACGCGCCCTCCCTTTACACTGGTGGACGAGGCGGGGCGCGAGTTTAGCGAAACCGACACGTGGGATAAGGATCAGCTGAGCGCGCTACAAATGCTGAACCCCACGGTGGCCAAGCGCGGGCACGTCTGGTTCGACGCACCGCGAGCGTACTACAAGCTCAAAGTCTCAGGTGGCTTCGAATCTGGCCATCTGGCGTATGTCGATCTTGTTGCCCCTTTTGCGAGCGAGAAAGGGCGCGAGGATTGGAAGCAACTGGCGACACACTCCTATTTTGACCTGACTCATCTTCCCAATTCGCTTGCGGACGCTCCTCTCACGAGCGGAGAGCGCGCGCAAATCCACAAAGTGACAAACGACCTGAGTGCTCGCGTCGGCTCAATCGCGCTCGCCGAAGACGGCAGTCAGCAGATTTTGGTGCAAAGCTGCGGTGACGCTCCAAACTGCGACATATGGATTTTCATTCGTCACAACGGTCAGCTTCAACTTGTACTTGAAACGGGTGGTGAGGTTGTGGTTCTGCGAGGTACATTCAGCCGTGGGTTTCGCGACTTAGCGATGGGATGGCACATGGGCGCTTACGAGGAGGATTTTTCGGTTTACCGTTGGAATGGTTCCAAATATGACCAAGTTGATTGCTACGCCGCAAAATCTGATGATTCAGCGTCGACAGTAACTGCAGATTGTTCGTATGCATGGGGTCGTAGTAAAAGATAGGAAGCCTACAATTAGGGAATAGGGCTCGACGGAGATGTTCCAATGGTTAAGCTAAGGGCCGACTTTGTGGCAAACTGGACAGCCCAAATCAGGCACCAACTGACTCTTACATGGGGTAACGAAATCGCAAACGTCAAAGACCGAGATATTCCCATGTACTGGTTCGAGTCTCTTCGTCGCACAATCGCGCAACAGCCAAGAAATATTAGAATCGCTGACGATTTCCATTGCCCATCCAAAGAAGAGCCACGATGGAAGGTGCTTCAGAAAAAAGTCCTGAATGGCAAAGACCTCAACCCACACCGCAGCACAGCGCATCGCTCGCTGTTCAATTCTGACGGACTGCTGGCTGAGTGGGGAGTGCATCATTTTCATCTGGGCATAAATCCACACCCCAAGCTTTCCAGCTTTGTGGAGCGGTCTGGGCCTATCGTCTTTGCATTAGTGGATGAGCGCACGTTTTATGCGATCAACATTTACGAGCATACAGATCGTGGCGTTTTTGAGAGGTCGCGTATCATTGAAAGCCTGCATAGAAACTGGCCGGAAGTCATCAGTAAATATCGGCTGCGAGGCATTGCACCAGAGAAATTATGCGAAGAAGCGAGACGCACAGTCCGAAAAAAGGGATGCCAAGCCCCGGTCGGCACCGCGGATGAGACCGTCTACGTATCGATTGGGGGGCTGACGAGTCCCGCCGGAATAAAGAGCGAATCCGTAAGGGACGCAGACATTTGGGCATGTCAGATTCGTTCCCTACAGAACGAACTGCAAACCCAGCTCTGTCAGCTAGTGCCTACCCTCGAACAACGCGGATACACAGGGGAACCGGAAATAGAAGCCGAACTAAAAATAACGGAAGACGGTTACCAAGCCTTTTTTCCTAAGTACCGTGTTCGAGCAACACTGCTGTTGGCTGAACCTATCTGAGGAAATCATACCCGCTCATTTAGCATGACTGGAACCCGACTGGGACCGGCGCGCCTCGCTCTTTTCACACAAACGGGCGATGACCTCGTCGCCGGGGATCGGATTCACTCTGCCGCTATTCAAATCGTCATAACGGCTGTTGAGCATCTCCTGCGTACGGCTCAATTCTTCGAAGTACCCGGCCATGGCGTCCTCAATCAACTCGTCGGGGCCACGTCCGGTCTCCGCTACCCACTGGTCTATCTTCGCTTGAATATCTGGATTATTGAGGCGCACATCCATGCCCTCAAGATACTGAAAAACCTGTCCCCGGGCAACGCCGAAGGAGTCCGGGACGTCACGGTCAAAACGAATGCCCGCCACACTGCCGACACGAAGATTGCACCGCTCCGCCCCTACGCCAGTTGCTCCCAGCTCACATCCAGCGCAGCCCCCAGCCTCTTCCAAGTCCCAACCGACCCGCTCTTGCGCTTGGTTTCAATCGCGGCGATCAGCGCGCGCGATACCTTTGCCTTCTTCGCCAGTTGCTCCTGGGTAAGCTTGCGGTGCTCCCGCCAGATGCGGAGCGCGGGTTCTCCCCTCAGCCTGCGTTCGGTGATCTCCAGTGGTATAAGTTCGTCCTCGCCATCTTTGAGACGCGCCTTTGCCGCATCGTAGGCCTTCACGTCGGCAAGCATTTCCGCATCTTCCATCAGCTTTTGCAGGGCCGCCACCGGAATCACCGCGAATTCCTTGCCCTTGCGGGTAATGGTTTCGATACGCATCAATAGATTCCTCCTCGCAGCCCCACTTCTAGGGCCCACAGTTCAAGACGGTCGTCATGCAATTCGTAGATGACGCGCCAGTCGCCAATACGCAGTCGGTAGCCGTCGCGTCCCTGTAGCTTAGTGGCATTGTTGTGTCGGGCATAGGGGTCGGCGGCGACTTCCTTAATCTTCTCCACAATCCGCCGCTGCCAGTTCGTCGGAAGCCGGGAAAGCGCCCTGGCAAAGGATTTCGTGGTGACAACCGTGTACACAGTCCATTGTTACTATAAGTAACAATTCTAGTCAACCACAATAGACGCACCTCGTGTCTCGGGCCGCCCGTAGAGATTCACCGAGTTCCACAACTTCCTTTTTTCATCACATTTTTCTTGTACCCCCATCACAGACTCCGAACCGCAACTACTGCGACACTACGCCGGCAGTGCAGTATCGAGAACTGCGCCCGTCTCCAGAGACGGATACAAAAGCCGCCGCAAATCCACTTTCGGCAGCTCTTTGACAAACAGTAGAAGCGGTGAGCCCGACCCCCGAAAAAGCGCGCCAAACCGCGCCCGAGAACGACGAGCCGTGCATCACCGCCAAGGTACGCGGCTCGAGCCGGGCCAGCCGCCGGATGGTGGCGCCGGTCGCCGGGGTGACGCCGGTGAAGCCGAACTGCTTCT
>JAIQFA010000067.1 GCA_020073525.1 Terriglobia bacterium
GGATCCTTATCGAAGCCAATCAAATGTCCCGGTGCGCCGAGGCGTTTTGCGATTTCGTAACTGTGCCCGCCCAAGCCCACCGTGGCATCCAGATAAGTTCCGCCGCGCTTTACGGCTAGAAAATCGATCGCTTCTTTTAAAAGAACCGGAACATGGCCAACCTGCCCATGCCCACCCCGCTCGGGGGTGTCTGTTGAATCTGTTTCCACTAGATGCCCAATTCGTCGAGCGTCTTGGTGTCGTCATCCGTGAAGGCCTGCTCGTCAATCTCCTTGCGGAACGCTTCCAGGTTCCTGACTTCGAGAAAGGTCAGATTTCCGAGCACTGCCACTTCCCCGCGAATCTGCGCCGAATCACGCAGGATCTGCGGAATCAGCAGGCGCCCCTGCCCGTCCATCTCCACGACCTGCCCGTAATAGTTGACGCGATTCAAAAACTTCTTCTTGGTTGGGTTGAAGGTCGAAAGCGATGCCAACTTCTGTTCGATCCGCTCCCATTCCTCGAAGGGATACACTTGAGCAACAATTCCATCGAGGCTCGTGATGTAGAATTTCTGCGCATATTTCTCGTCGATCACGCGCTTGAATTCCGCGGGGACTTTTAACCGTCCTTTTTCGTCGACGCGCGCTGGATGATTTCCGCGAAACATGTCCCTTGCTCGTTATGGGGGTCCTTTTACTTAGGGCTGCTACCACAGCCACTACCACGAGGGAGGTAGAAGTGGACGTAAAAGCAGTGGAGTCGGGTTCGTTTGGGCTCTTTTTGTCGGTGTCAGTCTCTAAAACCACTGGCGCCTCGAAAGTTAGCGTTCTAAGCCACGACCTCTAATATTTGCTCCACTTTCAACCACTTTTGTCCACATCCTACGCCTAAATCGTTTGTTGTCAATAAGAAAGTTTCAGGTTGAGACAAGCGTCCGAGACTCAAGGTGCAAAACGCGAAATGTTGCGGTTAACCAGAAAGGTGACCACTAGGGCTTGTGTTTAGAGAAGTGGTTCGATCGTAGAGAAATTGTGACTTTTCCACTGGCAGACGTCTGGGCCAACCAAGGCGTCCCTAGGTGACAGCTCGTTCAGAGCACGCCTGCGCGGTCCATGACGTCCTCAGAGATATTTGCACCGGTAACCATCAGCACCGTGCAACCGCCGTCTTGTGGAGGACTAGCGATGAACGCTGCAGTCGCTGCAGCGCCAGCCGGTTCGGCGAGTACGCCTTCGTGGTCGTAGAGACCAGCAATCGCGCCAATCATCTGATCCTCACTAACCAGCATGACTTCGTCTACCAGTTCTCGGATGGTCCGAACATTCTGCGCGTCCGGCGTGCGGGTCGCGAGTCCGTCGGCACAGGTGTCGCAGGTGTCGGTCGGCACAGCTCTCCCCTCCTTCCAAGAGAGATAGTATGACGGAGCACGCTCCGCCTGCACTCCTATGACCCTCACGTTGGGAACCAGTTGCTTCACGGCGGCCGCGATGCCACGAATCAAAGCGGTGTCGCCCATTGGAACGTAGACGACGGAGACCTTTGGGACCTGTTCGGCAATCTCCACGCCTATGGTTGCCGTGCCAACGGGCACATCGGTATCGGTCGCATCATTCAAGAAATAAACACCGGGCCGGGCCGAATACTCGGAAGCCTCCTGAAACGCTGCGGCCAGATCGCCCCCTCCGGTCTCGACAATCCGCGCCCCGAGATCGCTGATTTTCTTTCGCTTGACCGGGTTGGGGTTCGACGGCAAGAAGATCGTGGCGGGAATACCCAGAGTTTTGGCGGCGAATGCGACGGCCGCCCCATGATTGCCGGTACTCGATGCCGTGACTTCCTCAACGCGACGGCGGGCGAGATTCACAGCGAGGGCATAAAGTGCGCCACGCGGCTTGAACGAACTGGTTGGCAGGTCCGTTTCCAGCTTCAGGTGAACCGCCATACCAGACCCTGACAACGAACGTGCCGGGATCGTGCGGGTAACGGGCAGGTACCGGTCCAGCAGCTTCCGTGCTTCGCGAATCGTTCGAAGATCAGGAAGAATAGCCATCGACTCCAAGTACTTTCGCATATCGTGAGCAAGCGGTCGAGCCGGGCCTGCATCTCGGATGGGACTCCGCCACATTGACCCACTGGAGTACACTTGTGCCGACTTTAGCCAACAAAACAGGGGGCACAATGAAGCTGAACACAGCTCGGGTCTGGATGGGAGGCATTGCCGGGGGTATCGCGTGGAATGCCTGGAGTTTCTTTATTGCGATGCGACAAGGTCCGTTTTACACGGCCATGCAGAAGCAAGGATTGTTCCTCAAGGAATCGCGCTATCCATTTTTCATCGGGCATTGGATCGGCCTGATTTTCGTGATGTCGATTCTTATCGCGTATCTCTATGCGTGGAGTCGCGCGACTGCGGGAGCGGGTCCGAAGACGGCTCTCAAGATCGGGATGCTGGTTGGACTCTGCGCCGGGGTGCCGGGCAACTTTGCGCAAGCCGCCTGGTCGCCCGTTCCGCGTATATTGCCTCTCGGATGGATGCTCGACCTATGGGGAGGCGCGATGCTGGCCGCTTTGGTCGCGGGGTTCCTGTACAAGGAGTAGGTGGACCGGAATTCCCGAACCGGTTCGTACCAGGGCATGCCTTCAGGCATGCCGAAAGCTCTCCGTGATGAAGCGCCTTTAGGCGCCGAGGCAGAGAATCGGCGCGTAGACAGCCCCTAAAGGGGCATCTGATGTCGTAGCAGTTCGGCATCGCTAAAGCGATGTCCTGATCCGAAGCCTCAATTCATTCGTAACCTGAACCTATTTCGCAGACTCGACAACTACGGCCGTGCCGTAAGCAAGAACTTCCGTGACTCCTTGCATCACCTCGGTCGCGTCGTAGCGAGCACCGACGACGGCGTTGCCTCCAATTTCCGCGGCGTGTTGCAGCATCAGATCGAAGGCCTCGGCGCGCGTTCTCTCGCATAGATTGGTCAGCAGCGTGATGTTGCCGCCAATCAGCGTCTGCAGTCCGGCGCCAATGGTTCCAAAGATTGACCGGGAACGCACCGTGATTCCGCGCACCACGCCGAGCGTGCGCACAACGCGATAGCCATCGAGTTCAAATTGCGTGGTCACCATGTTATGCGCGACCATCCGTCCTGCGGCATTTACGGCATAGTTGCCCATCGCTCCTCCGAAAAAGACTCTCTCTAGCAACGTGTCATTCTAATTCAGCGTCGATCACGAATTCGGCAGCGCCCAGATCCCAACTGACGCGCAGCACATTCGGCTTGCAGCAGACCTGACAATCCTCGACGTAGCGCTGCCGGCTGCCGGCGGACTCATCCACCGTGGTCTCGTTCCATTCCCCGCAACCGGCGCAGACGTAGCCGCTGTCCATAAAATCACCTGTAGAGACGGGGCTTGCCCCGTCTCCTCCGGACGCGGCAGGAGACGCGGCAAGCCGCATCTCTACGGGAGATCGTACCCCACCTTGCAGATTGTATAATCGTCCTCTTTCCCGGAGGCTTCATGGTTTCGCGCCGTCGTTTCCTGCAAACTGGTTCGCTCGCTGCCGGCGTGAGCGTGGCTTTGCCCACATTCACCCAGGCCGCCGAATGTGAGAAACCTCTGCCCCCAGCTATCGTCGCTCTTCAGACACTCCGCGGAGAAGCCAAGCCCATCACCGTAGAAGAGCGTGCCACGCGCCAGGAGAAGGCTCGCCGCTTGATGCGCGAGAACGATCTCTCTGCCGTTTTGCTCGCCCAGGGTACATCGCTTCGATATTTCACCGGCATCCGCTGGGAAGGTGGAGAGCGCCTCTTTGCCATGGTGTTGCCGGCCAAGGGCGAAGCGTTTTACGTGGCCCCTGCGTTTGAGGAAGGTCGGGCGCGTGAGCAGATCGCGCAAGCGCCCGATGGCAGCACGCCCGACCTCCGCGTGTGGCAGGAAGACGAGAGCCCCTACGCCCGCGTGGCGCAAGGACTCAGCGACCGCGGCCTCGCGAGCGGGGTGATCGGCGTCGAGGAGACGGCGAAGTTCGTGTTCAGCGACAACCTGCGAAAAGCCGCGGCCAGCGCCACGTTTACGAGCGCGACTGCGGTGACCGCCGGATGCCGGATGATCAAGAGCCGACACGAGATCGACTTGATGCGGCTGGCTGCGAAGATCACGCTCGCCGCTTACGAGGCAACTTACAAGTCCATGAAGATGGGCATGACGCAGCGCCATGTCGCAGACCTTGTGGAAGCGGCACACCATCGGCTGGGATTTGAAGGCGGCGCCGATGTACAGGCCGGAGAGTTTTCCTCCTTTCCACACGGCTCGGTCCAGCCGCAGGAAATTCGAGAAGGTACGATCGTGATGATGGACGGTGGCTGCTCGGTGGAAGGCTACCAGTCTGACATCACGCGCACATTTGTGCTCGGCAAAGCCAGCGACAAAATGAAACAGGTTTTCGACATCGTGCACAGCGCCCAGAGTGCCGCGCTGGCCGCCGCGAAGCCCGGAGTCGAGGCCGGTTCCGTGGATGCCGCCGCCCGCAGAGTCATCACCAACGCAGGCTACGGCCCCGATTACAAATACTTCACGCATCGTTTGGGGCACGGCATGGGTATGGACGGTCACGAGTGGCCGTATCTGGTCCGCGGCAACGCGATGAAACTTCAACCGGAGATGACCTTCAGCGACGAGCCCGGCATTTACATTCGCGGAGAATTCGGCATCCGTCTGGAGGACGACATGCACATCAAGGAGAGTGGGGCAGAGTTATTCACTCCGCAAAGTCTGTCTTTGGAGAATCCATTCGGGAGGGGATAAACGCAGACTTACTACTTCACCGGGATGCTGTAGTGCGAGCAGAGCACCCGCCAACTGTTGCCAACCCGCACCCAGACATCGGTCAGCCGGTCGTGGTACTCGTAAGGCTTGCCGTTGGACCGTCCTATCTCATGATAAGCTCCGGTCACCACGGCGAGGTTGCCGCCGCGCACTCGCACCCGGAGGTCCGACAATTCGGCGACTTCCACCTTCACCGAGGGGTCAGCGCTGTGCGTGATGTAGCCCGCCTTGCTGTAGGTGTTGCCATCCTCAACCGTAATCACAAAATCTTCGGTCAGGAGCGAAGATAGAATATCAATCTGCCGTTCTTTGTATGCCTCAGTCCACTTTTCTTCCAACCTGCGCACTTGTGCCGCCGCGCCGGCGGGTTCTTGCGCAACCAAGCGAATCGTCAAACAAACGAGCAGGCCGAGAGTCAGCCTCGATGCCATGCGGGTTCTCATGACTTCCATCTCATACCAAAAAGGTCAGCTATGACAAGTTCCTTCTATGGCCCCTGGCGGCTCTGGCCGCATCACGGTGAGGACGGATCCAAGACCGGGCAACCTTCGTTTCGCGCGGCTGACAGCAAGACCTTGTCAGCGCAAACAAAAGTGGGCTCCTCGGTTCCAGAGATTGAGCGCAGCACCAGGTAGCCCGCCAGTTGCACGGCATCGTACCCCTTAAGAGGGTAACTATCGATCAGCGCCAAGGCTACGTCTAACAAGGAATCTGAGAATGACTGTATGAGAAACTTCCCTTCCGCATGTCGGCGAAAGGTTTCTATCAATTCGTCGGCCGCGTTGTCCGGAATTTCGCCACCACGCTGTCGCCGCCGGATCGCAGCCCGGAACTCGACCTGCGCCAGCGACAGGATGGCGAATCGATGTCCCGCGTCGCTGGTGGTGAGACCGAGAAGTCGATCCGTGCCCGTTTCATACACGTAAAGCTTGACCAGGGCACTCGTTTCTAAGTAGTAAAGCGCCAATCCTCAACGCCTCTCCCGTAGAATGGTTGCGGACAGTGGCTCACCTTTGATGTGAATGGGATGGAAGTCCAGGTCCTTCTTAGGAAGCCCCAGCACCTCCTGTACCTCGGGCAGTAACCTGTTTAATCGGATGGTCGTGACCGGGAACTGAGGAGACTTCGGGTTTTGGACCTTGCCTCGCAGAATCAGCCTCTTCTCGATCGCGTAACGAAGCGCATTTTGACGCTCGACATCGGAGCGAAGGAACGGGACATCCTCTAGCGGCAGAATCTCGTCGCGAAACTTCTTCAGCGAAACGAAACTCCAACCCGGGGTGGATTCTGCACGATCCAAGGCCCTGAGTAATTCCACTTCGGAGGGATGCACTTGGATACATGTGCCAGTAATACTTTGGGAAGTTTCCGCTCGCGTGGGGTTGGACAATGGCAACATCTCCGTCGGCTGAGGGACCTCCACTTGAGACCCAGTTTTCTCCGCCGTGGACGGCTCCAGCCAGAACTCCATACGCTCGGATTCGGGAGCCCAAGTGTCAGCGCCAGCGTTGCTGCGTTTCTTGCGACCGTTGGCCTGCAAAAGCGAAACGCGCAGCCGAAAGCCCTCGGGGATTGAATATCCAAGTTTCTTGAGGGTATCTTTGAGGGGTGTTTCTAGCTCCCGAGCAAAACGCGGCTCGAACTGCTCAATTTTAATCTTTTCCATTGTCCTCGACCTCTAGTCCTAAAATAGATGTTGCCTCAACGCATATTTATAATAGGAGTCGCAATAACTGCTTGTCAAGGAAAATTTTCGGCGCTCTCTTCCCTCACTCCGCCACCCATTCCCGCATGCGGCGCAGAAGCGAGTCAGGCGCTTCCGCTTCTAGTACCACCAAACCGTCCTGATACTGGCGGGAATAAATACGGGCACGGGCCTCCAACAGGGCCAGCATCTTGCCCTCTCTTTGCGGGATGCGCAGGCGAACGCGGCGGGGGCGATCTTCTTCGAGCAAGGCATCGACCCGATCGAGCAGAGTGCTTAACCCGATTCCCTTCGCGGCTGACACGTGGACGGTCTGAGCGTTGTCACGCAGATCGCTGTCACGCAACGACTCGCGCTGCTTGGGAAGCAACAGGTCGATCTTGTTCATCACTCGCAACCGGGGCGTCTTGTCGGCTTCGAGTTCCTTGAGCACGCTTTCGACTTGCGCGTCTTGCTCGGCAAAGACTGGGCTGCTGGCATCGGAAACCTGGATGATGAGCGTGGCCCGCTGCACTTCTTCGAGCGTGGCCCGGAACGCCGAAACCAACGTGTGTGGAAGATGCCGGATAAAACCTACTGTGTCGGAGAACAGCACTTTGCGCCTGGAAGGCAGTTCAGCGCCCCGAATGGTCGGATCGAGCGTGGCAAACATGCGCGACGACTCCAACACCTTGGACTTGGTGAGCGCGTTGAACAGGGTGGATTTTCCCGCGTTCGTATAGCCCACCAGCGCCACCGTGGCCACCGGAACCGATTCGCGGCGCTGCCGCTGCTGCGCCCGGATACGGCGCACATTTTCGATTTGCTGTTTGACGTGGCGAACACGGCGAAAAATCTTTCGCCGGTCAGTCTCCAGCTGAGTTTCGCCGGGGCCGCGCGTGCCGATGCCGCCGCCGAGTTGCGACATTTCCACGCCGCGCCCAGCCAGTCGCGGAAGCATGTATTCCAGTTGGGCCAGTTCTACCTGCAACTGGCCTTCACGGGTGCGGGCGTGGCGCGCGAAAATATCGAGAATCAGCTGCGTGCGATCAATGACGCGTGTGTGGACCACGCGTTCAATATTGCGCTGTTGCGAAGGCGAGAGATCGTGATCGAACAGAATTACATCCGCGGAAACCGAGGCGGACGCTCCTGCAATTTCTTCCAGCTTGCCCTTGCCGATCAGCGTGGCAGGATCCGGCCGGTCGCGACGCTGTGTGAATTCGCCGGCGATTTGCGCGCCCGCGCTCTGTGCCAGAGTGCGCAGCTCGTCGAGTGATTCTTCGGAGCTGAAATCCGGGGAATCCGCCGGCAGAGATGAAGATGAGGCGGCAACACTGGTGGCATGATCGCGCGCAGCCTGTGCGCCCGGAGTGATGGTTGCAGAGCCAGTTTTGCCCGCGCGCCCCTTGGTGCGAAATTCCACCCCCACCAGGAACGCGCGTTCCTGCCGCTCCGATGGGTTCAGCACCGCCTTGGGCTCGTTCCGCGAACTGCCGCGGCTGCTCAGTCTGGAGTCATCTCGACGCAAGCAAACTCACTTCATCCTTCAGTGCCAGAAGCGGAGTTCGGAATCGCCGCCTCTCCATGAGCCACCACCGCCGTCGGCTTCGAATCCGTGTGGCTATGGCCTCCGCGCGCAATGACGACGGTCGAAATAGCATGCTTGAAGATGAGTTGCTCCTGGTTGCTGGTTTCTAGCACTACCGAGTACTTGTCAAACGATCGGATACGACCCGTCAGCTTCACGCCGCTGACCAGATAGATCGTGATGTTGTGCCGTTCCTTTCGTGCCGTATTGAGGAAAGAATCCTGAATGTTCTGCTGTGCCGGCTTGGCTTCCATTTGCCGATCTCCTTTTTTCTGGGTCGATGCTGCGCCTTGAGCTTAGGGAGGGCAATTAGCGGCAGCTCCCCTGTCGGCTCCTACAATACGGCCTTGTCTCCTGCTTTTCAACTTCCGGCCCAACAATATTCTGCCGAAGCGTCCCCGGCGGCTGGCGCGCCCAGCGGCCATTTCCAACTAACCCCGGGGAAGCAATGTCTGACTTCTAGACACTTTCCAAGAATCAAGTGAGTTTCATTTCCTCCTTCAGCCATCTACAATCGTCAGTTCCGGGAAAGAGTTGCAGAATAGGAGCCCCGACGTGACCGACATCAACTTGCCCTCCGATTTCAACACTAACCTTCTTATGCTGTTTCGTTGGTTGCACTTTGTCGGCGGCATAACCTGGCTCGGCCTGCTTTATTTCTTCAATCTGGTCAACGTTCCTTTCATGAAGGGACTGGATCCCGCCACTAAGGGCAAAATCCTGCCCAGCCTGATGTCGCGTGCGTTGTGGTGGTTTCGCTGGGGATCGGTGCTCACCGTGTTGATGGGCTTGGCATACTGGGGCAACATCGTCGCCGTCGACGCCAGAAACGGAGGTGCCACGTCCGGTGTTCCCATGGCAAGCTTCTTTGTGATCTGGACTGTCGCTTGGGCCCTGATGTATGCCTGCCAGATTCCCGGCAAGGGAGCGCTCGACAAGGGACTGGTGCTTGCCGTGATTTACACCATCATCGTGATTGCGGCCTCGGGCCTGTTTCTGCGCCTCAACAGTCATGGCTGGGAAAGCAATCAGTTGCTCGCCATCGGCGTCGGCGGAGGGATGGGTTGGGTGATGATGCTGAACGTCTGGGGAGTTATCTGGCGCGCGCAGAAGAAAATCATCCAGTGGACCTCAGACAACGCGGCCAATGGCACCGCCATGCCCGAGAAAGCCAAGTATCTGGCCCGGCAGGCATTCCTTACCTCGCGCGCTAACTTTGCGCTGTCGTTCCCTCTGCTGTTCCTGATGGCGGCTGCGAGCCACTATCCGATGTTTGGGAGATAGCTAATAGCTCTTAGCCCCCAGCTCCTAGCTCTCCGCGCTGCGGAACTTCTCCCGACTCCGCGGTACACCGGCGTAATCTCGCGCCCAGAAGCTATGCTTCTTACAATTGAGCATGCGCGAGTACGTGGACTCTTTTGTGGAATGGTCTGGCGCCCGGAAAGACTGGCGTCCTGTCTCGCGCTGGGCGGTGACGGCATGGCTTGCCTTCTACGTTCTCTTCCTGCTCTATGCATTCCGCCTGCATGGCGGCTTCCTGTTTATCGACTCCGCTAACCTCGTTGTCCATGAAAGCGGCCACATGCTCTTCGGCTGGTTCGGCTCAACCCTCGGCCTCTGGGGAGGAACCATTGTGCAGTGGCTGGTTCCGCTGCTGCTCGCAGCCTATTTCTTCCGCGAACGCCAAACTGCTGCGTTCGTGTTCTGCATGTTTTTCTTTTGTGAGAACTGGCTCTATACGGCAACCTACATGGCCGACGCCCGCGCCATGGCATTGCCCTTAGTAACCACTGGGGATTCCGATTACGTCGAGCACGACTGGAACACGATTTTTTCGAGTCTCGGGCTTTTGCCCTACGACACAAGTATCGCCGCGATCGTCCGCTTCGTGGGATGGTGTGGGATGCTGGCGTGCGCGGCGTGGTTCGCCGCGCGTCTGAGAACGAAGAGTTAGTGGAGCGACGGGCGCCCCCCCGCCCGTCCAGCGTAAGATTGAGCCTACTTCAAACCTGATTCGCAACCACTTTCGCCGCCAAATTCCAAGCCTTCCCGTCAAAATGCCCGGGGGGCGTCAAGCCAAACAGTTTGAGGATCGTCGGCGCCACATCCACAATCGCCGGCTTCTCTTCAACGAATTTGTGGCTGGAAAACAGAACCCCCGGAACCAACCGCGGATCGATACAGTGGTCGCCGCTCCAAGCCTTGGTATTGTCCTCGAAAATCTGACTGGTAACTTTGCCCATCACCGAGTCCCACGAGGCGCGATACCCGGCTCCGTAGCCGACCAGCAGATCAGGCGCGTTCTCCGAATATGGTCCGCGATAGAATTCGTCCGTAACGAACACACCAGTCACCCCGATCGTTCCAGACGCTGGATCGATGAGTCCATTCAGCTTTTCTCGCAGCTCGTCTTGCAATGCATCGACTTCGGCGGGATCGACAATTCCCTGCTTCTCGCGGCCTTTGATATTCAGATACAGTCCGTTGAGACCCATGGTGTAAGCGCGGGTGCGCGACCAATCCACATCCTCAAACCAGTCACCGCTCTCGGTCTTACCGTCCTTCAGCGTCAGATATCCGTTCTGATGCAGCCACGCGTTCAGGTTCATGCAGCGCGCGAACGATTTGAATCCGTGATCGGAGATCACCATCAGCAGCGTGTCTTCATCGATCTTTTCCATCACGCGCCCGATGAGGCCGTCCATGCGCTGGTACAAATCCTGAATCACCTGTGGATGCTCGCTGTGCGGCACATCGCGCGCCGCCGGATGATCCTCTTCCAGGTAGCGCCAGAACATGTGCTGGATGCGGTCTGTGGTATCGAAAACGCAGGTGCACAAACCCTGCTTCGTCTTGTCCAGCGCATCGAAAAGCATGCGCTCGCGATCTTCGTGGTTGCCGTAAGCCTGCGCGAGGAAAGCGTCGTCGTCGAGCACGTGTTCGTTGAGCGCCCACGTGTCTTCGGCGAGACCGAGCGTCGCGTAGGGTCCGAAGAGCTTCGCCAGATAAATCGAATAAGTAACCGGGTGCGAGATGGGCAGGTCAGGATGCCCGGGATCGATATTCACCGGCGTCACGTAGACTTCCACCTCAGGTGAAACTTCCTTGAGATAGAAACGGCAGATGCCGTGGGCCGTGAAACCCATGCCCGCCTTGAACTCGGCCGTAATCCACTCGGAATATTCTCCGACCTTCAACGTGAATTTTTCCGAGCCGACCACAAAGCGCGCCTGTTTCGATTCCGGCTCCGGCTTGATTTCGAAATCCATGCGCACTTCGCCCGCATTTTCCTTCAGTGGATTGTCTGGACCCGGAACGTAGGAATGGCAGACACCATTCTTGCGCTCAATGGGCACGCGCACGCCGCCTTCGCGAAATTTGTCGCTGGACATGCGGGTCGTGCACAGGCAAAACGTTCCTTGGCTACCCTTCAAGTCGGGCACACACATGCCGGAAAGCAGCACGCCCTGAAATTTCTCTGGCGGAAAGGTTACGGGAACGCGAATCACGGAACTGAAGATTCCGGCATCGCCCAGCCAGTGCCAGAACGGCGTGCCCTTCCGCATCGCCTTGATTTCCGTTTTGCCGAATGGAATCGAATACTTGCCAATCTTGATGTGCCGCTTCGGCCCCTTGATTTCAGCCGAGGAAAGAAATGGCAGATAGTTGTTGGTATCGCGTGCCAGAAAATCGTAGATGTTGTGCTTGCCCGGATTCACGCCGGTCATGAACGTCGACCAGGCCACTGGAGAAATCGCGGGAAAGGTCGTGCGCAGCTTGCTGAAAGTTCCCTTGTCGCGCAACTTGGCCAGGTTCGGCAGCCGGCCTTCTTTCATAAAGCGATCAGCGAGCTCCGGGTCCATGCCGTCGAATCCCAAAATCACCGCGCGCTCAAATGTCGCCTTTCCATAAGCGTTTCTCCGTCGCAGAAAGCGGAACAACTGGCGGAAGGGCCAAGTCATCAGCGCATAAAACGAATAGAGGAACGCAACGAAGATCGCCCAGAACGATGACAGCACCGCAAATCCCGCGCCCGGCCCGGCGTAGGCGTGCGCGAGCGCTGGCAAGAAAATGAGGGCGATCAGCAAGAACCGTGTGGCGCGGGCGCCCCCGCCCGCGAAACGCTGGCGCTGGCAACAGAGTGTCGGACGTCCTCGTTTGTTCCGCAAATTGATAGGCGATGCGAGCAGGCGGACGAGGGCGCCCGCCCTACACAATTTCTTCATATCTTGATCCCCAGCAGTTCCTTGAAAATAAATCCGGCGACCATCGACAAGATGAAGAACAGCCAGATCCAGTTCATGCCATACCCGGCGATATCGATATTGCGGTCCGGATAATTAATCGAAATGGACTCGATCGGACTGTTGTCCGGCAACGCCGATTCTGCAGACGAGAACATACGATTGAAGAATTGACCGCGCAGGCGGACGGTCGAAATTCGCGGCAGGTCGCTACCCACGCAAACAGCCTTCTCTACGGTCTGGCCAGAAGCGGCGATCTTCACTTCATACTTTCCATCTTTAGCTCCGGCCAGTCGCCAGACAATCTCGTTTTCCGCGGCAATGTGCACCGGAGGCGCGGTCATGGTGATCTCGGGCGGGAGGTCGAGCGTGACGTCGTTCAGGGCGTCGCTTCCGGTCGATGGTTCGGCCGCATGAACGTTGGACGACTGACTGGCGAGGTGGACCGTCAGCAGAAACGGTGCGTTCGTAGGAAGCGGCGTTTGGCCGAGATAGCGATCGATCTGCACCATGAGCAGCGTGATCGGAATGATGACGTACAGGAGAGGCATGAACGCAAGTTTCAGATAGCGCCCGGTACCGCGCAGGATCTTTCCGTAGGAACCCATCACCACCGGGATCTGGTCGCGATACAGGCGCACTGCCAGCAGATGAGCCTTTAATTGGTCCTTCGCGATGCCGATTGCTTTCTGGTCCGACGTGTAGCCAAACAAGACCACCATCACCAGCCCAATCACCAGCGACACGACGATCACAATCGCTAGCGGACTGGTCAGCAGCGAAGACGGGAACGTCGCGACAGCCATGGCATGAGCGGCGATCGCCATCGAATTTGAAAGAGCGCTCACGTTACTCGATGTACCCTAAGCCGCGCAGCCGTTTCTGGATCTCTTCTTTCGACGTGCTGCTCTCGTCCGGCAGAATTTTCTTGGTTTCTTTTTCCAGCATGTGGATAACGAATTCGTCGATCGATTCGTACCCGGCGGCGTCCGAACACTGCTTGACCCGCTCATACAGTTCGCCTTCGATCTTCACCTTGTGTGAACCAAACATAGTTTCTCCCGTTTCTATTCAGCGCCTAAAGGCGCGTCAGTGCCAATGCACTAGCGGCATGCCTGAAGACATGCCCTGATACAAACCTTCCTCCGCAGGACCGTCTAACGCGACTGAAATACCGACTGCCCCTTCATATCCTTCGTTTTCGCGATGCCAAACTCCGACAGAATCGTAGGCGCGATATCGGTCAGTGCCGGAGTCTGCGCTTCAATCTTGCGGTTGCTCAGCAGGACTCCCGGCACCTTGGTGAAGTCCATACAATGGTCGCCGCTCCACGCATTGGTGTTGTCCTCGAGCACGTCCGGTGGAAACGCGCCCAGAATCGTTTTCCATCCTGCGCGGTATCCGCGGTTGTAGCCGACGAGCGCATCCGGCCCCGAGTGCGCGTAGGGCCCCTGGTAGGCTTCGCTCGCGAAATCGATTCGGGTCATCACCTGCGAACCATCCTTCGGATCGCGGACCTCCAAAAGCTTCTGCCGCAGTTCCTGCAACAGTGTATCGGCCTGAGGCCCCGGCTCGACAATGCCTTCACGTTCGCGTCCGCGAATATTCAGATAAAGTCCGTTCAATCCCAGTCCGTACGCGCGCGTGCGGCTCCAATCCACATCGGAGAAAGGCTCGTTTGGATCCCCGCTCGCGCCCTCTTTCCGCGTGATGTAGCCATTGTTCAACAACCACGTGTTGAGATTGAACGAATGCCGGTACGGAGCAAATCCGTGGTCCGAAAGCACGAGCAGTGTCGTGTTCTCATCGACCTTGGGCATCACCTCGCCGAGTACCTGATCAATCTGCTCGTAAAATTCTTCCAGCGCCGTCCCGTACTGGGCCGCAAGCGCAGCGTTATACGCCGGATGTTCAGGATCGGTCAGGCGCCACATCATGTGTCCGTTCAGATCGAGGCTCGAGAAATAGAAGAAGAACAGGCCGTCATGAAATTTCGGGAACTCCACATCGAACGCGCGCCGATGTTCGGCCAGCACAGTATGCGCCTGCTCCAGATATTCCTTGTCGTCAAGCACGCCGGCGGTTAGCGCCTTCGTATCTTCGGCAATCCCCTGCGTGTGATATTCGCCGATCTGCTTCTCCAATTCGCTCGAATAACTCGACGGAGTAGAAATCGGCAGGGCCGGATTCGCCGGATCGATGTTGATCGGCGACACGTAGAGTTCAAAACGCGGGTGCGTCTGCTTGAGATAAAAGCGGCAGATTCCCTTCACATTGCCGATAAACGGCATGAGCTGAAATTCCACCGGGACCCAGCCACTCCACTCGCCTTCTTTCAAAACAAACTGCTGGTCTTGCAAGCCGACGCGCGCCACCGCCGCCAGCGGATCTACATCAACCGTGAAAGGCTCGGTAGCGGGAGGCGAGTTCTTGCGAAACGTGTTGTCCGGCCCAATCAGGTTGGTTGCGACGCGATTGTTCTTTACCTCGACCTGCACTATTTCTCCGCCCTCCAGGGCTCCCACCGCCGCGGTAGGATCGTCCGTGTAGAAAGTAAATGTGCCGTAAGTGCCGCGCAGATCGGGCGTACCCATGCCGGAAAGAGTCTTCCCTTTCGCCGCAATCGGAGGGAAATTCGCCGGAATGCGGTACACATAGTTCGGCACGCTGTGGTCGTCGAGGATCTCCCAGAAGGCCTTGCCGTGCCGCAACTGTTCCGCTGAACCGCTGCCGAGCGGGACTACCCAGCTCCCGATATGAAAGCTATGCTTCGGGCCTTCGACCTTCGAAGTGGAAAAGTAAAGCTGAAAGTTTTTCGGATCGCGGTGGATGAAATCGAAGATTCCGTGGCCGCCGGCGTTCATTCCGGTGATCAGGTTCGACCACGCTACCGGGCTCTGCGGCGGGATGCTGGTCGTCAAACGCCGGAACGATCCTTGCTCGGCTAAGCGGGCGAAGTTCGGCATCTTGCCTTCCGCCATGAACTTCGTGAGCAAGTCCGGATCGAGACCGTCAACGCCCAGAATGATGAGTTTCCGAGATCCAGCCGCTCCCGCCCGCGCGTGCTGGCAGGAGAGAAATAAGCTCAGGCCTGCGGCGCACAAAGCCAGCAGGCACACTAGCAAAAGACGTTTTCTGAAGGGCGCTGTCACTGCAAAAATATGGTCCGGCTTCCTGGCTTACGATGGGTGGCGATCACGCTATCACCACTAGAGGAGATCCCGAGGAGCAGGTAGAACGATTGTACAAGGAGTTTCACAGACGTCAAGACTCCGGTTAAGGGGAGAATTATGTGGCAGAATTCGTCCCCAACCCTATGGCATTAAAGGCTTTGATCAATGGCGGCCCAGCCGTTACACTTGCTGTCATGATGAGAAAAGTCATTGTCGCCGTTGCCCTTATCCTGCTTAGTTTGCCCCTCGCCACAGCTGCGTCCAAGCCCAATCTGGTGCTGATCACCTTCGACTCCGCCCGCGCCGATCGCATGGGATTCCTGGGCCCCAAGGGTGCGCTCACGCCCAATCTCGACCGGCTCGCAGCAGAGAGTATCGTCTTTGAGCACGCCTACGCCCAGGCGCCAGGCAGCGTTGTATCCCACGCCACAATTCTTTCCGGCGCCTACCCGCAGAGCACGGGCATGAGCGAGATTGGCGGGACGCTGCCGTCTTCGGTGCTTTACCTGCCAGACTTGCTGAAATCGCAATCCTATCGAACGGCAGCCTTCGTAGGCTCCATCGATCTCGACCCGCAGAACGGGCTGGCACAAGGCTTCGACCGCGGCTTCCAGACCTACGATGCCGGTTTTCGGCCGGCCATTCCCGGGGACGCTCGTCCTCCCGTAACCGAGCGCCGCGGAGGCGAGGTCGTCGCCCGCGCCATCGCCTGGCTCGATCACAATGCGCAAGGCCAGTTTTTTCTCTGGGTTCACATCCGCGATGCCAGCGCGCCCGCCGGATCCTACAATTCCGCCATCACCGCTAGCGACGCAGCCATCGGTAAATTAATCAGCGCACTGCAGCAGCGAAAAATCTACGGCAATACCGCTGTGATCGTCGTGGCCGACCACGGTGAGAGCCTGGGTGCCCACGGCGAAGACGGGCACGGAGTTTTTCTTTATGAAGAAACCATCCACGCCCCCTTGCTCATAAAACTTCCGGAAGCACAGCCGACCGCGAAGCCCGCGACCACCCGAGTCGTTGCCAAGGTAAGGCTCGTGGACATCGCTCCGACGCTGCTTGAAATCGCCGCCATCCCGGTTCCATCGCAAATGCTCGGTCAGTCGCTGTTGCGCGCCGCCAAGACCGGTGGAGGCAGCGACCAGCCCGTGTATTCCCGCAGTGACCTGCCCCAGCGCGGATTCGGGTGGAGCCCGCTGGAATCCTGGCGCGCGAGCAAGTATCTCTACATCCGCGCCCCCAAGCCTGAACTCTATGACTTGACCGCCGACCCGGGCGCCACTCACAACCTGGCCCAGAGTTTGAAGGCCACGCTCGACACGATGGCCGCGCAGCTCGATAGCTTCGACCGCCGTTTCAGCGGCGAGGCGGGCAAGGGTTCCGCGGAGTTGAGTTCTTCGGAAATGCAGAAACTGGCATCGCTTGGATACATCGGACTGCAGAAGTCCTCGGGCTCGGCCACCACGGTTGCAGGCACCGACCCTAAAGACAAAATAGCAACGGCCAACAAAGTGATCGCAGCAATGACTCGCGGGTCAAAGCCAGATGGAGTGATTGCCGCGCTGGGGCCTGTCGTCTCAGCCGATGCGAATCTCTACCTGGCGCAGTACACTCTGGGCGCGGCGCTGGCCCGAAAAGCGCAGTATGCCGAGGCGGCCAAGCATCTGCACAAAGCGATTGAACTGCAGCCCGACTCGGCCTGGGCGCACTACGAAATTGGCGCAACCCTGGTGAAAACCGGGGACTTCAAAACTGCGATCGTCCACCTCGAAATCGCTGCCGGCCGGCTGCCCGCTTTCGGCCCCGCGCACCTCTCCCTCGCCGAAGCTTACGAACATGCGGGCCGCGCCGACGACGCGAAGCGGGAGCGAAGCAAGGGTGGGCAAAAATAAACGGGGACAGAACTTAATTAAGTCATCTTGGAGGGACGGGCGGGGCGCCCGGCGCGTCCGCCCACTTGGGCTTCTGAGTTTTTAGCTGGGTAGCCTTGGCGCGTTCATGGCCCGTATTCTCCCGCTTGTCCGAGTTGCTAGTTTGCCGCAGCTCTCTCAGGCCCCGCCTAGCGTCAAGGCCGTCGCGCTTCGCAATCGCTTCACTTCCATCCGGTTGAGAAGAAAACTTCCACCTGTCAATCGTGCTCGGCACACAAAAAAAGGCCGGCCTCGCGGCCGGCCTTGAATCGAGTTGTAACTGGGCTAGAAGGTGAACTTCCCTCCCAGGATCATACGGCGGCGCCCAATTCCGTTAAGTGTAACGTTGGTGTAGTCCCCACCGCTGGCGTTGAAGAGAGTGTTGCCGAAACTGCCCCCGTTCGCGAAATTCCCGTCATCAATTACTGGATCGGGCACGCCGCGGAACTGGTGGTTGAACAGGTTATAGACCTGGGCCTCCAAGCGGAAAGAAACCCGCTCGTTGATCTTAGTGGTCTTGAACATGCTGAAGTTAACGGCGTTGATGTTTTGGCCGCGAACGCCCGGGTTACGACGGACGTTGCCATAGGGTGTTCCAAAAAACTGAGCGGCGCTGTTGTCGTTGTAGATCCAGTGAACAGCGCTCTTGGTGGTTGGGCTGCCCGTGTAATAGTCGACCAAGCCGCAGTCGGACGCCAACGGGTCTGTGCACTGACCTACCGTGTCAACCGGCGCTGCCGCGCTTCCCATGAACGGGCGGCAAGAGGAGAGCCCAATAAACGTATTGTCCCAACTAGTCTGACACGCCGAGTTGGCAAGGACTGGGACTAGTGCCGGCGTGTAAACCTGCCCGCTGCTGTAGCGCCAAGTGGCATTGGCCTGATAGCCACCCAGCACTTTGCCAAGGAAGCCATGCTGGCCCTTATAGAACGGCAGCTCGTAGATCACGTAGAGCGAAGCTGTTTTCGGAAAATCCAGTCCGCTCAGCGACTTTTCACCTGCGCTGATGTCAAACGGGTTCTGCGCACTGGCAACGGTATTACCGCCGCTGCCCGTGCTGAAGATTTCACTGGCGTTGTCCATGGTTTTGCTCCAGCTAAAGGAGGCAGCACCACTCAGGCCATGCCACTCGGCAGCGCGGAGTTCAGTCTGCAGACCGTGGTAATCAGAGAAAGAGCTGTTGACGCGGTTGCGGACATTGCGGTTCGAGCAGAATTCGCGACCTCCTGAGATGCCGGGCTGGGTTGGGTCGGTGCAAGGTGTGATTCCAGCGGGGATGAAGCTACTGAAACCACCGGCGATCAAGCCGTTCAGTGCGGGGTTGGCGTTGACCGTCTGGAAGTTTCCGTTCTCGCGATTGCCCACGTAGCGAACCTCTAAAACCGTCCGAGGCGTAAGTTCACGCTGGATGCCCAGCGACCAGTTCTGGGTATAGGGCTCATGGAAGTTATGAGCGACCTGGGTGAAGCTACGAAGTCCCGGGTCGACTCCGCGCGGGATATCGACCAAGTGGGCATTCTGCACGTCGGCACCGGTAAAGCCAGTACTGGGCAGGCACGTCCCCGTGCAGGTTGAAAATGTTCCAGCGTTGACGACCGGTGCCGCAGTGGCTACGTTCAGGAACATATTGTAGAAAGCTGGGTCGTAGGTGATCCGGAATCCTCCCCGAATGACATTTTTGTCTCCGCCACCGAGGAACTTAGGCTTCCATGCGAATCCGATGTTAGGGCCGAAGTAGCGGTGCGGGGCGCTAATCGACGGAATAGTAGTAATCGAGTCCGGCAGCGTGGGATCCCAGAAAGGATTCGGGCCATGCTGGGTAGCGACGGACAGATCGTGTAACAAGTTGATTGCCTGGCTCGAGTACTCCCAACGAAGACCGAGGTTCAGGGTCAGGTTGTCCTTGATCCGCCAGTCGTCTCCAGCGTATACCGCCATATCCCATTCTTTGAAGTTGAAACTCTTGGGACCGTCCGTGAGGCTGACCAGGGCCGGGGTGTCCTGCAGAAAAGCATTAAAGTCCGAAACTGGGTCTCCGAATTGGAAGTTGTACGCCCCATTGATGTTCGGCAGGAATACGTTCGGTGAGCGCTGCTTTAAGAATTCTCCGCCGAACTTGAACGTGTGGCGTCCGCGAGCCCACGACGCATTATCCTGTATCTGGGTGTTGTTGATGGTCCGGCCCTGCGGCAAGTTCGTAGCCATTCCAATCGACAGCATGTCGGTGTTCGCCCAGCCTATATTGGTCGGACAAGAGTTTATGGCGGCGCGCGTGCAACCGGGGAACGACCCTCCCTCAAACGGAACCGACGCGCGTGAGAAGCTGTAGCGCAATTGGTTTACCAATTGGCTACTAACGGTGCGTGTCCAGTCGAGGGCGATTTGCTGGTTGCGCGACGGAATATCCACCCAATACCCGCCGGCGAAAGCAGCGGTGTTAGCGGCGGTAGCGCCGGTCAGAATATTCTGTTGGAAAAGGTAGCGCGCACCCAAACGATCCTTGCTGGTGAGATTCACGTCCACCTTGCCCGAGAACTCCCGGTCGTTGAAGATAGACGGAACGTCCCGGGTGATTGCGGCAAACTCGACGTCGGCCGACGTTGCACCATCCGTAACGGTCAGCGTCTGGGGAGGTCCACTGGGCTTTGGATTGCCGGCCTTCACTGAATACGGTCCGATCGCATTCAATGCGGCCACAGCCAAGTTCCCGGGGAAAGCCGCATTTAGCTGCGTCAATCCAGTTGGGTCTGGTGTCAGGAGGGTACCTGAGACCGAAGGGGAACCAGCTTGGCGAACCCGATCCCAGTAGCCGGAGCCGAAAAAGAATACCTTGTCCTTATGAACTGGTCCGCCAGCCGTAAAGCCGAAGCGGTTCTCAACATACCTGGAAATGGGGTTTACAGGGGTACACCCGGAGGTCTCCCCGGGAGCGCAGAAACTAAAAACTCCGGACTTCTCTTCGTTCGTGTGAGAGTCAGCGAAGGAACCGGTGTAGTACTCGAACGCGCTGCCATGGAATTGATTGGTGCCGCTCTTGGTTACGTAGTTGATCACTGAGCCCGAGGCCCGTCCGTACTCAACGCTGAAATCGTTGGTAATAACCGATACCTCACCGAGCAGGTCCTGGTTCCCCAGGAAGATCGACGGACCGGCGACCGAGTTATCGTTGTTGCCCTGGCCATCGATCTGGAAGTTGTTGGACCGGCCACGCAGGCCGTTGGAGGAGAATGACGCACCATTACTATTGCTGAAACTGTTGGAACCCGTGTCGGCAACTCCGGGGAGAAACAGCGCCAGACTGTCGAATCCTCCGCCTGTGGGGAGATCCGCCGTCGCCTGAGTGTCAAAGGTGTTGGTGACTTGCGCCGTGCTGGTCTCGAGGATGGGAGCCGCTTCGATCACTTCCACCGTTTCCCCGGCAGCGGACGTCAGTTGCAGCTTTATCGTTGCCAAAGTCGCATCCCTGGAACTTTCTACCTGAACCTGCGGGACTTCGACGGACCGGAACCCCTTTGCCGCGATCGTAATCTTATACGTACCGGGCGGAACGGATCGGAAAGCAAAATAGCCTGTGTCATTGGTATCTGCGGTCAGAATCAGGCCGGTTGCAATGTTCTGGGCGGTAGCCTTGGCCCCAACTACGACCGCCGACGAGGGGTCCAATACCGTGCCCGAGATCGAACCGGTCGCGATGCCTTGCGCCATAGCAAAGGTTGCTGCGAACAGCATCACCAGCAGGACCACGAGCTGCAATTTGTTCAGTCGAAAACTCGATTCCATTCGATTTCTCCTGTCTGAATCTGGAAATCTCAATGCGGTGAATCAATTACGTTGATTGCTCAGGGAGGGCCTGACTTCAGCACGCAGCCCCAGGAAAAATTCTGACAAAGGTTAACTGCTGTTGAAGTGCAATCTGCATTCCAAAATTGAGTCGAATAAGTCTCTATTTATCAATAACATATATTTTTGGTTGCCTAGTTCTACATTTTTCTGGAGAGGCACCGTCGATTTATCTATGGAAACATGTAGATTGTCAACGAATGTACTGTAGTAGAGACCGGCCAACACTGTATGACCCTGCCGCCTCATCACGGGAACCTCAACACAGGTCTCAACCTCTTCAACCGTGGCCGCTTTTTCGACGCTCATGAAGTTCTCGAGGACGTTTGGCGCTCTCTGCCCCGCGACCGGCCTATGCGCCGGCATCTCCAGGGTATGGTTCAGTTGGCGGTCGCTTTTCATCACCAGTCCACTGGCAATCATGTCGGCGCCCGCTCGGTTCTGGAGCGTGCCATACGGAATCTCAATGGGGCGGACAGTTCCTTCCCCGAGCTTGATCTCGAACGGCTGCGTGCTGATTTGGAACCCTGGCGGCGGTATCTGGACAATTCCCATGGCAATTTGGCTGCGGCGACCGCGCGAGATGTCCGTCGGCGCGTCGTCCCGGCCCTGCCGAAGATCTTGCGGCGACGTTGAGTCAGCGTGTGTCCTGCCCGCGCCTGCTAGAATCTTCTTCTCGTGAAGTCCGCTCTCTCATCGTCGTCACCAGCGAACGGAAGCACCACGCCTGAGTCTGTACCTCTCCTTGATCTGAGCCGCCAGTACAAAACCATCCGCGAGGAAGTGTTAGCCGCCATCGCGCGTGTGTGCGATTCGCAAAGCTTCATTCTGGGTCCCGAGGTCGAAGCGCTCGAGGGCGAGATTAGCGCGCTGATAGGAGCCTCCGGCGCCGTGGGCTGCGCTTCCGGGACAGAGGCTCTCTGGCTGGCGCTGGTCGCCGCCGGGGTCAAGCCCGGGGACTCGGTGATTACCACGGCCTTCAGTTTTTTTGCCTCGGCCAGCGCCATTGTGCGGGCGGGCGCGACGCCAGTCTTCGTGGATGTCGATCCCGGCTCGCTGAATCTCGATGCCGATCTCGTCCATCGTTTGCTCCGTACCAAACAGCCCGAAACTCTTCGCGCTATCCTTCCAGTCCATCTTTATGGCCAGTGTGCCGACATGGACGCCTTTGATCGCATTGCTCAGGAATTTGAGGTTGCACTTGTCGAAGACGCGGCGCAGGCGATTGGCGCCGAGTGGAGAGGGCGCAGCGCAGGCTCACTCGGTATCACCGCGGCCTTTAGTTTCTATCCGACCAAGAATCTGAGTGCCTACGGAGACGCGGGCATGGTCACGACGACTTGTCCGCGAATGGCCGAGCACATGCGGCAACTCCGCAACCATGGAAGTCCCCGGCGTTACTACCACCACGAATTCGGTTGGAACGGACGCATGGACGGCATCCAGGCAGCGGTGCTGCGCGTGAAACTGGCGCACCTTGCGGACTGGAACCGGAGCCGGCAGCAGCACGCCGCGACCTATGACCAGTTGTTTGCCGGGGCCGGACTGACTTCGAATCCGAGTTCGGACAAGAGTGGCGCGCCAGTGCGCTCGCTGGCAAGGAGTCCGCACGCCACCCACGTGTTTCATCAGTATGTGGTTCGCGCCCAGCGCCGGGACGAGTTGCGCAAGTTCCTGGCGGAGCGAAGGATTGGCTCGGAGATCTACTACCCGCTGCCCCTTCACCTGCAGCCGGTCTTTTCCTACCTCGGGCTGAAAGCAGGAGACATGCCGGTCTCCGAACAGGCTGCCCGAGAAGTGCTGGCGTTGCCGATGTTTCCGGAATTGACCGAAGCCGAGATCCGATGCGTGGTCGAAGGCATCGCCGAGTTCTACAGTTAGTTCTAACCGCAGAGGACGCAGAGATCGCGGAGCAAGACCAATTCCCACAAAACTCTGCGCACTCTGCGTCCTCTGCGGTCAAGATCCTGGTTCTTACCGCCTCCGCTTAGCTTTCCGGCTCACGCTCCGCACCGGCTCTTCACCCGGCGCAAGCACGCGGCGCACAATTGGCGTGTTGAGCTTGTATTTGCGCTCGGTAACGTTGCCGTTGTCGTCCTTCGTACGAACAACGAACACGGGCAACAGACCTTCCTTGTCGAAGTTTTCTTGTGTCACGGTCACCGGCAAAACGCCTTCCATGCGCTCGCGATAAGCCGTCTCATAGCGATGGCGCTTCACATTCCAAGTGAAGACACGAATTTGGTTGAAGTCAAAGGGCAGGCCGTCCTTGGGTTCGGTGAGGACGGTCAAGTACTGCGAGACCTTCTTGTCTCCATCTTGAACCTGATTCAGCACGAAGAACGCGATGATGCGCTGGCCTTCCGCGTATTGCGCGATGTCGAGCGAAACGTCGAGATCCACCATGCGGGCCAGCACCCAGCCAACGCGATTGTGCGAGTCTCGCACCAGCCACCAATCTTCGATCACCGGTACGGGCTGCTTGTCTTGCGATTTGCTGCCCGACGCGGACCGCGACGGCGGCGCAACCGCTCCCGGCTTTGCGG
Source organism: Terriglobia bacterium (assembly GCA_020073525.1). Classification (GTDB taxonomy): domain Bacteria; phylum Acidobacteriota; class Terriglobia; order Terriglobales; family Acidobacteriaceae; genus Acidiflorens. Next base: position 23,795 of record JAIQFA010000067.1, read on the forward strand.
CCGTGCCCCGCTTCAACAGCGCCAGCTTTTCGCCGGAAGAAATCTGATAAAGATGTTCGGTATCGCGCCCCGGCTCGACGTGCAGATTCGTGTCATTGCGCGTCACGCCCTGCGCCTGCACAGGATCGTTCTGGCTGTCCGCAGTCAGCTTCTGGATCTGATCGAAGACGTTCTGCCCGACCAGGTAACGCTGTTCGATCCATCCCATCGCACCGGTTGCAGTGCGCACTTTGACGAAGCGGCGATCGTGGTCGAGCACTTCCACGCGATCGCCGTTCTTCACCACTCCCACTTTCTCATACACCGCCGCGACGCGGTCGCGCAGGTTGGCCTGAACGGCGGAAACATAGGCGATTTCGAGCACGCGCACGCGGCCGCGATTGCACGCCGACAGCAAAGCAAGAAAGAGGATAGGAAGAAACAGCCAGAATGGATGGAGGAAGCGTTTCACGGGCTCGCTATCCAATATAGCGCGAGCCCGTGTCCGCTGCAGTTCGATGACTATTGCGTTTGCAGTACCCAGGTGTCTTGCAAGAGGAACGTGCCAGAGAGCCCGCCGAACATGACGGTCTGCTGATGCAGTTGGTCGAAAGCCATTCCCATCTGTTCACGAGGCGGAGGCGCCTGCTGCGGCGTGAGCTGGCTCCAGTCGTTGTTGCTCCACAGCCAGGTTTCATTTTCGTCCGCGCCGTCAAACCCGCCAAAACACGACTCCGCCGAAGCGCGGATCGTACACCGTTCCCGTGTTCAGCAGTTCGGGTGGCTGATTACTCGGAAATTGCTGCGTCCAGGTGCGGCCGTCAAAGGTCCAAGTGTTCACTGGATTCACATCCGCCAAACCTCCGAACATGACCGTCTGCTTCGCGACAGGATCGGTGGCGAATTCCGCAGAGGCGCGCGCCGATGGGGACTGTGCGGGAATGAACTTGTGCCAACTGCCTTTACAAAGGCGCAAGACCTGGGGCATCCGGCTAATTCACGTTCAGTGTGGCTGCATTTGACGTTACGGTGCCGCCGTTGCCGTCCGGATAGGTCATTACTATTGTGTATGAGGCGGCCGCACCCGTGGCGGCCGTGCATAGCTCGGCCGGATTACCACTAGTATCAACGGAGACACTGCAGGTGATCTTGCCATCGTCTACTGTAATCACCAAAGTGCCACCGTTGTCAGCCGTGATGAAAGACGGTGGGCCTGGAGTCGCCGCAAAGGTGAAGGCTTGTCCGGTCCCTCCGGGATGGGCGGTGCCGGATGTGGGACTGACGGTGATCAACGAAACGTTTCCTATCACGGTGGCACTTGCGGTGGCGTTAAGGGCCTGAGCGCTCGCAGTTATGGTTGCACTACCCGGCGTTACCCCTGTGAGGGTAGCGCTGCCAGTGCCAGTAACGGTGGCTACGCTGGTCGGGTTGCTTGACCAACCCACGCCGCTTGTGACCTGTTTGCGGGTGCCGTCGTCGTACGTACCGAACACTTGTAGGTTTTGTGTTTGGCCAACATTGACTTGTGGTGCTGTCGGATTGATCGCAATCGACTGGAGGACCGGGTCCGGGAAGAACCCTTTGCAGCTGACTCCAAAGGCCACGACAACCAGCACGGCAAAAGCAAGCGTCAACGGCAGTTTGCGCCCAGTGAACATAAGTAATCGCCTCAGATAGCGTGATTTTAGCAGAATGCCCGGCCTTCGCCCGACTCCCGATAGTGCATGACTGGAGTCATCTCCCCGCCACCCGCGCTCGAACTAAGGAACGGCGGCCGATCCAGAACTTGCGCCGTGTTTTGAAGCAGGCTGCGGGAAACTGGATCTCTGACGCACATCCCCTAAAGGGGCGTCGAATTTCGAAGGATTAACGGTATCGCTACAGCGATACCCTGATACGAATCAGCTTTGACATGGAAAGCCGCGTGCTGAGACCTGACAGCCGGGAGCTTCCTTACGTCGGCCGCTTCTTCCCTGCTTTCGAAATCCGCTCGTCAATCGGCTTGCGTCCGGCGAAACCTTCGTTGGTTCCGTGCCAATGCGTGATCGCGGTCTCGCCCAGTTTCCAGCACAGCAGGAGGATCTCGCCCTCCACCTTGCAGGGGAAGTCGAGCAATCCAATGTCGAGATCTTTGACCTGTACGCCCGTCGCGTCAATTTCGGCGAGGGCGTCCTTGACGCGCCGGATCGCCTTTTCGCGTTCCGCCTTGCGCCGCGCCAGATGTACCACATTCAGCAGCGTCCCGCCGTTGAGAAATACTCGGTGCGCCGTCTCCTGCAACTCGGTGTCCACCTCTTCAATCGTCTTCTTGCCATTGATCCCCTGCCGAAGCAGCGATTCCAGAATCGGCAAGAGCATCTGCGCTTCATCGAGAGTAAAGGTGCGATCGGACATGCAGCTTTATTCTACTGGAAACGGCAAGAGCAGGAGGTCTCGGGTGTCGGGTGTCAGGTTTCAGGCCCTAGACGAATCGAACCTGAGTCAACTTGGACCGATCCTGGCCTCCCGTATTTGCATCTTAGATTGCAAGGCTTGTGGCGTCGGCAATTGCTCTACAATAAGGTCAACCCCAGGGGTCCCGCGGAGACATAAACCATGGCAGTAGCTCGCGTATTCTGCACCATAGTTCTATCACTCACCTGTGCTTGCGCCAGCCAAGCTCAGGAAGTTCCCGTTCCTCAACTCACCCCAGGTTCCGAGCGCAAGCCTGCGTCCGTCTCCAGCAACCCGGTCCAGCCCGCACCCCCACAAACAGTGGCTCTGACCGTGGCCAAAGGCTCTCCTCTGCAAGTGGCCCTCGATCGGGAAATTCAGGTAAAGAAGGTGGGACAGCCGGTGCACGGGCGCATCGTGGAGCCGGTCTATGCCTTTGACCACATTGTGGTGCCCGTCGGTTCCGAGATCGTCGGCGAGGTCACCGAGATCGAAATAGTCTCAGGCGGCAAGCGCACTTTAGCCGCGCTGAATGCGGATTTTACGCCCGTCCGCAAGGTAGAAATCGGGTTCAAGGAATTGGTGCTGGCTGACGGGAGGCGTTTCCCGCTGCACACCAGCGTCACTCCCGGATCGGGCCAGGTCATCGAGTTCGTCACTGCGGCCAACGAAAAGGAAAAGAAGAATTTCGTAAAGGACAAGGCATCCGGAAAAACCCAGGAGGCGAAGCAGCAAGCCCACCAGGAATGGGACAACGCCATGAAACAGCTGAAGACGCCGGGAAAAATCCGCCGCCTGGAACGCTACGGCGAGGCGCAATTGCCGGTTCACCGGCAATACATCCCGGCCGGGACCGTGTACTTCGCCGAATTGGACGACCCGCTGGAGTTCGGGACTGAAGTGATGACCGCTCCCATGGCATCTGCCATCGGGAGCGCACTTCCCGATGGCAGTGTGGTTCACGCCCGGCTGGTGACCCCGTTATCGTCGGCAACGGCGCACAAGGGTCAGGATGTGGAAGCCGTCCTGTCGCAACCGCTGATGGATGGGGACCGCCTCATCCTTCCTCAAGGCAGCCGCCTGAAGGGCACAGTCAAGCAGGCCCAACCGGCCCGTCGCATGAAAAAAAACGGACAGCTGCGCATCGCATTCTCGGAACTTGTTCCGCCGGATGGCATTCAGCAGAAGGTGGTGACTACGCTCGAAGGCGTGCAAGCCGGGAAGAACGCCAACGTGAAACTGGATTCCGAAGGCGGTGCTGAAGCCACGACCTCGAAGTCGCGTTACCTTGGAACCGCCGTGTCGCTCGGGCTGGCCATGATGGCCGCGAGTTCCGGCCAGGATCACGATGGCGATGCGGGCGGCCACAGCGGCGCCGCCGGCGGTCTCGGAGGATTCAAATTAGTCGGGATGGTAGTGGGCGCGGTGGCACGCTCCCGCGCTTTCGGCACGACTATGGGAGCCTACGGAGCGGCCGCTTCGATTTACACGCATTTCATGGCGCGAGGGCACGAAGTGGAATTCCCGAAAAACACTGCCATGCAGATTGGAATCGGAACGCGCGCAGCGACAACAACTCCACCGGACAAGGAAAAGGCGCCGCACTCAGTCCCCTCCGAGTCCGCCGTTCTAATTGACTCGGGTGGCTACCTAAAATAGGAGAGCAACGGCAAAACCGAAGACTCTACCCACCAGCAGGCCTGTGCCCCACGTCTGCCTTCGTTGCCCATGCTATTTTCAATCATCGGACATGGAAAACCTACCTCCCCAATCCACTCCGCGAAACATATACGCATTCGGCCTGACCTCGTTTCTCAATGACACGGCCAGCGAAATGGCCTATTGGGTCCTGCCCGCATTTCTCGCATCGATCGGCGCCGGACCGGCACAACTTGGAATCATCGAAGGCATCGCCGAAAGCGTGGCGTCATTCGCCAAGCTTTTCTCGGGCTACGTGTCCGACAAGGTTGCACACCGCAAGCCGATTGTGGTCGGCGGATACTTCGTCGCCAACGCGGTGAAGCCATTGCTGGCTCTGGTTTCTTCGTGGTGGCAGATTCTAGGAATCCGTTTTTCCGATCGCCTGGCCAAGGGCGTCCGCGGAACCGCCCGCGACGTGATGGTCGCCGAGTCCGTGGACAATACGAACCTCGGCTCCGCCTATGGCCTGATTCAAGCGATGGATTCCGCCGGCGCCATTGCGGGCCCACTGCTGGCGCTGGCGGTGATTGGACGCTTCGGCATGCGCGGAGTATTCGCCTCCGCCGCGATCCCGGGAGCTCTGTGTGTAATCGTCGCCTGGCTCGGAATTCGCGAGGTTCACCGCACCGGCACGATCACCGATGTGAAAGCCGGTGGTCTGGGGTCCAACATCGAGCGCAGTGATGCGCCGGCTAGGCCTATGAACGGGGTTTCTGCTTCCGCGAAAACCGAGTGGCTGCCGAAATTGCCGGGTGGCTTCTACTACGTGCTGGCAGTGGTCACGCTATTTTCGCTGGGAAATTCCAGCGATATGTTCCTCGTCCTGCGAGCCGGAAACATCGGCATCCCCACGTCGCAGGCGCCGCTGCTGGGTTTAGTCTTCAACATCATGTACACGCTGCTGTCCTGGCCCGCCGGCAAGTTCAGCGACCGCTTCTCGCGTTCGGCCATCGCCGCCGCCGGATATTTCGTTTTCGCCATCGTCTATCTTGTCTTCGCACTCGCGCCTTCCCACCTCGCGATTTGGCTGACTATGGCTTTTTATGGACTCTTCTACGCGCTGACCAATGCCGTGCTTAAGGCACTGATTGTCGAAAGCGTGGGAATGGATGTCCGCGGACGTGCTCTCGGAATCTATGCGTTCTTCACCAGCGTCACCACGCTGCTCTCGAGTGTGATCGCTGGGGCACTTTGGAAAGTCTATGGTCCGGCGGTTCCATTCTATTTTTCGGCAGGGATCGCAACCTTCTCGGCGATTGCATTGCTCGCCCACCGTTCACCGGCGCGAGAATGATCGGTAGAGACGGGGCTTGCCCCGTCTCAGATTGCCGACAAGCTCGTGTTACGCGTCGGCAGTGCCTCTCAGCGCCTGAAGGCGGCCTTTGTTGAGCAGCGCTTCCGGCACAACTGAGGTGGTGCCCTTCACAAACCCTGCGCAAATCGGGGTTGATCCACTGAAGACGCGGCAAGCCCCGTCTCTACGGAAAATTAGACTCTCCCTCGTGCGACCGTCGCAGCCAGAAACACGCGGCAAGCAGAAACACCAAGCCCGCGGAACTGTCGAGCACAGCATCCCGCCACGTGCCGGTGCGTGATGGAATGAAGCTCTGGTGCCATTCATCCATCGAGGCCACAAAAACGGTCCCTAACCATGACAAGAGTACCGTGCGCCACAACAATGCCCGGCCTTGGCCAAACGTTGCCCGCCAGCCACGCAGCAGCAGAAGGCTCAACATCCCATATCCGATAACGTGTCCGGTCTTGCGCAGATAGTGATGGAAAATGAGGAATTCGTAGAAGTTGATTTCGCCGAACAACCGCGTCAGCAGAGCATACAGCATGCTGCCTGTATTTTGGGCTGAGAAGAAACCGGTGGACTCAAAAGTAATGATGCCGACCCAGACTGCGGCTGGCCACCAAGCGCGCACAAGATTGGGACGAGACGCGGTCAAAGGGGATCTCTTCACCTTACTCAGCCGCGTAATTCGGAGCTTCGCGCGTGATCATGACGTCGTGCACGTGGCTCTCGCGCAACCCGGCGGCGCTGATGCGCACGAATCGGGCCTTCTGCTGCAACTCCGCCACGGTCTGGCAGCCGCAATAGCCCATGCCCGACTTCAGGCCGCCCACCATCTGGTGCACGATCATCGACACCGAGCCGCGATACGGCACGCGTCCTTCAACGCCTTCTGGCACCAACTTGCCCAGCCGGTTCGAATCTTCGCCCAGCACGGGCATTGCCGTTGAAGCGTCTCCATCCGAATTCTGGAAGTAGCGCTCGCTCGAACCCGCCGCCATGGCGCCGAGAGACCCCATGCCGCGATACGACTTGAAGGTGCGGCCCTGGTACAGGATGGTCTCGCCGGGGCTCTCGTCGGTGCCGG
>JAIQFA010000068.1 GCA_020073525.1 Terriglobia bacterium
GGTAGCTCTCAAGCAGCAACTTGTAGCACGGCTAGCCGTTGGGTACGCAAATCTTGCCATTGCAGATCGGGGTGGGGTTTCCGTCCGCCCTAAGCTCTGCGGGAAGTACGGCCAAAGTTGTGAGTACGAGCAAAAGTAGTGTAATCTTTGCTGTTAGATTCTTCACGGGATCTCCTTTTTCATTTTCATGGGCGATGAACTTCGGTTGGCGTAGTTTCGATCAATGCGTCAGCTTCGTAGCAAGGATTTGAACGAGGCGAGCTTTCCGGAAATCGTGCCGGAAGACGAAAAGGTGGCTGACATGACGCTCAAGTCTGCTTACGACGACCTTCGTCAAAGAACGATCGCGAAGATTCCTGGAATTTGGGGGAAATTGCAATATTTGGCGGGACTACGCTCTGCGAAAGGCGGGTACGTGCACTGGGGATTGGAGCGGGTGCACGGACCTGCGGCTGCCCAGGACGCGTTCAAAGAAGTGCACAAGACCCTGGTCAAGACGATTCTGCAGACGCGATTGAGTGCTTTGCGGGAGGACTTGGTGCAATCCAGCCAGGCAGAGGCGATTAGCCCGACGTCTTACGCCTCAAAACTGACTGGAAATCTAGACCAGCTTCTGCCTTCAGGCTCTCCGCGAGAGACAGAGATGCATTTGTCTTCGGTTCTGGAAAGCCTCCCGCTGCTTGCAGTTCGTAAGAACGCAGATTCCCAATCCTCATAGCGACGCCGACCACTTGCCCGATCACTTCAGCCTCCTGGGGATGTTTGAGAACTCGCACCGGGACTGAAGAAAGAGGGTGCGGTTGCAGAATCAGAGAGTTGAGCCGGAACGAGCACCAGCAACACGTAAACCCTTCCCGTGTTTCCACGAAGTAGATGGGGCGCTCATATTCTGAGCGCCACTGGCCTTCCACGACCACGCGCTTCGACTCATCGACTTGAACAAAGGTTCCCGGCTGCAAAATCGGGTACATGGTGAAGTCTTCACTGCCAATCAAACCGTAGGTGTAGTCCTTGGAAGCCATCTGGCTGAGCAACGAAAATGGGACTGTGCCCCACTGCTGCACCATGCGGCCCAGGTCGGAGGTTTCGCGCAAATCGAACCCCGGATCCAGCTTAACGGGCATCTCGCAGACATCCTGCTCCATCTCTAGTCGAACCAAGTGTGACTTGGCGGGCCGCGATGCATCCCAATCGGCTCTGGTCTCGTCCAGGTCAATGCCGTAGAGCTGCAACAGTTCCCGTGCCGGCCGGTGATAGATCGCAGCCAGGCAGTAGAAGCGGAACACGCTGGGAACAACGCCCTTGGTTTCAATGTCGGAGAGCCGACTCGGAGGAATCAGGTATTCCTGACTACCGTGTTGTTGCGCAATCGTCGCGCTGGCGTTCTCCACATCCCGCATGGTGAGACCTAAGGAGTCGCGTATCTTGCGCAAAGCCAACCCAGCGGGCAACATTTCATCCCTTCCTGGCGTGTCGGTAGCAGCAGCTCCTTGAGGCTGACCCCAATGTGGTAGTTGGGAGGGAAAGACCTAATCTAAACCCCTTCGCCATCAAGTTTGGGTGCTTCAGCGATCATACCCCTGCTACTGATCTTTGCCACTTCCCGACCCCTGATCCCCGGATGAAGTTGCTTGCACACCCCACACACCTGCCTTATACCAAGTTCTTGCGGAAACTTTCAACTGTATTGTTCGGTTTCCGTAACAGAGTGGAGCGCCGTGCTGATTGATGTTTTCACATTGGATTCCTTCGAGATTTCCGTTATGGGTATAGGACAGTCGAAGGGTTCAGGCGTTCACTTTCCGGAATTCGTAAAACACTGTAATCCCCGCAAGCAAACCTGCCATCATCCTGTAAGTTACGAGACATCTCATTGAATTCACGAAGTCGGAGCCTTCCCCAATGATACCGACAAGAGGTCTCGACCGCAGCTGGGTTCCTCGTTCTCAAGACATTCATGTGAAATGTGGCAGCAGCGGTCGTGGTATTTCGCAACACTCTTCGGCAGACTCCCGCCGCCGGGCGGGTCTTTTGAATCGCGCAGGCCACCACCGCTGGAACACACTGGGCCAGGGAAGGTTGGACATCTTGGCTGCAGGCAAGGTCGGACCAAAAGGTTGGGAGCAGATTTTAAAAGCCATGTCGTTTTGAGAGTTGGTCTATGTCCGACCCCGTCTACTCGGTATTAGTAATCAATCGGGATGTAGGAGTAGCGGAAGACTTCAGCCGCGCGCTTTTGGGCCTGCCGGTCGCGGTTTTGAGGGCCTGCGACCGGGCCGAGGGGATCAACTTTTATCACGAGTTCCTCCCCCACATGGTCCTACTGGATTCAGAGTTGGATAATGGGGAAGGTCCGTTGCAGGACCTATTTACGGGCGATTCGGCGCTCGAAGTGGTTCTCCTGACGAATCGCTGGACCGAAGTAGGGGCTCTGGCAGCGGTTGCCAGAGGGGCCAGTGACTTGCTTGCCAAGCCGTTGGATCCCTCCAAGGTGCAGCAATTGGTCTCGGGCCTGATTGCGCAGGCTGAAACGCGGCGCCACACCCAGGAACTCGACAACGAATTGCTGGAAGCCTATCAGTTCCAGGGCATGGTGGGTCGAAGTCCAAGAATGCTGGAAGTATTTGCCAGGGTGCGCCGGGTCGCCCCTTTGTTTCAAACGGTGCTGGTCACCGGACCTACCGGAACCGGGAAAGAGCTGATCGCCAGGGCGCTTCACAATCTTAGCCCTCGTTCCCGTGAGAAATTCGTGGTTTGCAACTGCTCGGCCTTGACGGAAACGCTGCTGGAGAGCCAACTTTTTGGACACGTGAAGGGAGCTTTCACGGGCGCGACCCAAGATCGAGCAGGCCTCTTTGAACATGCCCACCTCGGAACCTTATTCCTGGATGAAATCGGTGAATTGTCGTTGGCGGCCCAGGCTAAACTGCTCCGGATTCTTCAGAGTCAAGAATTGCAGCGGGTTGGGTCACCCCTCACCATCAAGGTCGATGTTCATGTGATTGCGGCCACCAACCGCAACGTACGAGAACTCGCGGCTCGGGGGCAGTTTCGGGAAGACCTGTTCTACAGACTATCGATGATTGAAATCCAACTCCCGCCCCTTGCCGACCGCAAAGAAGATCTGCCGTTGCTGCAGCGGTACTTTCTGCAACATTTCTCAACCAAGTACAACAAAAAACTCAACGGGATTTCGCGACGCACTCAGATTCTCCTGGCCCGGCACTCGTGGCCCGGAAATGTGCGCGAACTGGAAAACGTGATCGGAAACGCCTGCATCATGGCGCAGGGCAAGGTGGTCGTCGATACAGACTTGCCCGAGGCCATCCGCGTACAGGTGGTCCGGCCAGAAAAGGGAGCCGGCTCCCTGACCCTCGAAGAAGTCCAGTCCCGCCATTTGGAATATGTCCTGAAACTGGTGGACGGCAACAAAGCCCGGGCGGCCGAACTCCTCGGTGTCAGCCGTGCCACCATATACGGGATGTTGGCGCGGCGCATTCGTCACGTCGATCAAAAGGACAACCTGTCCGCCTGATCGGCTTGCCACGGCGCCCCCGTTGCGTCATGTTAAGCGCGGTTTCTGCCCTGGCGGTCCCCGACCCAATCCAACCCCACACCCTTTTGGTCTGCTTCTATTCCGCAACTGGCCCATCAGCCGCTAACGTCTGGATTCTGTACGCATTTCCAATAATCGATCAGTAGTCATGTTAATTCCCGCATCAAGATTTAAGTCTTAAGTCCTTATTTTTGATAGAGATCGACGAAACGCATCATTAAGGCGAACGAATTGCCCTAATACTTCCCGACAGATTCACGATACGACCGCAGGAAATTTCTGGGCCTTCTCTATCGAGGCGATGCCATCCCCCCAAATTTCACTGCCATTGAATGTGACTGCGGAAGTGTGGACGAAAAGATGACATCGCCTGAAGCTTTGTGTGCCCAAGCCCCAGAGGACCTTCGGAAACGGGATGAATTCATTCTGAGCCAATTGACCGAAGTACATTTCATTGCTCGCCGAATTCATAAACGCCTCCCCGTGTTTGTGCCCCTTGAGGACCTCGTCCACTCCGGTGTGCTAGGCCTCCTGGAAGCAACCGAGAAATACGATTCCACGAAACAAGTCCGGTTCAAGACATTCGCACAGTTCCGTATTCGGGGCGCAATCCTCGATAGTCTCCGGAAACTCGACCGCGTCTCGCGGCGCATGCGCAGCAAAAGCCGCCGGCTGGTGGCAGCCTGTGAACAACTCTCGCAGAAGTTGGGCCGCCAACCGACAGAAGAGGAGATTGCGCAGGAAGTTGGGTTGGAGCCGGCAGCTTTGCGGAAGTTGGCTAGCACGCTTCGCAGCATGGAACTGACGGACCGCCAAGTCGCAATCGGGCAGGATCGAGCGGAAACTCGCGATCTGATCGAGTCGGCCCCTGCCAGTCCTGAAGAAAGCCCGCTGGCACGAATTCTGCGGTCGGAAATGCGACAGCTTCTGGTGCAAGCGATGACCAACCTCTCTGAAAGGGAACAGCAGGTGCTCTCGCTGTATTACGTGGAACAGCTGACGATGCAGGAGATCGCGTCCATTTTGGCAGTGAAGAGTTCGAGGATTTCACAGATCCATTCTTCAGCAATTGCAAAGTTACGCGGATATCTGGAGGCAAAGAAGGTCAGCGAAGACAGCAGAAACAGGGATTGCGTCAGCAGCGACTTAGCTAGAGCGTAGGTACTGCAAGGACCTTGTTTTTCCCGGTTAAACCCGCCGCGAGTCGACTGCGACCAGCGGTCCCCCCAACGGCGCCGCAGTAGTACTGCAGCATGGGCGGCGTTTTCGAAGATTGTGACTTTATCAGATTTTGACGGTACCAAAGTACCTTTTTTTGGCCGCATTTTTTCTGACTGTTAGACGCTATGTGTCGATAAAGACTCGGCATATTGCTCGACAGTCTGCCGATTTGTTTTGCGATACCAGCGTCAAAGGCGAGGGGAATAGGGGAATGATGAAAACCAGAGTTTCTCCAGGTGCTGCATTGTTGTTGGTTGTGCTCGGCTCCATTCAAGCACTCAGCCAGATACCAACGTCGCAACAACACGCCACATCTATGTCCTCCCAGCATGGCCGGGGCTTGTCGTGGAGCAAGAGTGCGCAATTCTCGAACCGCGACGGAAGCTGGCGTCGACAGGAGCGTGCTAGGCCTGATGCGGGATCGCCCCCGCCGACGGCAAGCTTCCTTTCCGCGATACAGATGGAATCGGATGGTGATGCTATCTATCCAGTTGTGAGCGGTGATTTTAGCGGCGACAAGTTGCCTGACGTGGCTACAGTTATCCACAACACGGGATCGCCGACAGGGACTTACCTTGCAGTCCTACTTCAGGTCGTTGGTCAATCGCTTGGAACACCGGTTTTGACTCCCGTTTCGTTCGAGACGAACGATTTGATCATCGTGGCCGACGTGAACAAAGACGGCATAGACGACGTGGTTCTCGTTCATTCGAACGCGATCGATGTACTGATCTCCATCGGCGACGGAACCTTCGCTGCGCCGCAGACAATCGCGACGGGAATCAATACCCCAGTCGCTGCGAGTTTCTGGGACGTGAACCATGACCAGTTATTGGACGTGGTGGTGGTCGACGGATCTTCAAACCAGGCTGCGTTTCTGCTGGGGAATGGACAAGGTGGCTTTGCGGCTCCCCAGTTGAAATCGTTCCCTGGACAGGCTTCCATCGGCGTGCTGGCAGACGTGGACTTGGATGGCAATCTCGACCTGGTGACGAACAACACGCTCTATCCTGGAGATGGTCAGGGCGGATTCCTGACTGGCGTTCCGTTTCAAAGTACTGACGGTCAGAATGCAGGCGCCGTCTCGTCCGACTCGGTCGCGGTGGGCGACCTAAACGGGGATGGATTTCTCGACGTGGTGACGGCCAACGGAAACTCGAACACCATCAGTGTCTTCCGCAACCAAGGCGGCAGGACGTTGGTTCAGGTTGGTAGTTCCCTCTGGAGTGGCAATGATCCGGTCGCGCTGGCAATCGCCGACCTGAACTGGGATGGCAAGGCAGACCTGATTGTCAGCAACGCGGCGGAGTCGGATCTCTCGGTTTTCATGGGGAAAGGTGACGGCACATTCCTGACTTCTACCGTAGCGTATGCGATCGGCGGAGCGCCATCTACCAGGCCCGTCCTGGCGGACTTCAACGGCGATGGGGATCTTGACGTCGTCCTTTCCGACAACCAATCATCCGTGGTCCTGGCGCAAGGGTACGGAGATGGAACATTCCAGGCAGTGCAAGATACGAACATCGTTGTCCCTGCCGGAACGAGTAACTCGGGCGGTGCGATCAGTATCGCTTCGGCGGACTTCAACGGAGACGGTGTGGCCGACTTCGTTGTCGGGCAAAGTTCGACCGCGCCCGGTTTGGGACTTGTGGTTTTCCTGGGGAAGAGTGGCGGCCTCAGCACTGGGGTCGCGTATGCGCGAAACACGGCACTCAGCTACGTCGCTACCGGAGACCTGAACAGGGATGGTAAAGCGGATATTGTGGCCTCCAACTGGGCCACCGGCGCCGTAGAAGTTTTGCGCGGCAATGGCGACGGCACGTTCCAGGCGCCCACTTCGATAACGCTGCCTGGTATCACGAACGGCCTGGTCGTAGCCGACCTGAATGGGGACGGATGGCCCGATGTCGCCGTAGCCGGGAAAGATCCGGTGGTTTATATCCTGCTCAATAACGGCACTGGCTCTCTGGCGCTCGCGGGAACCTACCCGATCTCGGGAGCCGGTTATAAACTTGTGGCCGCTGACGTCAACAAGGACGGTAAGCTCGATCTGTGTGTCGCGATGACGAGCACAACAAGGGTTGCGGTTCTGCTCGGCAATGGGAACGGCACTTTCTCGGCAGCCGCTGATTATGACACCACAGTGGCCTCACCCTACGGAATCGCGGCCGGCGACCTTAACCTGGACGGGTTTGTCGATCTCGTCATCACTTCTCCCACTACCGGCAGTATTTCGGTTGCGCTCGGAAACGGAGATGGCACCTTCAGTCAGGCGGGCATTTACCCGGCGAGTTCCTTGCCGTCCACGTTGAATCCCACTCCCGCAGAAGTGGCGCTGTCCGATGTGAATGAAGATGGAACCCTGGACATTGTTTATGCCAACGCCGGCTATGGGTCAGTCGGAGTTTTTCTGGCTAACAGCAGCGGCGTTTTCTACGGACCTTACGAATACCCCGCGGGCGGCGGCGCGCTGGCCGTGGCGATTGCCGACGTCAACAAAGATGGTTGGCCCGATGTCGTCACCGCCGATGTAAATTTTAGTGGAGTTTCTGTCGTCTACAACACTTCCGCAGCGCAACCAACGCCGGATTTTACCGTCACAGCAAACCCAACCGCTGTGCGCGCAACTTCGAGTGGAACGGCCAAGACGACGATTTCACTGACATCAACCAATGCGTTTGTCGGTTCAGTTCAGCTCGCGTGTCAGAACCTGCCGAAAGCCTTGGCCTGCGCCTTTTCTCCAAGCGTCGTACACGTGGTAAAGGGGAAAGCGGTTTCGTCACAACTTACGATCACCACCTCCCATTCGAATTCACTTGCATTCAGCTCTGGACAAGGGTTTTTGGGCTTGGCCATCATTCCCATCCTGGGAGGAATGTTCTTCTGGCGCGTTCCCCGAGCCACCAGCAAGGCTGCGCTACTCGCTCTTCTGGCAAGCCTGCTGCTGTTCAGCGGATGCCAGGGCTTGGCGCCGAGTAAGAGCGGCGGCCAGACTTACACGGTTACCGTTTCAGCGACAGGGTGGAATGGAACCTCTCACACAGTCCCGGTGCAGGTGACCGTGCAGGACTAATCATGGCAGACTCAACTCCTTGGGGGATGATCGCTTCCCCGACCATTTCCCATTGAGTCTACGCTTCCGGATCACACCGCCAGGAACTCGTGAAACGTGCCGTGCTCAAACGCGTTCGCCCGCAACCGCCAACCGGTCAGGAGTGGGGCGGCGGCCGCCGATAATATCTGAAAGCGGAAAACCGGCACACGCCTGGGAATCCAAGGCCCAAGCGAGCAGAACCAGTATTCTCACTTCATATAAACTTGCCTATTGCCCTGCTTTGCAGGGAAGCACTTGAAAATTGGTGCAGGGGGGCGGTTTGCCACTAAACCGGGACGCGCTTTGGTACAAGGATGCGATCATTTATCAAGTCCACGTCCGCACCTTCTACGACAAGAATGGCGATGGCATTGGCGATTTTCAGGGGCTGGAGGAGAAGCTCGACTACCTCCAGGAACTGGGGATCAACGCAATATGGCTGATGCCCTTCTTCCCCTCTCCTCTGCGCGACGATGGCTACGACATCTCGGACTACAACGGAGTCCACTCCAGCTACGGAACATTGGAGGATTTCCGGAAGCTCTTGGAGTCGGCCCACGAGCGAGGAATCCGGGTCATCATCGAAATGGTGCTGAATCACACCTCCGATCAGCACCCGTGGTTTCAGGAGTCGCGAAGTTCGCAAGACAATCCACGCCGCGATTGGTATGTCTGGAGCGATACGGACACTCGGTATAACGGAGCCCGCATCATTTTTCTGGACACGGAAAAGTCCAACTGGGCGTGGGACCCAATTTCAAAATCCTTCTATTGGCATCGTTTCTTCAGCCACCAGCCCGATCTCAACTACGACAATCCCGCCGTTCGGGAACAGATGTGGAGTGTGATGACGTTCTGGCTTGAGATGGGCGTGGATGCCTTCCGGCTCGACGCTGTGCCGTACCTGGTGGAACGAGAGGGGACAAATTGTGAGAACTTGCCGGAGACTCACGCGGTCCTAAAGGAGCTGCGGCGAAGACTCGATGAAAAGTTTCCGGGCCGGATGCTTCTGGCGGAGGCCAACCAGTGGCCCGCTCAGCTTCGCCCTTATTTCGGTGACGGTGATGAATTCCACATGGCGTTTCATTTCCCGTTGATGCCCAGGATGTTCATGGGTGTGAAGCTGGAAGACCGCAAGCCCATCACTGAAATCCTGCACCAAACGCCGGAAATCCCGCCCTCATGCCAGTGGTCCCTGTTCCTGCGCAACCATGACGAATTGACCCTCGAAATGGTAACCGACATGGAGCGCGACTACATGTATGACAGCTACGCCGAAAGCAAGATGATGCGGCTGAACCTGGGAATCCGGAGGCGGCTCGCTCCTTTGCTGGAAAATGATCGCAGGCGCATCGAGTTAATGAACGGGATGCTGATGTCGCTGCCGGGCACTCCGATTGTCTATTACGGCGATGAAATCGGAATGGGCGACAATATCAATCTAGGTGACCGGAACGGCGTACGGACTCCAATGCAGTGGAACGGGGAAACGAACGCCGGCTTCTCTACCGCGACCTCGGAGCGCCTGTATGCACCCCTTATTCAGGATCCTGTGTATGGCTATCCGGCGGTGAACGTTTTGCGGCAAAAAGCCAGCGAACATTCGCTCCTCAATTGGATGCAACGCATCATAACGGTTCGCAGATCGACCGGGGTGTTCGGCAGGGGATCGATTGAATTTCTCTACCCAGCCAATCATAGAATCCTGGCCTATGTGCGGCGACTGGGCAACGAGGTGGTTCTGGTGGTCAACAACCTTTCGAGCACCGCGCAAGCTGTCGAATTGGATCTGCGGCGCTACAAGGGAAATATTCCGATTGAGATGTTCGGCAGGAATATGTTTCCGCGGGTGGGTGACCTGCCGTACCTCCTGACGCTGGGGCCCTACCAGTTTTACTGGTTTCGGCTGCGGCGCATCTAGCCGGATGGAAATGGTGAAAGCGATGTCACATGACGTACGTCGTCACCAGGACAAGCGGTGGCACTTCGCGCGGAGATGAACTTGGCAGAAGAGAGCTTTCTTACGGATGATTTTCTTCGCCAACTGATCAACGTCGGCGAAGTCGACATCCTTGTGGGCTTGCCCACTCACAATAACGCCAAAACGATCGCGGCGATCGTCCAAGCAGTTCAGAGTGGCATCCTACATCGCTTTCCGCGAGAGCGAGCGGTCATCATCAACGCTGATGGAGGATCACGCGATGGCACTCCGGAATTGATTACCGGCGCTTCTATCGATGACGCACGCCCGAGTTCCAATCTATATGCCCTGCGCACCTTGCACTCCATTAGCACGAGGTACGGGAACACCCCTGCGACCGATGTGGCGTTTCGGACAATTCTTGCCGCCGCTGAACTCCTTCGCGCCAAGGCCTGCGTGGTGATGTCACCCGAGTCCGCACACATGGAACCCGAGTGGCTTTCAAAGCTTTTGAGCCCGGTTTATCGCGACGGCTTCGATCTTGTAACCCCCACCTATCGCAGACATAAGTTTGAAGGTCTCCTCATAACAAACTTGTTATACCCGATGACGCGCGCCCTCTACGGGTTGAGAATCCGCGAGGCATACTCGCTTGATTTCGGATTCTCCGGCCGTCTCGCAACTCAATTTCTGGGTCAAAATGCCTGGAATGATGGAACCGGGGAAGGTGGTGTCGAACTCCGCTTCACCCTGGCTGCGATCAGGGGGGGCCTTCGTATCTGCCAGTCGTTCCTTGGAAACAAGGATCACGTCGAGCACCGGGCTGCGGACCTGGTGCCGGCGCTGCGACAGACGGTCGGCACCCTGTTCTCCGCATTGGAGCGGGACTTTCCGGTGTGGAGCGCTGTGACCAGTTCCCAGCCGGTCCCGACGACGGGGGCCGAACTGGAAACGCTCCTCCAACCCGTACGAGTGAATCGGAAACGACTGCGAGAAATGTTCTCGACTGGAGTGGCCGAATTGGGGTCTGTCTTCCAGTCCATTCTTTCCCCCGCTACGCTCGCCGAACTCCAGCGAATCTCCGGCCTGGGGGAAGAGGACTTTCAGTACCCTGCGGAATTGTGGGTCAGGACGGTTTACGAATTTGCCGCTTCGTATCAGAAGTCTGTGATCAGCCGGGACCATATCATCCAGGCCTTAGCGCCCCTTTTCCGCGGTCGAGTGTTCACGTTTCTGATGGAGAACCGCAACGCTTCCGCAGACGAGGTTGAGAACAACATCGAAGGTTTGTGCCTTGAATTCGAGCGATTGAAACCGTATCTACTGCAGATGTGGAAACCAAGAGAGTGAGGCAACTATGCGGGAAATGATTATCAGCGAACTGAGTCAGGCGTTGCACGAACTGGCCAGAGAATTCGCCCACTTCCTTCCTCGTCTCATCGTGATGCTGATCCTTGTATTCCTGGGCTGGCTGATCGCGTACGTCATAAAGGTAGTGCTGCGCAGCTTTCTCCGCTTGATCAACTTCGACAAGCTTTCGGAAAATGCCGGCGCCTCACAACTGCTCAACAAGGCTGCCCTACCTTCGGCGACGGAAATCGTGAGCCGGTTTGTCTTCTGGGTGGCCTGGCTGGGATTCATTCTGCTGGGTGTGAGCGTGCTTGGGATTCTCGGCCTGGAAGAGCAAATCGCAAGATTCTTTGTTTTCCTCCCCCGTCTATTCGTGGCCATGTTCATCATCTTCTTCGGACTGCTGGCAGCCAGCTTCTTTTCTCGCGCTGCTCTGCTGGCTGCGGTCAATGCGAATGTGCCCTCACCTCGGTTTCTAAGCCTCGCTCTCCGGAGCATCATCATTGTTTTCGTATTGTCGATCGCCTTTGAAGAAATGGGCATGGCGGAAGAGACCATGCTGGTTGCGTTCGGAATCGGCTTTGGAGCCCTGATGCTCGGCCTGGCCATCGCCTTCGGCATGGGTGGCAAAGACCTGGCCAGACGTTTCCTGGAGAAGAGGTTCGTTCGCACAAAGAAGGACGAGAACGAAGACGAACTTTCGCCGCTGTAAGTTATTGAAAGTACTGGTGGCGGCGGTAGGACTCGAACCTACGACCTACGGATTATGAGACCGTCGCTCTAACCACCTGAGCTACACCGCCAATCCGGAAATACGCGGAAGGAAACCAGGGACAGCCCGGAAATGGGCACAGAATCCCGCAGACGCGGGTGGACGCGTCCCTGATTCATTCTAAAAGTGCATGAATGGGGTGTCAAACAGCACGGCTACGAGCGAAACATGCGAAACTGGGCGCATGAAAGTGATCGCTGTGATTCCGGCGCGGCTGGCTTCCACGCGCCTGCCTCGCAAGATGCTGCGCGAGATTGGCGGCGTGCCGCTGCTGGCTTGGGTGTATCAAGGGGTGCGGCGATGTTCGGCGCTCGATCAGGTCGTGGTCGCTACGGATTCGGAGGAGATCATGCGGTTCTGCGAGCAGCAAGGCTTTGCCGCGCGCATGACTTCGGCCGCGCACCGGTCGGGTACCGAGCGGGTTCACGAGATCTCGACCGCAATTCCAGCGGACGTTTATTTGAATGTTCAGGGTGATGAGCCACTGACTCGGCCCGAGCACATCGAAAGCTTGATCGCGGTAATGCAGAGCACAGGGGTCGAGGTGGGGACGCTGAAGACTGCGGCTGCGGATGTTGACGTCAACAATCCGAGCGCAGTGAAGGTAGTTACGGATGCTACCGGGCGGGCGCTGTACTTTTCACGAGCTACGATTCCACATGATCGGGACGGAGTCCGTCCCCGGTACTACAAACACTTGGGATTCTACGGTTATCGCAAGGACGCGCTGGATAGATTCGTGCGCTGGCCGGAGTCGTCGCTCGAGCGCAGCGAGCGACTGGAGCAGTTGCGCTTTCTGGAGAACGGGGTGCCGATATACGTCGCAGAAACGCCATTCGACACCATCGGCGTCGACACGGAAGAAGATGTGCGGCGGGTCGAAGAGATCATGCGTCTGTAGAGACGGGGCTTGCCGCCGTCTCGCTGTCGGCGGAGACGCGGGCAAGCCGCGTCTCCACAGGAAGTCCGTGGCGCATTCCGTGACTGGCTGCAGCGTCAGTGCGATTTCGCCCAGGCTTCGGCAGCGGCGACTCGCTTGGTGATTGCGGGATGCGAATGGAGCAGCCACTCGACCCAACGGGACGGTGTTCTCTCGGCTAAATTTTGCGCGGCCAACTTGTTCATCGACGAAATGAACGGCTCAACGCTGGCCACGGACTGGAAGCAATAGCGGTCGGCCTGCCGCTCGTTGAAGCGCGAGTAGGCGTTGAGCGCGGGCATCAGCAACAGCGAGAGCACGGTTGAGACCAGAATGAGCAGCGGCAAGTTGGCGAAATCGGAAAGGGCCGCGAACATGTTGCGGCGATACACCGCATAGGCGAGAACTTCATTCGCCAGCCAGAAGCCGAAGAGCGTGATCCCCGCCTGTACGAAAATACTCTTCAAAATGTGGCGGTGTACATGATGCCCGAGTTCGTGGGCGAGCACGGCTTCGATTTCGTCGTCTGAATAGTTGTCGAGCAAGGTGTCAGCCAGAATGATGCGCCGAGTCGCGCCAAGTCCCGTGAGCGCTGCGTTGGCTTTCTTGCTTTTCTCGGAAAGATGCCACTTGTAAACACCGCGCACGCGCGTACCAGCGTGCTCACTCAGAACGATCAGGCGGCGCTTGAGCTCCTCGTTTTCGAGCGGTTCGAACTTGTAGAAGATTGGAAACAGTACAACAGGCGCCAGTTGCGCGAGCAGCACGACCAGTCCGAGAAAAACGGCCCATGCGATCAACCACCAGTGCTGCGGACTCTGGCGTATCAGCATGTAGAGCAGTTCCACGACGATCGTGGCCATGATCATTCCGATGAAAAAACTCTTGAACTCATCCCAAATCCACGAGCGGAGCCTCTGGTTGGAAAGGTTGTAGCGATGTTCGAGCCGGAAACCGTAGTACTCGAGCGGAGTTCCCAGCACTTTGCTGATCAGCATCAGCATCAGAACGTAAAGGAAAACGGCGAACGAATAATTTTGAGGAGCGCCACGCTCCGCCAGATCGTGGAGCCACCCGGTCCAACCGGTGGCCAAGAGCATGACGAGCAGTCCAAAACCGATCGCCAAATCGGCGAAGCCCAACCACCGCTTGATGCGGTTGTAGCGGCGCGATTCCGGAGAATCGGCGGGAACCGGTGTGGTTTCCTTGGTGACCATTATTCTGAGAGTGACTCTATCCTATCGCGTTCGGGGACTGGGTAGAACGCGAAAGTGCCGGGAAAGCGCGGCCCATGGCTCTTGGCTTTTAGCTCTTGGCTCGTAGCTCACGCCATTTCTCGATTAGCCGTGCCTTACGAATCTTTCGCCGGTTTCGAGAATTTCTTCGACTAGCTCGGGCGTGGCCGCTTCGACATAGCAGCGCAGCATTCGTTCGGTGCCCGAGGCGCGAAATAATACCCAGGCGTCGGCTCCGTTGCCATACCTGGGAGCGTCGAGGTAGAACTTCACGCCGTCGCGATTCTCCTTTCGCAGGATGTTATAGGCACCGAGTTTCGTGGTTTGCGGATCGGCGGCGCGGAGGATGGCTCCGTTCTTGATCTCGTCGGAAATGTGCAGATCGCGCCGGCCGTAATAGTGCGCTCCAAATTCGCGCTGAAGGTCGGCGACCAACCGGCCGAGCGGCTTCCCTTCTTCCGCCATCACATTCGCCAGCAGGAGCGCGTTAAGAATGCCATCGCGTTCGGGAAGAAAGCGGCTGTAGCCGATGCCGCCGGATTCCTCTCCGCCGATTAGGATTTCATGATCCATCATCAGGTCGGCGATGTACTTAAAGCCGATGTTGCATTCGTGCAGCTTGCGTCCGTACTTCGCAGCGATGCGATCCATCATGCCGGTGGTGTTGAAGGCTCGCGCTACATCTCCCGGCCATTTCTTGTGCACCAGCAACCAGTTCAACAAGACGCACATGCACTTGTGCGAATCGACGAAGCTGCCGTCTTCGGCCACGGCGCCAATGCGATCGGCATCGCCGTCGGTGACCAGGCCGGCGTGGCATTTCTCTTTCACCACGGTTTCCTGCAGCAGCGCGACGTGCGGGATGATTGGCTCGGGATTAATGCCGGGAAACAGCGGGTTCACTTCCTGGCGGATGGCCACGTAGCGGATGCCGTGGGCATCGAATATTTTCGGAAGAATTCCGCGGCCGGAGCCGTACATGGAGTCGATGGCGAACTTGAAGTTGGCACGGCGAATAAGATCGAGGTCCGCGAATTGGGTGACCGCTTCGACATAGGCGGGCTTCAGATCGACCTCTTCGATTTTCGCGGAGCGGCCTGTGGGCATTGCTCCTGCGGCCAGTTCGTCTTCGATCGACTTCATGATCGCGGGTGTGGCTGAGCCTCCAAACTTGGCTTTGAATTTCATTCCGTTCCAGTTCCAGGGATTGTGGCTCGAAGTGATCATGACTCCGCCGGCGGCTCCCAGCTTTTTCACGTTGTAGGAAACCGCTGGTGTGGGCACGTAATCGTTGGCAAGCCGCACTGGAATGCCCGCGGCGGCGATGACCTCGGCGACGGCGCGAGCGGCGCGGTCGGACAGGAAACGCGTGTCGTAGCCGATAACGACGCCATGCGTGGGATCTTCATGCTTGAGGACGTAGCTGGCAATCGCCCCGGCCACGCTGCGCACGTTGTCGAAGGTGAAATCGTCGGCGATAAGGCCGCGCCAGCCGTCGGTGCCGAATTTGATTTGGGTCATAAGTCAGTCGTTGGTCGTTAGTCGCTGGTCGTTCGCGGGTCGTGCATTCTAAAGTGCGGATGCCCCCACTTCCGAAGGATGACAATCCGAAACTGATGGTTGCTAACGACGAGCGACCAACGACCACCGACTGCTTCTTCACACTAGCTTCTTCAGCTTCTTCTCATCCAGATGCTTCACCACTTTGCCCACGTCTTGCGACTGCTCGAGCGTGGTCACGAGCAGAGCGTCTTCAGTCTCGACTATCACTAGGTTGCTTACACCAATCAGAGCAACAAACTTGCCGGGGGCGTGAACGTAGTTGTTCTTTGCATTCAGGGCGAAACTTCCCGATGTTGAGGACCGGCTACCGTCGCCCGGTTTCGCCTTTGCCACGTGGTGCTCGTGCAGTGCGGTCCAGGAGCCGAGGTCGTTCCAACCGAAGTCGGAGGGCAGACAGAAGATTCGCGACTGCGCTTCTCCTTTGGCAGAACGCGGCTCCAACACTGCGTAGTCGATGCTGATGTTTTCGCACTTTGGGTAGAGCCTCCGAAACGTGTCCGCGAACTTGCGCGTGCCGTAAGCGGCGGCAATTTTTTCGAGGAGCGGGGCGGTGTTGGGAAGATGCTCGCGCAACGCGTTCGCCAGCGTGTCGGCGCGCCACAGAAACATGCCGCTGTTCCAGAAGTAGTTGCCCGCGTCGAGAAACTGCTTAGCTTTGTCGAAATCCGGCTTCTCGGTGAAGCGGCGTACTTGGAGCGCGCCTTCGTCGGATGAGCCAACCTCGATATATCCGTATCCGGTTTCGGGGCGACTCGGGCGGATGCCGAGCACAACGATGTTTTCTCCGGCGGCCGCAATCTCGATTCCTCGAGCGAGAGTCGCACGGTATTGAATCTGGTCGGCGATGACGTGATCGGAGGGAAACAGGCCGAGCACCGCGTCGGGATCATGACGAAGCAGGAGAAATGCCGCTAAACCAATCGCGGGAGCGGTGTTGCGCCCGGCAGGCTCGGCGATGATCTGGTTCGAGGGAAGCCTTGGGAGCTGACGAATGATAGCGGGGCGCAGGTCGTCGTTCGTGATGATCCAGAAACGGCTGGGCGCGGCCATGGGTGCGAGTCGCGCGACCGTCTGCTGGATCATGGTGTGCTTGCCGTCGAGCGCAAGCAGTTGCTTGGCGCGGCGCTTGCGGCTCAACGGCCAGAAGCGCGTGCCCCGACCACCGGCGAGGATTACGGGATAGAAGTGAGGGTTCTTCTTCACTGTCGTAGAAAGCGTAACATCTGCACGAGGCGCGGCGAAAGGCTTTACCACAGAGGGCACAGAGGATCACAGGGGAAACCTTTGCCACGCGAGGTTGCGGCATGAGGGTAATGAGAATCTGGCATTCCCCTGTGTACCTCTGTGCCCCCTGTGGTGGATGGTTTGGTTTAAAGCCTAGTCGCGGGTTCAGGCAGCGCTGCACCGGGCACGCTGGCTTTCAGGAATTCGACCGCCCACTGCGGGCGAACTGTGAAGCCTTGCATTGCGGCCGGAACCACCACCGCGTCGCCTTTGGCCAATGTCACCGGGTCGCGGCCCTGAGCCTCGACAACTCCGCAGCCTTCGACGGCGACCAGGATCTGCACCGATGTTTTGCCCGAGTTGTCGGCCGTTGAGAACTCCTGCGGCTCCTTCAATTCGAATAGGTCCACGGTGAAGTAAGGCGCGGTGATCATGGAAGACTGGCGGCTCTTGCCACCGTGAATGCTGGCCGGCGCGGGGCGGATCACTTTGCCGGAGGCGGTGCGCTCCTTGACCGAGGCTAAACCGTGCTCCAGATGCAGCGGGCGCGGGCGTCCATAGTCGTAGAGACGGTACGTGGTGTCGGACTGCTGCTGCGTCTCCACAATGACGGCGCCCGGCCCGAGCGTATGCACCGTTCCGCCAGCTACGTAAATCATTTCGCCTTGATAGACGTTGATCCAGTTGAGCAATTGTTCGGCGCGATTCTCTTCGATGCTCTGCTGAAATTGAGCCACTGTAACGCCGGGCTTCAGACCAAGGGCGATCTGCGATCCGGGCTTGGCATGGGCGACGTACCAGCATTCGGTTTTGCCCCAGGGCTCTCCGAAGCGTTGCGCGGTGGCGTCGTCGGGGTGGACCTGGACGGAGAGCTTTTCCTCGGGAAACAAAAACTTTAGCAGCAATGGAAAGCGCTGTGGGTCGCGCGCGGCTGTGCCTACGAGTTCGGAGCCGAATTCCTTGCTCAGGTCGGCGAGCGAACGTTTCGCCAGCGGTCCGTTTGCGACTACGCAGTTGTCGCCGGTGAGCCAGGCTTCTCCGATACGTTCGTTGAATTTGTGATTAGGGTAGATTGCCGAAAGATCGAGCGTGCCCCAGGGACGCGGGTCGAAGGCGGGCGACATTAGGAGTGGGTACAGTTGGATCATTCGAAAATCGCGGAGACTACAACCGTGTTCCAAAGTTCTCGTCAGAAAACTACATTGTCATCCTGAGCGAACCGAAGGACCTGCTGTCCCGGGCACTGCCAAGAAAGCAGGTCCTTCGCTTCGCTCAGGATGACAACCAAAGCGGACAAGTTAGATGGCGATCCTACGCAATGCGCCTACAGACTGCCGAAGAACTTCCGCATCCTTTCCAACCCACGGTCGAGTTCGGCCTTCGAGGTGGCGTAGGAGACGCGAATGTGTTCCTTGGTGCCGAAGCCTTCTCCAGGAACGGTCGCAACGTGGTTCTCGCGCAGGAGTTTGCTTGCTATATCGGAGGCGGAGTTCATCCCGCTGCGGCCAAAGAATTCTGCGACATTGGGGTAGGCATAGAACGCGCCTTCCGGCAACGTGCACTTCACTCCGGGGATGGAGCGGAGCCCCGTCACGACGTGGTCACGCAGCTTGATGTACTCGGCGCGCATGTCTTCCACACATTGTTGCGGGCCTTTGAACGCGGCCACCGCTGCTTTCTGCACGATCGAGGTTGGATTCGACGTGGACTGGCTCTGTAATTTTTGAACGGCCGCGATGATGGCGGTCGGGCCGAGCGTGAACCCTAAACGCCAGCCGGTCATGGCATAGGTTTTCGAAAGCGAACCAACCACCAGAAAGCGGTCGCGGTAGTCGCGCAGTGAGCCTACCGAAAAGCGCTTGCCGGTGTAATTGAGATACACGTAGCACTCATCGGAAATCACCCAGATGCCGCGCTGGTGGGCCAAGCGGACGACTTCGGTCATGTCTTCCGGGCTCATCACGGCTCCGGAAGGATTCGACGGGGAATTCAAGATGATGAGCTTCGTCTTCGACGTGATCAGCTTCGCCACCATGTCGGCGGTGACACGAAAGCCCTGCGACTCGTCACTCTGGAGAAACACGCAAGTGCCGCCGGCATAACGCACCATATCCTTGAACGAGACCCAGTAGGGGACGGGAAGGATGACCTCGTCGCCATGGTCCACGAGCACGGAAATCGCGTTGAACAGCGCATGCTTGCCGCCGACCGAGGCTGCGGCTTCTTCACGCCGGTAATCGGAGTCGAAGTCGACGGCATGGCGGTGGACGATGGCGTCCTTCAGCTCGGTGGTGCCTCCGACGGCGGTGTACTTCGAAAAATTCGCCTGAATGGCGGCGATGGCCGCATCCTTGATGTGCTGCGGCGTGGAAAAGTGGGGCTCGCCGGCGCCGAAGTCCACGACATCAATCCCCTGCTGGCGCAGCTTGTCAGCCTCGGCCACGACCGCCATGGTCGCGGAGGGCTCAATGCGGTTGATGCGTTCCGTCAGGCGGACGGGGTGGGTGACCGGTACTTCCGTTACGGTGCTCATGATCTCTTTTTCCTGGTCCTAATTTTGGTCTCGGACGGCAATGGCTGCTCGCCGTTCGCGAACTTGTGAGCTACATCCATTTTCTCACGAAGTTTCTGCGCCACGAGGTCGGGAACGAGGCATTCGATCGATCCGCCAAGTTGCGCAACTTCCCGCACCAGGCGCGAACTCAGGTATGAATATTTTTCCGCGGGCATCATGAATACCGTTTCCAGACCGGGCTGGAGTTTGCGATTCATCAGGGCCATCTGGAGTTCGTACTCGTAATCGCTGATGGCGCGTATGCCGCGCAGGATGACCCGGGCCTCGACGCGCAACGCATAATCCACGGTGAGACCATCGAAAGTGTCCACTGAGACGTTGTCAAAGCCGGCGGTCATGGCCTCCAGCATCTTGCGACGGTCGGCGACGCTGAAGAGCGGGTCTTTCTCAGGGTTGCGCAGAATGGCAACCACCAGCTCGTCGAAGATCTTGCTGCCACGCTCGATCAGGTCAAGATGGCCGTTGGTAGGAGGATCGAAAGATCCGGGATAGATGGCTTTAATGCGCTTCACAGGGGCCTCGGTTGACGATAAGGTCAACGAAAGGAGGATTGTATGCGGGGGCGAGAGGGGATGGCAATCGGAGGCAACGGTGGCAAGAGTGTTTAGGCCGGAAGCTGCGTCCCCACGGCTGTGCCACAGGAATCACAGAAACGCGATTGCAAGGCCATGGCTTTGCCGCACTTGGTGCAGTATTGGCCGAGGGCGCCCGGTGGGGGAGGGGGAACACTGGCGTATAACAACTGGACTTTGTTGCCGACTTCAGCGGCGAGCTGATCGTTGTAACGACGCACGCGTTCACTCAAAAGAAAGCACTCGATCAACGCCACAAACGCCGGGATCAAGGTCCAAAAAAAGAGCAAATAGAGAACGCCCAGACCTGTTTTGCCGAGGTAAAAATGGTGGGCTCCAAATCCACCTAGAAACAAAGCGAGGAGGATCGCAACCGTGGCGTCTTTCCTTCGCCCGTCGTACTCCGACTGAAAAACAAGTCTTTGTTCAGGGGTCAGAGAACGAAGCAGCTGAAGCTGATAGTCGCTCATCTCTACTCGCACACTCTAGCGGCACTACCGTCTGGACGCCGGCACTTTCGTCGCTTCCTGTGCGCTCGGCATGGTTGTGACACGTCCTTGCGTGCCAGTCGCTTGCGCCGGAACCGCTGCCGGAGCCGGTGCGGCCGGGGTCAGGCCTAGGGCTTTGCGCACTTCAGCATCGAGCTTCGCCATCGTGTCTTTGTTCTCTTTCAGGAAGGCGCGGGCATTCTCGCGTCCTTGGCCGATGCGCTCGCCCTTGTAGCTGAACCACGAGCCCGATTTCTCCAGGATATTGTTGTTCACCGCCAGATCGAGCAGATCGCCTTCGCGCGAGATGCCTTCGCCGTAAAGGATGTCGAACTCGGCTTCGCGGAAGGGCGCCGCCACCTTGTTCTTCACAACCTTGACGCGGGTGCGCGAGCCGGTGATCACGTCTCCTTCTTTGATCGCGGCAATGCGACGGATGTCGATGCGCACCGACGAATAGAACTTCAGAGCGCGGCCACCCGTCGTGGTCTCGGGGTTGCCGAACATCACGCCAATCTTTTCGCGAATCTGGTTGATGAAGATCAGGCAAGTGCGCGACTTGGAAACCGTTCCAGTCAATTTTCGCAGCGCTTGCGACATGAGGCGGGCTTGCAGTCCCATGTGGCTGTCGCCCATTTCGCCATCGAGTTCGGCCTTCGGGACCAGAGCCGCCACCGAGTCCACCACCAGCACGTCAATGGCGTTCGAGCGCACCAGTGCTTCAACGATTTCCAGCGCCTGCTCGCCATAGTCAGGTTGCGAGACCAGCAAGTTGTCGACGTCGACACCCAGCTTCTTGGCATAGCCTGGGTCGAGCGCATGCTCGGCATCGACGAACGCCGCCATGCCGCCAGCCTTTTGCGCCTCGGCAATCACCTGCAAGGCAATGGTCGTCTTGCCGGAAGATTCCGGGCCGAAGATTTCGACGACACGTCCGCGCGGAACGCCACCCACGCCCAGCGCGGCGTCGAACGAAATCGCGCCGGTTGAAATCACCGCGATCGGGACGATAGCTTCTTTCGACCCCAGCCGCATGATGGAGCCCTTGCCAAACTGCTTTTCAATCTGTGCGAATGCGAGTTCAATTGCCTTGGTGCGCTCGTTGTTGCGGTCTTCCACTCGGCTACGTTCGTCGGCCATGATGCCTGCTCCTGTGTATGAATCGGAATCCGGGTCTTGAATCCCCCCGTAGCCTACACCCGCGGGCTGGGGCGAGAAGTGTTGGCTGTCACATCAGTTTTGGTCAGTTTAGCATGAAGCGAAGAAAAGGCGAAGCGTCGAGTTGATTGCGCTGGTTCTCCTGCTTCCCGCCAGTTGGCTGGGCACAACCGACATAAATCTTTACCACAGAGGGCGCAGAAGAACACAGGGGAAATGCCCTGAGTCGCGTACCTCCGTGTCCCTTGTGTCCTCTGTGGTGAGGTTTTCTTGCTAGACTCGCCTCATGAGCGAAGACGAGCAGAATGGCGGCGGCAGTTCCGAACGAGGGACAACGATGGGCGGTCCGTCTCTATATCTCGTGGCCACCCCTATCGGCAACCTGGAAGACATCACGCTGCGCGCCCTGCGTGTCCTGAAAGCAGTTGACCTGATCGCCTGCGAGGATACGCGCCAGACTCTGAAGCTGCTCAGCCACTACGGCATCAAGACGCGCACGGTCAGCTATCACGAGCACAACGAAATGACCAAGGCGGCCGAGCTGGTCGTGGACCTCGAAGGCGGGGCCAAGATCGCTCTCGTCACCGACGCGGGCATGCCCGGCATCTCCGACCCGGGATTCCGCCTGATTGCGCTGGCCATCCGGCATCATGTTCCGGTGGTGCCGATTCCCGGAGCGTCGGCATTCCTCGCGGCACTGGTGGCGAGCGGCCTGCCCACCGATTCCTTCCGCTTCAGCGGCTTCCTCCCGGCAAAGTCCGGACAGCGCCGCAAGCTGCTGGAAAGCATAAAAGACTCTCCCCGGACCCAGGTGTTCTACGAAGCTCCGCACCGGCTGCTGGAGACGCTGGCGGATGTGGTCGAAGTTCTGGGAAACGATCGCCATGTGGTCGTAGCACGCGAAGTGACGAAGCTCCATGAAGAGTTTTTGCGCGGGCGCGCGGGAGAGATTTTGGAGCAGTTCAAGGCAAGGGGCGGGGTGAAGGGCGAAATCACGCTCCTGATCGCGAAGCCTGAGACCCAAGACCTAAGACCTGAGACCTCGGCTATAAGCGTTGCCCAGCGCGTCCGCGAAATCATGTCCGCGGAAAACGCAGATGAAAAATCCGCGCTGAAGAAAGTTGCCAAAGAGCGCGGCATCGGGAAAAGCGAAGCGTACCGGGAGTGGCAACAAAGTAAATGACTGACACATCTGCAATCTTGCGTTTCGTCGCGAAGAGGCTCGGCACTCGCGTTAAGAAAGCGAACTGCTACGATGCGAACGTTTGTGAGTCCGAGTTCAGCGAAGAAACCAAGTGGCAGCCGAAAGTCTTTTCCGGTCACCCTTTTTCCCAGGAGTTGCGCGCTACCTATCGCGACCGCCGCGTCCACGTGATGGGAAATCCAGATTACATTTGTTGCAGGGTGTACGGCCAGCTCGACGTGGAGCTCTGCTCCATCAACCGTCCGAACAAAATCTCGTTTGTTAACAAGCCCTCACCGCTGTCAGTCTGTGGCGACCCTCGTTGGCCCGTGTTCCTGTGTGCCGGCCAGCAACCCTCTGAAAGACTAAGGAAGTTTCTGAAAGACCCCGCATTTCACAAGACAGTGCGAAGAGTCATTCGTGAATCATCAGAGAGTTTGCATCTCTTTGCAGATGCGATAGTGCTCTACGCGAAACCAAAATCGGCAGATGAGGTAGCGGACGCCATAGATGCCTTGTCGTCTTTAGTCGGGCCGCACAGTTCTGAAACGTCGTCTGTTGATTTCACGGTGCTTCCGGCACCGCTCCACGGCCTAATACCTCTCATTAAACGATGGGCGGTCACCGATGATGGTGAACGAGACGCTCTACTCGAAGAAGCCTCGGAATCAGAATTGTCGGATCTGGTCGCTACTATTGAACCACACCTGGGGGAGATCGACGATTACCTCCGGGATTCGGCAGACGAATCACTACCCGCGATTTACATCGGCGCGTTAGCTGAATGTACGGTGGAAGCGAGGCTACATCTCGAACGCATTCGCGAAGGAAAGTAGCGTTCTTTCACTTCGCCAAAACAAAACTGCTAATAGCTGCACGCAAATCTGTCGAGCTCCGCTCGGACTGGACAGCCGAGGGCGGCTGTCCCTACGTGGTTCGTGGTAATCCCAGCTTCTTACTTCCCCGCCAATTCCTTCTTCACCGCCTCGCTGACCACCTTCCCATCCACCCGCATCCCGGCGGCGGCGAAGCGGGCCATGGCGGCCTTCATTACGGTTCCCATGTCTTTCATCGCGGGAGGAGGCGTCATCTCGGCGATCGTTGCGCGGACTCCCGCTGTGATTTCTTCTTCGCCGGCGGCTTTGGGCAGATAGGTTTCGATCAGCTTGATTTCGGCGGCTTCCTTGTCGGCCATCTCCTGGCGTCCGCCTTTGGTGAACTGCTCGACCGAGTCCTTGCGCTGCTTGATCAGGGTGGAGAGCACCTGCTGCGATTCCTTGTCGTCGAGCGGGGCCATCTTGTCAATTTCCTTGTTCTTGAGCGCGGTCTTGACCATGCGCAGGCAGGAAAGGCGGTCCTCTTCGCGAGCCTTCATGGCCGCGACGATGTCTTTCTGGATCTGGTCGATGAGGGGCATGAGGGGATTATAGAACGACGTCAGAGGGCAGAGGTGGACTGCCGATTGCAGAAGTCAAATTGCAGAAGTAAGATCAAAAGCTTTCTATGCCAATAACAGGGCTGCCTGATAGGGGGTCACTTCTGCAATTTGACTTCTGACTTCTGACTTGCGCAATCACTTCCCGAATTTCCTCTCATCGCATATTCTGATTATTCCCATGCTCAAGAAAAACAGGCTTTTCACTCCCGGACCCACGCCTCTTCTTCCCGCCGCGCAGATGGCGATGGCTTCTTATGGCGCGCACCATCGCACTGCCGAATTCCGCGCTTTGTTCACGCGCGTTCTGGCCGATGTGAAGGAGTTCATCGGCACTCAGAACGATGTACTGGTGTTGTCGTCTTCGGGCACGGGTTTTATGGAAGCCTCGGTCTCGAACCTGACTTCTCCCCAAGACCGGGTGCTGGTGCTGACGGCTGGCAAGTTTGGCGAGCGCTGGGTCTCGCTGGCCAAGGCATTTGGCTGCTCGGTCGAGACCTTGACCGCTCCCTACGGCGAAACGATTTCTCTGGAGGAGGTGCGCCGCAAACTGACGCCCGAGATTCGCTGCGTCTACGTGCAGGCAACCGAGAGTTCCACCGGCGCGCGGCATGATGTTGAGGCCATCGCAAAGCTGGTCCGCGCTTTGCCGGATACTTTGCTGGTCGTTGACGCGATCACGGGGTTGGGCACAACCCGTCTCGACGTGGACGGTTGGGGAATTGACATCATTCTTGGCGGGTCGCAGAAGGCGCTCATGATCCCGCCCGGCTTGGCTTATGGCGCCGTCAGCGAGCGCGCCTGGCGACGTATGGAGACGACCACTTCTCCGCGCTATTACTTCGACCTGCGGAAGGAACGGAAATCGGCGGCCAAGGCGGAGACGGCCTACACGCCCGCGACCTCCCTCTTTGCCGGACTGGCCGCGGCGTTCGACTACGTGCGTCAGATGGGGGATGGCAACCTCGCCGCAGGACGCGACGCTCTCATCGCCAACGCGGAGTTGTGTGCGGCGATGACGCGCGCCGGCGTGCAAGCTCTGGGACTGAAATTATTCGCGCCCAGTTCTCCCGCGGCCGCGTTAACTGCTGTGGCTGCTCCGGACGGCGTCGATTCTACGGCCATCTGCAAACGTTTCCGCGAGCGGTTTGGGGCGGTCGTGGCTAACGGGCAGGCGGAGATGAAGGGACAGCTTTTCCGCATCGCTCACATTGGGTATTACGATTATCTGGATACGGTGGGAGTGCTGGCTGCACTTGAACAGGTTATTGCCGAGACCACGGGGAAGGCGGTCGAGTTTGGATGCGCGGTGCGTGCGGCGCAGGAAGTTTACGCGCGGGCCACGGCCAAGACGCACACCGCTGAGAAAAGCAGGTCCTTCGCTTCGCTCAGGATGACAAAAGTGGAAAAGGAATGAAAAGGTCTTAGGAATCCAGCGCTTCGCGGCGTAACTTGCGGCTTTCGGCTAGCACCGACATGGAATGCATCAGGTTCTGCAGGGTGACGATGCCGACCAGATGCTGTTCGTCAACGATCGGAATGATGCTTAGATTACGGGCTGAAAGCTTGCGGAAGGCGGAGGCCAGCGACTCCTGCTTGGCGGCAACTTCGAAAATGCGATTCATCACTGCCTGCACATAGCCGTTGCCTTCGGCGCGCAGCGCTTCGAGAATCTTCTGCCTTGAGACCACCCCCACCATGTCGCTGCCTCGTACCACCGGAAAATCATCCTGTAGCGTGTGCACGGCCTTCTCGAGCGCGTCTTCCAAGGTATCGGCGGGCGAGAGGGTCGCGAAATCGGTGAGCATGATTTCTTCCAGACGAACGCTCTGCAAAACAGATTGAAATACCGCCGAACGCTCTTCGAGTTGCGCGCCCACAAAGAGGAAGAATCCGATCATGACCAGCCACCAGTTGGCCATGAGGATTCCGACCATCATGAACAAAATGGAGAAGACGTGGCCGATGCGGACCGCGCGCTGGGTGGCTTGCACCATGTCCATGCGGCGCGCAAACACAGCGCGCAAGACCCGGCCGCCATCCATGGGATATGCGGGAAGCAGGTTGAACAGACCGAGGTAGAGGTTCGACCAGACGATGCTGCGCAACAAGGCGCCCGAATAGAGAAGCGGCTTGGTCATCAGAGAGAAGCCGGGTATGGCCGCGAGCAGGATGAGCGCAGATAGGCCGGCGAGGAAGAGATTGACCAGCGGTCCGGCGACGGCGACGCGGATGTCGCGCTTCCAGGCATTGATCGGATCGGGAATGGCGTGCGCCTCGTCGAGAATGGTGATTCCGCCGATCGGCAGCAGGATAATACCCTTCGCCGGAATGCCCGAACCGCGGGCTACGAGCGCATGACCGAGTTCGTGCAGGATAACGCTTCCGAAGATGATGCCCACCAAAGCGAGTCCGCGTAGAGCGGTTGGGGTATCCTGGCTGGCCGCCGTGCCCCAGACAAAGACCAGCAGGAACAAAAAAGTCAGGTGGATACGGATTTCGATTCCGAAGAGACGTCCGACCGGGATGGACCAACTGCGCATCGACATGCCTACCAGTATTCTATCTAGTTAGACACCGATTGGCCCTGCGGAGTTGCGAAAAGACGAAACGAAAGGGCTGGAAGGGTAGGGGCACTGGTCTAGGGTAGAGACGGGCTTGCCGCGTCTCCGACAGACGGCTGGAGCGGAAACGATGCGAGCGGAGACGGGGCAAGGCCCGTCTCTACAGCGAAAACCGACGTGGGCGCGAAATTATGAGAGTCATTGCAGGCCAATACCGGAGTCGGACGTTGCGGTCGTTGCCTGGGCTCGAAATCCGCCCGACGGCGGACCGGTTGCGCGAGACGCTGTTCAACGTGCTGTGCGCGGGCAATCCGGAGGCATTGGCGGAGTCGACCTGGCTCGATTTATATGCCGGGACGGGAGCGGTTGGTATCGAGGCGCTGAGCCGCGGCGCGCGGATGGTGTATTTCGTCGAGTCGTCCAAAGCAGCGGCGGAGTTGATTGCCGCGAACTTAAAATCGTTGGGGATTATGCGCGGCTTCCAGATCATGGAGGCTGAAGCTGGTAAAGCGCTGCGGCAATTGGAGGCGGCGGGAAGCGTCGCCGATTTTGTGTTTCTGGATCCGCCCTACTCGACGCAGGACGAGTACGCGAAGACGATGACGGCGTTGGCGGCTTCGAAATTGTTGGGCGAGCGTAGCCTGGCGATCGCGGAGCACGAGAAGAGGTTTGATCCGGGAGAGGCGTTCGGGGAATTGCGTCGATACCGAAAACTGGTGCAGGGGGACGCAGCGCTGAGTTTCTATCGGCGCTTGGAGTGAGCTTCATGGCCGACGAAAGGCATGAACCACTAAGGCCACGAAGGTTCGCGAAGGAAGCCCTAAGAATTCACGCCTTCGTGTACCTTCGTGGCCTTGGTGGTTGATGAATTTACAACAGCATCCATTCTCTGGGACTGGCGTTGGCAACGCCAGCGGTCGCTATAATCGTTTACGACATGGCTAACTTTCCACCGGTTGACGAACAACTGGCATACATCAAGAAGGGCGCGGCGGAGATTGTCAAGGAATCCGAACTGCGCTCGAAACTCGAACGCTCGCTTAAGACGGGCAAACCCCTGCGCGTGAAAGCGGGCTTCGATCCGACCGCGCCCGATCTGCACTTGGGGCACACGGTGCTGCTGCGCAAGCTCAAACATTTTCAGGATCTCGGACACACGGTCATCTTCCTGATCGGAGATTTCACCGGGATGATCGGCGACCCGACGGGGCGCTCGGCGACGCGGCCTCCGCTAACGCGAGAGCAGATTGCGGAGAACGCCGAGACCTACAAGGCGCAGGTATTCCGGATTCTCAGCCCGGAAAAAACCGTGGTGGACTTCAACAGCCGGTGGTTCTCGAAGTTTTCGGCCGAGGACTTCATTCGTTTAACTGCGAAGTACACGGTCTCGCAAATGCTTGAGCGCGAGGACTTCCATAAGCGCTTCCATGAAGAGAAGCCGATCGCCATGCATGAACTGCTGTATCCGCTGGCGCAGGGATACGATTCGGTCGCGCTCGAAGCGGATGTGGAGCTCGGCGGAACCGATCAGAAATTCAATCTGCTGGTGGGGCGCGAGTTGCAGCGAGCTTACGGGCAGGAGTCGCAGGTGGTGCTGACCACGCCGATCCTCGAAGGGCTCGACGGCGTGAATAAGATGTCGAAGTCGCTGGGGAACGCGATTGGAATTCACGAGCCGCCTCTGGAGATGTACGGCAAGGTCATGTCGATTTCCGACCACATGATGTGGCGGTATTACGAGTTACTAACGGACGTGAAGGTGGAGCAGATCGCGACGATGAAGGCGGAGGTAGCCAGCGGCAAAGCGCATCCGATGGCGCTGAAAAAAGAGCTGGCGCGGTCGATCGTTGCGGACTTTCATTCGGCGTCTGAATGATGATAAGAATACGGTCGCGGCCATGGACGTGCTGGTGCCGAAGATCGGGGAGATCATCGGCGGCTCGCAGCGCGAGGAGCGCCTGGAGGTGCTCGACAAGCGCATCGAGGACGCGGGCCTGCGGAAAGAGGATTACTGGTGGTACCGTGACCTCCGACGCTACGGAACCGTGCCCCACGCGGGGTTCGGGCTCGGCTTCGAGCGGCTGATCCAGTTCTGCACCGGAATGGGGAACATCCGTGACGTCATCCCATTCCCCCGCGCCCCGCGCCAGGCGGAGTTCTAGTGTGGTGTCTCTGAAATACGCTGACAAAATCGGGCGACGCTCGCCAAGATCTCGTCGGCGGTCTTCGTCCAGACGAAGGGTTTCGGATGCCGGTTGCCGTCGGCGATGTACCGGAGGATGGCCGCCTCCAGTTGGGGCGTGCTCCGGTGGGTCCCGCGACGGATCTGTCGCTCGGTGAGCACCCCGAACCAGCGCTCGACCAGGTTGATCCACGACGCCCCCGTGGGGGTGAAGTGGAGGTGGAACCGGGGGTGCCGCGCCAGCCAGCGGTGGATGGCCGGCGTCTTGTGCGTCCCGTAGTTGTCGAGGATCAGATGCACGTCCAACGCGGCGGGGACCGCCGCCTCGAGGGTGTCGAGGAACTGCCGGAACTCGCGGGCCCGGTGCCGGCGGTGGCATTCGCCGATCACGCGGCCGGTCTGCACGTCCAGGGCCGCGAACAAGGACGTCGTACCGTACCGGCGGTAATCATGGGTCCGCCGCTCCGCCTGCCCGGGCCGCATCGGCAAGAGCGGCTGGGTGCGGTCCAGCGCCTGAATCTGACTCTTCTCGTCCGCGCACAGGACCAGGGCCTTGTCCGGGGGGTTGAGGTAGAGGCCGACGATGTCCCGGACCTTCTCGATGAACAAGGGATCCGTCGAGAGCTTGAACGTCTCGGTCCGGTGCGGCTGGAGCGCGAAGGCGCGCCAGATCCGGTGCACCGTGGCCCGGCTCAGCCCACAGCGCGCCGCCAACGTCCGGGTGCTCCAGTGGGTCGCGTGGCGCGGCATCGCTTCCAAGGTCAGGGTCACTACGCGCTCCACGTCGGCGTCGCGGACCGTCCGGGGCGCCCCCGGGCGCGGCTCATCGAGGAGGCCGTCCAGCCGCTGGCGCACAAACCGTTCGCGCCACTTGCCGACCATCTGCTTCGTCACGCCGAAGCGGGTCGCCACGGCGGTGTTGCTCTGGCCCGTCGCGCAGGCCAGGATGAGCCGAGCCCGCAGCGCCAAGGCCTGGGCGGTCATCCGGCGCCGGGCCCAGCGGTCCAGCGTCTCGTGTTCGTCGCGGGTCAGGGTCAACGGGGGCAACGGGCGACCGGTTCGCATCGGCGTTCTCCTTTCCCTTATACAGACGCCGACACGGGAGATATTATTCAGCGTATTTCAGAGACACCACACTAGCATTACTATGTTAAGTAATAGTTGACAGGGTACCGTGGTCGGTGTACGCTCCCGGCATGGACACAAGACAGCTTCATGCCGTGGCGCAACGCCTGACCAGCTTCCTCGCCGAGTTGGTGCCATCTATGGGCCGTGCC
>JAIQFA010000006.1 GCA_020073525.1 Terriglobia bacterium
GGGCTTATAATTTCCTTATGCGGCGCCTTCTTGCCATTGCGGCGTTCGTGGTTCTCGGGGCCCTTGTGTCAGTCTCGGCCCAGCGTGGCGGCATGCGCGGTTCCGGTGGCGGGCACGGCGGATTCAGCGGCCACTCCGGTTTTGTTGGCCACGGTTCTGGCGGGCCGCGTTTCGGAGGAACTGGCTTCGGCGGTTCGCACCTCAATTCAGGCTTCCATTCCCACGTCGGATCGGGCTCTCGCTCGTTTGGGAGAGGCGACCATGTTCGCGGTGGGCGATTTCACAATCGTGGTTTCAGACAACGCTGCTTTGGCTGCTTTGGATTCGGCTACGGATATCCGTACTACTCCTACTACGATCCGTATTGGTGGTATGACTCCTACTCCTCCTATAACGAAGATGATGAGCGCGAGCGCCAAGAAGCCAGCGAGATGAACGCGCAGAATCTTGAAGAGCAGCGGATGCGCCAGCAAGATCAGGATGCATATGCTCGGCCTGGCTATGGCGGGAGGAGGTCGCAAGCAAGCGATCCGCAGCCGCGCGAAGAAGAGAGGGCGAAGGCCGATCCGGCTACAGTGCTTGTGTTCCAGGATCAGCGCCAGCGAGAGATTCAGAATTACGCAATCGTGGGTCAGACGCTATGGAACTTCACACCGCAGCGCACCGAGAAGATTCCTCTCGCGCAACTCGACATACCAGCCACGGTCAAGGCAAATGACGATCGCGGAGTAGATTTTCGCGTGCCGCGATCGAGCGAAGGACAATAAGCTGCACTCTCCCTCGTTTTCCACTCCTGTGGATAAGTTGGCAGTTCCCCTCGCGGCATTCACCAGTAAAATGACGGCAACTTAGAAATCACTTTTGAGCGACATCATTCTTGAGCCCAATGTCCCAATTCGTCCACCTGCACCTGCATAGTGACTACTCCATGCTCGATGGCGCTTGCGATGTCGAGAAACTTGTCGATCGCGTAAAAGAACTCGGCATGCCTGCCGTGGCCATGACCGACCACGGCAATATTTTTGGCGCGGTGCATTTCGTCAATGCCGCAAACAAGGCCGGCGTCAAACCGATTGTGGGATGCGAACTCTACATCTGCAAGAAAGACGACCACGACATCGCGCGCACTCCGCCCGATGGCGACACCTATAACCACCTCTTGGTGCTGGCTGAAAACGAAGAAGGCTACCGCAACCTGGTCAAGATCACGTCGGAAGCTTCGCTGCACGGCTTCTACTACAAGCCGCGGGTGAGCAAGAAATTTCTGGCGGAACATTCGAAGGGATTGATCGGGCTTTCGGGATGTTTGAAGGGCGAAGTGGCCGAGCGGTTGACGGAAGGGAACTACGAGGCGGCGCGGTCGGCGGCCGGGTTCTATCGCGACCTCTTCGGCAAAGATAACTTCTTCCTCGAGATTCAGGATCAGGGCTTGGAGATGGAGCACCGCATCCATTCCGGGTTGTTCCAACTGGAACGAGATCTCGGAATGCCGATGGTGGCGACCAATGACAGCCACTACCTTTGCGAAGACGACGCGCACGCTCAGGACGTGATGTTGTGCATTCAAACCGGCAAGTCCATCCAGGAAACGAACCGGATGAAGTTCGAGGGCACGCAGTTCTTCGTCAAGAATGGCGACGAGATGCTGCGTGTTTTCAAGGACGCGCCGAGTGTGCTTTCGCGAACGCTCGATATTGCCGAGCGCTGCAATCTTCGCCTGGAAAAAGTTCCCAGCCCGTTTCCGCGCTTCGACGTTCCGGATGGCTTTACTCTCGACACTTACTTCGAGCACATTACGCGGCAAGGATTTGCGCGGCGGATGGAGACGCTACGCAATCTGTCGGCGAACGGCCGGCTCAAGCATTCGCTAGCGGACTACGAGCAGAGACTGGCACGCGAGATCGCGATCATCCAGCAGATGAAGTTCTCAGGGTATTTCCTGATTGTTTGGGACTTCATCCGCTACGCCCGCGAGTGCGGCATTCCGGTAGGCCCTGGCCGCGGATCGGCCGCCGGAGCGGTGGTGGCGTACTCGCTCGGTATCACTGACATCGATCCGCTGCAGCATGAACTTCTCTTCGAACGCTTCCTGAACCCCGAACGTATTTCCATGCCGGATATCGATATCGATTTCTGCATGAACCGGCGCGGCGAAGTGATCGAATACGTCACCCACAAATATGGACGGGAAAATGTAGCGCAGATCATCACCTTCGGCACGATGGCGGCGAAAGCCGCGATTAAAGATGTCGGGCGCGCGATGGATATGCCATACAGCGACGTGGACCGCATCGCGAAGATGGTGCCGACCACGCTGAATATCAAGCTGGATGACGCGCTGACGGAATCGGTGGCGCTGCAGGAGGCCTACCAGAAAGATCCTCAAGTGCGGCAGTTGCTCGATACCGCGCGCAAGCTGGAAGGTCTGGTGCGGAATTCCGGTGTGCACGCCGCGGGCGTGGTGATTTCGCCGCGGCCGCTGATTGAGCTGGTACCGCTGCACAAAACCAAGAACGACGAAATCGTCACCGCCTTCGACATGGTGGCCATCGAAAAGATGGGCTTGCTGAAGATGGATTTTCTCGGGCTGACGACGCTCACCATTCTTGACGACACGTTGAAACTTATTGCGCAGAAGGGAACGAAGCTGAGCCTGGACGACATCCCGCTGGAAGACCACGAGACGTATGAGAAAGTCTTCCACAGAGGACTGACGTCTGGAGTGTTCCAGTTTGAATCATCCGGTATGCGCGACGTGCTGCGGCGCTATCAGCCGAATTCGATCGAAGATCTCACCGCACTGAATGCGCTCTACCGTCCCGGGCCGATTCAGGGCGGCATGATCGACGACTTCATCGAGCGCAAACATGGTCGCCGAAAGATTGAATACGACCTGCCGGAGCTAAAGGAAATTCTGCAGGAGACCCTCGGGGTCTTCGTCTATCAGGAACAGGTAATGCAGACGGCGAACAAGCTTGCCGGTTACTCGTTGGGAGATGCCGACCTGCTGCGGCGCGCCATGGGAAAAAAGAAGGCGGAAGAGATGGCGGCGCAGCGCGAACGCTTTGTGCAGGGAGCGACGCAGCGAGGGTTTCCACCCAAGAAGATCGAAAAGATATTCGATCTGATGGCGCAGTTTGCCGGATACGGTTTCAATAAGTCGCACTCGGCGGCGTACGCGTTGCTGGCGTATCACACCGCGTATTTGAAGACGCATCACCCCGTCGATTTCATGGCCGCATTGCTCACGTCGGTGACCGGAAGCACCGATGACGTGGTGAAGTACATCAACGAATGCCGCGAGATGGGTATTGCTGTTGAACCGCCGGACATCAACGTCAGCGATGCGAACTTCACTCCGCACGGGCCGGCGATCCGCTTTGGTCTGGCTGCGGTGAAAAACGTTGGGGGAAATGCCATCGAGTCCATTGTGGCGGCGCGGAAAAAGTTGGGACGGAGCGTCCGTTCTTTTTACGAATTCTGCGAAGAAGTGGACTTGCGGTTGCTGAACAAGCGGGTGCTGGAGTCGCTGATCAAGAGCGGGGCGATGGATTGCTTCGGACGTCGTGCACAGCTCATGCAGGCGCTCGACACAGCCATCGAGCAAGCGCAGAAAGCACAGCGGGACGCGGAGTCGGGGCAGCACGGGCTGTTTGGCGTTTTCGCAGAGGAGACCGCGCAGGAGGCGAACGCTTCGCTCCCCAACACGCCCGACTGGGATGAGAATGTAAGGCTGGCGGCGGAGAAGGAGATCCTCGGCTTCTTTATCACCGGACATCCGATGGAGAAGTACAAAGACAAGCTCGCCGACCTGAATGCGCTCTCCACCGCGGATATCGCCGCCATGAAGAAGTCCACCAACAAGGATGAGAACATCACGACGGCTGGCTTGATTTCGGGCCTGCGGGTGGCAAAGTCAAGAAGAGGCGAGTTGTGGGCGCAAGCCGCGCTCGAAGACATGTCGGGGAAAGTGGAGCTGCTGGTCTTTCCCGAGGCCTACCGGAAGCTCTCCGAGAAAGTGAAGCTTGAGGTTCCAGTGCTGATTCGTGGGGGCGTGCGCATTGAAGAAGGCGCAAATCCAAAGGTTACGGCCAACGAGATTATTCCGCTGGACGAAGCCCGCGTCCCGTTGCCGAAGGCGCTCCGTATCAGGATTCCTCTCGGCAGCGCGACGGATGGCACGGTCGATGCGCTGCACGCGCTGTTCAATGAGCGCAAAGGCGAGGCCAAGGTGCTCTTCGACATGGAGCGGGAAGGCGATTTCATGGTGGTGATGGAGGCCGAAGGCTATAATGTGATGCCGGACCGTAATTTCCTGGGCCGTGTGGAAGAGCTGTGCGGGCGCGGCAGCGTGCGCGTCATCAGTTGATCCGGCGAGTGAGCAGATGCGGCCGATGAGACGAGCGAAAACAAAGCGGGCAGAGAAGTCAGATAACGGCGCTGGGAATGCCGCCATTACTGGTACCGACTTTATGCTCTCGATCGTGGAAGCGCATCATACCCGAAAGAATGGGAACGTTATCAAGATGGATTCTGGATTGAAAGCGCAGCAGGAACTGGAAAAGATCGAGCAGCAGATCACGCGGCTACAAGCCGTGGAGGGACAGAACGCGGAAACGGTCCGCCAGATCCAGCAATTGCACGAGCGCGTAAATGACCTTCGCCGCGAGGTTTCTTCGCACCTGAACGCATGGGAGCGTACGGAACTGGCGCGTCACCCGCAACGCCCGTACACGCTGGACTATATCGAGCGCATTTTTACCGACTGGAGCGAAATTCACGGCGATCGTGGCTTCCGCGACGACCCGGCCATTGTGTGTGGAATGGCTCGTTTTCACGGCGACGAAGTCATCATTGTAGGCCAGCAGAAAGCGCGCGACGCGAAACAGCGCGTTTATCGAAATTTCGGCATGCCGCACCCGGAAGGCTATCGGAAGGCGCTGCGGGTGATGAAGATTGCGGAGAAATTCAAGCGTCCGATTTTCACGTTTGTCGACACCGACGGCGCCTATCCCGGATTGCACGCCGAGGAACGCGGCCAGGGAGAAGCCATTGCGCGCAACCTGCTGGAGATGGCGCGCCTGGAGGTCCCGATCGTGACCACCGTGATTGGCGTCGGCGGCAGTGGCGGCGCGCTGGCGATTGCTGTCGCGGATCGCGTGTTGATGCTGGAAAATTCCGTGTACTCGGTGATTTCACCCGAGGGGTGCGCCTCCATCATGTGGCGCGATGCCAGCAAAAAAGACCTGGCGGCCGAGGCCATGAAGATCACCGCGAAGGATTTGAACGAACTCGGCTGTATCGATGGCATCATCCCCGAACCGCCCGGCGGTGCGCACACCGACCACGCGCAGGCAGCGGAGTTGCTCGACATGGCGCTACAGCAGCATCTGGCCGCGGTAAAGAAACTGCCAGTTGGCGAGTTGCTCGATACCCGCTACAAGAAATTCCGCAACATGGCACAGTTCTTCCAAGTGGAAGCGTAGCTTGGATCCTTCCTAGATTATCGGCAAGTGCAAACACGGATGCACCAGGAAATCCAGCTTGTCAATCTGCTGCAGTGCCTGTTCCACCAGCGACGCTTTGCATTCCTCCAGCGTAATCAGAAACGGCAAATGTGATTTCGGACAGCCCGGCTTCTGCACCACGGCATCGATGTTGATGCCGCAATGAGCAAGAATTGTGGAAAGACTGGCGATGATCCCGGGCCGGTCTTTTACCAGGAATCGCAGATAGTGCTTGGCGGTGTAATCGCTGGTGACGGTGGGGTTTTTCTCGGGCGGCTGTCCCGCGTAACTCGTGCCGGTTTGTCTGGAGCGGGCGATTGCCAGGATATCGGAGACGACCGCAACAGCGGTGGGATGTCCGCCTGCACCATGGCCTCCAAAAACCGTTTCTCCGCCGTAGGTTCCAGTTGCCATCACCAGGTTGCGGCTGCCTTCTACCCGCGACAGAGGGGACGAGAGTTCGACGAGTGCCGGCTGGACCGCGGCAAACAATTCATCCCCTCTTAGCTCGGCCCAGGAAATCTGCCGAATCGTGCAACCCAGCTGATTCGCGTATTCAAAATCGACGGAGTCGATCGCCGAAATTGAACGCGCCACTATGCTCTCCGGCCTGACGTTACAGTGCAGTCCGACGCGTGCCAAGATCGCGAGCTTGGCCCGAGCGTCCAAGCCGTCGATATCTTCGGTGGGGTCGGCCTCGGCAAAGCCCAACTTCTGTGCCTCACGCAGAGCCGTGGCGAAAGGAACGCCATTCGCTTCGATCTGGCTGAGAATGTAGTTGCAAGTGCCGTTGAGGATACCTTGAATCTTGAAGAGCTCATCGCCCGCCAAGCCCTCGTGCAATCCGGAAATCACCGGTACGCCGCCAGCCACTGACGCGCCAAACTGGATCTGCTGGTTCATCCGCCGCGCCAGACCGGTCAATTCGGGGCCGCAGCGTGCGATCAATTGCTTGTTGGCGGTGACCACGGATTTGCCCGCCGCCAGCGCTCGACGAATCCAATCTTCGGTGGGCTGAAGTCCGCCCATGACCTCGACGACGACATCCACGTCGGAGGAGAGAACATCGTCGATATTTTCAGTCCACTGTACCGAGGACGGGAGCCAGTCCACTTTTTTCCGCGCTACGTTGCGATTGAGGACGTGCGTCAGGCGCAGGTGGGTGTTGGCGCGCTCGCAAAGAATCTTCGCCACCGAACTTCCGACCGTCCCAAAGCCGATGAGAGCGACATTGCAGTTTTTCGCGCCATCCTTGTGTGCTCCACCTGCCGAACTGTCGCTGGTGGAATTCAACCTACCGGTCATTCCATCTCCTATGCTTCGAAGTAGGGCTAGGTCAGGCCGCACTGTTGAGCAAGCCTGTTTTCTCCGCCTTGCTTCTATTATGACTGAAGCGGAACTGTGACCGGCGGAATTCCGAACAGAAAGCCAGCGGGCTTGTAGGAGATGAGCACCATCGTGCTGCTGGGTTTCACGAGTTGTTGGTCCGCAGTTGGCGCTCAGATGTCGTGTTGGTAGCTAGCGGGAATGTGCCGATTTCGGAAATCAAAGCTGATGCTCTGCCTTGCGTGTTCGCTGCTGGGTGCTGTTGGTGCTGTCCTGTTTTTGTGTTGCTGTCATGTTGTTAAATCAGGCCACTACCGTTGCTGTTTGATTCACTCCCTCAGTACCTTTGGACGCGTATAATAAAGAGTTT
Organism: Terriglobia bacterium; assembly: GCA_020073525.1. GTDB lineage: Bacteria > Acidobacteriota > Terriglobia > Terriglobales > Acidobacteriaceae > Acidiflorens. The sequence continues at coordinate 7,204 of JAIQFA010000006.1, forward strand.
TCACTCTTCGCAAGATACCGGGGCGATGGGGTTTGCCCGGTCAAAACTTGATACGGTTCAGACCAGAAAGGCACAGGGGATGGCAACTACGGATATTGTGCCCCAGGAATCGTCCGGCCAATTGGGGCATCGGCGTGTCGTCAATGACATGAGTATTCAGGTTGCGACCGTGAATGGGTCGGGGTCGCAGAGTTCCAACACAGTCTTGTTGCGCAGCATTTTCCAGATGGGTGTGCCGATTTCCGGCAAGAACCTGTTTCCTTCCAACATTGCGGGGCTGCCGACCTGGTACACAATCCGCGCCAATAAAGACGGCTACATCGCGCGCAAGAAAGAAATCGATCTGCTCATCGCGATGAATGCGGAGACAGCGCAGGACGACGTGAAAACGCTGGGGCCGGGCGCTGCCGTGCTCTACGACGAGCCGCTGGCGCTCGACAAGTTGCGCGACGATCTGATTTATTACGCGGTGCCTTACGACAAGCTGGCGGCGACGGTGGGTGCTGAAGCCAAACTGCGCAAGCTCATCAAGAACATGATCTATGTCGGAGTAGCGGTGCAATTGCTTGAAATTGATTATGCCGAGGTGGAGAAAGCGATCCGCAAGCAGTTTGCGACCAAGGCGAAAGCGGCCAACCTGAACCTGGCGGCAGCCAAGGCCGGCCACGATTATGCTGCCGCGAACCTGAAGAAGCGCGATCCCTTCTACATCCAGCGCATGGACAAGACGAAGGGCAAGATCATCGTTGACGGCAATTCCGCCGCTGCCTTGGGATGCATGTTTGCTGGATGCACGGTGGTGACCTGGTATCCGATCACACCGTCGTCCTCACTGGTCGAGACCATGATCGACTACATGAAGGAGCATCGCATCGGACCTGATGGTAAGGCGACATTTGCCATCGTGCAAGCCGAAGATGAACTGGCGGCGATTGGCATGGTGATTGGGGCAGCTTGGGCGGGTGCGCGCTCGATGACTGCGACCGCCGGGCCGGGCATCTCGCTGATGGCAGAGTTCACCGGCCTGGCGTATTACGTGGAAATTCCGGCTGTGATTTGGGACATTCAGCGCGTCGGACCATCGACCGGCTTGCCTACTCGCACGTCGCAAGGTGACCTGCTCTCGACGGCGTTTCTCAGCCACGGCGACACCAAGCACATCATGCTATTCCCGGACTCGGTCAGCGAGTGCTTCACCATGGCACAGGACGCATTCGACCTGGCCGAACGATTCCAGACACCGGTGTTTGTCATGTCGGACCTTGATCTGGGCATGAACAACTGGATGTCGGATCCGTTCCCTTATCCCGAGAAGCCGATTGATCGCGGAAAAGTGCTGACCAAGGCGGACCTCGAGAAGGCCGGAGGTTTTGCGCGCTATAAAGATGTGGATGGCGATGGTGTCGGCTACCGCACACTGCCGGGGACGGATCATCCTGCAGCGGCATATTTTGCGCGCGGCAGCGGTCACAATGAAAAAGCACAGTACAGCGAACGTCCTGACGATTTCGAGCGCAACATGGAGCGAATCAACAAGAAGTTCGAGACCGCGCGGTCGTTCGTACCGCGTCCAGAGTTAGCGACGGGCAACAAAGCGAAGATCGGAATCATTGCCTATGGCACTTCACATTGGGCAATCATTGAGTCGCGGGATCAACTGTCCGCCGAGTACAAGGTGGAGACCGACTATCTTCGCGTGCTGGCGTATCCGTTTACGCGCGAGGTACACGACTTCATCGAGCGGCACGACCGCGTGTATGTGGTCGAGCAAAACCGCGATGGGCAGATGGCCAGTCTGCTCAAGCTCGATATCAAGCCGGAGTTGACTCCGCGGTTGCGCTCAATCTGCCATATCCACGGATTGCCGATCGACGCGCGGTCCGTGACCGACGAGCTCATGATGATGGAGGGCAAGTAACATGGGGACGACAACCACCAACACGCCAACACCTGCTCCCGCGCCGAAGACCAACCGAATTGGGCTGCAGGTGATTGACTATCGCGGCGGGAAGACGACGCTCTGTGCCGGTTGCGGGCATAACGCGATTTCCGAACGCATCATCGACGCGATGTATGAAATGGGCGTGCAGCCCGAGCGCGTGGCCAAGGTCAGCGGCATCGGCTGTTCCTCGAAGAGCCCGGCTTATTTCATGAATCGCGCACACAGCTTCAACTCCGTGCATGGCCGCATGCCTTCGATAGCGACGGGAGCGATGCTGGCGAACAAAAACCTGATCGCCCTGGGTGTGACCGGCGACGGCGACACGGTTTCGATCGGTGCCGGGCAATTTATCCACCTGATGCGGCGCAACCTGCCCATCATTTACATCATCGAGGACAACGGCTGCTACGGCCTGACGAAGGGCCAGTTCTCGGCGACCGCCGATCTGGGATCCACGCTGAAAAGCGGCGTGGTCAACGACCTTCCTCCGGTCGATACCTGCGCCATGGCCATCCAACTGGGAGCTACTTTTGTGGGCCGCTCGTTCTCCGGCGACAAGCGGCAGCTCCACACCATGCTCAAGGCGGCCATCGCTCACAAGGGCACGGTGATGCTGGACGTGGTTTCGCCGTGCGTCACCTTTAACGACCACGAGGGCTCGACCAAATCCTACAAGTACATGCAGGCCCATGAAGAGCCACTGCACGAAGTCAGCTTCGTGCCAGCGTTCGAGGAAATCAACGTTGACTACGATCCGGGAACGACGTTTGAGGTCACGATGCATGACGGGTCGAGCCTGCGGTTGCGAAAACTGGAGCAGGAGTACGATCCGACGGACAAGATTCAGGCGGTGCGCCGGTTGATGGAATCGCACGAGAAGGGCGATGTGCTGACTGGCGTGTTCTACATCAATGCCAAGGCCCCGAGCTTTATTGACATGCTGAACGTTACTGATCAGCCGCTGGCGACTTTGCCGGAATCGTTAACGCGTCCGAGCAGGGAAGTGTTGGCGAAATGCATGGAAGAGTTGCAGTAGACCGCTGCGAAAGAGAGCAAGAAAAATGAGCCGGCCCCTCTCGGGACCGGCTCTATCTGTTTGCGGAGGGCCGGGCGTCGCCGCCCGGCCCTACTTCAACCTGCCGTTAATTCACCGCAAACACCAGATCGTCGTGATCGTCGTACGCTCCCGTGCTGCACGAGGACGCGCTCCCTTGATAACGGAAGTTCGCGCGCACCGCCTGCAGCGTGCTGCCGGTTGGTAGCGTGTAAGTTCTGGAGATAGCCTGCGCTCCACCTGCTGGAGGCACGATCGTTCCGATCAGCACCCAGCTCGGGCTATTGGCGTTGGCCGCGTAGTAGAGGTCCAGAGAATCGGACGAACCGGTGCTCCAGGCCCATACCGTCGCGGTCACCGTAACCGTGGTGCCCTGAGTCATCGCGCCGGCGCTGGTGGAAGCCACCATGAGGCGGTCGTTGGACTCATCGGAGTGGAAGGTTCCCGACGTGCCATCAGCACACGAGTTGTTGATGGTATTCGGTTGATTGGGTTCGGCTCCGCCGGACATCGTGTCCTTGCCCAGCAGCAACGAAGCACCTGAGTCGCAGGAAGAACCTACCGTCGCGCATACCGGAGCCTTCAGCGTGGAACTGTAGGTCGCGGTTTGCGCTCCTCCACCAGTGGATGTCACCGTTAAGGCGATGGTTGTCGTCTGCACGATGGAGCCTGAGGTTCCGGTCACGGTGACATTGGTCGTGCCTGTGGTCGCCGTGGGCGAAGCGGTAAAGGTTAGGGTTGCAGTTGCGCTGCCGTTTGCCGGAGGAGTGACGGGGTTGGTAGAGAATGCCGCCGTCACGCCCGCGGGAAGTGCGGACAAGCTGAGTGTGATCGCCGAGTTGAAGCTGTTCACGCTGGTGACGGTCACCGTGCTCGATGCGTTTGCACTTTGCACGACGCTGACCGCACTCGGAGCCGCCGACACCGTGAAGCCTGGAGCTCCAGCGCTCACGGCGAAGACCAGATCATCGTGGTCGTTATAGGAGCCGGTGGTGCAGGAAGACGCGGTTCCTTGGTAGCGGAATTGCGCGCGCACGGCCTGTGATGCGCCACCGCTCGGCAGCGTGTAGTTGGCGGAGAGCGTCTGCGCTCCGGCCGCTGTTGGTGCGATCGTTCCGATCAACACCCACGTCGGACTGCTGGCATTCGCAGCGTAGTAAAGGTCAAGGTGATCGGACGTGAAAGTGCTATAGGCCCAGACCGTCGCGCTGACCTTCACTGTTTTTCCCGGCGCCAGGGTACTGCCGTCGGTGGTTTGAACAACGAGCCGGTCGTTCGACTCATCGGAGTGGTATGTCCCCGACGTGCCGTCGGCGCAGGAGCTATTGATGGTGTTGGGTTGATTGGGCTCGCTGCCGCCTGCCAACGTGTCGCGTCCCAAGAGCAGAGACGGACCCGAGTCGCAGCCGGAACCGACGCCGGAGCAGGCCGGAGCCTTGAGCGTCGCGTTGTAGGTTGCGGTCGGCAATCCGACCGACGAGTTGACGGTCAGAGAGATGGTTGTCGAATGGGTGAGGGATCCGGAGACTCCCGTCACCGTCACTGTAGCCGTTCCGACTGTGGCTGACGCCGATGCTGTGAACGTCAGGGTTGAAGTGGCGCTGCCGTTGGCCGGCGGCGTAACCGGGTTGGTCGAGAAGGCGGCAGTAACGCCGCTTGGCAAACCAGTCGTGCTCAGTGTGGTCGCAGAGCTGAAGCTGTTCTGACTGGTGATGGTGACGGTGCTAGCTCCGGTTCCACCTTGTGTGACCGCAACCGAAGAGGGCGAGGCGCCGATGGTGAAGTTCGGAGTCGCAGCCGCATTCACGGTTAGGGCAATGGTCGTGGTATGCGTGGTTGCACCGGAGGTCCCGGTGATGGTCACCGTGGCTGCACCGGTGGTTGCCGTTGCCGAAGCCGTCAGCGTCAGGGTCGACGTTGCCGTGCCATTCGCGGGTGGCGTCACAGGGTTGGTGGAGAACGCCGCCGTCACGCCGCTGGGTAATCCGGAGGCGCTGAGAGTTGTGGCTGCGTTGAACCCATTCAAACTGGTCAAAGTGATGGTGCTGGTTCCGCTGGACCCCTGCGTCACGGCAAGCGACGAGGGCGATGCACCGACGGTGAAATCGGGCGTGGTGCTGCCGCAGGTCGGAAACTTGAAGTTCGCTATGCGAGTGTTCCAGTTGAAGGTGCCGTTGGTTTTCATGTACTCCTGGGTGTACCAGAACGTACAATCGTCCACCGGATCGACCTGCATGGCGCTGTAGTCGCCCCAGCGGCTGAGGCCGGTGGTCTGCGAGCCGGTGCCGGTCACTACGTTGACTTCAGTCTCCAGTGTGCTGGCAGGATCGGTTGGGATGCGCCCCGCGTATCGAATGGTGGGATTGAGCGAACTGCTCGACACACTGTAGCCGACCGCCAAGTCGCCGGCCTGATCCATGGCGACGCTACCCATCCAGCGGTAGCTCGAATCGGGAGCGAACGTACTCTGCTGTGCGACCGACGGAGTTCCGCTGGGGTTCTGGATCTCGTACCAGCGCACGCCGCCGGAAGAACCTGCCACCACCGAGTGATTCACCACCAACGACTCGTGCGTGCCGAAGTTTCGGTACGCCAGCCGGTACATGAGGCGATCAGCCAGCGAATCGAGTTGCTGCGTTGTCCCGGACTGCGGAACGCACGTGCCGCCACCGCACAACGGGCTGAACGACGCCACGCTGATCACCGTGGGGCCGGTGAAGGTGGAGTTCGAAGGCGTGTTGAAGTCCGCATGGAATTTGTAGAGATTCAGGTTGTTCGTTCCGAAGTACAGCATGTAGTTCGGAGAACCAGCCGGGGGCGCGGTGTTACCGTCGATATCGGAAGGCAGCAAACCTCCGACCGAAGAGCCTTGCTGGAAGCACACCTGAGTGGCAGCCGTGCCTGCCAACATCGCCGTGCGGTTGTAGGCGCAAGCATCGGCGCCGACAAACGTGTTGCCGTTGAACATGTTGAAGGTTTCGTAATAACCGTCGGACCAGACTCCCATCTTGGGATAGTCGTCGAAATTTCCGTATTGAAAGCTGTAGCGGTTAAAGGTGCCGGTTGCGTCTGAGGTCGTCGAAACCGCGATACATTGCAGGAAAGGCGTAGTCGATACCGAGAACTGGCTGAAGACCCAGCGCTGCGCCGCTTTGTCGTAGAGCACGACGGGATCGCCGTCATTGTTTGTCTGACAACCGCCACCGAATCCCGACCAGAGGGTATTGCCCGCAGTCGGCCCGGCAATCAGGGCTCCGGTGGTTTTGTTAAAGATGGCGAACGAAGAGTTCACCCATTGCACATACTGCGTTGCTCCCACTGTGCCGTTGGTGTCAGGTGGCGCGCTGTTGACAGTAAAGCCATACTGTCCCGCACCCAAGCCTTCAAAGCTTGTTCCGACTACTGGCGTTAAGGGCGCCAAGGGAGTTTGCTGAATGACGGAATCTATTTCGCCCGGAGCCAGTCCGCCAGGCGATGGAATTCTGCGAACCGGTTCGGCCTCCCGTCTCTCGATCGACGGCGGCGGAGCATGAAGAATCATTTCGCTTAACGGAGCAGAAACATCGCGATGAACATCATGGCGTACAGTCATGCGGGACTGAGCGAGACCAGGTAGGCAAGAGCACAAGACGAAACATGCCAAGACAGTGACATGTTTGAGGGAGGACATCTTCTGTGTGATCATTCCAACTCTCTCCTTGATTCAATGGAAGTTAAAGCGACGGTGGGATCGGAAACGGGCGTGGGTGGCGTAGTTGTCTGCACAGGTGCCCGCCTTCCTAATGTGACTACTAGCTACAGTAGTTGGACATTCTAACCAAGAAAGAGTGTTTTTGTTGGGAAATATTTTAGGAGGCAGTTCTCAGTTCCCAGTTCTCAGTTCTCAGTAAAGGCCACTGGGCGGCCAGGGCACTCCCGACAGTAGTTCTCAGTTCCTCAGTTGTTTGGTGTTAGGAGGGAGTGAAGGGGCATCTTCCAACTGGGAACTGAGAACTGGGAACTGAGAACTAGCAATCGGGATCTATTTCCTACCATCACCCCATGGTCAGCACCACGCGAAAACGTGCGCGGCCGCTGATCATTTGTTCATAGGCTTCGGCCGCTTTTTCCAGGGGGAACTTCTCGATCATGGGACGAACTCCGGAGAGAACGCTGAACTGCATCGTGTCTTCGGAGTCCATGGCGGTTCCGGAGACCCATCCCTGGAGAGCAGTGCGACCCACGATCAACTGAATGGGCGTGACGGCGAGAGGGTCGGCACCCGCGCCGACCACGATGAGTTTGCCGTTACGAGATAGTCCATTGAAAACGGCAGACATCGATTTGGAATCGGGCGCGGTGGCGAGAATGATGCGGGCGCCTCCGAACTTCTGCAATTCTGCGGCGGGATCGCCAGCGGCGGTATCGACGTAATGAGTGGCTCCGAGCTTGCGGGCAAGAGCTTCTTTGTCTTTGCCTCGGCCGATGGCGAAGGTGCGGAAGCCCATCTGCCTCGCGTATTGGATTCCCAGATGGCCGAGTCCTCCTATGCCTTGAACGGCGACCAAATCGCCGGCGCGTGCGCCCGAGTTGCGCAGCGCATTGAAGACCGTGATGCCGGCGCAGAGCAGGGGCGCCGCTTCGGCGGTGGGGAGATCGTCGGGGATGGCGGCTACGGCCTCGGCGGGCGAGATCATGTATTCCGCATAGCCTCCGTCGTGGGTTATGGCGGTGATTTTTTCGTTTTTGCAGTTGTTGAAATCGCCTCGGCGGCAGAACTCGCAGGTGAAATCGTGGCCGCCGTGCCATCCCACTCCGACGCGTTGGCCGGGTTTCCAGTTTGTGACGTCAGCACCGACCGCGTCAATGCGTCCTGCGATTTCATGTCCCGGAACACGGGGGTACTGGATACCGGGCCAGAGGCCTTCCTTGACCAGCGCGTCGCTGTGACAGATGCCGCAGGCCTCGACTTTAATGCGGAGCTGATTACGGCCCGGCTCGGGAATATTTCTTTCGACCAGTTCGAAATTGCCGCCGGGCTTGCTGATTTGGACTGCTTTCATTCGAGACATAGTTCTTTCCTCATGACTTCGGATTTGTGGAAGTATTGTCTGAAACAAACAGCGCAAGAGAAATAGATGTGCGAGGGCGTGACGAGGACTCAGACGTCAGCCCTTCTACTATCGAGTTGCTGGCTGCGTCGCCAACGTCATAGCGTCGACATTTTGAAGTGCGGGCGGGACGCCCGCATGACAGCCGCCGGGACGGCGGCGCTACAAATAGCTCTTAGCCGGTCTTCTTAAACTCGCCTTCGAAGGAATGTTCGGGACTGTGGCCGGGTTCGGGGAAATCGCTGTCGGCGCCGTCTTGCATGGGATCAGGGTTGCGGTGCCCGAGTTGGTCTTTCATGGAGTTGTTGCCGCTTTGCGTGCGTTCGTCGGGCTCCTTCGAACCCTTTCCGCGGTCGGCATCATTTTTGAGATGGTCGCTGGAACTGTTCGGCATGGCAGGCCTTTTCATGGTGCCTTAATAGAATAATGATTCCACGGTCAGGTTACCCTGAAAGATTGAGGGGGGCAATATCTTGCCTCGGGACACCTGCAAGTTGTTGTAATGATTACGATAGGTAAATTTAATAGTCGATTAACCTGATCTTCAATCTAAAATAGAACATGGTTAGCAAAAGCTATCGGAAACACTATTTGTTTGCCAGCGACTTCGACCAGACGTTGACCTTCAACGACACGGGCTACGTTCTGAGCGAGTTGCTCGGCATTTCTGTCGAGGAATTCGAGCGCAAGGCCAAAGGTATGGCGAAGCTGAACCTGGTTCAGCAGGGCGCCGAGCTTTCTTACCTGCTCTTGCACGATCCCGAGTTCCGTTCACGCGTCCGGCGCGATGACTTGATCGAGGCGGGCAAGCGCATTCGTCTCAAGGAAAACATCAAGCAGGTTTACGAGATACTCGACCGGCGCATCGATGGATTCCACTTTGATTTCTACGTGATCTCGGCTTCGCCAGTGGAGGTGATTCAGTCGGCGCTTGAAGGCATCGTGCCTGAGGACCACATCTTTGGCACTGAGTTCAAATACAAAGCCTCCGGCGAAATCGAGAGCCTGGTACGAGCCACCGCCGGCTATGGAAAAGTCACGCGGCTGGATCAACTCGAAGAGCAGTTGGGCATTCCTGCGGATCATGTTGTCTACGTGGGAGACGGCAGTTCCGACATCCACGTCATGCTACAAGTAAACCGGCGCGATGGCTTCACCATTGCCGTGTCGGAGTCGAAGCTGGTGGCGCAGATCGCGAAGCGCACCGTGCTCAGCGACAACGCCTTGCCAACGCTGGTCCCGATTCTGGAGGAGATTGCTGGTTGGCAGCGGCCGCAGATCCGGCAGCTATTCGAATCGTACGGTTTTCTAATTCAGGGATGGGATCGCGTGCAAACCGACTGGGTCACGTTGCGGCCGAGTGGTGGCGTGGTGGCGGAAAAGGCTAGGGCGGCGGACGTAGTTTGAGGGCCCGCCGGAATCGTAGGGGAGCCGGACAACTAATTTTCATGAGCAGGGTTCTTATTGGCCTAGGGGTTCTGCCTCGGGTTGAGGCAGAATTCCGTCTAATTATTGAGGCCTGCTTATGAGTAGACTCCGCATTCTTTTTGTAGTCTTGATCGCGATGTCTGCCGCCAAATTGACGGAGGCGCAGCAGCAGCGCGAGTGGATGCCGCAGGGTATTGAAGCTTTGCGGCAAAGCGCTTCCTCGAAAACGGAGTTTACGCTGGACCACTCCATGCTGGTATTTGCTTCCAAACTGGACCCGGACAATGAGGACCTTCGCCGCGTGATCGCGGGTGTGAGCGGAGTCTCGGTGCATAGCTACCATTTTCCAGGAACGTGGATGTATGATCCGGCGGCGCTGGACTCCGTGAAAGAGGAGTATCACGCGGCCGGCTGGAAACAGTTGATGAACAACCACGAAAAGGATGGCGGGTCAGGCGTGACCGACCTCTGGATCCGCTTGGAGAATAACGCGGTCAGCAACGTCGCGATGCTCTTTGCCCGCGCGAACGAGGTCGACTTTTTTGTGGTGTCCGGGTCGATCAGTCCGCTCGATCTTTCCCATCTCGGCGGTCACTTTGGCATCCCCAAGATCGAAGGCGGCGTGGTGGTGCCAAACACTCAGGGGAGACCCTAGGGCAGTTTGCGTAGCGTGGACACCGTTGTCCGCAAAAAGTGGGCGGCGAATGCCAACTTTGGGGCGGGCGATTAGCCAAGCCCAAAGGCAAATGTACCAGCAGCGGACAGGAGTGTCCGCTCTATCTATACGATCAGCGGTTTTTTGGCGCTGGTCCTACCTTCCGTAATCTCTCTCGAGCCTGGGTCGCTTCGGTTGTTCGCGGATAGCGTTGGATGACGTGCTTCAGTTCCTGCGTGCCCTCGTCTTCTTTGCCCATTTCGAGAAGCGCATATCCCTTTTTGAGCTGGGCGGTGGCAGCCTTGTTTCCGCTGGGAAAATTCTGCAGGACTAAATCATAGTTCGCGACCGCCGACTTGTAGTCGCCCGCTTTGAACTGAATTTCCGCCAGATAGAAATAGGAATTTCCAGCCAGGTCGGTATTCGGATAGAACTTGATGTAGTCGTTGAATTCCTGAACCGCCAAGTCGTTTTTTCCGCCGTTGTAGTCGCGCAGGGCGTTGTTGTAGAGCACGTCGGGCGCTGGGGCCTGAGCCATGGCTTGGGCCTGCTGCTGTTGTTGTGACTGCTGTGCGGCCAAGGACTGCTGCGCCGTCTGCATGTCCTCGAATTGCTTGCTGAGCTTGGCGAGACGCACCTTGAGTTCGTCCATCGTGTCGTTCAGCGCCTGGATCTGCCCCGAGATCTGGTCGACCTGCGCGGCTCGATCTTGCTGTTGTTTGTTGATGGAAGTCTGCAGACCGTTAATGGCCGCGGTCACCTTGTTGGCAGCGTCAGTGTTCTGCTCGAGTAGATTCTTCATGACGCCCATGCGCTCGTCAAAGGACTGCTTCATCTGCGTCATCTGCTGCTGCAACTGGTCAACCTGCGTCTGCAGCTGGATGATTTCCTTACTGGCTCCGTAGGCAGGGGCGATCCAGATACTGAGGAAGAGCGCCAACAGCAGCGCGGGAACGAGCGAGACTCGGATAGATTTCATAATTAACCCTTTAGATGTCAAAAACTCGTTGATAGTCGGGGCTTCGCGCAACATCTTCCCTCAGCGGCTAAAGCCGTCTTGATTTGCGGTATTTGCGGTGTGGCTGAAGCCACGCCCTTTCAAAACAAAGTCAGGTCCTGAACTCAAGGGCGGCCACAGCCGCCCTCGGTTCATTCTTCGCTACTTCTCGTATACGAAGTGTCCGCGGCGATTTTGCTGATAGCAAGCTTCATTCGACTCGGTGCAGAACGGCTTTTCCTTGCCGTAGCTGATGGTCTTGATGCGATCGCCGCTCACTCCTGCCTGGATTAGCGCATTCTTCACCGTGTCTGCGCGATTCGTACCCAGGGCCAGGTTATATTCGGTCGAACCACGCTCGTCGCAGTGTCCTTCGATCGTGATGTGGATGTTGGGATACTGTTGCAGGAACTGGGCATCGCCCTGCAACGATCCTTGCTCGCTGGCGCGCACATCGTACTTGTCGTAATCGAAGTAGATGTCCTTCACGTTTTGCGAGAAGAGTTCCTCCTCGGTAGCGGACGGCGCCGGTGGTGGTGGCGGTGGCGGTGCGTTAACGGTCACGCGAGCGGTTGCGTCCTGGGTTCCGCCAGCGCCTTTCGCGACGAGATGGTAGGTGGTCGAGTCGGCCGGCGTTACTTGTCGCGAGCCGTTGGTTTCCACTGTGCCGATTCCGTCAATGCTCACGTCGGTTGCGTTCGTGGTCTGCCAGGTTAGTGTGGTCGCTTCGCCCTTGTTGAGAGTATTCGGATTTGCGGACAGCGAAGCTGTGGGAGCCGGGGGTGCGGGTGGTGGCGGTGGTGGCGGCGGAGCGGCCTTCTTGTGGCAAGCGGCCAGGAACATGATCGCGCCGAGTGCGAATACCAGGGTCGCCCATCTCGTCATCGTGGTTGTCGTTCTTATTGAGTGCTTCACCTGATCCTCCTCTTTCTGTGCGCCCGTGTGGTGGCGTATCGTTTGCAGCTTGACGAAGGGGGCGCACTTTCGGCCAGCCGCAAGACAATTTTTCTTAACAGAACGGTGAAACTCTAATCTCCTCAGCGCCTGAAGGCGCTCTCATGACGTAACTCCTATTGCGCGCCTGAAGGCGTGCCCTGATACAAGTCTACTTCCAACTCCAGTTGGGCTGCGTGTTCGCGCCCTTGAAAGTCAGCTGCTTTACGTGGGTGCCGTCCGCCAGCATGCTCCAGATCTGGTCGCTGCCCGAGCGGTGGGACTGAAACACGATATGGCGTCCATCTGGAGACCAGCAGGGAGAATCGTTGCTTCCTGCATCGTGTGTGAGTTGCACCCACTGCTTGCTGGCGATATCCATCAGGTAAAGATCGTTGGAACCCGGCTCTCCCGGCCCGTACTTGCGTATCCACGAGAAAGTCAGAAATTGTCCGTTCGGCGACCAGTTGGGAGCGACCGCGTAACCCTGATCGGTGACGCGTTGCACATTGGTGCCGTCTGTTTCCATGGTATAGATCTGCGGGAGCCCGGTGCGCCCGCTTACAAAAGCGATCTGGGAACCAGTTTTGCGATTCCAGGTAGGAGAAACATCGGGCCCCTGATCGTTGGTCAGGCGGCGCGAGTTTCCTCCGGAGGCGTCCACGACAAAAATATTGGGATAGCCATTTCGCGACGAGGAGAACGCGATCTTGCCCTCGGGAGACCAGGAAGGTGAAAGATTCATGCCTCCAAAACGCGGGAAGCTGACAATGCGGTTGAGATCGAATGAGTACATCATAATCTCCCAACCACTTTTCGTAACCGAGCTGAACGCCAGGCGCGAGCCATCGGGCGAGATGCGTGGCGACAGAGAAATGCCCCCCAGGTGCGTGACCTGCTGTTGGTTGTCGCCATCGTAGTCCATCACCCAGATTTCTTTGTGCCCGGTACGCTGACTGACGAAATAGATTTTGGTTTCGGCGATTCCGGCAACGCCTCCACCCAGGCGGAAGATGATCTCGTCGGCAAACCGATGCGCGATCACGCGCACCGCCTCACTGGTTGCGTTGTCGGTGTACTGCTTGCCGAGCACCTGCGGCGACTTTTCATTGGTGACGTCGTAGAGCCATCCCTGCACCGTGACTTTGCCGGCGAACGCTCCCAGGTTGCCGAAGGCGAGCATGGAAGCGTTCAGTGGCGAGGAACTCCAATCCTTGAAGTTGACCTCGGACGGCTGCCCCGGCACCTGCAGCGGATAAAAACTCTTGGACACAAGGTCGAAAATTCCCGCGTTGTCGAGATCGTTCCACAGCACGTCGTTGAAGGTCTTCAGGAGGTCGGCATTCTTCGCGTCAGAGGTCGAGGACTTGAAGTCGGACGCAGCCAGACGCACTTTTTCGACGCCCAGTCCGGTCCCGGTGCGAATCCAGTCTTGCGCGGAACTCGTGACCGCCAGCAGAAACAGCGAGGCAACGGCGATCAATGTATGCGCGATCAACGCACGATGATGGATGGGGCGAGCCGAATCACTCAATTTATGCTCCCTGTTTGGTCGGCGGTCGTTGGTCATTAGTCGTTGGCAAGCCCTGCAAACGACTAATGACTAGCGACCAACGACCGCTTTTTCTACCTCTTGTAATCGAACCAAAATTCCACCGACACCTTGCTTCCCGAATAATCCGGTGGCAGCGGGCCAAATGAATCAATACGCTCCAGCGCCCGTTTGGCCGAGAGGTCGAGCGAAGGCACTCCACTCGACTGCTCGATCTGGACGTTGGACGGGTGCCCGTCGCGTGCAATATCGAACGTCAGATAAACCCGCTTTGCCTCCGTGATCCGCGGATCCACTTCATATTTCAGCCAGTTTTCCGTGACTTTCCGCTGCACCGCCTGGACGTACCATGCGAACCGGCTACCGAAATCGCCGCCGCTTCCGGTAAAGCCGAATCCGCCCTTGGCGGCGCCCGCGGTCATCGTGTACGGCCCGCTCACCGGACCACCCTCGCCATAGGGAATCTGATTCGACTCGGGTTGCTCGGGTTCCGGCTTGCGCTGCGTCGCGCTACGAACCGGCGCAGGTTTTACTTTTTTCGTGTTCTTATCGGGAATCGGAATCGCCTCCGGTTCCTTTTCCTGAACCGTAGGTTGCGACTTCGAAAGTCCCTTGGATTCCGTTGCCAGCACGTTCGTTGTCGCCGCCGGGTTGGCAGGCAAGGGAACCGCGCTCACCAGCGTCGCTCCCATGGCATCCCCGCCACCACCGCTGCCCCAGCCGGTGCCACGCATCCCGGTAATAAACGTTGCATAGAGCACCACGAAGGCAGCGAACGCCACATGCAGGCCGAGCGACCAAGCCAGTGGCCGGCGCAGTTGGCTGTGCTCGGAATAGATATCGAAATCAGCGATGGCCGCCATGGGTATCCGTTGGCTGCGTAACAATGCTCACATTACTGATGCCCGCCTGTTTGATCGCGTCCATTACCGTGGCGAAGGCGCCGAATGGAACATCTTCGTCAGAGCGCAAGTAAATCGACTGGTGTTGTGGATCGCGAATCTTCTTCTTTAGCGTCGCTCCAATCTGGTTGATGTTGATCGGATCGTTACCCAAAAAAACTTTCTGAGATTTGTCGATGCTGATCACCAGCCGTTCTTCGGTGATCTCTTTGACCGTGCGGGTGTGGGGCACGTTGACTTCAATTCCCGACTGCAACACCGGGGCGGTCACCATGAAGATAATGAGCAGCACGAGAACGACGTCCACCAGTGGCGTGATGTTGATGTCGGCCAGCGCGGTTTGGGTGCGCCCGTTAGCGGAGGTGAAAGCCATCAGCGCCGTACCTCGGTGGCTTGTGGCGCCTGGCGCTCCACCAGGTTGAGCATCTCCAGGGTGAAGTCGTCGTTGCGCGACGCCATCTCACGGATAGAGCCAATGATCAGGTTGTAGGCAATGACTGCGGGGATGGCGGCCGCCAGACCGGCGGCGGTGGTCACCAGAGCTTCGGAGATTCCGGGAGCAACTGCGCGCAGCGTCGCCGCGCCTGCCGTGCCCAGCCCGTGGAACGCGTCGATAATTCCCCAGACAGTTCCGAACAGTCCAACGAACGGCGTAACTGCCCCCGTAATTGCCAGCCACGGAACATTACGTTCGAAGCGAGTGATTTCCTCAGAGGATGCGATCTGCATGGCGCGCTGAATGGCCACGGGGTTGTGGACCCCCCCGGTTGTTCCCATCTGGCGCTTGAACTCCGCCACCGCGCCTTCAAACACTCCCACCAGCGGACTGGGGCGGAACTGTTCGGCCACCGGGGCGATGTCCTGCAGGCGCTGTGCCTTTCGAAAGGCGCGCACGAAACGTCCGCTCTGAAAGCGCGCGCGGTTGATCAGCCGCCACTTGGAAAGAATCACGGCCCAGGAGAGCACGCTGAAGGCGATGAGCAGCAGGAGCACGGTTTTGGCGACCGGACCGGTCTGAAGGACGAGATCAACGATTTCGCCGCCGATAAACAAAAGGAGGAGGGAAGGAAAATGCATCGTTTTTTTGGAAGAACTCTATGAAAGATTATAGACCACGGCGACGGTGTGCTCAGCCCGGGTACCGCATCGGTCAATGCGGTTGGAGCGAGGGTCTCAGGTGTTCGGTCTCAGGTCGCAGGAAAAACCAAAATCCCACTGATCCCCAGATTGCTCGTCGCCGAGTTCTTCCCGAGACCTAATACCATTAAGACCGGAACGCCAGGAACTGCCGGACGCCGCGCTACGGGTTCGGAATCACGGCCTGCACTTCGTTGGAATACCCGCTTTCCTGGCCTTGCGCGTTCACCTCGGTGGCAACGTAATAGTAAGTCGTGCCGGAGACGACGGTGTAGTCGGTGTAGTTGGTCGAGGCATCCAGTGCGCTGTTGATCTCCTGGAAGGGGCCGGACTGCGACGTGCCCCGGTACACGTTGTACCCCACCGCGCTCCCATCTCCCGGTTGCCAGGAAAGAGAGACGTTGTGTGCTTGCTGCGCCACGCCCGTGCCGCTCACCGATACGACCGTCGGAGAGTTCACGGCATTGCTGGTGAAACCCACATTGCCCGACGCGCTGCCGGACGCGTTCGGCGTGAATTGCACCGTGACCGGGAGGCTCTGGCCTACCTGAATCGTTACTGGCAAGCCCAGCCCTACTATTGCGAATTCCGAGCTGTTCGACCCGTCGGACGAGATGGTTACGGCAGTTCCCGATGCGGTCAGCGTAACCTGCAGACTGGCGCTTGATCCCACCGCGACATTGCCGAAATTGAGGCTGGCTGGAGTCGCTGCCAATTGCGCTGCGTTGGGATAGAAGCCGATCCCGTGGACGCGCAGGCTTAATGGGGAATTCGGATCGTTACTCTTAAGTAGGAGGGTGGCGTACACGTATCCTTTGGCCATTGGCGTGAATATAACGGGCAGCTGGACGCTCGCCCCGGGCTGGAGGCTCATCGGTAGAGGAAACTTGCCGAACGAGAAAGCACTCGCTCCCTGTATTGACTTGGAATTGATACGCAGCGTTTTGCTCCCAGTATTCGAGAGCTGGAAGGAGTACGAAACGGAGGTGCCGATCTGGACCTTGCCGAAGCCGTAGTAGCAGGGCTTGCAGTGGAGTTGCTGTGCCATGGCCGGCGCGGGCGCCAGCACCAGACAACATAGCAGGCATCCGATTAAGACGAGGGGGAAGGCTCGCATGGGCTCATCTTCACGAACTGCGCGGTCGTCAGGCAAACTCAGAAGTGCATTTTGACCAATCTTCAGTACCACTTTGGGAATGGGCAGTTTGTTGCGCGCATCGCGCTGGGCCGTGTGCTATGCTGCGCCTAAATTGCAGGACAGTGGATTGAGCGTCGTCTGAATTGAAGATCGTAGGACCCTTGTGCTGGCCGAACTTCGACTCGAAAATTACGCGGTGATCGACAATGTCGTGATTGAATTCGCGCCGGGTCTGAATCTTCTGACAGGCGAAACCGGGGCGGGAAAGTCCATCCTGATTGACGCGCTGGGGCTACTGCTGGGAGAAAAGGCGTCTTCTGAAGTGATTCGGACGGGTGCGGAGCGGGCCGTGGTGGCCGCCGTGTTTGAGAGCGATGGAGCCGCTGCGCGTTCGGTCGAAAGCATCCTCGAGACCAACGGCCTGGACGCCGAAAATGGTTCACTGATTCTGCGGCGCGAAATTGCTCCCGGCGGCAAGGGCCGCGTCTTTATCAACAACCAGCCGGCGACCGTGGCCGTGCTGAAACAGATTGCGCCCCATCTGGCGGTCATCCACGCGCAGAATGAGTCCCTCGCACACTTCGATGCCGCAGCTCGGCAGGACCTGCTTGATGCTTACGCCGGGATCGAGTTGAAGGAAGTATCCGCGGCATTTGCTCACTGGAAGCAGATTCGCGGACGCATTGCCGACCTCGAACACGACGAGCAGGATCGCATGCGGCTGCTGGACCTGTGGAACTTCCAGTGTCACGAAATCGAAGAGGCGCGCGTGCGGGCGGGCGAAGATGAGCTACTGGAAGCGGAGAAGCGCGTCTTGGCCAATGCCGAGAAGATTTACGGCGCGGCCATGAATGCTTTCGACTTGCTGTACGAGGGTAACGCTTCCACTTCATCGAGCCTGCGCGCCGCGCAGAAACACATCGAGGAGCTGGCTCGTTATGAGCCGAAGTTTCAGGAAGCGGTCGCGGCCTTGGAGTCGGCGCGCATCAGCGTCGAGGATGTGGGAGCGACGCTGCGCGATTATGCCGGCGGGATCCAGGCTTCCCCCGAGCGTCTCGCCGAACTCGAAGAGCGGCTGGCGTTGCTGGATCGTCTTAAACGCAAGTACGGACCGACGCTGGACCAGACCATTGCCTTCGGCGAGGACATCCGCCGCAAACTCTCGGAGATGGAGAATAAAGATCAGGTACTACTTGAATTGCGGGCGCAGCTTACCGTGGCCGGAGATGACTATCGCAAAGCGGCCCGCTCCGTCTCGAGCAAACGGTTGGAAGCGGGTCGGAAATTAGAAAAGTTGGTCGAGGCGGAGATCAACGATCTCGCCATGCGCGCCAGTTTCCGAATTGCGGTCGAAGAAAATGAAGGCGAGGAGCACTGGACGGCTTCGGGCATCAACCAGGTCGTCTATCGCATTTCGACCAACACGGGCGAGACCATGCGTCCTCTCGAGCAGACTGCCTCGGGCGGAGAACTTTCGCGCGTCATGCTGGCGTTAAAAGCGAGCGTCGAAGCGGGAACCAATCCGGCAGGCAGGAAAATGTCGGCCGCCGCGCCGCGCACCTTGGTCTTCGACGAGATTGATACCGGCATCGGAGGCCGCGCCGCCGAGGCCGTGGGGAAGAAACTGAAGGCGCTCTCCAAAGGCAATCAGGTTTTGTGCGTGACCCATCTGCCGCAGATCGCAACCTTCGCCGATCATCACTACCTGATCGAGAAGCGCGAATCCGCGGGCCGCGCGAAGACCACTGTGCGCCACATCACGGGCGAAGAACGCACCGAAGAAGTGGCGCGCATGTTGTCGGGAGCAAAGCTTACCGAAACTTCGCGCAAGCATGCGGAACAGATGATCAAAGCGAATGGGTAGTCTCATCCGGGAAAGGCAGTCATCCCTCCGCGCTTTGTTTGGCGGGAGCTTGGAAGGGCAAGCTTTTCTATGTCGCCGGAGGCTTTTGCTCCGCTGACGGATCGCGAACTGGACGATCTGGGGTTCGAACAGTAGCTCGGCGTCCAGCCCCTAAAGGGGCGTTTAATCTCGATGAATTTACGGCATCGCTAAAGCTAAAGCGATGCCCTGATACGAATCTCAGTTCCGCAAAGCCGACCTGATACGAATCCCAATTCCGCCACAGTGGCTTTGCGACCCCTCCCGTTTGCCCCCTTATTTTCCCCGCCCGCTGCTAATCCCCACTCCCTCAAAGGCTTACATTGACCCAGGGGTGCATCTTTCGATACTCTTAGAGCATCTTTTGCAATGGAAAGTGTACCCTGAGTGGGTGGGGGATACGACTTGTCTCAGACCAAGAGTTTATTGCTGTTGAAGCCGCGTGGATTCTGCGCCGGGGTGGTGCGGGCCATCGATATTGTCCGGATTGCGCTCGAGGCCTTTGGGCGGCCTATTTATGTGCGCAAGGAAATCGTTCACAACCGCTTCGTGGTTGAGGAACTGCAGCAGAAGGGCGCGATTTTTGTCGACAGCGTCGACGAGGTTCCCGAGGGAGAACGCGTGATCTACAGCGCCCACGGAGTTTCTCCGGAAGTGCGCGAGGCCAGCAAACTGCGGAATCTGCGGGTAATCGATGCTACGTGTCCGCTGGTCACGAAGGTGCACGTGGAGGCGGTGAAGTTCGCGAAGGAGGGCTATTCGCTCATCCTGATTGGCCATCGCGATCATGACGAAGTGATTGGCACACTCGGCGAAGCGCCGGCAGTCACTCAGGTGGTCGGGTCGCCTGCCGAGGTCGCGTCGGTCACTCTGCCCGATCCGAACCGCGTGGCCTACTTAACGCAGACGACGCTCAGCCTGGATGAGACGCGCGACATTATTGCTGCGCTGCGCAAGCGGTTCCCCAACATCAAGGGTCCGGCCGCTCAGGACATTTGCTATGCCACGGAAAACCGGCAGGTTGCCGTGAAGCACGTGGCGTCGGATGCCGACTTGCTGCTGGTGGTTGGTTCCGACAATAGTTCAAATTCCAAGCGTCTGGTGGAAGTCGCCCGCAGTTTGGGTACCGAGGCGCATCTAATTGATGATTGCCGTAACATCCGGCCACAGTGGTTGAATGGCGTGAAGACGGTGGCTCTTACCGCAGGAGCATCGGCTCCGGAGCACCTGGTGCAGGAAGTCGTGGAGTACCTGGCTGGGCAGGGCTTTGGCGATGTACAGGAATTGGAAATCATGCCGGAAAATGTGCGTTTTGGATTGCCGCCGGAGATCGTCGCAACCATCGCCGCCGCTCCGGCCGTAGCCTTGGAATCGTAGTCGGAGTTATAGATGGAAGAATCCTCCCCCTATAGTTCGGCCTCCGCGCCGCAGATGCGATTTGGAAAGATCGATGACCTGGGAAGCCGGGTCGCGGTGGCGGTCGACGCCGCGCGCAACTACCTTTTCTCGCAGCAGCACGAAGAGGGCTACTGGTGCGGAGAACTGGAAGCCGATACCACCCTCGAGTCCGATTACATCCTGCTCCATATGCTGCTGGGTACCGGCAGCCAGACACGCTTTGACAAAGCTGCTCGTTATATCCTCAAGCACCAGAACGAGGACGGTGGCTGGAGCATCTACGCCGGTGGTCCGTCCAATATCAGCGCATCGGTCAAAGCCTACTTCGGGCTGAAGCTGGCGGGTTTCACCGCCGATCATCTCGCGCTGGCACGAGCCCGCAAGAAGATTCTCGACATGGGTGGCGTGACCGAAGTCAATACCTTCACCAAGATCTATCTCTGTTTCTTTGGGCAGTACGATTACGATGCCGTGCCCGCGGTTCCGCCGGAGATCGTGCTCTTTCCCAACTGGTTCTGGTTCAATATCTACGAAATTTCTTCGTGGTCGCGCGCCATCCTGGTGCCCCTGTCAATCTGCTACGCCAAGAAGCCTTTCAAGAAAATTTCCGACGAAATGGGAGTGGAAGAACTCTTTGTCGGCGGCCGCGACAAGTCGCGCATGCATCTGCACTGGGCCAAGAAGCGGATTTCCTGGCGGAATTTCTTTTTGGTGCTGGATCGTATTACTCACTGGGCAGAGCGTGTGCACATCCGTCCGCTGCGGTCGATTGCGCTCAAGAAAGCGGAGAAGTGGATGCTGGAGCGCTTCGAGATGAGTGACGGATTGGCGGGAATTTTCCCCTCCATCATGAACTCCATTATCGCGCTGCGCTGCCTCGGCTATTCGGTGGACGATCCGCAGGTGATCCGTGCGCTCGACGAGTTCGAGAAGTTGGGAATTGAAGAGGGCGACACTTTCCGCATGCAGCCCTGCATGTCTCCGGTGTGGGACACGGCATACGCGTTATTTGCTCTGGGTGAGGCGGGAGTTCCGGCGACCGATCCACGGCTGGTGCAGTGTGCCGACTGGATTTTGCAGAAGCAGGTCCGCAAGCCCGGGGACTGGAAGATCAAGAATCCGAAAGGCGAGCCCGGCGGCTGGTACTTCGAATTCAACAACGAGTTCTATCCCGACGTGGACGACACGGCCATGGTCTGTCTGGCGCTGAGCCGGGTCGAACATCCGAACGGGCGCTATCAGCGTGAGTCTGTGCAGCGGGCGATTGATTGGGTGCTGTCGATGCAATGCAAGGACGGAGGCTGGGCCTCGTTCGATAAGGATAACGACCGCATGGTGTTCCAGTACGTCCCCTTTGCCGATCACAACGCCATGCTCGATCCCGCAACCGTCGACATCACGGGCCGGATTCTGGAGTGTCTTGCGACCTACGGATACGACCAGAACCATCCAGCGGTGAAGCGCGCGCTCAAGTTTATTCGCAAAGAGCAGGAGCCAGATGGAAGCTGGTTCGGACGCTGGGGCGTGAACTACATCTACGGAACGATGCAGGTGTTGCGCGGTCTGGAGGCGATAGGCGTCGACCGCAATGACCCGATGATCCAGCAGGCGGCGGAATGGCTGCGATCGGTGCAGAATGCCGATGGCGGCTGGGGCGAGACGGTCGGATCCTACGACGACCCGAACCTGCGTGGGCAAGGCGACAGCACGGCATCGCAGACGGCGTGGGCGATCATGGGCCTGCTGGCCGTCGGAGACACGCGGAGCGAATGCGTGGCGCGCGGCATGGCGTACCTGCTGAAGACGCAAAACAAAGACGGTTCCTGGGATGAGCCTTTCTACACCGGAACCGGTTTCCCGCGCGTGTTCTATCTGATGTACCACCTGTACCGCCAGTATTTCCCGCTGATCGCACTGACGACGTATTCGAAAGTGATGGCGGAAAAAAGTGCGAACTAGCTCTCAGTTCCCAGTTCTCGGTTCTCAGTTAGCGCCGCTTACTCTGGGAACTGAGAACTGAGAACCGAGAACTGGTTTTGAAAGCTTTTGTTACCGGCGCCACCGGGTTTCTGGGCAGTCATGTTGCGCGTGTCCTGGCGGAACAGGGAGCGCAATTGCGTTTGCTGGTGCGGCCGACCAGCGATCTGCGGAACATCGACGACCTGGATGCTGATCGGGTCCCGGGCGATCTGCGTGACGCGGCCTCGATCGAGAAGGCGCTTTCTGGTTGCGATGTTGTATTTCACGTCGCCGCCGATTACCGGCTGTGGGTGCGCGATCCGGGCGAGATGTATCGTTCGAATGTCGAGGGCACGCGTGCCTTGCTTGAAGCGGCGCGACGACAAGGCGTACGGCGCGTGGTGTACACGTCGAGTGTCGCGACCATGGGCTTCACGTCGAATGGCAGCGGGACCGTCGCCGACGAACGGAGTCCGGTCAGCCTTGACGACATGATCGGGCACTACAAGCGTTCGAAGTTCATGGCCGAACAGGTTGCAGTGGATGCCGCGAAATCTGGAGTCGATGTGGTGGTGGTGAATCCCACCACTCCGATCGGCGAGCGCGATATCAAGCCGACTCCCACGGGGCGCATCGTCGTGGATTTCTTGAAGCGAAAATTCCCGGCGTACGTGGAAACGGGTTTGAATCTCGTGGATGCAACGGAGTGTGCCAGAGGTCATGTGCAGGCGCTCGAGAAGGGAAAATCGGGCGAGCGCTACATTCTGGGCGGAGAAAATCTGACCCTGAAGCAGATTCTGGACCGGCTGGCCGCGATTACCGGCTTGAAGTCGCCGACAGTGAAATTGCCGTATGTGTTCGCCTTCGCGACCGGGGTCGTGGACGAGATGGTGACGGGCCGGTTGCTGGGCCGCGAACCGCGCGCCACCATTGACGCCGTGCGCATGGGACGCAAGATGATGTTTGTGAGTTCCGCAAAAGCGGAGCGGGAACTGGGCTGGCGCACAGTTCCAGTCGACGGGGCTTTGCGCCGGTCGGTAGACTGGTTTCGTAACAACGGATATGTCTAGGATCGCCATCGTAGCCGCCATGGAGCGGGAAGTGAGGCCGCTGATCCGAAGCTGGAAGGTCAGAATTCTGGAACACGGCGGGCGGCGATATCGTCTTTTTGAAAACAAAGATGCGGCCCTGATCTGTGGTGGAATTGGAGCCGAAGCGGCGCGCCGCGCAACCGAGGCGGTAATTCAGGAAGTTAAGCCCATGCGCGTGCTCTCGGTCGGTTTTGCCGGAGCGCTGGATGATTCGTTGCAGGTCGGGCATGTTCTCGAGCCCAGCACGGTGATCAATGCGGCCGACGGCGTTCGAACCGAAGTCGGCTCAGGCGGAGGGGTACTGGTGAGTTCGGCGACCCTGGCTGATACGGATCAGAAGATTCGTTTGAGTAAGGCCTACGGTGCGCATGCGGTGGACATGGAAGCCGCCGCCGTTGCGCAAGGGGCGGAGGCGCGGGGAATCGATTTCGGAGCTCTGAAAGCAATCTCCGATGCAGCGGATTTCTGCCTGCCGGCGATGGATCGCTTCGTCGCGGGCGACGGCAACTTCGATTCCGTCAGATTTGCTTGTCATGTAGCGCTGCGCCCGTGGCTGTGGGGCACTACCATTGTGCTTGCGCGAAACAGTTCCAAGGCAAGCCTTGCGCTTTGTGATGCGCTAGCGAGTTACCTCCGACGTCCTGGCGTCGGCCGTCAAACCTCGCATGATGAGTCTTTGGTTGCGGCATTGAATCCAACAAGGGCTGCCTCAGAGTCCCCCAGCGGACATACTTGCGCGGGCATTGAGGCTCATACTGAAGGGAAGCGATAAGACTAAGAAAAATCTACTATGGCGATTGCTCGACCATCCACGTTGGCTGTTGAGAAGACCGTTGCAAGCGAAAGGCGCGAGATTCCTTTCCGGATTCCGTCGACGATGCAGGCCGCAGTGTATCGCGGCGTAAACGATGTGCGCTTGGAAGAGGTGCCAGTGCCTGAGATTGGACCGGGCGAGATTCTCGTTCGTGTTCACACCTGTGGCATCTGCGGGACTGATCTGAAGAAGATCGCGACCGGTTCCCACTCCGCTCCGCGTATTTTTGGGCACGAAACCTAGGGCGTCGTCGCGAAAATTGGGGAAGGCATTCGCAAATTCGCCGTGGGCGATCGCGTGGTGGCGTTTCATCACATCCCGTGCGGAGAGTGTTATTTCTGCCGCCACAAGACCTTCGCGCAGTGTGCCACCTACAAGAAAGTGGGATGCACCGCAGGGTTTGAGCCCTCGGGTGGAGGATTTGCCGAATACGTCCGGGTGATGGATTGGATCGTAGAGAAGGGAACGGTGCGCATTCCGGAGGGTGTCAGCTTCGAACAGGCATGTTTTGTCGAGCCGGTGAATACCTGCATCAAAGGAATTGAGACCCTTCGTTTGCAGGCCGGAGAGACCGTCCTGGTGATCGGGCAGGGTCCTATCGGCTTGATTCTGGCGACTTTGGCGCAGCGGGCGGGGGTTCGGGTGATTACTTCCGATTTGCATCCGGCGAGGCTTACAATAGCAAATAGCTTCGGCCTCAAACTGACTGTTGATGCTTCCAAGGCTGACGCAGGACAAACTGTGCGCGGAATGACCGAAGGGCGCGGGGCTGACGCTGTCATCTTGGCAGTCGGCGGGACCGGCCTGATTCGGCCCGCCATAGATGCTACCCGTCCGGGTGGTCGCGTGTTGCTGTTTGCTCAGACGGTGCGAGGCGAGGTGACCATCGACCCAGCCGCAGTGTGCGTGGACGAAAAAGCATTGCTCGGATCCTATAGTGCATCAGTGGACTTGCAGGAGGAATCAGTGCGGTTCGTCATGAACCGTGAAATGGATCTGGAACGGCTTATCAGCCACCGTTTCCCGCTACAAAGCGGTGTGGAAGCGCTGAATCTGGCGGCCCATCCTCAACCGGACTCGATGAAGATCGTCATCCAGCCGGGCAGCGCCGGGGCCCCCAGCACGCGGGTATTGGCGTGATGGGGTGGAGGGCGTGGGAAGGACATCAATTGTGACTGGCAAGATGACGGCCGCCGTTCTTTACGGCAAAGAAGACATCAAAATTGAAAAGGTGCCCATCCCCCGCTTGGATGAAGGTGAAGTTCTGGTGAAGGTCCACGTGGCCTTGACTTGCGGCACGGATTTGAAGGTGTATCAGCGGGGCTATCACGCCCGCATGATTGTGCCGCCTGCGCTGTTCGGGCATGAACTGGCCGGCACGGTCGAACAGGTCGGAGAGGGCGTGCGCGGCTTCAAGAAGGGCATGCGCGTGGTCGCGCTCAACTCGGCCCCCTGCGGCATGTGCTTCTATTGCTCCAAGCACCAGTTGAATCTCTGCGAAGACCTGCTCTTCAACAATGGCGCCTACGCCGAGTACATTCGGATCCCGCGGCGCATCGTGGAAACCAACATGCTCGTCGTGCCTTCGAATGTGAGTTTCGAGGATGCCGCGATGACCGAGCCGCTGGCCTGCGTTTTGCGCGGGTTGCATGAAACTGGAGTCGAGATCGGCGACACCGTGGCGGTAATTGGCGGCGGCCCCATCGGCCTGATGTTCGTGCAAGTGGCCAAAGCCATCGGTTGCAATGTGATCGCGGTGGTGAAACGCGACTCACAAGTCGCATTGGCGCGTAAGAAGGGTGCGCACGAAGTCGTGCAGATTACCAAGGTAAAGGATCCGATCGAAGCGGTGCGCGAACTGAGTCCGGAGAAACGCGGCGCCGACGTGGCCATCGAGGCCGTGGGTCGTCCGGAAGCCTGGGAGTGGGCCGTGCAGATGGTTCGCAAGGGCGGCACCGTCAATTTCTTCGGCGGGTGCGCTTCGGGAACCAAGGTGCAGCTCGACACCAACCGCTTGCACTACTCGGAAATCACTTTGAAGGCGACTTTCCATCACACGCCGGAGACGGTACGCCGGGCCTTCGGTCTGATTGCGGAGAAAAAAGTTCTCGGTACCGACTACATTACCGGCGAAGCGCCGCTTTCGCGTTTGCACGACGTGCTGCGCCACATGCTGAACCGTAACGGAGATATCAAGACTGCGATTATCCCGGGTCACTAACGGAGAGGCGACATCCGTTGCGTACCATGCGCCGATGTACCCTGAGACCTCTGTGTCCTCTTTGGTAAAGAATTTTTGATGACGATTGCGACCAGCCATTCCTCGACTGTGCCGCTCGCCTCCGGTTGGAGTGCGCTGCCGCCGGAGTACGCGATCCCCGACGAGGCGCCCACAGAAGCAGAAGCGCGCGAATACTGCCGCCGTCTGGCGCGCTCCCATTACGAAAATTTTTCCGTCGCGTCGTGGTTTCTTCCCGAGCGTCTGCGCCAGCACTTTTTCAACGTCTATGCCTACTGCCGCATCTCGGACGACCTGGGCGATGAAGTAGGCGACACCGCTGCATCGCTGCAATTACTCGATCAATGGGAAACCGAACTGAACGCCTGCTACGACGGTCATCCGCGGCATCCTGTGTTTGTCGCCCTCGCCGAAACCGTGCGCAAATTTGAAATTCCAAAGCACGAATTCGCCGATTTGCTGACCGCCTTCCGGCAGGACCAAAGCGTCAGCCGTTACGAAATCTTCAACGATCTGCTCGGCTACTGTCGCTATTCGGCGAATCCGGTCGGCCACCTCGTGTTGTACCTCTGCGGATATCGCGACTCGGATCGTCAACTGCTTTCCGACTACACCTGTACCGCGCTGCAGCTCGCGAATTTCTGGCAGGACGTGAGCGCGGACTTTGCTAAAGGACGAATTTATCTTCCTCTCGAAGACCTGCGCCGTTTCGGCGTGAGTGAGGAAACAATCCGCGAGGGCGAAAACACCTTGGCGTTCTGCAGGATGCTCAAGTTTGAAGTGGAGCGTGCGCGAGAGTGGTTTACGCAGGGCCTGCCGCTGATTGCGAAAGTCGACCGCAAACTGGCCACCGACATCGAACTCTTCAGCCGGGGCGGCCAGGAAATTCTGAACGCCATCGAATGCCAGAACTGCGCCGTGCTGGGTAGGCGTCCGGCAATCTCCAAGACCCGGAAGCTGGCGCTGGTCGCTCGTGCCGCGCTAGGGAAGCTGCGATGAGCACTGCCGTGGGAAACGCGCCCGCACAGTTTGCGCCGACTGCTTCACAGCTTGAAATGGCGTATTCCGTCTGCCGGAGTATCGCCCGTTCTGCAGCCAAGAATTTCTACTACGGTTTTCTGGTTCTGCCGCGACGGAAACGCAACGCGTTGAGCGCCGTCTACGCCTTCATGCGGCGTTGTGACGATATTACCGACGACAACACGCTCAGTCCCTACGATCGTCACGTCAAACTGGCAGAGTGGCTGGATAGAGTCCACCGCGCCTTGGCGGCACAGCCGACCGATGACCCAGTGCTGCTGGCCCTGACCGACGCGCAGCGCAGCTACCAGATTCCAATCGGACTTCTCGACCAGCTTGCCTACGGTACGGCGGCGGATCTCGATTACGGTTCTGAGCCTGCGGCCGGCGCACCATTGCTCGTGCGTTACCAAACTTTCGAAGAGTTGCGACAATATTGTTACGGCGTGGCCTCTGTGGTCGGCCTGGTATGCATCAGGATTTTTGGCTATCGCGACCCTGCCGCTGAGCCGCTTGCGGAACGCTGCGGCCTGGCTTTTCAGCTGACAAACATAATTCGCGATGTCAAGGAAGATGCTGCCATGGGCCGGGTTTATTTTCCCCAAGAGGATCTGGCACAGTTCAGTCTTTCCACCGCCGACCTGGCGGCGCCCGATCCAGCCCGCCTCCGCGCGCTGCTGGCGATGGAAGCGGATCGCGCTCGCGAGTGCTACAGCGCCGGAGAAGAGTTGATCCCGCTGGTGAATGAAGACAGTCAGCCTGCCCTGTGGGTTCTCATTACCATCTATCGACGCCTGCTGGAAAAGATTGCCGCGAACCAGTACGACGTATTCCGTGAGCGCGTCCGATTGACAGTTCCCGAAAAGCTCACTGTCTTGGGGAAGGGAATCCTCAAGCGCCTGTTGTGATGCCCGCCTCGACACATCAACCCACTGTCGCGATAGCCGGAGGCGGGTTGGCCGGCCTCGCTGCTGGATGCGCTCTCGCCGAAGCCGGATTTCGCGTGACCCTGTTCGAACGCCGCCCGTATCTCGGCGGCCGCGCCTCTTCGTACCAGCATCCCGGCACCGGAGAGATTGTCGACAATTGCCAACACGTGTTGCTCGGCTGCTGCACCAACCTGCTCGATTTCTATCGGCGCGCAGGAGTCGAGAACAAGATTCGCTGGTATGAGAAGTTGACCTTCCTCGAGCCCGGAGGCCGCGCCTCCGTCATTGCGCCCTCAGCCCTCCCCGCTCCGCTACACACCGCGCCGGCGTTTCTGCGGGCCGACTGTTTGAGTTTTCGCGACAAACTGGCCATCAGCCGCGCCATGGCGGTGCTCGCTCCTGCGGCCCCGGAGGATCGTGGCGAGTCATTCCTCACCTGGCTCAAGCGCCACGGACAAACCGAGCAAGCTATTGAACGTTTCTGGAAGACGATTCTGGTGAGCGCCTTGAATGAAGATCTCGATCAGGTATCCGTCCCTTATGCGGCGCAAGTGGTGCGTGAATCATTTCTTAAGTCAGCCGCTGCCGGGCGCATGGGAATTCCAACCGTGCCGCTTACCGAACTCTATGGCACGGCTGGAGCCTACATTCGCGCGCGTGGAGGAGATGTCCAGTTTCGTGCCGGCGTGGAGGCGTTTCGAACCGAAGCCTCCGAGGTTAGTGTGACGGCTAACGGACGGGAACAGAAATTCGACTATCTGCTATTAGCAGTTCCTTTCGATGTGCTGGGACGCATATTGCCCGATACACCGTCCGCTGCGCCTCTGGCCGCGGCACTCGGCCAGTTCACCACGTCTCCGATCACGGGCATCCATCTCTGGTTCGATCGCCAGATCAGCAACCTCGATCACGCCGTTCTCCTCGACCGAACCATCCAGTGGATGTTTCACAAATCGCGACTGATCGAAGCACGCGGGACTGGCAACGGTGGCGGCAGCTACGTCGAACTGGTCGTAAGCTGCTCACGGAGCCTGGTGGAAAAATCAAAGACAGAAATCGTCGATATGGCGGTGAAAGAAGCACAAGAGTTCTTTCCCGGCGCACGCGACGCGAAGCTGTTGAAATCGACCGTGATCAAGGAAGTGAATGCGACCTATTCACCGCGCCCGGGAATTGACCAGCAGCGGCCCAAGCCAGAGACGGTCTGGCCGCGCGTATTTCTCGCGGGCGATTGGACCGCAACTGGCTGGCCCGCCACCATGGAGGGCGCGGTGCGCAGCGGCTATCTTGCGGCGGAAGCACTGGCGCGTTTCGCGGGCGAAAAAAGCGCTAGCTTCCTTGTTGCCGATCTGCCCCCGAGTGGCTTGATGAAATTGTTTGGATGAACTGTTATAGCGGCGACTTCAGTTACTTCGGTTTCCAGTCCTGCATTACCTTGATGCCATCCTCAAGATTTCGAAACCGATATACGATTTTGTAAACATGTCTAGGCACTCCAGGGACGAGGATCGCCGCCGCAATCCGCGATTCGATTGCATTGGCTGTGTGAATATCAATTGCCTCCCATCAAATGGAATAATCCTTTCGGGCACGATTCGCGACCTGAGCCTCGGGGGTTGCTGGGTCGACACGCCGCAGCCCATTGATCGGGGCATGCGCGCCGAGATCGTCCTACGCGTCAACGCGGCATCGTTTCGGGCCGTGGGCGAGGTGAGAACGGTTCGGGGCAACTCTGGCGCTGGCATGGAGTTCGTCCAGTTGAGTGCCGGCGGAAGGGACACGCTCTCAAACCTGGTCACGGATTTGGCGAGACTGCAGGCGGTGATGAACGCGCTCAAATCGGTCCGTCGCAAGCTGAATGCGGACTCGTTCAAGGAACAACTGGAGAATGGAAAAGCTCAGGCGAGGACTCTTGGAAGGCGCTTTTCTTTTCCGGAGAAAATTCTGCCCTCAGAGAGTGTGGGAAAGAGCCGGGAAGGAAGTTCGGAACTGGACCATTCTGCCCGCGCCGGCAAGGATCCGACGGCGGGAGAGCACCCGCTCGTGATCACCATCGATTTATTCGGTTAGCGCATCTGAAAAAACTCCCGTAGAGACGGGGCTTGCCCCGTCTTGTGTGCGCCCGGTGGAAGACGCGGCAAGCCGCGTCTCTACGGGAAAGCTAAATTGCCATCAGCACCACGCCGCCCGCTACCAGCAATGCCGCAATCCAGCGGCGGCGCCCGACGCGTTCGTGCAGGAATATGCGCGCCGCGGCCGCATTAGCGACAAAAGTGAGTGACGCCGAGGCGGGGACCACCAAACTGAGGTTTCCCCATGAAAGGCCAAAAAGCAGGCTGTAAAATGCGACTCCCATCGCCATCACGCCGAGAGCAAACGTCGGCGTGGTAAGCACTCGACCCACCACTGCCAGTACTCCGCGCCGCTTCCAGAGTTCACCGACGTCGCCTACACGTTTCATGGAGTAGGAAAGCAGCACATCTCCTGTGGTGGAAGCGAGAATGATGAGACCGATCGCAGCCCAGGCATAGATCTCGTTCATAGCTCCACCTCCGAGGGAACCGTCTCGCGCGAAACATCCGAGGCAATCTCGTGATGATGTGTAACGGACGGGCCCGCGGCCACGAAGCCCACGCCGGCGGCGATCAGCGAAATGCCAATCCAGCGGGTCGGTGAGATCACCTCATGAAAACTGAAGTGAGCAATCAAAGCGACGAGGACGTATCCGAGGGATGTGGCGGGCAGCACATAGGTGAGATCAGCCCACGACAGAGCAGACATGTAACAAGAAAAGAATGCCAGCAGCAAAAGGATTCCCGTTGCGACCCACGGATTGAGGATGGCCAGCAGGAGGCCGGAAAGATTGTGCAGCGAAACGCTGCCGAGTTCTTTCATGCCGCGTGCCAGCAGGGAATCACCGGCCGTACTGAATACGGTGATTCCTGCCAGGACGAGGTATTTTCGAAATGTCACTTCCGATCCAACTCCACGCCTAACACGCTGCGGCAGAACTTGGGATTTGTATCAGGGCATCGCTTTAGCGATGCCGTAAGCTCGAAATCAGACGCCCCTTTAGGGGCTCGGCATCCGAGGCCGAGTCTTCCGCAGCCTGCCTAGGCCTTGGCCGGTTCCGGGGCAGGCGCTTCTTCCTTCCGGTTTTCCTTGACCCATTTGTGGCGCTGCGAGCGCAGTTTCAGGAAGGTCCGCGCTTCTTTGTACAAACGCTTGCGTTCGGAATTGTCGAAGAACGCTTTCCTCAGAATGCGGTACGCAGCCTTGGGACGGAAATAATACTGATCGTAGAAGTGATGGACCGACTCGAGGAGTTCCGCGGCGGGCAGGTCGGGATACTCGATCTGCACCATCTGGTGTCCGCCGTCGTCCACCATCTTCGTGTCGCTGGTCATGAAGCCATTCTTGATCGCGAATTCGTGCAGTTCCGTACCCGGGTAAGCATGCGCCACCGACACCTGAATCGTCTCCACGTCGAGTTCCTTGGCGAAGGCGATCGTGTTCTTGATGGTCTCGCGCGTTTCTCCCGGCAAGCCGAGAATGAAATCTCCGTGGACCACCAGCCCCAGCTTGTGGCAATCCTTCGTGAACTGACGGGCACGCTCGATGGTCGCGCCTTTCTTGATGTTCTTCAGAATCTGCTGGTCGCCTGATTCGTAGCCCACGATCAGGAGCCGGCATCCCGCTTCCTTCATCGCCTTGAGCGTTTCGAAGTCGGTGGTGACGCGCGAGGTACACGACCAGGTCAAGCCCAGCGGCTTCAGCTTGGCGCAAAGTTCGATGGTGCGGGCTTTCTGCAGATTGAAGGTGTCGTCGTCGAAGAAAAATTCCTTCACGTAGGGCCAGTAGTCCTTGGCCTTGGCCATTTCACGCGCTACGTCATCGGTGGAGCGCTTGCGCCAAGGATGTCCGCTGAGCGTCTGGGGCCACAGGCAGAACGTGCATTGCGCCGGGCATCCGCGCGTCGTGTACAGCGATACAAAGGGATTGAGCAGGAATGGCACGTTATAGCGGCGGACGTCCAAGTCGCGCCGGTAAACATCGGTCACGTGCGGTAGGGCGTCGAGGTCCTGAATGGTCGGCCGGTCGGGGTTGTGTAGCACCCCACCATTTTTTCGGTACGAAATGCCCAGAATATCTTCAATCGGCTTGCCCTGGGCGTATTCGACGATGGAGTAGTCGAACTCCTTGCGGCAGGCTACGTCGATCACTTTCGCTTCCATCAAAGACTTTTCAGGAAGCACGCTGACGTGCGGTCCGACGAACGCGATCTTGATGTGTGGATTGCTATCTTTAATGGCTTCTGCGATGCGAACGTCGCCGGCAAACCCGGGAGTACTCGTGAACAGCACCAGCAGTTCGTAGTCCTTGCAGGTACGGATGGTTTCTTCCGCCGTGATGTGGTGAGGCGGGGCGTCGAGCAGCCGAGCGCCCTCTAGCATTCCGGTTGGGTAGGCAAGCCACACCGGGTACCAGTACGATTCGATTTCACGGGTGGCGGGCCAGCGCGACCCGGCGCCCCCATCGAAATTCTCAAAAGAAGGCGGATTCAGAAACAGTGTTTTTAATGGCATAGAGTTAATCTCTTATTTTAGCATTTAGATGCGCCCGCTAAGCGTTCGCATACCCCGGTCGACGCTACCATTTAGGTACGTCTTGAACGCTAGTCAAAAGTGTGGAAATCCTTCCCCTAGTATGCGTTACAGGGGCTCAAACTACAAAAGAACGTTGTCGAACGTCGCTTTTACGCATTAAGGCGCGAGAATCGGGTCCCGGTTGGAATGCTGTTGGTTTCCCCTGTGCGCCTCGGTGTACCCCGTGGTAGAAAAAAGGACTTAACCACAGGGTACACAGGGTCACACAGAGGAAGATCAAAACCAGGTGATACTCACTTCGAGGCGGGCAGATGCAGCGCCCATTTCTCCAGATCTCCGGTAGCCCGCAGCAGATTCAGGCGGACCCGCTGGTACTCAAAATCGGCGTCCTGGAAAAGCAAAAAACGTTCGGCGGCTTGCACGCGCGCATCGGCCAGTTCGTGTAACGTGCCAGTCTTAGCGTCGACCCGGGTTTGGGCCGCTTCCAAACCCGATTGAGCTAATTGATATTCCAATTGCGCGACCTCGCGGGCGGCTTCGAGTTGTTCGGCGGCGCGTTGGAGTTTTAGCGTTTCCTCCGCAACCTGATTGCGAGTTGCTTCCGCCTGTTTTTTCGCCTTCAGGGCCTCAGCATCGGCCGCATCGGCTCGGGCATGCTGGCTGGCGTTGAACAATGGAATCTTTATGCCAAACCCAACTGTGGCATTGTCCCGCTGGAAAGTGCCCTGCGGAAAGTATCTGGTGTAGTTATTGAAGGTTGAAAACCGCGCATACTGGGCGGAAAAATCCACCGAAGGGTACAGAGCGCGGTGCTCGCCCGACGCCCGCATCGCCTCGGCCAGGGAATGCTGGTCGGCTAGCTTGATGGCTGGACTGGAGCCGATCGCCTTCTCCGCAAGATTTTCTTCCGTAGCAACGGGGGGCAAGGCCGGAATTGTTTCGGGCGCGAGTTCGATGGAGGAAACCGGCAACCCAGTCAGCGTTGAGAGATGGCGCCGAAGAACCTCGACCGATCCGCGCGCCTCCACCCGGTGAAGCCGCACACGTGCTGCGGTAAGCTTCGCTTTGTTCAAGTCGACGGCGCTGTCCACGCCTTCCTGCAAGCGTTCGGCCACTGCCTGTTCCATTTTCTGCGCTTCGACGTCATCCTGCTGCAAGCGTACGAGTCGCGCTTCCCACTTTGCCAGTTCCGCGTAGGTGAGCGCGACATCCTGGATGACTGCATTGCGCTGGTCTTTGTCTTGAAGCTCGGAGGCACGCCATTCGATCTTCGCTGCTTTCAGAAACTGACTCTGAGAGGGATTGAAGAACGTACTTTGTGCGACGACATTGAACAGTGCCGGCGGTGACCCTTCGATGGTGAGCGGGTAGCCATAGGTCCAGCCGAGTCCTGAACCGGCGATCAGCTGTGGAAAATAGTTATTGCGGAGTTCGCGGTAGGAGGCGAAGGCGCGCTGCACGTCAGCATCTGCAATCGCCGAAGCGGTGCTGTGCGAGAGCGCGAGGCGAATGGCGCGTTCGAGAGGCAGCGGTTCAGCCTGGGTGCTTGTTGCCACCATCAGTAGCAGGGTGAGTGGGCCGAGCGCACGTATAGCGCGCCGCCACTGCGGCAATCGAAGTTTCATCTTGTCACCTTCATCTCGTCGCTTCTGCATCACGCACAAATTGTAGTGCGTCAGCAGAGAGACGAGCAGTAACTTTGTCAGGACTGATCGAAGCGGCGAGTTGCAAAGTGGCATGTTGGGGAAGGGCACGGTTTCACAGACTGCGGAAGTCCTCTAGTTTCGTATCAGGGTATCGCTTTAGCGATACCCCGAGTTCTCCGAAATCAAGTGCCCCTTTAGGGGCTGAGTATCGACGCGCAGCCCCTAAACGGGTGTCGCATTTAGAATGACTCCGGCATCGCTCAAGCGATGCCCTGATACGCAACATGCTTTTCAGCAAACTTGTTTAGCTCTTCTTTTGATGGACTCATTCCCCCGCGACTCGATTCAGCGCTTGCTGGGCGGTACCGTAATTGTGAGCCAACGACAAGGACGTGCGGTACTCGCGCGCGGCGCCAGCTTTGTCGCCTTGCTTCTCCAGCAAAATGCCCAGCAGGTAGTGAGCCTTGAATGCAGGCGCTTTTTCCACGGGACCCGAGGCGAGATAGCGATTCACGAGTTCTGTGGCTAAGGGGAAATGACGACCGGCGCGTTCTAACATAGCGGAAGCTTCCCACAGAACATCCGGCTCGGGATTAGGCGCCTGGCTGAGTTTGACGAGGGCTTTCTCCATCTCATCGATCCGTTTCTGGCGCCGGAGAAAAAGAGCCAGGTTGAGCCACGCTTCCGCGTCACCCTTGCTGAGGTCGATGTACTGGCGATATTCCCGCTCCGCGGTGGCGGTGTCTTTTCTGTGTTCGGCGATGCGCGCGTAAACCCAGTGCTCGCGGGCGGGATTTACCGTTCCAACCGTCTGCGCCTGCAGGCGGGCTTTCTCTTCGCCGCCGCCGACGATGCCAGGGGCGTCAATATAAAACTCCACCAGGTCGAGCCGGGCCTCCACGTCTTTCGGATTCAGTTGCACCGCGCGTTCGAATTCTCCGCGGACCTTTCCCGCCAGGCTGGCCGCGGAAATGAAATTTACCCGGTCCGCCTTTTCGCCATACACGCGCCCCAGCCAAAGATGGAAGCGGCCGTTCTGCGGGTCGAGCGAGACGGCTTTTCGGCAGTGGGATTCCGCTCGATCCCATTCTTCGAGCGTGTAGTAAGCGCGGCAGAGCAAGTTGGACGATTCCGCGTCCGCCGGAGAGGAGGACAGACGGCCGCTCAATTCGGCGATGGCTTCATCGATCCGCCCGGCCGCCAACATCTCTTTCGCGGAGTCCCCCACGCTGGCGGTCACCGACGCAATGAGCAGCAACAAGATCAGGAGAATTCTGGAAAAGCGCGTGATCATCTAATACTTGACCTGGGTCCGGTCGCCGATCGGTTTGCCATTCGACGAATTGATCGCGACCATGTCTTTGGGCGACAGGCCGCGCGTTACTTCCACCTGCGTGAGATTGGAAAGGGAAGTCTCGACCTCCCGGCGCTGCAGTTGGTGGCCGACTACCTGCAAAACATACGGCTTGGAATCGTCCGTGCGCACGGCTTCTCGCGGCACCACCAGCACGTTGTCGTGCTCGGCGGCGATGATGGTTACGCCGACGTTGATATTGGGCAGCAGTTTCAAATCCTTGTTATCTACGATGCTGGTGGTCTCGCCGACGTTGCGCGAACCCCGCAACTTCACCGTCGATGGGATCGCGGTTACAGCGGAACGCCATACCCGTCCGGGGACGGCGTCCCAGGTAATTTCAATCGGCTTGCCGGGAGCCAGTCTGCCCACATCGGGCTCATCGACGAAAGCGCGCACCAGCACGCTTCGCAGGTCTGCCACCTGCAGCAGGAGATCCCCCGCCGCTACAAACCCGCCCTGCTTTGCCGGCAGGGAATACACGGTACCGTCAAAAGGAGCGCGGACATTCGATTTCGACAGGACATCTTGCGCGGCATCGTAGGCGGCTTGCGCTTCCGTACGTTGCGCTTCGACGCGCGCTAACTCCGCATTCGAATATCGCTTCTTCTGCTTTTGCCGGAGGAAGGTGAGTTGAGCATCGGCGGCGACGAGGACGTTTTCTGCTTCGCGCACTTCGCCCGCCGAGGCGGCGCCCTGCTGCTCAAGCTTTTTCAGCGCATCCAGATTGCGTTGTGCCGACTCGCGGTCTGTGCCCGCCTTCACCAGTTGCGCTTCGAGGCTCAGCACTTCTTCCTGGTTCCCGCCTCGTTCCGCGGCCCCAAAGTCGGCCATGGCCGCTCGCAATTGAGTCTGGGCTCGAGCCGCTTGGGCGCGCGCGTCGGCGTCGTCCAGAACCAGCAGCAATTGGCCTTTCTTGACGGAGTCGCCTTCCTTGACGTAGACCCGCCGCACACTGGTCGGGATCGGAGCGTGCGCCTCGAAATTATTGACGGGCTCGATTTTTCCGTTGGTGGATACCATGCTGCGGATCGTGCTCCGCTCGACAATGGCCGTTCGCACCGGCACCGGGTCATCGCGGCGGGAAACAAAAGCGGCCACGATGCCAACGCCGCCCAGGATGGCGAGCGCCGTTATCCACCAGCGCCGCGGCCGGCGTCCCGAACTGTTTCCATTCAATGGCATAGAGGGAAAGGCGTAAGTTTTAATGTATCATCCACGCGGCGCGGAGAGCAGCCAAATGCACGCTTGGGACTTACCTGTTTAGATGCATCGCACCGGCCGTTTGCGCCATCTGAAATGCGGAATTCTTCCGGAATCACATAGCCGATTGCGAATCCGCTCTAGGTACAATAATCAGATGCCGAAATCGCCCCGTTCCACTTCGCCCCGCTACACTCCCGAGCACGCCGCTGCCGGGCTCGACCACGCCTTCCCGGAAATAGAAACCTGGCCAAACCAGTTTCCCGGATACGAGATTGTGGTGGACGATCCCGAATTCACATCCGTCTGCCCAAAGACGGGCTTGCCGGACTTCGGGCACCTTGTGATCCGCTACCAGCCCGATCGCCTGTGCCTGGAATTGAAGTCGTTGAAGGAATATCTCCAGGCGTATCGCAACCTCGGCATCTTCCAGGAGAACGTGGTGAATCAGGTGTTGGAGGACGTTGTCCGCTGGGCGAAGCCGGTGTGGGCCGAGGTGAAAGGCGAGTTTCGTCCGCGCGGAGGAATTTCGACCGTCGTCATCGCGACGTGGCCGCGCGGGAAAAAGAATCGGAAGTGATTTGGAGATGACTATGAACGCTGTCAGTCAAAAATTCTTGCTTATCTATTCTGTTTCTCTGAGCACTATTTTCGGAGTCGTGCTCTTGACGGGGGCTGCCACGCCTAAGGAGACGAAGTTCGACGAGATCACCGTTCGCCGCATCAACGTCGTCGAACCGGATGGAACTTTGCGAATGGTGATTTCGGATCATGCGCAGCTTCCCGGTGTAATCGTCCACGGCAATGAGCGAGAGCGATCGTCTGATCGTTCGCAAGCTGGAATGCTGTTTTACAACGATGAGGGTTCGGAGAACGGGGGCTTGATTTTCGGGGGGCACCGCAATGCGAAGGGAGAAGTCGTCGATTCCGGTGGAAGCCTATCCTTCGACAAATACGAAGCCAATCAGATCGTGCAACTGGCGGGCGTGGACGACAACGAAGATCGCTTTGCCGGATTAATTGTCACTGATAGTCCTGCCGCAGGTGCCTCCCACCGCCGCGTGTGGGTGGGACGTGACGAGAGCGGCTCTGCTGCGGTCACGTTGATGGACGCCTCTGGCAAAAAACGCATTGCCATCGAAGTTGCCCTTGATGGCACGCCGAGCATTTCGTTCCTGGATGCAAACGGCAGAGTGATCAACCAGATAACGCCGCCAAAATTAAACTAGTAACCACCGACCGAAACCGGCAGACTACCAACTCGTGCCCAATCAAAAGCTCCCCGCCCGCACCGCGCTGCTCGTCCTGACCGCGCTCAATCTGCTCAACTATGCGGACCGCAATGTGCTGTTCGCGGTGCAGCCTCTGGTGCAGGACGAATTCCATCTGAGCAAGGTTCAGATCGGATATCTGACAAGCGCGTTCTTGGGCTTTTACATGATTGCCGCTCCTTTTGTGGGGCCGCTGGCGGATCGCTACTCGCGCAAGCTGATTATCGTTCTGGGCGCAACCTTCTGGAGCGGCCTTACGCTGCTCACGGCATTTACCCACACCTACACGGAACTGCTGGTTCGCCACACGCTGGTTGGCATCGGTGAAGCGACCTTCGTGACGATCGCACCAACCTTTGTGGCGGATTTATTCGCGGAGCAAGTGCGCGGACGCATCCTAGGCGTGTTTTATCTGGCGATTCCCGTCGGATCGGCGGCGGGCTACCTGCTCGGGGGTAATCTGGCTCCGCACTACGGATGGCGCTTCCCGTTCTACATTGCGGCGGTTCCGGGATTCCTGCTGGCGATTG
This sequence comes from Terriglobia bacterium, assembly GCA_020073525.1. Taxonomy (GTDB): domain Bacteria; phylum Acidobacteriota; class Terriglobia; order Terriglobales; family Acidobacteriaceae; genus Acidiflorens. Next base: position 45,975 of record JAIQFA010000006.1, read on the forward strand.
CAGTGCTCTTCCTGAAGGAGCCGGAGCGCGGGCAATTTGATTCGCTTAAGGAGTCGCCCGAGGATTCCCCGACGACAGTTTTGTCGGGTAATCGCCTGAAAAGGTTCTACATGACGGTGTACTTCGATGTGAAAAGAGTCTATGCCGGTGTTTTGCGCAATCCGGCATTTTTGACGGCGACCCTGGGCATGGCAATGATGACGTTTTCGCTCGGGGGGATTCAGGTGTGGATGCCGCAGTTCCTCTACAGCGAGCGCCACTACTCTCTGGCGCAAGCCAACTTTATTTTCGGCATCATCATCGTGATCGATGGCATCCTCGCCGCGCTGGCCGGAGGATGGCTGGGCGACTACCTGTTGCGCCGGATGAAAAGTTCCTATTACCTGGTTTCGGCCGCCAGCATGGCCCTCGGGGTTCCGGTGATGATCGTTGCCCTCTTTGTGAAGGGGCGCGCGATGGTGCCGGCTATCGCCGTGGCAGCTTTCTTCCTGCTTCTGAATACTTCACCGCTGAATGCAGCGTTGATTAATTCTGTGGGCGCCCACATTCGCGCCACCGCCATCGCCGTGAACATTTTCATTATTCACATTCTCGGCGACGTTCCGTCCCCTACCATGATGGGATGGGTTGCCGATCGGCGTTCGCTGCAGGCCGCATTTATTCTGCCCGTCATCGCCATGGGTATTTCTTCTGCCATACTGTTCTACGGGATGCGATTTGCGCCGCCACTGCGGGTCGGTGAACCATTGGCAGCATCGCCCTTACCCTCGGGAGCATCTTCCTAAGCAGAATGCATTGGCAGATATTTCATTGGATTGCAGGCAGCATCCTCGGACTGGCCTGGTTTTCGCGCATCGTGGAAGCGGCGTTCGGCATGCCGCAGATCGCCGATATCGCGCGGCCCGAATGGGACCGCCGGCCCTCATCCCCGGGTGGCGAGCCCCGAGTCATCATTATTGTTCCGGCGCGCAACGAAGAAGAGAGTATTCGCGACACCCTGCTGCAGTTGCTCGCGCTCGATTATTCCAACTATGAAATTATCGCCGTCAACGACCGCTCGACCGACGATACCGGTCTGAAGATGGACGAAGTGGCGGCGAGCCCTCAAGCTCATGGATTGTTGAAGGTGATCCACATTTCCGAACTGCCGTCGGGCTGGCTGGGCAAGACGCATGCCATGTGGACGGCTGGCCAGCAGGCGTCAGGGGACTGGCTGCTCTTCACCGATGCCGACGTGCTGTTCAAGCCCGATGCTTTGCGGCGCGCCATTGCCTATGCCGAAGCGGAGCGCGCCGACCACGTTGTCCTTTTTCCGCGCATGATCATGAAGCGGCCCGGCGAGAAGATGATGATCGCTTTCTTTCAGGCGCTTTTTGTTTTCGGCCATCGCCCCTGGAAAGTTGCCGATCCGGAGGCGCGAGACCACATGGGAGTGGGCGCCTTCAACATGGTGCGCCGGTCGGTCTATGACGCGGTCGGCACCTACCGCGCGTTGCGTATGGAAGTGCTCGATGACATGAAACTGGGCAAGGTCGTGAAGAACGCAGGCTTCGCCCAGCGCAATGTCTTTGGCGAGGACCTGATTTCCCTCCACTGGGCAAAGGGAGCTTTCGGCATTGTCAACAATCTCACCAAGAACTTCTTTGCCGTGCTTTCCTTTCAGTGGCCGCGCACGGTTGTCTCTATTCTGGGTCTCGGCTTCCTGAATCTGGGACCGTTTCTTGGCGTCTGGCTGGCGCATGGGTGGGCGCGGGTTCCATACGCCATTGCTCTGGTGTCTCTATTTTTGATTTACTACGGAATGTCGAGGCGCTCGGCGGTTCCACCCTATTATTTCTTTCTCCATCCCGTCAGCACCAGCCTGTTTATGTACACGCTCCTGCGCTCCATGGCTCACACTCTCTCGAACGATGGCATCGTCTGGCGAGGAACAAAGTACCCGTTAGATGAGCTGCGCAAGGGTATGGTGTGAGATAAGTCACAAGTAAGCGTGACGCATAACACTTGTCTTAGACATTACCTTTCTGGAATGTCAACGTTATAACTAGGTTCCCACCTATTGCATTCCCTTTGAAGCAGGAATCTACTATAGGGTGCGCAGCAGACTGCGTCTAATCTATCCGTGACTGTCGCACTGTGAATGTATAGAAAACTTTCCCCCGCAAAATAAAGCGGATAGTGTCGTTCAATTTCGTAAAGGAGAAAGCATGAAAACATTCCTCACCTTAATTGTAGTTGTGGGTCTTCTCTCGTTTCCGCTGATGGCGCAGGACTATCCCAAAGCGGAGATATTCGCCGGTTATCAATACACGCACCTTGGTGGTAGCGACCCAACGATCAATGCCAATGGCTGGAATGCGTCCTTGACAGGCAACTTCAACCACTGGTTGGGCGTGACCGGGGACTTCAGCGGCGCCTATAAAACGATCAGCGGTGTTGACCTGAAGGTCTACAGTTATACCGGTGGCCCGGTGGTTTCCTTGAACCACGGAGGGACGGTGAACCCGTTCGTCCACGCTCTGTTCGGAGGAGCTCATGCGAGTGCGTCGGTGTCCGGCCTAGGCTCGGGCTCGGACAACGGCTTCACCATGATGTACGGTGGAGGCGCGGACATTAAAATGAGCAAGCTGTTAGCGCTTCGCGGTCAGTTGGATTGGGTTTACTATCGTTTCTCGGGGGTCAGCGAAAGCCACAACGTAAGAATTTCAACCGGTATCGTGCTTCGCTTCTAAGTGTTGAACCGGTGATCACACGGCTGCTTGAAGCCATCGCGCTTGAAGCAGCCGTTATGGTTATTGTGGCTCTTCCGGATCTTCGATCGAAGTCGCCGAGCCCTTGTTTCTGTGCGTCTTCTTGGCTTTGGGATGGCTGTATCTCCCGGCGCTGGAGTGACCGCGTAGTTCGACGTCGTAGTCTGTCGGCACCCTAGGCACCACCACGAAAGCGCTTTCGCCTAGCTGTCCAGTGTGGCGCAAAACGATCTGCGCACGCCCCTCGTAGTCCTGGATCGTCCCCGTGATTTCGATCTGCCGCCCTTCGAGCTCGCGAATATCACCCACCTTTTTGAGGTCGCGCGGGAACACGACCACGGTGAAGGGACACGCCTGGACATCCTTGCAGAAATTGAGGAACGTGACTCCATTGCTGCCATCTTCTACCTGGAGCACGGTTCCACTAACGCAGCCAGTTCTACCAACATGTTTGCCCGCGTCGGCGAAGGGAACGCAGTCATGTTTGGAAGGATTGCCCGCGACGCAAACTCCACTCATCGCATGCAGGATCAACAGCAGAAAAGTGAAGCCAGGAAAACGCATAAAGCCGGTGCACAGGGAAGTGCATCCTCAGTGTTTATTGTAGGCGTGGAGGAAAGATCCTACGCTCGGCGAGACGAAAATTTACGGGGGCATTCCCGAAAGGGAACTTGCAGCCGAGGTCCCCAGCGCGCCCGGTTTTGGCGTGATGAGGTGGATCGCCGGGGCCGAGCCCCGGCCTGCCACAGTTCTCTCGGCGACTATTACCGCGCGCCCACTACTTGGTGAAAGATTTTACGGCCGCTGCTTCGTCGTCCTTCACATCGAAGACGGTGTAGAGCTTCGTGATCTGCAGGAGGTCGTGTACTTTCTTGGTGAGGTTGAGCAGTTTGAGATCGCCGCCCTGGTTCTTGGAAGTGGTGAAGGCGCTGACCAGCTCGCCGATCCCGGAGCTGTCGATATAGTTCACGTCGCCGAGGTTCAGCAGGATCTTCTTCTGCCCCTTGGAAAGCAGGTCGCGCACGGTTTCGCGCAGCACTACGCTGCCTTCGCCGAGGGTGATCCGGCCGCTGAGATCGACAATCGTGACGCCATCCACCTGACGAGTACTGGACTTCATTGTCACTGAGGAGCCTCCTTGGAGTCCGCATTGCCGCGGACATGCTTAATCATTTTAAGTTCGGTACCGGTTTTGGAGGGGTGGATCTCCACCACATCCATAAACGAGCGTATCAGGAAAATGCCTCGCCCTGAGGTCTTCATCAGGTTGTCGGGCGCCAACGGATCCGGAATCTTGCTGGCGTCAAGCCCTTTGCCCTGATCGCGAATCACGATGACCAGGTCGCGGGCAGTTCGTTCAAACGCGAGCGTTACCTTCTTGCTCGGGTCATAGGCATTGCCGTGCAAAACTGCGTTCACGGCGGCTTCTCGCACCGCCATGGAGATCTTCATGATCTCCTCGTCGTCGAAGCCAGCTTCCGCCGCCATGCGGCCAGCCGTTTCTTCGGCATTGTTCACCGTCTCCAACGTCGAATCGAGCGTATAGGAGACGCGGTCTGCGGACATAGAGCGAACGGTTCCTGAGTCGGCCTTTCGCCTCGCTTGCGACGTTGACGCTGGGCCCATGGTACTGCCCGATTGCGTTGGACGGGCGAATTGAGAGTTTGCCTGTAGGTCTCGCAAAAGTCAACGCGCTACCCTAGGTTTATGCCGCAAGATTAAGTTTAGTACAAGGTTCCGCAATCTGCTTTGCGGCGGGCGGCAACGCGCAGTGCCTATTGGTCACGCTATTAGTTCGCATGGACGCTTTGTACCGCTGCGAAGAACCGCTTCAGCTTGGTCGCATCCAGTTTACCGTCGGTTCGCACGCCGGAACACAGATCGAGCCCGAACGGGCCGACGTCTTCAATTGCCTGGACTACGTTCTCCGGCGTCAGTCCACCAGCCAGAAACAGTGGAATGTCGATACGTTCCCGGATCGCACGGCTGACACTCCAATCGTGAGTCCTGCCCGTACCGCCCAATTCCTTAACTGCAAGTTTCTGGTTGCCGGAGTCGAGCAGGATGGCATCTACGTGCGGCGCGACCTGCGCGGCTTCCTCGATGGATTCCGGGCCGGTCACGTGGACAACCTGCACGACAGAAATCCCAGGCAAGGCATTCTTCAAGTCGCGATGTGTGCCATGAGTGAGATGATCACAAATCTGGATCGTGTTCGTCCGGCAGAAATGATGTTGCTTGATGATCTCCGCAACACTCTGTCGCGAAGTCAGCAGGAATGTCCCGATGGGGGGCGGCACGGTCGCGGCAATCTCCGAGATCTGTTCGTCGCCGATGACACCCGGCCCGCTCGGCATGTGTGAAACCAGGCCCAGCGCGGACGCTCCACACTCGATGGCCAGAGCCGCTTCGTCAATACTGCCGATGCAGCAGATCTTTACCCGTGGTGTGAGAGTCGCTTTCATGAAGGGGCTGTTCTGATTTGTCTGTAGAGACGCGGCTTGCCGCGTCTCCTGCCGCGAAGTGAGACGGGGCAAGCCCCGTCTCTACACCCGGACCATCTGTCGCTCTCTATTCGCCGTATGGAACCCAGATGTTTTTGACCTGTGTGGCGTGCTCAAGAAACCAGCGCCCCTCGGCCAGTTTTGGGTTGAACCAGTCGATGGCGCGTCCTTCGTTCGTGAAGACCTGCTTCAGATTGCCCACCGACATCGCCTTGGCCGCCGCAGCGCTGGCTTCATCGCCAAAGCACCAGATGGCATCAACATCGTCGTGTTCGGCGAGGGTCTTCAGAAGTTGCGAGGCATACCCGGTCACAATATTGAGCGCGCCGCCAGGCAAATCGCTGGTGTCGAAAAGCTGGTAGAAGTCGCCGGTAATAAGCGGATAGGCCTCCGAAGGAACAGCGATCACCGTATTTCCCACGGCAAGAGCGGGCATGACAAGCGAAAGAAAACCGAGCAGCGGCGCCTCTCGCGGACAGATAACGCCAATGGTCCCAATCGCCTCGTTCATCGCGATCGCCACATTCCGGAACGGAGGATTGTGTACCGCGCCGTCAAACTTATCAGCCCAAGCTGCATACGAGAAAATGCGCTCGATGCCGAGGTCCACTTCCGTGGCCGCCTGCTTTTCGCCGACCACGGCAGCGAGGCGATGCGCAATTTCGTCGCGCCGCTGGGAAAGATTCTCCGCACAGTAGTAAAGTACTTGAGCTCGATTGTGCGCCGTAGCCTTGGCCCATGATGTTGCTTTCCGCGCAGCCTCGACTGCGTTGCGGATGTCCTTACGATTGCCGAGCGGAGCTTCACCCAGCAACCGTCCATCAGCCGCGTGTGCTTCCATGCTGTAACCGGAGTCCGGGCGCGCCTGCTTGCCACCGATGTAGAGCTTGACCGTTCGATCGATCGCAGGAACATCCGTCGTAGCGTCGAAGTCTGCTTCCGTTTCGGGCGGTGCGATCGCCTTTTGCGCCGGAAGCGCCGAAGCACCCTTGAACCAAGCTGGCTCCATATATTCGAGCAGGCCTTCGCGTCCGCCCTCGCGTCCGTACCCACTCTCGCGATAGCCGCCAAAGCCGCAGGAAGCGTCGAACAGGTTGGTGCAGTTCACCCAGACCACTCCGGCTTTCAGTTGCGCGGCCACATGCAAGGCAACGTTGATGCTCTCGCTCCAGACGCAAGCCGCCAAACCATAAATCGTATTGTTCGCCAGTTCCACGGCTTCCGCGGGCGTGCGGAACGTCATCGCCGCCAGCACCGGCCCAAAGATTTCCTGCTGCGCCACAATCGACGTCGGATGCACGTTGCTAAGAAGCGTGGGCGGATAGTAGAACCCGCGGACAGGCAGCGTAACTTGCGGTTGCCAGCACGTAGCACCGTCCGCCACACCCTGGTCCACCAATTTGCGGATGCGGTCGAGTTGCACCTTGGCCACGATGGCGCCAATGTCGATGGCTTTGTCGAGCGGCGCTCCGATGCGCAGGGTGCTCATGCGATCCTGAATCTTGACGATCAACGCTTCGGCGATGCTTTCCTGCATCAGCAGCCGCGAGCCCGCGCAACACACCTGTCCCTGGTTGAACCAGATTCCGTCGACCAGGCCTTCCACCGTGCTATCGAGGTCCGCGTCTTCGAAGACGATGAACGGAGACTTTCCGCCGAGTTCCAGCGAAAGGCGCTTGTGGCTCGTCGCCGTGGCGGCACGAATCGCGCGTCCGACCTCGGTCGATCCTGTGAACGCGATCTTGTCCACGGCCGGGTGCTTGACGAGCGCCTCGCCGGTTAAGCCGTCTCCGGTGACGATGTTCACGACACCAGCGGGCAAGCCAGTTTCCTGGCAGATTTCGGCGAACATCAGCGCTGTCAGTGGCGTGAATTCCGCCGGTTTCAAAATGACGGTGTTGCCTGTCGCCAAAGCCGGCGCAATCTTCCACGCCAGCATCAGCAGCGGGAAATTCCATGGGATGATTTGGCCAACAACTCCACAGGGAACATACTCGGGAAATTCCTGCTCCAGGAGTTGCGCCCACCCGGCATGGTGATAGAAATGTCGCGCGACCAGTGGAATATCAATGTCGCGACTCTCACGGATGGGCTTGCCGTTGTCCATTGTCTCCAGAACCGCCAGCAACCGGGAATGCTTCTGCACCAGCCGCGCAATGGCGTACAGGTAGCGCGCACGGGCATGCGGGGTCAGCGCTCGCCATCCGGAAGACGCGGCCCGCGCTGCTTTGATCGCGGCGTCAATGTCTGCTGCCGACCCTTGTGCAACCGACGCGAGCTTTTCCCCGTTCGAAGGATCGAGAGTGTCGAAGTACTCTCCCGCCGCGGGCGCCTGCCATTCGCCGCCAATGAAGTGGTGGAAACGGTGGCCATAACGCCCCAGCCAGGCCACTGCTTTTTTGGAGTCTTCTGGAGCGGGGCCGTATTCCATGCTCACGAACTTTTCGGCAATGCTCATTTGGCGTTCGCTCGATTCCTTCTTTTAGATTCTGTTGAGAAACCCGATAGTCCTAAGTTTGTGCGAGCCACGTGTCGGGTCAAACCTCGCGACTGTCGAACAAAAGTATGTACGGAGGATCGGTTGTGAAGGTTTGCACGTCCGCTGCTGTGGCTTGCCCCTCCGCGCTCGCGAAGGCCTTTTGGATTGCCGTCATATCGTCGAAGTGCAACGTCGCGACCAGATGAAAGCCGGACGGCCCGGCCGGTGTCGCAACAGGACCATGGCTGACCTCGTACTTCCTAAGACCGGGGATTTTCTTCGCGAGTGGAACGTGCGTGCCGAAGTAATGTTTGTCAAAAGCGGCTGCATCCTTCGGAATCTTGTAGATCACCACCAATCGAGCCATTGCATTTCTCCTATCGCGAAGTCCTTTGCCGACAGTTCTCCAGTGGCGATTGCTGGTTGTCGATCTGCTCGGAATGTCCGTTCGGACTCACGCCATCGGATGCCGATACTCGGCGGAATAGCGCCCGGTCGCATGATGCTCCAGTTGCCGCTCGATGTCGCCCAGCAAGCCGCTAGCGCCGAAGCGGAACATTTCCGCCCGCAGCCACGACGGGCCCAGCTCCTCTTTGATCATCGCCAGCCAGTCGATCGACTGCTTCGCCGTGCGGATGCCGCCCGCCGGCTTGAAACCCACCGCCATCCCCGTTTGCTGTGCGTATTCGCGGATGGCGCGAGTCATCACCAGGCCGACCGGTAAGGTCGCATTCGTCGGCTCCTTACCCGTTGAAGTCTTGATGAAGTCAGCGCCCGCCATCATAGCAACCATGCTCGCACGCCCTACGTTGCGCAGCGTCAGCAGGTCCCCGGTTCCTAGGATCACCTTCATGTGCGCCGATCCACAGGCCTGCTTGAAGGCTGCCACCTCGTCGTAGAGCGCCTGCCAGCGGCCACCGAAAACATGTGCCCGGGTAATGACGACGTCGATCTCATGCGCGCCAGCCTCCACCGATCGCCGAATCTCCGCTACACGTTCGGCCAGCGGCGACAGACCGGCGGGGAATCCTGTGGACACGGCGGCGACATGCACTCCGCTGCCATCGAGCGCGTGCACCGCAGTTTCGACAAACGTGTGATACACGCAGATCGCAGCTACCTTGATTTGCAGATCCTCGATCCCAAGCTTCTGTTCCAGTTCCGGCTGGATGGGGTGACGGCCCTTCGCACACAAGCGGCGCACGCGTTCGTTGGTATCATCGCCGGAAAGCGTCGTCAGGTCCATGCAGGTAATCGCCCGCAGAAGCCATGCCGCCTGCCATTCCTTTTTGACCGTGCGTCGCGCGGTATGCGATTGGGTGCGGCGCTCCACCGCGCTGGTGTTGACCCGCACTTCCCGAACCCAATCCAGATTGAGAGGAATGCCGGTATTCGCCAGCAGAGGCCGTTCGGAGAGAGTCGCAATCGCGCCGCCCACGTGCGGAGCGTGGGGCGCGATGCTCCGAGAATTGTCGTGTTCGACCGGCATAAACGCTCCACTACAAATGCAGGTTTCGAATTGCCTCATCTGTAGAGACGGGGCTTGCCCCGTCTCACTCTGTGGCGGGAGACGCTGCAAGCCGCGTCTCTACGGGATCGCGGGCTGGATCGCAATATCCGAATATTTCGCAGCCAGTCCTTCGCCGTTCGATTGTACGGCACACGCGCCGAAAGATGAATTCCCGTTTCATCTTGACACTAGGGACTTTGCGCGACTACGCTACGCGCGATTACCACATCATCCAATTTGCTTGCTGGAGGTCAGTTCTGATTACCCTGGGCCCTCGTTGCGGAACTCACTCGAAATCTTTTATCTGCGTAATTGTTTCCGTATTTTTCTTGCTAGCGCTGGCAATTCCTGCGTCCAGCGCCACCAGGAAAATCATCTTCGATACCGATCCCGGCACTGACGATGCCATGGCCCTGATGCTGGCGCTGAACTCGCCAGAATTAGATGTTCGCGCCGTCACCGTGGTTCCAGGCAACGTCACCGCCAAGCAGGGGCTGGAGAATGCGCTGCGCATGATGTCGCTGGCCAACCGCTGCGATATTCCCATCGCCGCTGGAGCCCAACATCCGCTCTTCCAGAAACTGATCACGGCAGAGTTCTGGCACGGCAAGAATGGCCTGGCGAATATCGAGTTGCCGCCCAGTAAATGCAAAGTCGATGCCCGCTATGGCCCCGACCTCATCATTGAGCTGGTGCACGCCGCGCCGCACGAAATCACGCTGGTCCCGGTCGGCCCGCTCACCAACATCGCTCTCGCCGTGGAGAAGGACCCGTCCATCGTTCCGCTGGTGAAGGAAGTCATCCTCATGGGCGGCTCGATCAGCGGCGGCAACGTGAACGCCGCTGCCGAAGCCAACATTTATAACGATCCTGAGGCCGCGCAGATCGTTTTCCAGGCCGGATGGCCGCTGACCATGGTAGGCCTCGATGTCGGCGACAAGACTTTATTTTCGGCGAAGTATCTCGAGCAACTCGGAAAGACCCACGGGCCGGTGAATGATTTCATTTACCAGGTGGCGCACTACCTGATCGATCTTTCCGCGCAATTCGGAGAAAGCGGCACGCCCATGTATGATCCGCTCGCAGTCGGGGTAGCGATAGACAACGCACTGGTGAAAGCTCCAGCGATGCATGTGGATGTCGAAACCCGAGGCGACTTCACACGCGGCGAGACGGTAGCCAACCGTCGCGGCTATGTTGAGCGTAACGTGCTCCGCGGCGACCGATATGTCATCGAAGGAGCCGACAAGGTCGAGCCCAACGCCAAGGTTTGCACCGACGTCGAGGCTGACCGTTTCCTGCAGCTGTTCGTTTCCAGAATTCGCGGCAAGTAGTTTCGGTTTCGTATCAGGGTATCGCTTCAGCGATACCGAATAGGGCTTCGAGATCAAACGTCCCTTCAGGGGCCGCGCATTTCCAAGGAGAAGCAATGTACACACCCCACACGCTGGGTATTGCACTGTTCATGATGATCACGAGCGCCATCTGCTGGGGCTCCTGGGCTAACACCTACAAGGGCGTAAAGAACTACCGCTTCGAACTCTTCTACTGGGACTATGCGGTCGGCATTTTCCTAGTGTCGCTGATTCTCGCCTTCACCATGGGAAGCACGGGCAATGACGCTTCCAGTTTCTTGAACAACGTCCGTTCCGCCGACTCCAACAACATTACTGTGACCATGTTCGCGGGAGTCATCTTCAACCTCGCGAACCTGCTATTGGTGGCGGCGATTGATATGGCCGGCCTGGCCATCGCATTTCCGGTTGCGATCGGAATCGCACTGGTTGTCGGTGTAATTCTGAGCTACGTTCAGCAGGCGAGGGGAAATGCAGCCCTGCTGGCCGCGGGCGTGGTTTGCGCGCTGGTCGCAGTGGTCCTGGACGGAAAAGCCTATGGCAGCCTGGCAATCGCCGGCCGCGCAGTGTCAAAAAAGAGCATCATCGTCTGCGTGGTCTCGGGCGTACTCATGGGACTGTGGGCTCCATTCGTCACGCGAGCGATGACCCACGGCAACACACTTGGTCCTTACAGCATTGCAGTCTTCCTCACGCTGGGCGCGCTGCTTTCCTGTCTGATCTGGAACATCTATTTCATGAAGCGACCGCTGGTCGGTGAGCCCGTGAGCTTCGCAGGCTATTTCAGCGGACCGATGTCGGGCCATGCACTCGGATTGCTGGGCGGATTTGTCTGGGGCACCGGCATGGTCTTCAACCTCGTCGCCGCCAGTTTCACCGGCGTAGCCATCTCCTACGCCATCGGACAATCCGCGCCCATGGTCGCCGCACTCTGGGGCGTTCTGGCCTGGAAGGAATTTGCCGGCGCGCCCGGCAAAGCCAAGCTCTACCTTGCCCTGATGTTCGTCTTCTACTGTCTGGGAATCTTGCTGGTGGCGAAGGCCAATGGCTAAGGCAATTGGGTGAACGAGAGTCATACTCGTCCTCGAAAAGTTCTCGACCAACATCGCAAATGGATTCTCCTGAAATTGGAAGGCGGCGGATCTAAACGCGATTTGGCCGTGGCACGATTCGCCGTTGATTGCCCCGCGATCATGCATGTTTCGGACGAAGACGCCGCAAAATCCACGAAAGCATAGGCGTTATGGAAAAATGAATCTTTCCGAGCCGTTGGAGACGACTCGTGAAGCCGGTACAAAAACTCTTGACTTCTCTTTTCTAATCTATTTATATGACCCATCGTTGAAAAAGGGACGCCCCCACTCCCAGCCGCGTGGAGCATATCCCGAATCGCTGCTCCTTTATCAAGGAGGAGTGGCAGCCAAGGTGAAAACTGATGCTGAAAAGAAATGCGCTGCTCGTAGCGGTTATCGGTTCCGTGTTGTCTCTCACTTCACTTCTGTTTGGCCAAGCCAACAGCAGTTTCTCGGGAACCGTTGCTGATAAAACCGGATCGGTTATCTCGGGAGCGACGGTGAAGATCATCTCGCAGGAAACCGGTGTCACCCGTGAAGTGAAGACCGACGAATCGGGTCACTACCAGGCGCCGTTCCTCGCTGTGTCGATTTACACCATACGAGTGGAGTCCCAGGGGTTCCAGATCACCGAGCAGAAAGACATCCGTCTGCAAGTCGCCGAACAGCGCGAGATCAATTTCACGCTGAACCCTGCCTCGGTCAGCCAGACCGTGGAAGTCAGCGCCACCCAAGTGGCGGTGGAGACCACGAACCCCACTCTCGGTCAAGTGATCACTGAACAACAAGTGTCCGACCTCCCCTTGAACGGACGCAACTTCGTGCAACTGGCCACCCTGACGCCGGGCGTGACTCAGGAGACGAACCCGAATAGTTTCTTCAACGGGGGCCCCAGCAGCGAGGTTTCCACGCGCGGATCATTCTCGCTGTCGGTCGGTGGATCGCGTGCCAGCAGCACGGATTGGCTGTACGACGGTGTGGACAATAACGAACTGACTGCTGGCGGCATCGCAGTGGTCCCGTCGGTTGATGCCATTCAGGAATTTAAGGTGCTTACCTATAACTACTCTGCCGAGTACGGAACCCGCGCGGGTCCGACCGTGCTGGTAACCTCGAAGTCCGGATCCAATCAGTTCCACGGATCGCTATTCGAATTCTTCCGCAACACGTCACTCGACGCCAAGAGTTATTTTGCTATTTCCAAGGAGAAGTTCAATCTGAATCAATTTGGAGGATCGCTCGGCGGAGCACTCCAGAAGGACAAGACCTTCTTTTTTGTTGACTATCAGGCGAAGAGACAGCGGCGCGGCATTCCAAACTCAGGGCTTGTGCCTTCGGTCGCAATGCGGGGGGGAGACTTCACCCTTGATCCTTCCGGAACTTTCCCCCTGGACCAGATCTATAACCCGTACAGCACAAACGTCGACGGCAGCCCCCGCCAACCTTTCTATTGCACTTCGGCGGGCGTCGCAGCTCCTGTAAATGCCGACGGGACGCAGGACGCGACTGCATTCGGTGCCTGCAATGTTATCCCGCAGGACTTGATGAGCCCAGTCACTAAGCAAATTTTCGCCTCGACCGCCTTCTACCCTCTCCCCAACGTCACCGGCAACCCAAACGTCAACTACTCAAGCGTGCCGGTAAGAAAACTGAACGAAGGCGAGTTTGACGTTCGATTGGACCACAATTTCTCGGGCAAGGATTCTGTGTTTGCCCGCTTTAGCTACGATCAGGCGGATTCGTACGTTCCGGGAGGGTCACCGGGGTTCGCGGAAGCCAATGGATTTGCCAGTAACCAGCTCATCGCCAATCACGGGCGAAACGTAGCGATATCAGAAACGCATATCTTCAACGATCGCAACATCAACCAGTTTACGGCCGGATTTAATCGCATCTTTAACCACATCAAGTCACAGGGTGACCGGAGTTGTGCAGCGGCGAAGCTAGGTATCGCGGGTGCGGATATCAACAGTTTTTGTGGCGATTCGGGCGGCATTTCGCAATCGACCAAGGATTGCGTCAGTTGCGGAATGACTTCGACACTCGTCGGCGGCGGGTTCTGGGCGCTTGGCGATCGAGGCTTCGCACCATTCCAGGGCGGCACGAACGTATTTTCGATAGCCGACTCGTTCGACATGATTCGAGGGCACCACAACATCCGCATTGGTGGCGGCTTCCGCGCCAATCAGATGAACGTTGAGACCAATGCGTTTCAGGATGGTTTCTTCGTCTTTACGAACTTGTGGACTGCCAATACCGATTTTACAGGTGGCTATAATATGGCCGATTTTGCTTTAGGGGCGACCAGTTTGGCGATCCATGATCAGACGTTCAAGGGCGCTACCACGGGCCGTCGCTGGAAGCTGTTTAGACCCTACATTCAGGACGATTGGCGAGTTACCAATAACCTTACCCTGAACATTGGCGTGGCTTGGGCGCTTGTAACACCGATTACCGAAGCCCACAATCGTCAGGCCAATTTTGACATGGGCAGCCTCACGGTTTTGGTTCCGGGAGTCAATTCTGACGGACGGGTTGGAATTCAGTTCGATAAAACCGCTGTAGAACCCCGCATCGGACTCGCCTGGAAGCCATTCGGCTCGCAGACCACAGCTGTGCGCGCCGGGTATGCGATTTTCCACGACTCTTCCTGGAACCAGGGGGCTCAGGGTCTCTGGGAAAACCCTCCATTCTTCGCGGAATCTGACTTCTTTGGCTTCACTGCGTCCGGATGCCCCTCGTATTTCACTCCTTCTGGAGGAGTGTCGTTCTGCGGCCAGAGCTTTGGTCAGGATAATGTTAACGGTCTAACCATGTCGCAGGGCTTTCAGATTTTCACGACGCCGCCCGATCCAGCTCACTTCCAAGGTACTTTTCAGGGACAAAATCTTGACTTCAAACAAGGCCAGGTGCAGCAGTTTAACCTGAACATTGAGCGTCAGATGCCTGGGAATGTTGTAGTGACCGCTGGGTATGCAGGATCTCGTGCTCATCACATCCTGGTCGACGGTATGAATTTGAACGTTGCGCAACCGACCGCGTGCGGCGTCGTACCTGGGTATACGCTGGGCTGCGGGATCGTCACGCCGCCGGCCGGACCCTTCACCGTGGTTGCGGGCAGTATCAGCACGGGGTTGGCACACTACGACTCACTCCAGTTCAAAGCCGAGACCAAGAGCATGCGACACGGCCTCTACGGTTTGATGGGGTACACCTATGCGCGTTCCTTTGACAGTGGGTTTAACGACGGTCTCGGTAGTGGCGCGGGTGTGACGTACTATCCTCTGACCGGAACCAAGCATGCCGATTGGGCGCTGTCTCAGATCAACCTCAATCAACAGTTCACTGCCAGCGTCATCTACGACCTGCCCTTCGGCAAAGGCAAGCGATTTGGCGGCGGCTGGAGTGGACCTGCAAACACTGCCTTTGGAAATTGGCAGATTACTGTTATTGAAAAGGCAACCACTGGTTTCCCGATCTTCACGATCGCGAGCAATAACGCGTCCGGCGTCAATCTGACAAACAACGGAAACAACTACAATCGGCCTGTCGAAATAAGCGATCCCCACAAAGCCGGAATAGTCGCGACGAACAGTGATCCAAAGTGCCAGATCCTGGTTTCCGCAGGCGGTTTGGCACCTGATCGAGTGGGAGGGACTGGCGCATGGTTTAACCCATGCGCATTTGACAACCCACCGTCAGGTGAGCTTGGAACCGCGAACCGGTCACCCCTGTATGGTCCGGGTTATGTGAACACGGATTTCTCGGCGATCAAGAATTTTGCCCTTCGAGAAAGCATGCGTCTAGAGTTCCGGGCTGAAATGTTCAATCTGTTCAACCACAACCAGCTTGGAATGCCTGCGGCGGACTTGAACTCCACGGGCTTCGGGGCCATCACCAGTTCCGTTAACAACCCGCGCCTGGTTCAGTTCGCCCTCAAGCTAGAGTTCTAGGGCGTTCTGGGCAGTGCGTTCTAGTTCGGGCAGACCGAGCCGTCTGGGTCAATCCAGACCAAGCTCAGTCTGCCCTTCATTTTCCAGTCAATACTCTGTCAAGGATGCTGACATGCTGAACCGTTTCATGCGCCGAACCGCGCAGATGTTGCTACTTGTGTTCTTGCTCGCCACCGCTGCCTCCGCCCAGAAAATTAAGGTCATCGTCGACCAGGACGCCCGCGGCCCCGGCACCAGCGACCAGCAGGCGCTCCTCGTCTTCCTGCAGTCGGAGAAGTTTGACGTCCTCGGCATCACCACCGTGAGCGGCGATCAGTGGGTGAAGGAAGAGACACAGCACACGCTCCGCATGCTGGAGATTGCCGGGCGCACCGACGTGCCCGTCATCCAGGGCGCGGAGTTTCCGCTGCTTAACAGCAAAGAAGAGACCGAACGCTGGGAAGCCGTCTACGGCAAGCTCGAATACAAGGGATGCTGGACCGAGCACTTCGCAGCGAAGCGCTCCACCATCTACGACGAACCCTACCACGCGCCCGACGTTGTGCCTCCCATGTCGGAAGGCGAGCCGCACATTCACGCGCAGCCCGGCACCGCCGCCGAGTTTATCGTGCAGATGGTGCACAAGTATCCCGGAGAGGTCGTGCTCTGGGCGGGCGGTCCGCTGACAAACTATGCGCTGGCGCTGAAGCTGGATCCGTCGATTGCCACGCTAGCCAAGGAGTTCGTCATGATGGGCGGAGGCCTCTACGCCGACAAGGGCGCCATCGATCCCGGAGCCATTGATGCCCGCCGCGAATTCAACTGGTGGTTCGATGCGGAAGCGACTCGCATCGTCCTGCGCGCGCCCTGGAAGAAAGTGACTATCACGCCCATCGATATCTCGGTCAAGACCCGCTACACGACCGAGATGAAGGCCACCATCACGAAGGCCGGCACTCCGGTGACCGACTACCTGGAGAAGTATTCGTTGCCCGGCTACATGTGGGACGAGATCGCCGGCATCGCACTCATCGATCCGTCGATTATC
This sequence comes from Terriglobia bacterium, assembly GCA_020073525.1. Classification (GTDB taxonomy): domain Bacteria; phylum Acidobacteriota; class Terriglobia; order Terriglobales; family Acidobacteriaceae; genus Acidiflorens. The sequence continues at coordinate 62,626 of JAIQFA010000006.1, forward strand.
ACCGGACAGAAGCAGCTCTACATGGATATCGACGTCGATCACGGCGCCAGCTACGGCAAGACAATTTTCTGGAACGCAAGAACGCAGGTTCCACCGTATCTGCGCCTGGCCAGCGTCCAATTCGACATCGATGCCGAGAAGTTCTACAAGATCTACATCGACTTGATGACCCGCCCAGTGCGTAAGTAATGGAGAGACGGGCGTCCTCGCCCGTCCAGTCGGGACCAGGCTGTTCAAGCGAGATAAGGGTAGCCCGAAACGTGGAGTTCCTTCGTGAAACTTAGTGCCCTTCGTGGTTTAAATGACTTCCGACGTTGTCCGATCTTTCTACTGCTGGCGCTTCTGCTAGCGGCCTCTTTTGCCTCCGCGCAGCCTCGCCGCAAGATCATCATCAATCAGGACTGCTCCGGTCCCGGAGGCAGCAACCTGCAGACGCTCCTCATAATGATCCAGTCCCCGCAGGTTGAGGTTCTGGGGATCACGGTTGTCAGCGGAGACCAGTGGCGCGACGAAGAGGTGGCTCACACGTTGCGCCTGCTCGAGATCGTTGGACGCACCGACATCCCCGTAGTGCCGGGCGCGGCCTTTCCGCTCATCCGGCGCCGCGAGGAGGCCCAGCAGTGGCAGGAGCGCTATGGCAAAGTCGCCTACGCTGGCGCCTGGGATGATCGCTGGTGGCACGAGCCCTTCGTCGTCCCCGCGCTCCCGGAGGGTCAGCCCACCACTAAGCCTGCTGACGAAGACGCTGCCCATTTTCTGATTCGAATGGTGCACAAGTATCCGCATGAAGTTACGATCTACGAAGGCGGCCCCATGACCAACCTCGCGTTGGCCATTTCGATTGATCCGCAATTTCCTGCGTTAGCACAGGAGTTGGTCTTCATGGGCGGAAGCCTTGGCCCCCAGACCGACAACCCCGAGTTCGAGAATAACCCTCGCCACGAATTCAATTTCTGGTTCGATCCCGAAGCGGTTCACGTGGTGTTGCGCGCCCCATGGAAGAAGATCGTCTGCACCCCCACCGACATCTCGGTCAAGACGAGCCTGACGCCGGCGATGATTAAGGAGATCGACAAGGCCGGAACTCCCTTGGCGCGCTACGTCGCCCGCTTTTTTCAGAACTTTCCTGGCGCCGACATTATGTGGGACGAACTGGCCGCGGCCGCGTGGATCGATCCGTCGATCATCACGAAGCGGGAGACACGATACATGAGCGTCGATCTCGACAAGGGAGCCGGCTACGGCAATACGCTGACTTGGTCGGAGAAGGATAGGCCCTCACGAACCGTGCAACCGGTCGAGATCCAAGTCGACTTGGACAAGGAAAAGTTTTATCGGATGTTCGTAAGTCTGATGAGTGACGCGACGCCCACTCGCTGACCGGTCAAGGCTGCCGCGGCGAGGCGGAATTCTGGTTCCGAAGTGAGATCACAAACTCCTGAATCTCGCGCCGTTCGCGTACAGTTTCTTCCTTTGTTTGCTTTATCAATTGAGCATGAAGTTTAAGTTCTTCTTGAGCTTTTTCTTTTTCGCCGGTCCGCTGGTAAGCCTGCGCCAGTCGATAGTGCGCCGCTGCGCTTGTCTCATCGCTTTCCGCACCGGCTTCAATCGCCTTTTGATAGGCGACAATTGCCCGCGAATAATCGGCGCGCTGCCAATAGAGAATCCCCAGGTGCAGATAAGCCGCACCGAGTTTCGGGTCAAGGTGTACCGCCTTCTCCAGATGCGACTCCACGCGCCGTGAACGTTCCTTGTCACTATCTGCCGCAAGCGCTGCTTCTTTCGCAATACCGAGAGCGTAATAGTAGTTGGCGAGAGCATTGTCCGGTTGCAACTGCGCGAATCGCGCCAGTCTCTCCACCGCTCCTTGTGGCAGAGCGGTCTCGACGCTGAGCATCCTCCCCAAAAAGAGGTAGGGAGTTGGATCGTCAGGAGCAAGGTCGGAGGCGTTCCCGAGATACTCCGTTGCTTGGTCGTAGGAGCCACGCGCATACCAAGCGACGCCGAGCGCGACCAGAATGCGCACCGACTTTGGAAACAGGCGATTGCCCTTGGTGAAAATTTCGGTAGCCGGTTCCAGCGCGCGATGCGTCAGAAGCTCGGTTCCCCAATCAAAAAGGTTTGGTTCGCTGGGATCAAGTTCCGCCGCGTGCTGGTACTCGCGCACCGCTTCCAGCGGATGGCCCAGCTTCTCCTCGATGTCGGCAAGCTGATGATGAAGTGCAGAGTCTTTGGGATCGTGTGTCAGTGCGTCGCGCAGAAAACTCTCGCTTGCGCCAGGGGACGTCACACTCGGTTCGGCATCCGGTTTCTTGCCCAAGGAAACGGTTGCACGGGCGAGCGCTTCGGTGGTTCGAGCCACGGTATCGGAGCCGTGTCCGCCCGAATTTGTGGCTTGCGTTACGCCGGCCACAGTGAACTGGGGTTCGTCAAAAAACTCGGGCGCTTGGGGCTTTTGTGTCGCCGGCGCTTCGGAAGGAGCGCTTTGCGGTTCAGAAGCTTTTGTGGAGACGAGAGAGAGATCAATCTTCCTGGTCTCGTTCTGTGCGAGGCTCACCGGACCGATGCTTGCCTCGCTATATCCGTCCATTGTTGCCCGCAGAGCGTAAGCCCCCGCGAGTAGCGCCGTGAAGCGATAGGCTCCTTCGGAATTCGTTCGCGTGGTCTGGGTGTCGCTCGCGAGTTGCAGGGAAACGGAGGCGTTTGCCAGCGGCCTGCCACTGGAATCGCGCACGTATCCCTGCACCATCCCCCCGGATGCACCCGACCCAGCAGGGGTGCCCGCTGGTGCTGGAGACTGGGCCCCCGCCGATGCCAGTGCCGCCATCGCTGCAAGAACGCAGGCGGCACCGTAGATCCGGATTTGTCTGAAGTGGCCGGAGGTCACGCGGATCTGCTCCTGCGAGAAAGCGGTGTTTTCCGCGACAAAATAGAATCTGCCGTCACTTGTCATTCTATCGCATGCATCGTTACCAAAAGATTGGCAGAGCTCGCGCCCAGGCTTTACAATGGCACGCCTTCCATGCGGGCTTGTCGAGGCCCCAATATCGTTTGCTCGATTGTGGGAGCACATCAATCATTTGAGGGGATCCGAGCCATGAAGCTCAGAGCTGTCGCGCGGTTGGTTCTTGCATTTCTGTTTCTTACATTCACCCATCAGCTATTTGCACAAAAGATCAAGGTCATTGTCGATCAGGACGCGCGCGGCCCAGCCACAACCGACATGCAGTCCATCCTGATCTTCCTCCAGTCGGATAAGTTCGATGTCCTCGGTATCACCACCGTAAGTGGTGATCAGTGGGTGAAGGAAGAGACTCAGCGCACGTTGCGCCTGCTCGAAATTGCGGGCCGCGCTGATGTTCCCGTCGCACAAGGCGCGGAGTTCCCACTGCTGAACTCCAAGGAAGAGTCCGAACGTTGGGAAGCTCTCTATGGGAAGTTCCGTTACAAAGGCTGCTGGAGCGATTTTTCCAAACGCCCGGAGGGCACTCCCCCGGCTTTCCGCGAAGGGTATCATGAGCCGGACGTGATTCCTCCGCTGGTGGAGGGCTCCCCTCACACCAAGGCGCTCGACGAAACCGCCGCTCATTTTATCGTCCGCATGGTGCACCAGTATCCGGGTGAAGTCGTGATCTGGGCGGGCGGCCCGCTTACCAATGTCGCTCTCGCCCTGCGTCTTGATCCGGAAGTGGCAACGCTGGCGAAAGAGTTGGTGTTGATGGGCAGTGGCATGTATGCCAACAACGGCGGCATCAGCGGCATTGATGGACGCCGGGAATTCAACTGGTGGTTTGACCCGGAAGCCGTCCGTATGACAATGCGCGCGCCCTGGAAGAAAATCACAATCACGCCCATCGATATTTCCGTCAAAACCGTCGTGAACCCGGCCGTAAGAGCAGCCATTGCCAAAGCCGACACCCCGGTCGCTCGCTACCTCACCCAGTTTTCGGTCGAAAGCTTTATGTGGGATGAACTCTCGGCGGCTGCCATGATCGATCCTTCCATCGTCACGGGACAGAAGCAGCTTTATGTGGACATCGACGTTGACCACGGGCCCAGCTACGGTGAAACGCTTTTCTGGGAGCCGGGAACAGAGCTTCCGCCCTACGAGAGAATCGCCACCGTTCAGTTCGATGTCGATACACAAAAACTGTACGATCTCTACATCAGACTAATGACGCAACCACCAAGGCCCGCGCGTTAGCAGGTCACGACAGCATTCAAGGAGCGCAAGTGGATTCCAAACAAGAGATCTTTCGCATCACACGGCGGCAATTCGTGACCTCGTCTGCCGCTGTCCTGGCCACCAGCAGTTTGGCTCATGAGGCCAACGCCGTCACCGCACTGGCTGGACAACCATCCGAGCAGGGGAAATCTGATGTCAGACCCGCTCGCGGCCCATTTCGTGTCATCATCGACACCGACCCTGGCGTGGACGACGCTCTGGCGCTCCTGCTGGCCATGCGATCGCCCGAGTTGAAGATTGAGGCCATCACTCCAGTCGCGGGAAATGTACCGCTCGGCTTGACGCTGCCGAACGCTTTGCGCCTGGTCGAAATCGCCGGCCGCACCGACATTCCCGTGGCCGCGGGCGCTCGGACTCCACTGGTACGCCGCCTGGTGACCGCCACCTACGCGCACGGCGAGAACGGGCTCGGAGGCGCTGTCTTTCCCGAGCCGACAACCAAACCGGTCGCGACGCCTGCCGCTGAGATGATTTGCCAGATCGTGCGCAAATATCCGGGCGAGGTCACTCTAATCACCATTGGCCCGCTGACGAACGTTGCCACCGCGATCAATTCCGATCCCGAGCTCGCCGGCATCGTTCGAGGACTGGTCATGATGGGTGGCTCGCTTTCGGGAGGAAACATTACGCCCGCGGCCGAATTCAATGTGTACGTGGATCCGGAGGCCGCGCGCATTGTCTTTCAATCCGGCATTCCCATCACCATGGTTGGCCTCGATGTGACCCGAAAAACCTCGCTCACCGACGATCATGTGCGCACGCTCGAAGCTGCGCAGAATCCCGTCAGCCAGGCTGCCGCGAAGATCGGGCGCAACGCGATCAATCACAACCGCGAGCACGGATACCTGGTTGGGCCGAACATGCACGACTCGCTTGCCGTCGCTGGCTTTCTCGATCCTTCGATTTTAAAACTGCAGGACTATTACGTGGATGTCGAGACGACGGGCGAACTCACGGCCGGCGAAACGCTGGGTTACAGCCCCATTGCCGGTGATTTGCGGCGGCGTCCCGGCATGGAGAAGGATGCCGCCGCCGCGAACATGCCGATTCGCGGATCGGCCCCGACGCTGGCCAGCACAAAGACATCTCCTGTCCTGCGTGACAAATTTGTGCCCAACACAAAGGTTGCGATTGAGGTAGATTCGGCAAAGTTCTTCGACTTGCTCATTGGGCGCTTGTCGGGAAGCAAGTAATGGGCAAAATCCAAGTTGTCATGCTGAGCGAAGCGAAGCACCTGCTGTCTTGTCAGTGCGTGAGAAAGCAGGTCCTTCGCTTCGCTCAGGATGACAAATTATAGTGATGGGACGATAAACAAAATATTCGCAGTTTTGAGGTGCGTGAATGAAGTTGGGCCGATTCCTGGGCATTTTTGCAGTTGCAACCGTAGTTCTAATGACGTGCCTTCTGTCGCAAAGCCAGCAGAAGCGCAAGATCATCATCGATCAAGATGCGGCTGGACCTGCCGGTACCGACCAGCAAGCGATCCTGCTGCTAATACAGTCTCCTCAGACGGAAGTCCTGGGTATCACCGTAATGACGGGCGATGCGTGGCTGACCGAGGAAGTCGCTCACACCCTGCGCACGCTCGAACTGATCGAACGAACCGACATACCTGTGGTGCCCGGCGCCGAGAATCCGCTGGTCAGGACGAAAGAGGAGACCGAGCAGTGGGAGCAACGGTATGGCGCGATCCAGTGGCTTGGGGCCTGGACTCCCAAGTTCTATCACGCACCCCGCGAACTGGGAGCGATGCCGGAAGGGAAGCCTGCCACCAAGCCCGCCGACGAAGATGCGGCCCACTTCATGGTGCGAATGGTTCGCAAGTATCCGCACGAAGTCACCATCTACGAGGGCGGCCCCATGACTAACCTGGCGCTTGCCGTCACGATCGACCCCGAATTTGCCAGCCTGGCGAAGGAACTGGTGTTCATGGGCGCCAGTCTGAATCCGCAGACGGACGATCCCGAGTTCGTCAACATGCCGCGCCACGAATTCAACCTCTGGTTCGATCCCGAGGCGGCGCACGTTGTGCTACGGGCTCCCTGGAAAAAGATTGTGTGCACCCCGGTCGATATTTCGCTGAAGACACGAATGACCAACGACCTGATCGAAAAGATCAAGGCCGGGAGGTCGCCAGCGGCACAGTACATCGGCAAGTATGCTCGCCTGCGCGGTTCTTACAACTACCTGTGGGACGAACTCACCTCTGCCGCGTGGCTCGACCCAAGCCTGATCACGAAGAAAGAAAACCGCTACATGGACGTGAATCTGGATCGCGGCCCCGGCTACGGCGATACGCTGACCTGGTCGGATCGCGATAAGCCCAAACGCGATGTGCAGTCGGTTGAAGTGCAGGTCGATCTGGACACGGACCGGTTCTACAAAATGTTTGTCGATCTGCTGACCGCGCCGACGCCGCGGCCGTAATCACAGTGGAGGGACGGGCGTCTCGCCCGTCCAGCCGGGCGGGACGCCCGGCTCTCCATCAATTATTGTCCCAATTGCTCTAGCATCTTCTGCGCCTGCTCATGCCCTGGATGCTGCTTGAGCAGTTCGAGCAGCACGGCGCGGGCTTTCTCTGACGTGTCTTCCACGGCGTAGACACGTGCGAGGTTCAAGTAAGCTTGCTCGAAAGCGGGCGCCAGGCGGATGCACTCCTCAAAGCTAGCCACGGCTTGGTCCCTCCGCTGCGTTCGCAAATAGAGAATCCCCAGGTTGTTCAGTGCCTCGGGGTAGACGGGGCGCAGCTTCAGCGCCTTCTGCAGCGAATCGAACGCGCGCGCGGTGTCGTCATTCTGCGCAAACACCATCCCCAGACCGTAATTCGCCTCAGCATCGTCGGGGCGGAGCTCCAAGGCGCGCTCGTAGGTCTGGCGAGCGTCATCCCAACGTTTCTGCTGGCGGTAGGCGCTACCCAGGTTATTGAGCGCAATCAGATGATCGGGACTCAGCTTGAGCGCTTCTTGAAAGTAGCCGATCGCTTCGTCCCTGCGCCCGTCCCGCGCGGCCAGCAGGCCAAGGTTGTTCCAGGAATTCGCCAGCGTGTCGGGATAGCTCGCACGAAGCTTGAGCGCGCGTTCAAAGCTCTCCCGGGCTTCCGCTGTCTTCTGCTGGTTTAGATAGACACTGCCAATACCGTAAAGAGCCTCGGCGCTGGAAGGATCGTCGCGTAGGGCAATTTGGAATGAAGCTGCGGCTTGGTCCATGTAGCCGCGCTGAAAAAACACCGAACCGTAGGAAAGATAGTTGCGCCCAAACTCGATCGTGTCGGTCACGCCAGGAAAGGGAAGTGCCCGGGCAAGTCGTTCCGCGCTGGTCGCGGGAATGTGCCGGAAGTCGTTGCCGACTTGCTCCGCGTCTACCGGACCCTGATAAACCTTGACGATTTCTCCCTTGGGATTGATGAGGAACGAAGTTGGAAACGCGAGATCGCGATGCCGGTCAAACAGGTAACGGTAAACGATGTTGTAAATGGCGGCTACATCTTCGGAACCGCGGAGAATCGGAAACGAAAATCGATGCTGTTGCACAATTCCGTGGATCTTTTCTGTATCGGCTGGGTCATCGAGGTTTACGGAAAGAAGTTGCAGGCCATGCGCAGTCCAGGCTGCGTAACGTTGATTGAAAGTATCCCAATCTTCCTTGCAGCGCTCGGCACCGGCGGCCCAGAAGTGAAGGAGAACGGCCTTTCCACGTAGCGAGGACAGTGTTCGCAACTGCCCGGCGAAATCGGGGAGAGAGAAATCGGGCGCTTCGACGGGCGCCAGCAACCAGGTCTCCGCCGTGGTGGGCAATGTTTCGATTGGTTGGGTCTTCGCCTCGGCGGGCTGGCCTTGTCTCGCAGGCGTTTTGAAGGCCTCGATTCGAAACGGTAGGGAGCCCTCCTCCTCGACCCAAATCCGGTGGTTGATAGGCAGCTCGTGGAATTCCTGCACCAGCCCGCTCGGCCAGCGAATCGATGCGCGCACTGGGCCTTTCGCGGCTCCTAAACCGAAGAAGACTTCTTTGCTGTGCTGCGAAAGAAATCCTGACCCAGCCTGCAGCGACCGGGACTGGCGGCCTACATCAGTTTCCACGGTGACGACCGCGCCGATGGCGTCGCGATTGCTTTTCGTGCCGCGCAGGCGGAAGGCGATCGACGGAGGAAGCTTCTCCATGACATTCTTCAAAACCCGCAATACGGGTCCGTTGCGATTCTTCAAGAAGACTTCCTGCCGCCCATCGTGATCGAAGTCCGCAATTGCAAAGGCTCGGCCATCTTCGAGAAAATCGAGCCCCACTACGCCCGAAACATCGGAGAACGTTCCGTCGCCGTTATTCGCGTAGAAAATATTGCGCTCGTGCCCGCTCCACGTGCCATCCGCCCGGATCAACTCGTTGATCGCGCTCCATCCCTGTTCATAGTCGTGAGAAGGCTTGGCCTCCTCGGGCGAATAGGCGACCACCTGCCGCCAGAAGAAACTGTTCAGGTCATCGCGCGACGGCCCGGTCACCATGCCATTCGCGATGTAGAGATCGGGGAAGCCGTCGTGATCAAAATCCCACGCATCGCTGGACCATGCCCAGCGCCCGATCCCAACTCCGGCAGCGTCCGTCCTGTCTTCAAAATTGCGACCACCACCATTGCGAAAGAGAGAGTTACCCATAGCATGTTGGTGGTAGTAAGCGCGCGCTTCCGCCGCCGCCTCTTTTTTGAACATCTCCTGCATCGTGATGCGTTCGCCCGCCGCCGTCCACATGTTCGCCACGTAGAGGTCTTCCGCGCCGTCGTTGTCGTAGTCGAACCAGCAGACGCTCATCCCCGCGCCGACGTCTTCGACGCCAGCCTGCGGAGCAATATCGGTAAAGGTCCCATTGCCGTTGTTGCGGTAAAGATTCTTTCGCCCGAAATCGTTCACCACATAAAGATCGGGCCCCCCTTCACGGTTGAAGTCGGCCCACCCACAGCAAAAGCTGTAGCGCGTGTTGTTCTGGCTGAGCCCCGTCTCGGCGGTTACGTCGCGAAAAGTACCGTCGCGATTGTTGCGCATCATGAAATTCGGTGGCCCGTTCTCGGCGTCATAATAAGGAGAGGGATACTTGTACTGGTCGGTGCCCTGGTAATAGACGTACAGGCAAAAATAGATATCGAGCCAGCCGTCGCGGTCATAATCGGCAACTGCCGCGCCGGTGAAGGTCCCCTGTGGCGGAGTCGCGAACTGAAACGCGTTCGCCTTCTGGCGAAACTTGCCGCCACCTTGGTTCAGGAAGAGCATCGGGCCGGTGGCTCGCACGACGATCAAATCCTGACGCCCGTCATTGTCCACATCGACAAACAGCGCACAGGCCGTGTTTTCGATGACCCCGACACCCGCTGCTTCCGTGATGTCATGGAACGTCCCGTCGCCTCGATTGCGATAAAGGCGGTTCGGAAGACCGCTCGGCTGGCACACGTAGAGGTCGTCGAACCCATCGCCATCGATGTCGCCAATGGAAACGCCGTTGTGTCCGTAAACGTCAATTCCACAAGCGCCGTCGAGCACAGTTCGCCAGTAGTCTGTTCCGTGCAGCAACTGCGAAGCGTAGGATGCGTTGTCCCCAAGCGCCGCAGCCGTAATGTCGACGTACCCCAGGCCGGTGGATCGGCTCTGAGTCTCATCCAAAGTCTGCCAGTTTCGAACTCGCAACTCGCCGGACGCAGACCGTTCCCACCCAATCTGCCAGTACCCCACGCGTTGTTCACGATAGAAGTCGCGGCCGGTGGCCACCAATTCATAGCGGATACGAGTCTGCAACTGACCAGGAGATAACGCCCCTGTCATGGAGCCAGCGTCGATACTCGTCACCTGAAATTCAGCCGTGAGAATCTTCGAAAAGCCACTCATGGCAGACTGCAGTTCCTGCAGAAATGTGTCTCGCCCAAGTGTGGTCTCGCGCTTGAATGTATGGTGACGGACCTCGACCGGTACCGGGCGCACAACGCGGGATTCGACGGGACGTGGCGACGCACCCAGGAAATTTGCGGCAAGAACTCTCTCGAACGCCTTCAAGTCCTGCGGATTCTGAAGCAGGCCCGAACTCCACTGGACAAGCCCGGCTGCGATCTCGTCCGCATATTTTTCAGTGACGAAATCGTCGAGGCCAGCTTGCGTCTTCAGGAGTAGAGCGTCGAGGGATCGGGGCATCCGATAGTGAGGATGCAGGTGGAATTCACTGTTCGATAAGCTCGCCTCGGGAGAGTCAAAACTGTAGAAGGGCAGGCCAACGCCACGCAGACCGGCAGGAATGAGCGCCGCCGAGGCTCCCTGGCAAAATTGAATCAGAAAGTCGCGCCGGCGCAGGTCCACGGGGTCCGGGGCGGGCGAATTCCGCATCTTTTCTGGACGACTCAGAACGATGTCTCCCGGATTCCCACGTGTGGCCTGAAATTAACACCCGCACTCCCGACCGTCAAGATTCGACCGCTATAATGATCCGTTCCTTGATGACCCAGTCATTGACATGGCGGACGTTAGCAGTTCTGGTCGCGTTCACGCTCGTCAGCTTTACCGGCCCGGACGCAGTATCTCAAGCGGTGCCTGCAGCGCAAGCAGCATCCCAGGACTCACCCGATGCGCATCTGGGCCGCGCCTACGAGGCCCTGAAAGAAGAGCAATACGAAGTGGCCGCCGCCGAATTCCGGGCGGCTCTCAAGCTTGATCCGAAGCTCACGCTGAGGGCGCGTATTCCTCTTGCGGTCGCTCTTTTTGAGATGAAGAAGTCCAACGAAGCACGCCAGGAGTTTGAAGCCGTCCGTCGTGAAGCCGGAGACCGTCCCGACGTCTCGTATTATCTGGGCCGTCTTGATTTGGACGAGCAGCGCTACGAAAGCGCAATACAGAACTTAACTCAGGCGGCCAACAAGCCGCCTTTTCCCGACACCGCTTATTATCTCGGCTTCGCCTGCTTTAAGCAGGGCGACCTTGCTGCCGCGGAGAAATGGTTGGAGGAGGCGGCCCAAGCGACCCCCCACGATGTCCGCGTCCAATATCAGCTCGGCCTCGTGTATCGCAAGCAAGGGCGGGAGCAGGAAGCGAAGCAGGCGATGGCGCTTTCCGGGGAAGAACGTCGCCGCGACGCCAACGAAGCTCAACTGCGGTTCGAATGTGGACAGAAGCTCGACCAGGCTCCGCGGGAAGAAGCCCGCGCTTTTTGCGAACAGCTCTATGATCCGGACGATGCCGAAAAGCTGACGAGGCTCGGCACCATTTACGGCCAGCACGGCGACATCGAAGATGCGCTGAAACCTTTGCGCCGCGCCGCCGAGCTCGCGCCCCAATCGCCCCTGATGCAATACAACGTTGCGCTGGCTTACTATCAGCTCAACCAGTTTGAAGAGGCCCGCGTGCCGCTGAATAAAGCGGTTACCCTATGGCCCGACATCTTTCAACTGTCGGCTCTCTATGGCGCGGTGCTCTCAAAGTTGGGTGACGATGTAACCGCCTACCAAGTGCTGCAACACGCACACCAACTCAATGCAAAGGATGGCCCGACTGCTGATCTGCTATTCCTGACAACGCTCTCCGTCGCGCGCAAGGCGCAGAGCGTTCACCAATATCCCGAAGCTCTGCGTTATTTTCAAGAAGCGGCCAAACTGAAACCTCAGGAACCCGCGCCTCACCGTGGGCTTGCGGATGTCTACAAACTCACAGGCCGTTCGGCGCAGGCAACTCGAGAGCAGCGGGAGGCGGAGCGCCTGGCCAGTGCTTTCGAGAAAACTCAATAAATCAAACTTACCCCAGGGAGCCATGCGAACAAGTCACGACCTACGTTGGCCGAAGTTGACAGGCAGTCCGGTGCTCGACAGTATTCATCCCGTCATTGAGCGCTCGCGTGATGTTCAAACCGACATAAACAAAATCGTCGAAGTCGCCAGCTGGATGGCTTATGAAGAGCTACCCATCCCTGACTACGCGTTGCCCTTCGGCATTGGAACGGGCGACGTTCACGAGACCATTGATTTCATTCTCACCACCGCCTGCATCGACACCGCTTTCACTGATTTCTCCAACCACATTAAATTCCAGGCGGATTACGCCGGTCGCAACTGGTCAGACTCCGACGCGCTGTTTGCCTGCATGAAACGCGCCATCGACAAGGGTATTCCCATCCTGGAGGGTGCGTTTCTCGCGAAGGTCACGCGTGCAGAAATGGAAACGCTGTTTGCGGGCAATATCGAGCTGCCCATGCTCGATGAAAAGAGGGAGATCCTGCACCAGGTCGGAGCTGTGCTTGCGCGCCAGTACGGCGGCCGCTTCCACAACTTCGTGAAGTCCTGCTCACCCAGGCTCTACGACAACGGCAATGGCCTGGTCGATCGGCTGGTGAGCGAATTTCCGCGCTTTCGCGATGTCAGCCACTACGATGGCCACACCGTCAAGTTCTACAAGCTGCCGCAACTAGCTATCTGGTTCCTCTACACCACCCTCAGGAAGACGGGGACATTCCATCTCGAAGATTTGGAGACGATGTCCGCCTTTGCCGACTACATTGTCCCAGTCGCGCTGAGACTGCTGGGAATCACTGGCTATTCCCCTGAACTGGAAAACGCGATCAACACCTACCAGATGATTCCGCGCGACAGCTCATGGGAAGTCGAGATTCGTGCGCATTGCATCTACGCGAGCGCGTTGCTGGCTGAGGAGATCAACCAACTCCGCCCGAGGGATCAGCAAATCATCATCCCGCAAATCGATGCGCGCCTCTGGACTCACTATCACACCACCTGGTGGCCGCATCATCTGACGAAGACCATCATGTACTGACGCCGCGAAAATCTATACTGTCGAAGCCGGACAGGCGTTACAATGGCGCACCGCTCGACTTCGGCGAAACCGGTTGGAGTATGCAAAAGAATAAGGGCCCAAAGGAAAGTCTCATTACCGATCTTCTGCCGGAGGGTTTCCGCCTCAAGTGAGCCAGCCCAGCGTATCTCCTTTTCGCGTCATTGACCTCATCCGTAAGAAGCGCGATGGCGGCACCTTGTCCACCGCCGAAATTGGATATCTCGTCGAAGGCTGCACGCTAGGCAGCATTCCCGATTACCAGATGGCCGCGTGGCTGATGGCAGTCGTGCTGCGCGGAATGACTCGCGAGGAGACCGCCGCCCTTACGCACTCCATGCTGCATTCCGGCGAAGTTCTCGATCTCAGCTTCCTGCCCGCGAAGAAGGTGGACAAGCACTCCACCGGCGGCGTCGGCGACAAGACTTCGCTCGTGCTGGCCCCGCTGGTCGCGGCCGGCGGCCTCTATGTCCCCATGATCAGCGGTCGCGGACTCGGCCATACCGGCGGTACGCTCGACAAACTCGAATCCATCCCCGGATTCCGCGTCGACCTGTCGGTGCCTGAATTTCATCGCGTGCTCAAAGCCTGCGGAGCGTCCATGATTGGCCAGACCGAGAAAGTCGCTCCCGCCGACCGCAAGCTCTATGCATTGCGCGACGTTACTGGGACGGTCGAGAGTCCCTATCTCATATGCGCCTCCATCATGAGCAAGAAGCTAGCGGAAGGCACCGACGCGCTGGTGCTCGACGTGAAGACCGGATCAGGTGCATTTATGAAAAAGGAGGAAGACGCCGTCTTCCTCGCCGAACTCATGGTCGAAACCGGCGAGCTTATGGGCAAGCAGATGGTCGCGCTGATCACGAATATGGATCAGCCGCTCGGCCGCATGGTTGGTAACGCGCTCGAAGTGCAGGAGTGCATTGAAGTTTTGCACGGCGGAGGACCTCCGGATCTACGGGAACTTTGCTTGCATCTCGCCGCGTGGATGTTTCACCTGGGCGGCGTCGCTAAGACGGTGGCGGAGGGAAAGCAACTTTCCGGTGAGATCATCGCTTCCGGAAAGGCATTCGAGCGATTCCGCCAGATGGTCGAGCTGCAGGGCGGCGACGTCAGCACGATTGACGACCCGTCGCGCTTGCCCTCCGCCGATTATCGCGTGGATGTGGGGAGTCCTAGCACCGGTTATGTTTCCGCGATTGACTGTGAGCAGGTGGGCACGGCTTGTGTGATTCTCGGCGGGGGGCGCGAAAAGAAAGAAGATTCGGTTGATCCGGCCGTGGGCATCGTCATCCACAAAAAGATTGGCGACAAGGTTGCTGCCGGAGAGCCGCTTTGCACGATTTATTGCCATTCGGACGCGCACGCCGCGCACGCCCGCAAGCTGCTCGAGGAGAGTTACACGATTGCACCGACGCCTCCCGCGCACAGGCCTTCGCTGATTCATCGTGTGATTCACAAAGGAGAACACTAGATGGGACGATTTACCGGCATTCTCGGCCTGATCACGATGTTGGGCCTCGGCTACGCCTTCTCGACCAATCGGCGCGCGATCAATAAGAAGACGGTAGTTTGGGGACTGGGCCTGCAAGTTGTGTTCGCCATCTTCGTCCTGAAAATTGAGTTTGGCCGAGTGCTCTTCCAAAAAGCCGGAGACGCCGTTAACCGCCTGCTCAGCTACGCCTTTGTCGGATCACGGTTTGTGTTCGGAGAATTGGGCGCGCAGGGTTCATCGATGGGGTTCTTTTTCGCATTCCAGGTATTGCCGACGGTCATTTTTATCGCCGCCTTCTTTGCCGTGCTCTATCACTACGGAATCATGCAACTGATCATCAAGCTGGCGGCGAAGGTGATGACGCGCTTCATGGGAGCCAGCGGCGCCGAGTCGCTGAATGTCGCGGCCAGCATCTTCATGGGCCAGACCGAAGCTCCACTGACCATCCGGCCATTCCTTCCTGAGTTGACGCGCTCCGAACTGATGACCGTGATGACCAGCGGCATGGCACACGTTTCCGGCGGAATCATGGCTGCCTACATCGCCTTCGGCATCGAACCTAAACACTTGCTGAGCGCAGTCATCATGACCGCCCCCGGCACCATCCTGATGTCCAAGATGCTCGTGCCTGAAACGGAGGTCCCAAAGACCGCCGGCCGCGTCGTCATGAGCGAGGAAGAAGTGGGTGCGGAGAAGAGTGAAAATCTGCTGGGCGCGATTGCGCGCGGCACCACCGATGGCTTGGGCCTCGCGCTTAATATCGCCGCCATGCTGATTGCATTCCTCGCGCTGATTGCGCTGGCGAACGGTCTCCTCGGTGGGATACACAACTATCGGCATCTTTCGTGGTTTCCATCCAGCCTGCAGCAGATCTTCGGAACCTTGTTCGCACCCATCGCGTGGGTCATTGGCATCCCATGGCATGACTGTCGCGCCATCGGGAATCTTCTCGGAACGCGCATGGTGCTGAACGAGCTGGTAGCGTTTTCCATGCTCGGGCCGCAGAAGGCAATGCTCGACCCGCGTTCGTTCACCATCGCGACGTTCGCGCTGTGCGGCTTCGCAAACTTCAGCTCGATTGGAATTCAGATGGGAGGCATCGGCGCACTAGCCCCCAACAAGCGAGGCGAACTGGCCCGTCTCGGCATTCGCGCCATGCTGGCCGGAACGATGGCGAACCTGATGTCGGCATCAATAGCCGGCATGCTGTTGTGACCGCCGTTACAAGCTATATTGCCAAGGTTCAGTTCAAGCCAGAACCAACTAGTTCCAGCCGCGAAGCGGCGGAATAGGAAAGCCCGGGGCGTTAGCCCCAGGTAGGCGAGAGCCGGAGACCCGAGTCCCGCAAGGGACGGCACCTCGGCGGCGAAAGACCTCATGGGACTGTGTTTTTAAGATGACCTGCCTTCTACTTTGTGCAGGATTTCGTCGGTGTTGACAAGCATCGCTCCCAATCTCTGCAATTCGGTCAGGGTTTTCTCCCCAACCTCCGGCACCAAGGTTTCAATCGCGTCGCGCACCACTGCCACCCGCCGTTTTCGCTGCAGGAGTCCCTTTACCGCACAGCTGACGCAATACTCTGTCACGACTCCAAACACGACGAACTCTGCGGAACTCACCAAACGATCCACCAGAGCATTCGCGTGGCGAGTCTCAAAAATATCCAGTGTTTGCTTCTCCAGAATGATCTGCTGATATCGGAAGAGATCCTGCGGCAACTGGGCACTGGCAGTGTTTTCAACGCGAACGAACTTCTCCGCCAGCGCTTCCGGAACAAGGTCTGCCCCAGCCGTCCCTTTCAGGCAATGTGGCGGAAACTGCTTGAACTCCGGGTCATTAGGCGGATGAAAATCTCCATGCGAGACCAGGAAAACGTCACCGTGCCGCGCCGCGTCCGTCAGTTTGCGGATATTGGGTAAGAGCTTCTCCGCACCGGGAACGTACAACTTGCCGCCCGGCAGTATGAAATCCACCTGCACATCCACTTCCCAAAAAATGTAATCACGAGATCGCATTCCACGCTCCCTAGTCCCGATAAAGTCTCGATGCTTGTAACATATTCCTTCCGCCGCTGGCAAAGGTCAGCTTCGGGTTGCCCAGCAATCATTCATTTGTATACTAGCGGCCACTGAGTTTGCAGCCAATCCGCACCCAGAAGGGAACCATGTCCCACGACGAACCATCGAAGTCGGCAAATCAAAGTAAGCTTGTCGTCCGCAACATCGGCCTCCTGCTCAGCGGAGACCTCGCCAAACCAATCCTCGACGCCGACACCGTAGTCGCCGTTGACGACCGCATCGCTGCTGTCGGTAAGGAAAAGGATGTGGACACTTCCGGAGCCACCGTCACCATCGACGCCAAAGGCACTGCCCTCGCTCCCGGCCTCATCGACAGCCACGTTCATCCCGTCTGCGGAGACTGGACGCCTCGCCAGAATCAACTTGGCTGGATCGATAGCTACCTGCATGGCGGCGTCACCACGATGATCTCCGCCGGGGAAGTGCATACCCCCGGTCGGCCAAAGGATATCGTCGGCCTGAAAGCGATGGCTATCTTCGCCCAGCGCGCGTTTCACTCCTTCCGCCCGGGTGGCGTGAAGATTTATGCTGGGGCTCCCGTCCTCGAGCACGGCATGGTCGAAGACGACTTCAAAGAACTCGCGGCTGCCGGAGTGAAGATTCTCGGCGAAGTAGGTCTCGGGAGCGTCAAAGATGGCAAGACCGCACACCAGATGGTTTCCTGGGCCCGCAAATACGGCATCCAGAGCACGATTCACACCGGAGGGCCTTCCATCCCGGGCTCCAGCCTGATCGACAAAGACATGGTGCTCGAAACCGATGCCGATGTGATCGGCCACGTCAACGGCGGCCACACCGCCCTTCCAGACGACCAGATCACGGCGCTTTGCGAGCGGTCCACTCGGGCGCTCGAAATCGTACATAACGGAAACGAACGCGCCGCGTTGCTCACCCTCCGCACAGCCGTTCAATTGAAACAGTTGGCCCGCGTGATTCTAGGCACCGACTCGCCGGCGGGATCGGGCGTCCAGCCGCTTGGCATCATTCGAATGATTTCGCTATTGTCGTCGGTTGGCGGGATTCCTGCCGAGACGGCGATCTGCCTGGCCACAGGAAACACCGCGAAGATGCGCAACCTGGATTGCGGCCTGATTGAGCCCGGACGTGAAGCTTCGTTCGTCCTGATGGACAGAGCACAGCACTCAGCAGGTAAGAACGTGCTCGACAGCATTCAGAAAGGTGATCTGCCCGGAATTGGAATGGTCATCATCGACGGAACCGTCAGCACCCAACGCAGCCGCAACACGCCCCCGGCGACGAGGGTGCCTGAGTTATTGAGACCCTGAGCCGCTGCTGAAGGATATTGTTCGAATAGGACGCTTCTGCGGCCACGTCGCGCTTTGAAAGGGCACGCCTTCAGGCGTGCCGGAAAAGCGGCGCAGGAGCCGGCTTTAGCCGCTGAGGGACTGCGCCTCAGGGCCTAAAGGCCCGCTGATTTTGGATGCAAATCGGTGCGGCTGAAGCCGCACCCTTTCAAGGCCGATGGTACCGAACGCCGCGCTCAGTGCATCCCCAGCGATGCCGCGATCGTCTTCTTGTACTCGCGCGCCTTGGCGATCGCTTCTTGCTCGTTGACGGTCAGCAGCTTGTGATCGCGCATCACGACTCGTCCGCCAATCATGACCGTTTCCACGTCGCTCGCTTTCAGGGAGTAGGCGATCTGCGCGTAAACGTCGTACATCGGCACGGCGTTCGGCTCGTCCAAACCGATCAGAATCAGGTCCGCCTTTTTACCTTTTTCGAGCGATCCAATTTCCTTGTCCAGGTGCAACGCTCGCGCGCCATCGATCGTTGCCATATCCACGACGGCCAGAGCATTCAGCGCCAGCGGACTCATTTTTGTGATCTTTGCGAGTTTAGCCGCGAGATCGATCTCTTCCATCAGGTCGAGATCATTGTTGCTGCCCGCGGGCCCGTCCGTCCCAAGGCCGACCGCGATTCCGGCGGCTCGCATCTCGGGAACGGGCGAGACGCCGCTGGCGATCATCATGTTGCTCGACGGGTTGTGCACGCAGCCCACATTGTGCTGTGCGAGGATTTTGCGGTCGCCCTCGTCGACAAAGATGCAGTGCGCGGCGACCACGTCGGGACCGAGCACTCCGATTTTGTCCAGATATTGCACCGGCGACATCCCGTTCTGTTTCTCGCTATCTTCCCATTCCTTCTTCATCTCAGCCACATGAATCAGAATCGGCGCATGATACTTGCGCGCCAGAGCTGCGGCATCCTGCAGCGTTTTCTGGGAGCAGGTGTAAATTGAATGCGGGGCGGGAGCCGCGTGAATGAGCGGATCGCCTTGCCACTTCTGTAGAAACTTCTCGGTATAGGCAAGCATGGCCGCGTTGCTCTTGTTGTCGGGCGCAGGGAAGTCGATAAAGGTTTCGCCCAGCACGCCGCGCATGCCCGCCGCCTTGGCTTCTTCCGCTACGGCATCTTCGAAGTAATACATATCGGCGAAGGTGGTTACCCCGGAGCGTATCTGCTCGGCCGCCGCCAGCCGTGTTCCCCAGCGCACGAATTCCTCCGTAACGTTCTTCGCCTCGGCGGGGAAGATGTATTTGTAAAGCCAGTCGTTGAGCGTGACATCGTCGTGCAGGCCGCGAAACAGGGTCATCGGGACGTGGGTGTGCCCGTTGATGAAGCCCGGCAGCACCAGCTTGTTCGTCGCGTCAATCGTCTGCCGGCTAGCGTACTTCGTCTCAAGTTCGGCGCGAGGGCCCACCGCGACAATGGTGTCGCCGCTTACGACGACTGCGCCGTCATTGTAGATATGCCGCTGGCCATCCATGGTGACGACCATGCCAGTGATGATCGTATCCGCACGCTCTTTTGTGCTCTGCCCGTAGAGAAGACCCGAGAAGGAAATGTAAAACACGCAGAACAGCCAGTAACCTTTTTTTCGAGTCATCGTCACTCTGTTTTTCCCCTGTGTACCTCTGTGCCCTCTGTGGTCATGGGTTTTATCGCAGCCCATCTTCGCCCTTGATCTGATCTTTTGAAAGCCCCCCGACGCGAGGAAGTGGGCGCCCGCTATCGGTCACAGCAATCGCAACCATGATCTCGTTGGCGCGCGGAGCATCGCTGATGCGAACCTCCATCCCATCAAAATGGCTGCGAACAAAGGCGGCATCCTTGTGCCCGAGCGGAATGTCGAGTACCACTCCGAGGCCGCCGCGCTTCTTGGACGAAGGAATCAGCGCTGCACCTTTTCCCAGCACGCGTCGCACGGGCGTGCCCAGCTTGGGATGCAAGATTGCGGCGGCGTGCTCCAGTTCGCCATTCTCGCCGACGGCCGCTGCTTTGCCATAACTCTCGGCCGACGGCCCCGCGATGCCGAGCGCCGCCACCGCGCGCTGCGCCAACAACTCTCCGAGTTCTTCGCCGATGGCCATGAGTTCGGAAAGATCCTCGACGTACAGTCCCGCATACGGATTCTCAATCACGGCGACGGCAGCCGCCCGCCGCGTCGGCGGATCAACCTTCCGCCCCATCTCCGTCGAGGTCTCCTCGACAAACGTCGCGATCTTTCGAATGTTGGCCTTCATCGCAACCCGTCCTCTCCCTTGATTTCCGATGCTTTCAATCCGCCGACGCGGGCATGGATGCGCGCCCCGGTTGTCATCACCAGCGCGAGCAGAATCTCGTCGGCCCGCGGAGCATCCGCAATGCCGACTTCCATCGCATCAAAATGGCTGCGCACGTAGGAGGCATTGATGTGGGTGATCGGAATGTCGAGTCGCGTTCCGGGGCCACCCACTTTCTTGGTCGAGGCCACAATCGCCTTCGCGCCCCCAAGCACCTCACGCATCGCATAGCCGCCAGGAACGTGCCACAGCGCGCCATGTTCGAGTTCTCCGGCGGAGCCGACGATCGCGCCCTTGCCGTATCCCTCTACGACCTTCGGATCGCCGCCCAGCGCCGACACCAGCGCCCGCGCCATCTCCAACCCAAGAGGGTTCAAGTCATCCATGAAGGCTTCGATTTTCTCGACGTAGCTACCGGCATAAGGATTCCGGATCACCACCAGTGCCGCCGCCCGGCGCTGCGGCTTGGTCGCGACTGGTCCGCCCTCATGGAAAATCTCCTCAACCAGGAGCACTCTTTTGCGAATCTGTACCTCAGGCATGCACCAGTCTCCTGTCTCGCACTGTAATGTCTACGAACTTAGAAGCATTGTCTGTAGAGACGGGGCTTGCCCCGTCTCTACGGGAGTCGACTACTCGAGTCTCTCCGCGCAGGCTGAGGGCAGCTGCACGAATCAGCCCGGAGCAGCGGAGGGATTGCGCAACCCGCATTCCCGCCGCTAGCGCGTCTTGAATCTCGCCGGGTGCAAGATCACCGACCGATTGCGTGACCAGGCGCTCGCCGAGGTCGCTATCCGGCGCAAGTTCGCAAGCCGGAACGCGCCCAATGCCAGGATGTCTCGGCAGGTCCACTGCATTTGCCACCACCGTAGCCGCAGCGTCAGCCATCGCTGCGGTATCGGCGAGGACGGTGACCGCATCGGCGATGCCTAGCGAAAAACTTCGCCCGCGCCATCCGCTGGTAGCAATGCCGCGAATCGAGTCGCTAGACCTGATCGTGGTCGTCCCAAATAGAGAAGCTTGATCCGGACGTTCCACCATTCCCACCACAAAGTTCTCACCCGGTGCGAGGTGCAGAGCAATATCCCCGCCATCGTTCACGTAAGCTCGCGAAAGTTTTGCCGTGGGGATCATTGCCCCAAGTATCTCCTCCGCCACCGCGCCCGCGACCGCTGCCATGGGCGTAATGAATGTCTGTGAAGCGTAGGGCCTCACCGCCTCGACCATCCGCTGCGCAACCGAACCGTTGGGTCGCGGTCCGTCCTCACGAGCGGGTTGACGCAGAAATGTCAGCTCAGAACACAATTCGTCCAGAATGCCGACAAACCGATCCGCCGCTGCGCGATAGGCAAGTTGGATCTCGCGGGCTTCACCGAAAGCCTCCACGATCACATCGATTGGTCCATCGTGCAGGTGCAGGCGGTGTCCATCGGGAAGCATCCGGATTTGTGCGCGATGGTTCAATGCGATGCTCATTTCTCGTGCTTCTCCGCGCCCAGCGGCCATGGATTGTCGGGCCGCGCTGCCAGCCGCCGCTGGCTGTCGTCGTCCCGGTGGATCGAACTGAGCGGCCGGACATGATCCATATATCCGCCGAGCGTCGCGTAATCTGACAGCTTCAGTGTGAACTCGATCGGCGCCACCAGCGCCGGGGTCGGGACGTAGCCGAAGGCATTTTCGGGCATGCGGCTCACGTCCGCCATGATCGTGATTCCTCCGCCCGGCCAAACGTAAACCGGAGCCCCTCCGCAGGTCACGCGAGTGAGCGCATCACGCACCGAATGCGTCAGCTTTACCGGATTTTCGGTGACTCCGGCGCGCAACGATCCTCCGGCGCCCCCCATAAATAGAACCGTGCAAAGCGCAGGCTCGCAATTTTCCCGAATGCGCTCCACTGACTCCCGCAGAACGGACGATAATTCCTTCTCGATTGGTCGGAGTTCCTCGTCCAATTCGAAATAAGCGTGGTGCTCGCCCGTGGTGCTCACCATCAGCAAACGCAAGCCAGGCTTCGCCACCTCGGGATCGAACGGAGCAAGAATCGACAGCGGATCGTCAATATTCGTTCCTCCCCAAGACGTACCCGGCTCCGCGACGCGGAAATACCGCCCCGGAGTCGATCGCCGGCCTTTCATCTTGATCCCGGTTTCCGGCACGCCCAGCAGTTTTCCTGCCTGGTGTTCTGACAACACGCCGGTAATGTGATCGTCGACGACTACAACTTCATCGACCTTGCCAAACCACTGTTTCGCAAACATGCCGATCGTAGCCGACCCGCAGCCGACGCGCATGCGTTCTTCCTGCACACCATCGACAATCGGCGCTTTATCCGCCTGCACAACAATGGAGGCGCCATCGTCAATCTTTAACTCCACCGCTTTGCCATTGCAGAGATTCAGCAGGGTATCGCAAGTGACCGTGCCCTCATGCCGGCTGCCTCCGGTAAGGTGCCGCACGCCGCCGAGCGAAAGCATCTGCGAACCATATTCGTTGGTCGTGACGTGCCCCACAGCCTCGCCCTGCGCCCGCACCGTGCTGCACTCTGCTCCCAGGTGCCGGTCGGTGTCGATCTTCAGCTTGACGCCGCAGTAGCTGAAAATTCCCTCGGTCACCACCGTCACCATGTCCACGCCTGCGACTTCTGACGAAATAATGAAAGGCGCAGGCTTGTAGTCCGGATACGTGGTCCCCGCGCCAATCGCGGTGACGAACGTTTTCTCGCCACTCAGGAGAGAACCGTCCCATTCACGCGCTTTTTCCAGGAAGGGCACAACCGTCTCACCGCGTGATACCGCGCGCTCCAGAACCACATGCGGATCAAGGCGCACCAGTTGCCCGTTGGCGTTGGCGTAGCGATCGCACGATCCCGTTCTTCCCGGCTTGATGTAGCACAGCACCGGACAAGCGTCGCAGCGAATTGCCTCGTCAGCCACGCACTTCTCCCTTCTCCTTCTGTGACGCCAGAATCGCGGCCCGCACGCGGTCGGGAGTCGCCGGGACTTTCCGTACGCGGATGCCAACGGCATCATGCAGCGCGTTCAAAATCGCGGGCGCTGTCGGGATCACCGCCTGCTCGCCAATTCCTTTGGCTCCAAACGGGCCAATCGGCGAGGGATCTTCGATCAGAATCGATTCCACCGGAGGAACGTCCCCGGCCGACGGGATTAAATAGTCGTGGAGGTTTTCTCCTTTCCCCGGGAAAAATTCCTCCATCAAAGCCATACCCAGTCCTTGCGCAACGCCACCTTCAATCTGCCCCTCGATCAGCGTCGGATTGATCGCGCGACCGACATCATGCGCCGCCGTGACTTTCAGAACGCGCACCGTGCCCAGTTCCGCGTCGACCTCGACTTCCGCCAGGTGCGCGCCAAAGCCGAACACAGCATAGGGAACTCCTTGGCCATTTTCGTCCAGCGGGCTCGTTGGCGGATCAAACGTCGCCTCGCTCGTGATCACGTATCCATACTGATCAAGAGGCAAGTCTGCGAGCGCGAGGACCTGCGATTTATCGCCGTCGCGCACGGTTATGCCCTGGTCCTTAAAATGAACACTCGCACACTCACACGCGCCCGCCAGTTTGAGAATTGCGCGCCGCAGTTGTTCCCCCGCCATTTGCGCGGCTTTACCTGTAACCAGCGTCTGCCGAGAAGCCGAGGTCTTGCCGCAATCCGGCGTGATGGCGGTGTCTCCGGAAAGCAGGTCGAAGCGCTCAATCGCCGCGCCCAGTGCATCGGCGCAGATCTGCGTCACAATCGTGTTCGATCCTTGCCCGATATCCACCGCGCCCTGGTGCAATGCGATCCGTCCGTCGCGTTTCAGTCCGATACGTACGGTCGAGGGATTGGGCAGGGAAGTGTTGCCACAGCCATACCACATTCCGGCGACTCCCACGCCGCGTCGGAGCGCGCCGGTCGCTTTCAAGTTGAATTCAGCTGCTTCGCGCCGCGCCGTTTTCCACCGGGGCCTTAATGCCTCGAGACAGGCGCGAATGCCGACGCCCGCGCCAAGAACTTGCCCGGTAACTGTCGGCGTGTGATCGTCGAGCGCGTTCAGAATACGGAACTCCAACCGGTCCATCCCGGCTCCATCCGCCAGTTCGTCATACAGTTGCTCTTGCGCGATCGCGGCCTGAGGAACTCCGAAGCCACGAAACGCCCCCGCCGGTACCAGGTTCGTGTGGACTGCGCGGGTCAGCGCCCGGTAATGCGGCACATAATAAGGACCGGACGCATGCACCGGCACCCGGGCTGCCACCGTTGGTCCCCAGGACGAATACGCCCCCGTATTAAAATCCGCCGCGAAGTCGAGCGCCAGCAATTTGCCATCTTTGGCACAGCCTCCGCGCAGCCGTATGCGCGCGGGATGCCGCTTGGTGGTCGACACAATCGACTCGGTCCGCGAGTACACCATGCGCACCGGTTTCGCCAGATGCCAAGCCGCAACCGCCAGAAACGGCTGCACCGAAAGATCGAGCTTCGAGCCAAATCCTCCGCCCACCGCCGTCGGGATGATACGTACTCGTTCCGGAGCAATGCCCAAGATCGCGGCGATATCGCTCCGATCCATGTAGGGAGATTGCGTACACGCCTGGATTTCAACCCGGTCCCCGACGCGTCGTGCGAACCCAGCCTCGGGCTCGATGTAGGCATGCTCAACAAATCCCGTTTCGTATTCAGCGTCCGCCACCACATCGGCCACGGCCATCGCAGCGTCAACATCGCCACGCACCACCCGCCCGCGCACCAGAATATTTTCCGGACGGTCTTTGTGGATGAGCCGGGCTCCCGTGGCCAAGGCAGCGTCGATATCTTTGAGCGGAGGCAGTTCTTCCCAACGCACCGGGAAGTCCGCGGTCTCCAGCCCTTCCACCGTTGCCGTGTCACCAACCACGGCCGCGACCGCTTCTCCGCGATACCGAGCCTCATCCTCGGCAAACACGGGTTGATCCGCGAACTTGCCGATCACACCATAGCAATTCTTTCCCGGCACATCCTTGGCCGTAAAGAACGCTTCAATGCCCGGATGATCCCGAACAAATGCCTCCAGATCGCCGAATTGAAAGCGCGCCCGGTGATAGGGACTGCGAATCGCCCGCACCGCCAGCGTCTCCGCCGGAGTCTCATCGGCGCCGAATATTTCGCTGCCGTCGACCTTCCGTGCTCCGTCCAGCCGGATTAGCCGCTTCCCCACCGCAGCGCCCGGCCCCGGTGAAATCGCGGTCGCTCGTGCGGAATGGCCCAAGCCAGCGCCCGTATCAAGAATTGCGGCGACAATCTTGCGATATCCCGTACAGCGGCAAAGCACCCCGCCAATCGCATCCAGCACCTCGCTCTCGTTCGGAGCCGCGTTTCTCTCCAGCAAAGCGGTGGCGGCCACCAGCATTCCCGGAGTACATGCTCCACACTGGGCAGCACCATGCGCCAGGAACGACTGCTGCAATCTCGCGCCCACGGAATTGCCTGACGACGTCCGAGTCGCCAGTCCTTCGACGGCCGTAACCTCGCATCCCTCTACCTGCCCAAGTGCGACCAGGCATGCACAAACAGGATCGCCATCCAACAGAACGGTGCAAGCCCCGCAATCTCCCGCGTCGCATCCCACCTTGGTTCCGGTCAGTCCAAGGTCCTCACGTAAGACGCGCGAAAGCCGCTGCAAAGGCGAACTGCAGACGGTCACTGCTCGTCCGTTCACACGGAATGCGATGGAGTGCCCAGTTTCGGTCTGCGGCCCTTGAGTCAACGCCATCAGCCGTTCTCCACGCACGTGTTCAGCGCCCGCTGCACTAGCCGCAGGGAAGCGTCCATCCGGTATTCCGCGGTTGCCCGGACATCATCAATCGGCGACAGCGGAGCCAGATGCCCCGGCTTCACCATTCCGCCTAGGTGGTTGCGCACGGATGCTCCGACCAACTCGCCTTCAAGTGCCCGCAAGCGCCGAGCCACTGCCGAACACGATCCTACCGCGACCCGTGCCTCTTGGATTCTCCCATCGTCGCCTGATTGCACAACCACTGCGACCATTGAAATCGAGATCACGAGATAGCGGCGCACCCCCAGCTTCAAGAACGTCGACGAGGCGTTTTCGAACGCACACGGAACCAGCACTGCGGTCAGCAACTCGTCCGGCTTGCGCTGCGTCTTGCGATTTCCCACGATAAACTCAGCCAGCGTCATCGTGCGCACGCCAGTCTTTGAAACCAGCTCCACCTCGGCGTCCAGCGCCAGCAGCGGAGGTACGCCATCGGCGGCGGGCGACGCATTGCACAAGTTCCCCGCCACCGTGCCGCGATTCTGTATCTGCACGGAACCCACTTCCCGCGCCGCCCCCTTCAAGGCATCGAAACAGCGGGGAAGCGGAGTTCGTATGATTTCGCTCCACGTCGTCAGACCGCCAATCCGGAAGCGGTCCGCTTCCCGCGCCACGCCCCGCAGTTCCCTCATCCCGGAAACATCCACTACGGCTTGGCTCACGACACCATCGCCGAGCGCAGGATAAAAATCCGTGCCTCCAGACAGAATGCGGGCTTCCCCCGTAGCTAGGAGGGCCACCGCTTCATCCAGTGTTCTGGGCTTGATGTAGGACGTTTTGCTGTACAACGATTGAGTCCCCGGAGTGAGGTTCCTTGCCCCGTTAGAGTGCAGGATGTTCGCTATTTGTATAGCAATCGCCCCAATTTGTACAGCAGTTGGAAACTCGGGTAGTGGCTGAAAATTCAGCCAGTACCGAAACTCGATGGCTGAGTCCAGAACGCCTTCAAGGTACCAGCTGAGCGGCGTGCCGCTTACGGCAATGATTTGGTCGCATAATTGATTTGCCCCCGAAATCGCTGTGTGTAATCCTGTTCAGCGCAACTTGATCAACGAACACCGGGAGACTGCGTATGCGAACCAAATCTCTTTTTGTCCTGATAGTAGTGTTTTCCTCGCTAACCCTCTGGGCCGCCGACACCATCACGCGCCTTAACCTCAAGGAAGGTCTTTGGGAAATGACCTCGACTCATACCATGGCTGGAATGCCCCCCATCCCTGCCGACGCTCTCGCCAAGATGACTCCGGAGCAGCGCGCTCGCATGGAAGCCGCCATGAAGCAGAGTGGCGCCGGTGTGCCAAAGACCGACGTTCGCAAACATTGCATCACCAAGGAAAAACTCGAAAAGCAATCTGTGTTCGATGAAAACCGTAAGGATTGTACCCGCACCATTGTGAGTTCCACGGGCAGCAAGCTGGAAATGAAGATTCACTGCGAAGGGAAGGATCAGCAGATGTCCATGGATGGCGCTTTTGTGGTGGAGGTCGTGAGTTCCGATAGCGCCAAGGGCTCGATGCATGCCGTCACCAGCGGCAGCGGCCGCACGATGAATATGGACTTCACCTTCAGCTCCAAATACCTTGGCCCCGCCTGCGGAGATGTTAAGTAGAGTTCGGCCATGCCTCGAACTCCCAGCCGAACGCCTACCTCGGAGTTGTCAGCGGATTGGGCGCGGAGCAGTCAGGCAAAAATTCCTTACGCCTGACGTGGATTAAAACGCGGTCACTTGCCACTGGAAGGTGCGGAACTCGGCGAGCCTGCTGAAGTCTCGTTCGTTGGCTGTGATCACTCTGATGCCCAGTCGCCCCGCGCTCATCGCGATCAGTGCGTCATTGGTCAATCGTCCCTGTCCGATCTTTTCGTAATGATACTTGCCCGCCAAGCGCGCAAGCACTCGGCCGGCTTGAGTCCAGTCGCTCAGATTCGGCACTAGGATTCGCTTCGCCCTGTCAAAATCCCGCTCCAGGCGCTCCACCACCTGGCGGCTACGGTCGGCTGCGCCGGCATAGAGTTCTTCGAGCACCACCGCACTGAGCCAAAGGGGTGCATCGGCAGTGAGCCGGCGCAACGTCAGGGCTGCATCGTCTCCTCGCCGCAATGCAGTTATGTAAATAGAAGAGTCAAACAGGGCGGGCTGCATCTAACCACCCAGCGTGCCGTACGCGTCCTTGATGTCAATGCCACTCTTGACGAAACGCTCATTGGCTTCGAGAGCCAGACGGTTGCTCTCGTGTTCGGCAATTGCCAAATCCAACGCACGCTCGATGGTCTCAGTCTCGGTTTTCGCTCGCAAAGCTCTTTGGGCGCGCTTGATTTTCACGGAATCCAACTGAAAGTGCTTGTGCGACCGACTCCTTGCCGTGGCCATGAAAGTACCCCCTTGCCTCTAGACAGGATACCACTGAGTGTACACATGTTCCATCTTTATGTACATGCTCAGGAGAGCGATGGTCAGCTGTTCAGCAGAAAATCGAACCGTGAATGTGGACCTCACCTTCCCGGCTGATACCTTGGCTCAGCCTGCGGAGAGGTTAGGTAAAGCCGTCACTGCAGGGAAAAGGCATAGAATATCTTTATAAAGTTGGAAGTGCGGAGGTGGGCTTATGCCCAATACCCCGAACGCCACCCACGCCCTGGGCCACTCCTTGCTACAGGGTTTTCACCAAGAGCCTGAAGCGACTGACCGTGTTTCAGAGTTGGGATTCTCTATCCCGCTATTGGCGATCGCCACCGCACCAACGGATCGCAGAACGTTCTTGAAGGCAGCGACTCTCCCCTGCATGGCAGCTTGCGCCGCAGCCTGCCTTCACAGCAGCCCGGCGGTTGCTCTCGGAGCCCCGTCACGGGCGGACGATGATGCCCATTTTCGCGTGGAGGCCAGATTCTACGAAAAGCTGGCAGGCAAAAACGTCCGCTGCAAGATGTGTCCGCGCAGCTGTGTGGTTGGAGATCGCCAGCGCGGGCATTGTCGTGTCCGTGAAAACCGGGGAGGGACGTATTATTCGCTGGTCCACTCGCGGGTGTGTGCGGCTCATATCGACCCGATTGAGAAGAAGCCCTTCTTCCATTTCCATCCAGGCATTCTGGCGTTTTCCCTGGCCACGGCTGGATGCAACGTGAACTGCAAGTTTTGCCAGAACTGGGAAATCTCACAGGCCAATCCCGAAGACCTGCCGGCCCGGTATATGCCGCCCGCGGACGTGGCGGCCTTGGCCAAACAGAACCAGTGTCCGGCGGTCGCTTTCACGTACAGCGAACCGACCGTGTTCAACGAGTTTGTCACCGACGCCGCGGATGCGGCACGGGCGCAAGGAACGAAAGCCGTGGTGGTGTCGAACGGCTTTATTCAGCAAGAACCGCTGAAGCGCCTCTGCCAGCACGTGGATGCCATCAAGATCGATCTGAAGGCGTTCTCCGCGAAGTACTACCGCGAGGTGGTGAATGCCGAGCTTCAGCCCGTGTTGGATACGCTGGTCACAACCCGGAAGGAAGCGAAGTGGATGGAGATCGTGCACCTTGTCGTTCCGACGCTGAATGACAGCGATACCGAATTTCGCGATCTCGCGCGGTGGATCAAAGCCAATCTTGGGCCTGACGTTCCGATCCACTTCACGCGCTTTCATCCGTTGTACTTGCTGAAAAACCTGCCTCCCACGCCGGTCGAAACCCTGGAACGAGCCAAGGCGATCGCTGACGCCGAAGGTTTGCAGTACGCGTATATCGGGAATGTCCCCGGGCATCCCGCCGAGAACACGTGCTGCCCGAAGTGCCGCCGTCTGCTCATCGAGCGCGCTGGGTTCACGATCACGCAGAACCATATTCGCAAAGGAAAGTGCGAGTATTGCCAACATGTGATTCCGGGCGTTTGGAGTTGAGGCGGCGAGAAGATCGGAGTTCCTATGAGTGCCAAGATTAGAGTTACGCTGCTAATCGTCATACCCTTGCTGGTGGCATGTTCAGGAATTGCGAAGAGTCCGCCCACGGAGCCGGGGGAGCAGGTCCGGCAAGCGGCCGTGGCGGGAACTTTTTATCCCAGCGACCCCAAGGAACTGGCAGCGACCGTGGACGGTTTCCTTGCCCATGCCATTGTGCCCACGCAGAAAGGGCAGATCATTGCGCTGGTTGCGCCCCACGCGGGCTACCAGTTTTCTGGGGCCGTAGCGGCGCATAGCTATGCTTTGTTGAAAGGGCGGCCGACGCATCGGGTCGTCGTGATCGCGCCCTCCCACTATGAATCGTTTCAGTTTGCCTCGGTTTATGAGGGCGACGCTTATACCACGCCTCTTGGGACGATCGCCGTGGACAAGGAGTTCGCCCGGAAGCTCGCACGCTCGAGCCCAGAAATCAAACTCTCCAGCCGCGGCCATGTCCCTTCTAAAGACGGGGCGGAACACGCTCTCGAAGTACAACTGCCATTCCTGCAGCGGACGCTCCCGGATTTCGAACTGGTGCCCATCATCATGGGCGAGCAGAGCTATGAGGCGAGCCGCGCCCTGGGAATCGCGCTTGCAGAATTGGTTCGAGGGACAGATACGCTGATCGTGGCCAGTTCCGATCTTTCGCATTACCACCCTTACGAACAGGCTGTCGCTCTGGATGGAAAAACCCTAAACGCGATTGGGGAATGGGATTACCTCACGCTCTCTGACAACTTCCAGAGCCGGACGTGGGAAGCTTGTGGGGGAGGCCCCATCGTTGCTGCGATGATTGCCGCCGAGCGGCTGGGAGCTACGCACGCCAAGGTCATCAAGTATGCGAACTCGGGCGACGTGACGGGCGACCGGAGCCGCGTCGTCGGTTACGGCGCGGTGGCGTTGTTTCAGGACGAGGGTCGAGGAACAGAAACGCCGAACTTTTCTTTGACCTCGGCCGAGAAGCGGCAACTGCTGGAGATTGCCAGGAAATCCGTCGAGTCTGCAGTGAAGGACGATAAACTCTACGATCTTCCAGCAAACCTGCCTCCGAGCTTGATGCAAGATCGTGGAGCCTTCGTCACGCTCAAGGAAAATGGCGACCTTCGCGGTTGCATCGGGTACACAGCAGCCATGCAGTCCTTGGCGCTCACGGTCCGCGATGTTGCCGGGTTTGCCGCGTTACGGGACACGCGCTTCCAGCCAGTGACAGCCCGTGAACTACCGCAGCTGAAGTACGAAATTTCGGTCCTGTCGCCGCTGCGGCGAGTTATGGATCTGAATCAGATCAAGGTAGGAGAGCACGGGCTCATGATTAAAAAGGGCCGCTACCGCGGGCTGTTGCTTCCTCAGGTCGCACCCGAGCAACATTGGGATCGAAACACTTTTCTGGACGAGACAGCGATGAAGGCGGGGTTGCCTGCCAAAGCTTGGCGCGACAAAGACGCGGACCTTTTCATGTTCACGGCTGTCGTGTTCGGGGAATCTGAAACCTCGCGCGTTTTCACCCCTGAGGTTCCAATTTGGACCGGCCCACCCAGGCGGCCAGGAGAGCGGGTACCAGGTTCACCACCGCAATGAACATAGCGGCCTTGAGAAAACCGAAGAGCGGGAGCAGGAACGCGCTCAACACCAGGGTGCCCACGCATGCTCCCAGCAGATCGATCCCGTACAGCGTCCCCATACCTGCCTGCGGTATTTGTGAGCCAGCAAAGAAAACTTCTGTGGCAAGCGCAAACTCATATCCACCGAGCACGCCCGCCAACAGGGCAATTGCCGGAAAGACAATCTGACTGACGAAGACCAGAATGCCCGAGCTTCTGATTCCAGCGAGAGAACTGAAGAACAGATACAGCAGAACTGGAGACAGAGCAGCCAGAACCTGGAGGCCGGCCAGCCGGATCAGACCTGCACGAGGTGTCAGCGCGTGCGCCGAGCGGGCGACCGACCGCAAACGCCACCAACTGCCGAGGGCCATGCCCGTCATGAAGAGTGCGATCAAGATCGCGAGTTCATGGTAAACGTATCCGTAGATGGCTTGAAATCCCAGCAGGAGCAATACCTCCAGGCTGATCATGGTCAGCCCTGCGAGAGCGATGCAGAGCCCCGCACTTCCGCGCACGCGGGTCGCAGGACGCCGCGAGTAGCGGATCATTGCAGCAATGCCAACGAGTAGAACAGTTGCTAGCGCTATCAGCCGTCCCAGTCGCATTTGTGAAATGAACTCGAAGACGTGTTGATACTCGCGATTGAACTGCGTGCTCCATAGGGCAACGTCAAAGTAGTAGGCGATCGGAGCCAAGTCGCGGTTGACGGGCGTGTCGAACCGAGGCTGGATCTTCTGCTCGAGATCGGTGACGCGGTCGGGCATCATGCGAAACGGGATGTAGTATTCGCGGACGTAGCTCGTTTGCAGGTGCCGCGATCGCAAGCGAGACAGCAATTCGATGGAATCGGCGGCCAGCACGCCCTCCCGTTTAGCAGCAAAGAAATGCACGCTGTCGCCGGGGATCGTTCGTACTACGGGAAATGCTTCCTGCAGCGATTTGACCACGCAGCGCAGAAAGGCGCTCAGGTCGGGACTCAGATACTCTTCCGCAGCGTGCAACTGAAACGAGAAGACTCCCCGGTCCGCAAGCTTCTCCGCTGCCTCGCGAAAGAAATCCGAGGTATAGAAGCGGTTCAACTGCGCGGTCTGCGGAGCGGGCAGATTGACGATGATTACATCAAAAGTCTGGCCGGTGGTTTTCAGGAATAACCGTCCGTCCGCATGGTGAACATGTACGCGCGGGTCGGCGCGCGCGGCGATCCACTGTTCTGGGAAATATTGCTGTGCAAGCTCGAGCACGGTGGGATCGAGCTCAACGTAATCCACCCGCTCAAGACTGGGATGCTGCAGAGCTTGCAGCAGGCTCCCGCCGGCACCGCCTCCGATGAGAAGAAGACTCCGGGGAGCGGGGTGCTCGAGCAGGGCAAAGTGCACGCTCTCTTCTGCGGTGGCAGGATCCGGCGCATTGAACATCAGCAGCCCGTTCTCAAAGAGACTGCGGATTCCGCCTGCTTCCAGGACCGCCAAATTGCCGTACACGGAGTTGCGAGTGTCCACCAAGCGAAAGCCAGGCCACAGGCGAGCCAGAGAGGCGGTTTCCAATCGGCCACCTTCCCGTGGACCGATAAGTACCCACAAGACCAATAAGGCTGAGATCGCGACGAGCTGATGCGATCGTCTTCGCAGAATGAGAGTCGCGGCGGCCATGAAGTTCAGCGCGCTCACCAGGAATGCAATCTGAAGGGAGTTCAGGGAGCGGAGCAAGAGCAGGCTGGCTAGAATGCCCCCCAGCGCAGATCCCGCTGCCTCGAGCAGATACACCGAGTTGACCGCGACCGGAGTCGAGGAGCCGGACTCGTGCGCGTGGAACCGGCTTCCAGCGACAAACACCCAGCCTGAGACAGCACAGAAGCCACTCAACGTGACCAGGCAGGTCAGGAAGATCGGCGTGGGCCCGAGGAGTTCCCCGGGAAGCGCATGAAACACGCTGCGGCTTGCACGCACCGCCAGGATTGTCGCGGGGAAGAGGAGAGCGAGCAGCGTCTGCAAGGTCGCCATCAGCTTCGCCGGATTCGATGCCCATGCCGCGAACCGGCCGAGCAAACTGCTGCCCAACGCAGTCCACAGAAGCCAACAGGCAAGCATCACCCCTAGCGAGATCTCGTTGCCATAAAAGACAATCATCAGCTCGCGCAGCAGAACAATTTGGGCGACTGTCGCCGTGAAACCGATGAGAACAAGAATGGCCCGAAGCTTTAGGGTTGGGAAGCTCGCCGAGAGTGTCCGCGCCGCGCTCACATCATGATCATTAGAATTCAAACCCGGCTAAAAACAAAGCAGTTGGCGCTCTGATCAGGCTGCTCTCGTACAATTTGGATTTCGAGATTGTTTGCACGAACTGTAAATCCGGGAACCCGCCAAAACTCGTACTAGCAGAGCTCAGTCCGACTTGATAACCAGGAGCAAAGAAATGCGCGCAACCGGCAAGCTGCGCGCAGAAAAGAAAGGTGTGTAGGTTTATCGTCCGGCGCTCATGGCCATTGCCTGCGGCTGCGGCTGTTCGGACCGGTCCACGTACATCTTGTAGGACTGGTATACCGCGAGCAGCACGGCCATAAGAGTGGCCACCGTTGCCAGACCGCTGACCGTAGTGAAGGTGGAGACGATGGCGGTCAACCCCGCACCGATGACGTAGTTCGGGAACGACCACAAGAAGACCTTGTGCCAGAGGGCAATAGGATTTCCGCCTTCTGTCAGGCCGATGATGCTGGCCACCGGCGCCGTGTTTGCCAGGAAATAGGCGGCGGCGGCCAGTACCAGAGAGGTTGTGTGTGCTGCAGCGTGGACCCCGAAAATCTGGCTATGGTAGACCAGGTACGCGAGCCCCGCAGCGTTCATCAGTGTGCATGCGTTGAATACGAATTGGATTGGTTTCGTTCTATTCCCGCCGGAACTGTAGGATTGCGCGACCGCCGCCGTGACTGCTACCAACAGGCTCGCGAATAGTCCCAATTGCGTGACTCCGAGAAGAATGACGGGCAGGTTTCCCGACATCGAGCTCGTCATCCCAGGCAGCTTCACCTTGAGGCGCGAACTCAGCGCGGCTGCCGCCAGCAGGAGCAGCAACTGTGGCCAGGCTTGCGTTTGCCATCTGACTGCGCCGACTGACAAGGCGCACAGACTCGCAACGGCCACCATTCCGATCATGACTTTGGCTTTGATTGGTAGTGTATTTGTCATGGTAGTCTCCGAATATGGTCTCAGTCGGGTTGTCTAGTTTTCTCCATCGTCGCCGTCACTGAATGCACTCATCGGACTGACGGTTGTTGAAGTGGCACCCCAAACTACGCTGAAGCCAGAAATGGAGTTCGCACCCCAAACCACACTGGTGCTGCCCCACACTACCGATGTTCCTTGAATCGTGTTAGCGCCCCACACCACTGAATTTCCCCAAACGACCGAAGTAGCACCCCAAACCACGCTGGTGCTGCCCCAAACCACGGAGGTTGTATTAATCAGAGAGACACAGCCGGTGGACGGGTCGTAGACCGCCGTTGGGGACAGTGCTACTCCCGTGGCGAGGTCCGTATTGTTAAGAGCGGCGTCGATATCCAGATACCCCGCCCCGTAAGTGAAGATGTCGTACTGGTTCGAGTATGTGTTTCCATACTCGTCGAGTGATGACGTGTATTGATTGAAGCCTTTCCACGCTGTCTTCATCAAGCGAGCTTTCACTTGATCGGGAGTCAGCGCGGGGTTCTGTTGCAGCATCAGAGCTACGGCGCCGCTAACCAGCGGCGTCGCCATGCTGGTGCCGCTCAAGCGAAAGTACTTGGGGGTTCCGACAATGGACGGACCAACCTCAAGAGCTCTGTTTGCTTTGTCCAGCGTGCTGCCCGCAGCCAGTAACGAGACCAGCCGGTTGCCTGGCGCGACGACGTCAGGTTTCACCAGGTGATCGACCAAGGTCGGCCCTTTGGAACTGTAGCTGGCAATCGCGTCATCCACGCGCGTCGCCGTATTGAACGTCCTCGTCGCGCCCACTGTAATGACGGCGGGATCGTTGCCCGGGACGCCAATCGTGGCGAAGCCGTGCGTGCCCATCGAATTGTCGCGGCCACGGTTGCCCGCGGCAACTACAACCACAATGCCAGCCTGCCAGGCGGCTTCCACTGCCTGGTCCACCGGATCGAGCGTGTAGCTCTCGAACACCGGCCGTCCCAGCGACATGCTGATGACGCGGATGTTGTAGGTATCCTTCAGCGCGATTGCCTGCTGAATCGCGGCGATCACCTGACTGTCCGTGCCCGATCCGTTCTGATCCAGCACGCGCAAGTTGATGATATTGACGTTCGGAGCCACGCCGGCGAACTTTGCTAGATAGCCGTTGGCTACCCCGGAACTGACACCTGTGCCACCGATCAGGCCGGCCACGTGCGTTCCATGACCGTACTTGTCCGCTGTCGTCGTGTCGCCGGGGACAAAGCTCTGGCTGTATACCACGCGGCTGGCGCCGCTGGCATTGTGCAGATCGGCATGATCGGCAACGCCGCTGTCAATCACCGCTACGCCGACGCCAGCGCCATCCAGCCCAAACTGCGCGGCGGCAACGTCGGCCTCGACCGCCGTCGTATAGGCTTCGTTCACGGAAGTCAGGTTTACCGGACGGTCTGGCGTGATGTACGCGACGTTAGGATCATTCGCGAGTCGCGCCAGCATGCTGACTGGCACGCGCATGGTCACCGCACGAATTGCATGCAGTCTCGATTTGATCGCTCCGCCTCCCGTCAGCATCGACTTGAATGATGCGGTAGCGGGCATGGCACGGAACTGGACGATGACGGTCACCATCCCGTTCCCGCCCCGCTGCTGGAGGTCTCTGGAAAACTTGGCTGTGGGTGTGTTGTTATCCAGCACCGGCCGGATGCCGGCGTAGGACGGTATCGCCGAAAGCATCAGTAGTGCCAGTCCAAGCGCTCGACTCCATGCAGCGCTAAACGCAGGGGAATTCAGCGGACGGTCTTTGCGTCCGCTTGTGATCTGCGACTTCTGGTTGCTTTTCATAAAAGTTTGGCGGCATTGCGAGGCACGTACAGCACGCCCTTCGCGCCTGGCCCTTAATGGGCAATCGCCAGGCCAATCGCATTGGCGGTAAGGTTATTGTTTACAATCACTTGTGTGTAGATTGCGAGTTGCGTGGGAGGGACAACTTGGCCCAATGATCGGGCTTGAGCCCCCTGTCGAGTCGCTAACCTGAACGAAATAAAGGGTGGGCCGACAGAAGACGCGGTTTGGGACAAATTGGCCTCGTGCAAGGCCAACGGGAGGCTCCTCCCGACGATCAGTACCTCTCTCAAGTTGTTAGAAAACTCGATATCGCAATGTGCAATCTTGCGACAGCATTCTAAGGAGTGGATGTCAGAGTGAAGCTCAGAGCGGTCGGCGAGGCTTCGGGATTCGAACCTTCTGTTTCAAAATTCATCAGTGGTTAAGAATGTTACAAGGCCTAACTCTAATTTTACTTGACTGTTTCTTTGGTGGCGATAAGATGTGGCAGCTTCGGCCGGGCCTCCTGTTTCGGATGTGTTATCTCGGGGGAGGGATACATTCAGTTTCAGCTGTGCTCGGTCCGCCCTCTTAGTAATAAGTAGTAAGAAAGCCTGCCTCAACCGGTACAGCTCTCGCTCAGTGGATAAAGCATCTGCCCCTTGAGCAGGCGGTCGCCCGTCGTCGGGCCGGACCTAGCCACTCCTCCCGGTTGGCGTCTCCGCAGTCTCAATCTCTCAAGTCACGAAGTGGCGATATTTCGCCAACAACCGCATAGTTTTCTGAGTTACCCGGTTCGGATACAAACCTGGCCGCATTCGTTATGCCCGCGCTGGAGTCAGCACAGCTCGCAAAGGGGAGCTCAAACTGCGCATCACACGCTCGAACTGCGCCAGGTCGAGAGACTGCGGCCCATCGGAAAGAGCGCGCTCCGGACAGGGATGCACCTCCACGATGATGGCATCCGCTCCGACGGCAATCGCGGCGCGCGACACTGGTCCGATCAGGCTCTGCTTCCCCGTCCCGTGCGACGGATCGGCCACCACCGGCAGGTGCGACAGTTCTTTGGCGAGGGCGATGGCAGCCAGGTCAAAGGTATTGCGCATACCCGTTTCGAAGGTTTTGATTCCGCGCTCGCAAAGGGCAACCTGGTCATTTCCTCCGGAAAGCAGGTATTCCGCTGCCAACAGCCACTCCTTTACAGAGGCCGAAGGGCCGCGTTTGAGCAGAATGGGTTTCTTGGCGGTCGCCAGTCTTCGCAGCAATGCGAAATTCTGCATGTTGCGCGCCCCGACTTGGAGCATGTCGGCGTACTCGCAAATGAGATCCACGTCTTCGGTGCTCATGACCTCGGTGACGACCGGAAGGCCCGTGAGTTCGCGAGCTTCGCGCAGAATCTTCAGCGCTTCGATCCCCAAGCCCTGGAACTCGTAGGGGGACGTGCGCGGTTTGTAAGCTCCGCCGCGCAGCATGGTAGCGCCGGCCTGCTTGACTCCGTGGGCCGTCTCCAGCAACTGCTCACGCGACTCGACCGAACAGGGACCGGCGATCACGACTACTTCGGGCCCGCCGATCTTTACTCCGCGCACGTTAACCACGGATGGGTGCGGCCGTGTTTGCCGGCTAACCAGCTTGAAGGGCTGGGCGATGGCGACCACGTTGTCCACGCCGGGCGCGACCGAAAGCGCCTCAATTTCGTGCCGCCGCCCTCCGCTGCCGACGGCCGCGACGATGGTTCGCTCCGTGCCACGCGTGACGTGAGGTTGGAATCCGGCTTCGCGGATGCGTTGGATGATGTGCTCGATCTGTTCTGCGGTGGCGCTGTCGGACATATTTACAATCATGGTGGTTACCTCTCCTCTTCTTATGTTTTGCCGCCACAAAACAAAAGCCGCGATTTCTATCGCGGCTTCGGCGGGATCTTTTGAGCTCTCTTATTGCCTTGCTGACCAGCTCCGATCCTGCACCTCCGCCGCAAATGGAAACCAATAGCGGCCAAACTGGCGGAAGGTGCTAAATCGTGTCATAGAAATGCTGAACTGCAATCCCTGAAATAGAGTGCCTTACAAGAGCTGTCGATCAAGGGCCGCCTAATTTAGAGAACTGGCAACGCTGGAGAACGCGTTGTTGGCATTACCGCCGATCAGGCGCACGGTACCGACTACTAACACGAGAATGACAGCGAGCATCACGGCATATTCGGCGATGTCTTGTCCTTCTTCGTCCCTGCAAAGTTGGTGGAAAAACTGTTTCATAAATCCTCCGGGTCCCAGGAGTGGAATTTCCGGGAAAACTTGTGTACGTATAATGCCGACTCAGACCGCGATTGTCAATCGGAGCAAACAATCAGTTCTTCGCAGCGCCCGTTCCGGGCTCAAGTGACGAAACCCGAGCATCGTCGCGGGTTTACGGGAATTTGCAGATCACGGCGCCAGCGCCCTGAACGCGGAGAAGTTCTGTTTTCTTAATGGTCCGGTTCGGCTGCGGTGGAAAACGACGCTGATATTGGGGCCGTTGTGTCACTCACGAGGTGGCGGGCGGAATCGGCGGCGTAGTCGAGCACACGTCCCGGCACTACTCCAAGATAAAGCGTAGCCAGCACACTCACTGCAACTGCGATGGCTGCCGCCGCAGGCAAACGAGTTACAGGTACCTCGCCTCGTGGCTCGCGCATGTACATCATGACGATAATGCGCAGGTAATAATACGCGCCCAAGGCACTATTCAGCACCAATATGATCGCTAGACCCACCAGATTTGACTTCAGCACGGCATTTAGCACATAGAATTTCGCAAAAAATCCGCCCGTAATCGGAATGCCGATCAACGACATCAGAAAGAATGTGAAAGTCGCGGCCAGCACGGGAGACCGCCTGCCCAGGCCTGCATAGTCTTCGAGTGCGACATACTTTTCGCCAGCGTTCGCGAAGTGGCTGACTACGGCAAACGCCCCCACGTTCATCGCGGCATAGGCTGCGGTGTAGAACATCGCTGCCGATGTCCCCAGTTCCGGCTGTGCCGCAAATGCCGCCAGCAGATATCCGGCATGGGCAATCGAAGAATAGGCCAGCAGGCGCTTGACGTTGTCCTGCACCAGGGCCCCCAAATTCCCCAGAGTCATGGAGAGCACGGCCGACACCCAGATCAGCCAGAAACGCCCGGGAGCGTTCGCTTCGAACATAACACGCAGTAACACTGCGAAAGCCGCCGCCTTCGGGCCGGTTGACATCAGTCCGACGATCGGGGCCGGGGCGCCTTCATAAACGTCAGGAGTCCATACGTGGAAGGGTGCCGAGGCTACCTTGAAGCCCAAGCCCACAAACATGAGTGCCGTCGCTACGTAGGCCAGCACCGGCACGTTGGCGGCGCGCAACGCAAGACTAATCGCGTCGATGTTAGTGGAACCCGTGGCGCCGAACATGAGCGCAACGCCGTAAAGGAAAAACGCTGTGGCGAACGATCCCAGCAGGAAGTACTTCAGAGAAGATTCGCTGCTGGCGGCGTCGCGCCGCCGGAAGCCTGCCAGCACGTAGGTCGAGATCGACGAGATTTCCAGGGCGATAAAAATCAGCACGAGTTCGATAGCGGACGACATCAAGCACATGCCCACCGTGCCAAACAGGATGAGCCCGTAATACTCCCCCGCACGAATGCGCTGTACCGCGAGGTATTCAAAAGAACTGAGGATGGCCACGGCCGCTATGGCAATGACAAGGTAGTGGAAGAAGATGCTGAAACCATCCACCCGAACCATGCTCCAGAAGGCGGTTCCGGGATATCGCGCCATCCAGAAAGTCGATGCCAGCGCGGTAAGAGTGCCGATGAGCGAGATCGTGCCGAGCGACTGGTGGCTGCTTTTCGGGTCGAGCAGCGGGTCAACAATCATCAC
Source organism: Terriglobia bacterium (assembly GCA_020073525.1). Lineage (GTDB taxonomy): Bacteria > Acidobacteriota > Terriglobia > Terriglobales > Acidobacteriaceae > Acidiflorens. Next base: position 103,033 of record JAIQFA010000006.1, read on the forward strand.
CAGCATGCCGAAGAGGGAGAGCACAATCTCGGGCAGGATGCGCATGTAATCAGCGCCTTGCGGTAACGAAGGTTGCGCTTGCGCCAGCAAAGCCGGCAGGGAATGCATGATTGCCGTCATCATCATTGACCCACCACCTTGCTGGCCAATTGTGTGAACGGCGAAAGAGCGGCTTGCACCGCCGGATCAATCGCGCTGAGCCACACCATGGGCGCAACACCCATTACCAGCGCGGCAATCGCAATCGGAGAAAGCGCTGCTTTCTCCCGCAGGTTGAGGTCCGGCAGCGTGTTGTTGACTGCGTGTGTCACCTTGCCGAAGAAAACCCGCTGATACATCCAGAGCAGGTACCCGGCGCTCCAGATCACACCCGTCGCGGCCAGGATTCCATAGATCGGGCGGGCCTGGAACGCTCCGCTCAGCACCAGGAACTCACCGATAAAGCCGTTGAGCATCGGCAACCCGACCGAGGCCAGCACCGTGACCAGAAAGAAGGTGGCGTAGCCGGGCATGGGCGTGGCGATTCCTCCATAGTCGGAGATCTCGTAGGTGTGGCGGCGTTCGTAAAGGATTCCCGCCAGCATGAAGAGTCCGCCGGTAGCGACTCCGTGCGCCAGCATGACGAAGACTGCTCCATTCAACCCGGCCGCGGTAAAACTGAAAATTCCAAGCACGACGAATCCGAGGTGGCTGACCGAGGAGTAGGCGATCAGCTTTTTCATGTTCGGCTGCACCAGCGAAACCAGCGCGCCGTAGATAATGCCGATCAGCGCGAGCACCATGATCCAGGGAGCATTCCGTCGCGCCTGCTCGGGGAAGAGTCCGACGTCGAAGCGCAGCAGTCCATAGGTGCCCATTTTCAGCAGCACTCCTGCCAGTAACACCGATCCAGCCGTAGGTGCTTCCACGTGGGCGTCAGGCAGCCAGGTGTGAAGAGGGAAGAGAGGAACCTTCACGGCAAAGGCGATGAAGAAGCCGAGGAAGAGCCAAAGCGAGGCGTTTTCAAACCCGGGCACGCTCCCGCTGCGAATCGCGTTCTGGATGACGACGAAATCGAAACTGCCAGTCTTCGCATAGAGCCACAGAATCGCCGCTAGCATGAACATCGAGCCGATGATCGTGAACAGGAAATACTTGACTGCGGCGTAGACCCGGCGTCCGTGGCCGTACATTCCGATCAGCAGCGCCATCGGAATCAGCGTCGCTTCCCAGAAGAAGTAGAACAGGAACAAGTCAAGCGACGTGAAAACGCCGATGAGGGCCGTCTCCAGGATCAGCAGGAGAATGAAAAATTCCTTAACGCGCTCGTGAATCGAAGTCCACGAAATCAGCACGCACAAGGGTGTGAGGAACGTAGTCAGCACCACCAGCCACACGGAAATTCCGTCAATGCCCATGTGGTAATGAATGTTGGGGGTGGTGATCCAGACTTTGTCGATTTCGAACTTGAAGGTGCCGAGATCGCGATGCAGATGTACAGGCAAGTGCAGTGAAGCTACAAATGCCAGTATGGTGATGACAAGTGCAAAAACTTTGATGTCGCGGTCGCGGCGCGGGATCAGCAGAATCAGCAGCCCCCCCGCGGCAGGAATGAAGGTCACCAGCGAAAGAATGATGGGACTGAGGCTTTCCATGTTCATCGCACTCCCATCCAGACCATGTAGGCGATCACCACAGCTCCTCCAGCGGCCACCCAGCCGGCATACGAGCGCAGATTCCCCGACTGCATGTGACGCACGTTGTCAGACACATGGCGCACCGCGTCGGCGGAATTGTTCACGGTGGCGTCAATTGCTCCCTGGTCGATGCCATGCCAGAGAATTTCGGTCGAGCCGTCGATCACCGGCTTGATGAAAAGGACGGCGTAAAGCTCGTCGATGTAGTACTTGTTCGCGACTGCCCGGTAGAGACCACCGAGGCTCGTGGCAATGCGCGCGGGCAGTTGCGGCAAGCGGTGATAAAGCAGATAAGCACAGTAGAGACCGAGGGCTGCCGCGCCGACTGAAATGAACATCAGCAGATGTTCTACGTTATGGTTGACTTCTTCCGCGGCTCCTGGAATACCCGTTCTGTCTATTCCAGGGAACAATACCGGGTCCAGAAAATGTTCGAATCGTCCACCGATCCCGATCCAACCTCCGGCCAGCGACAAGATCGCGAGTACGAACAGTGGCCCCAGCATCACCCAAGGGCTCTCATGCGGGTCGCCGTGACCATGATCATGCCCGTGTGGTGCGTGCGCCCCCGCCCGCGAGTCGTGTCCATCGTGCATGGTGGCGCCGCGATAGTCGCCGAAGAAGGTCATGAACCACAGCCGGAACATATAGAACGAGGTGATGAACGCGGTGGTAACTCCCAACAGCCAGTACACCCAGCTACCGTTCGGGCTGGAATAGGCCTTCCATAGGATCTCGTCCTTCGAGAAAAATCCGGCAAAGGGCGGGAACCCGGCAATCGCAAAGGTCGCAATCGTCATCGTCAAAAATGTCCACGGCATGTAGACCCGCAGCCCGCCCATCTTGCGCATGTCCTGCTCGCCGCCGATGCCGTGAATTACCGAACCTGCCGCGAGAAACAACAGCCCCTTGAAGAACGCGTGCGTCATCAGGTGGAAGATGCCCGCTGAAAACGCTCCCACGCCACACGCCATGAACATATAGCCGAGCTGCGAGACGGTGGAGTAGGCCAACACCTTCTTGATGTCGGTCTGGGCAATTCCGATGGTGGCAGCGAACAGCGCGGTCAGGGTTCCAATGATGGCAACCACGGTCATCGCCATCGGTGCGCGTTCGAAGATCGCGGAAGACCGCGCCACCATGTAAACGCCCGCCGTCACCATCGTTGCCGCGTGAATCAGCGCCGAGACCGGAGTGGGGCCTTCCATCGCGTCCGGCAGCCACACATAAAGAGGAATCTGTGCCGATTTGCCCGCCGCGCCGACCATCAACAGCAAACCAATCGCAGTCAGCAGCCCGGCGCCGCCAATCTCCACGGGTTGCTGCTGCACCGCCGCAAATACGCGCGTGAAATCCAGTGACCCGAAATGCTTGATGATCAGGAAGAGCGCGATGAGAAATCCAAAATCGCCGATCCGGTTGACGATGAATGCTTTCTTGCCCGCCGCGGCCGCCGAGTCTTTGGTGAACCAGTAGCCGATCAGCAAGTATGACGCCAGGCCGACGCCCTCCCAGCCGATGAACATGACCAGGTAGTTCTTCGCCAGCACCAGCGTCAGCATGAAGAACATGAACAGGTTCATGTACGACATGAAGCGGTAGTATCCGTCGTCGTCCCACATGTAGCCGACCGAGTAGATGTGGATGAGGAAGCCCACCCCGGTGACCACCAGCAGCATCACCAGCGAAAGCTGATCGAGATAGAACTCGAAATCGACGCTAAAGCTTCCCGAGCGGATCCAGTGGGCGAGGGGGAAAGAATACGGCGCGGATGCGGCTGAGAAATTCGTCGCGATCAATACCGCCACGAAGAACGCCAAGCCGCAAAACACCAGCGCGACCGCGGAGATCGCCTTCTTTGACGATTGGCGGCCAAAGAAGCCATTGATCGCCGCCCCGGCAAGCGGGAGAAGCGGAATCGTGCAGAGTAACGGACTGAGAGTCTGCGGCGTCATAGCTTGAGCAGGTTCACCTGGTCCACATTCAAAGTTTCACGCGTGCGATAGACGGCAATAATGATCGCCAGACCCACGGCCGCTTCTGCGGCAGCCACCACCATGACGAAGAAGACAAAGACCTGTCCGCTGAGCGCGTGCCAGTGTGCGGCGAAGGCCACGAACGAAAGGTTCACGCCGTTGAGCATCAGTTCGATCGACATGAAAATCGTGATGATGTTGCGCTTGATCAGGAACCCGAGCACACCGCACGTGAACAGGATCCCGCTCAACACTAAATAGTAGGAAAGAGGAACCATCAATGATCCTTTCCTGCCGCAACCAGTTCGCGGTCTTCCTGCGGTGCCGGACTGTTGTGATGAGGTCGCGCGACAGCATCGGGCCTGCTGGCAAGCACAACCGCGCCCATGATGGCGATCAGGATCAGCACCGACGTGACTTCAAAAGGGAGCAGAAAATCGTGGAAAAGAAGCCGCGCAATACTCTTGGGATCGCCCCATAACGCGCCGATGGAGACCGACTGCGTTGTGGACGCCCGGCCGATGAGGGTCCAGGCAACCAGCACTGCCCCGATCGTCACGCCCGGAACGCCGAGCAGCGTCGCCACCCGGCTGCCCTTGCTGCGCTCTTCTTTGCCGGCGTTCAGCAGCATGATGGTAATCAGGAACAACACCATAATTGCGCCGGCGTAGACAATCACTTGCACTGCGGCCACAAACTCCGCGCCTAGCAAAAGATACTCGGCAGCGAGCGAAGCCATTACTACGATCAGCGACAGGGCGCTGTTAATGGGATGGCTTTGCACCAGCAGGTTCACCGCCCCCGCCACGCAGATCGCTCCGAAGAAGAGAAACAGAATTAGATGAAGCATCTTTTTGCTAGTTCTCAGTGAGGCTCAGAAGAACTTACCCGGGTACTGAGCTCTCAATGCCACTACCAGTGCTGTATACACGATATTTGCAACTGCCAGGGGCAGCAGCACCTTCCACCCAAACGCCATGAGTTGGTCATAGCGGAAGCGGGGTAAGGTCCACCGCACCCAGACGTACAGAAACATGAAAAAGAAAACCTTCAGACAGAACCAGACTACTGGCATCGCAGCTTGCAGAAGGCGCGGACCAAAGATCGGCCCGTGCCATCCGCCCAGAAACAGCAGTGTGGCCAGGCAGGCGACCGTCACCATGTTGGCGTACTCCGCCATGAAGAACATCGCGAATTTCATCGCGCTGTACTCGGTGTGATATCCAGCCACTAGTTCCGACTCGGCTTCGGGCAAGTCAAAGGGCGTGCGGTTCGTCTCTGCATATGCGGAAATCAGGTAGATGAAAAACGCCAGCGTCTGTCCGTGAAAGATGTTCCAGCGTGGGATGAAATGCCAAAACGTTCCACCCTGCGCGTTGACAATGTCGCGCAGGCTGAGGCTGCCCGCCATGATGATTACTCCCACCAGCGACAGGCCCAGCGAAACTTCGTAGCTGATCATCTGGGCGCTGGCGCGCAGTCCGCCGAGCAGCGCGTACTTGCTGTTCGACGACCATCCGGCAAGCGCCACTCCATACACGCCCATCGAAGTAATGCCGAGAACCACCAGCAGACCGATGTTCACGTCGGTAATCTGCAGATACGTGCCCCACCGTCCGACGTAGACCCAGTTGCCGAACGGGATCACTGAAATCGAAGTAATGGCAAAGACCACCGCGATGATGGGCGCCGCGATGTAGAGCGGCTTATAGACATGCGGCTGAGTCAAATCCTCCTTGAAGATGAACTTGACGCCGTCGGCCAGCGGTTGCAGCAGTCCGAAAGGTCCAACGCGCGTGGGCCCCCAGCGGTTCTGGATGTGCGCCGAGACTTTGCGCTCCAGCCAAACGCTATACGCCACCGCCGTCAGCAGCACAAAGACGACGGCCACTGACTTGATGATCGAAATGATGATGAACGCCGTTATGCTCATTTCTCGTGTAGCGCGGGCCCTCTGGCCCGCGTGCTGTTGATCTTGTTCTTGATCTTGTTATTGATCTGCTTAAGCGCAGCGTCCTTAGTCCGCCGCAACTTCCGGAACAGCAGACTTGTTTTCGTAAACCGAGTTCAGAGTCTTTGAATATCGTCCTAGCGTACCCGAACTGAAAAGGTCATTGTTGGCCGGCGCGATGAGTTCCGGATTCTGCATTGCGCTCGCGCCGCTTTCGGCAATTTCAAGATGCTGATCATTACCCGCCAGCAGAGTGACCCGCGAAACATCGTATCCAGCAACCACGCGCTGGACCTCGTCGAGAATGGCCATAGGATCAAACGGCGTCATCTTCGGTTCCAGGTTGTGCGCTTCGAGCCACACCGCGTGACGATCCGCCTCGCCCGACTGCGCGCCGCGAGTCTGCCCCATGTCGGAGTGAGTCCCACTCCCGAACGGCACCAGGCGGCGCACATCGAAACCCATGGCGTCAGCGATGCGAACAATCATCTCGAAATCCGGCTTGGTATTGGTCACTTCGCCGGCCTTCTTCACCAGTTGCAGGTCGCCGCAGGTGTTCGTATAGGTTCCCGTTTTCTCGTAAGCATTTGCCGCGGGCAGAACCACGTCGGCTATGTTCGCAGTTTCGGTGAGGAACATGTCCTGCACCACGACAAAGGCTTTGGAGAGCGGAAAGGGATCAACGCCGAGCCGGCCAACTGGATTCGAGCCAACGACGTAAAGAGCCTTGAGCTTGCCAGCCTTCGCCGCATCCATCATCTCGGGGAGACTCAGGCCTTCTTCGGTCGGCAGTTTGCCCCATTCCTGTTGGAACTTTTCCGCACCCGCGACGGGTTCGTATCCCGGCAGCAGCTCGGGATAAAGCCCCATTTCGCTAGCGCCGCGAGAATTCGAATAATCGCCGAGACAAATCAGTTTCGCTCCGGTCAACGTCGAAGCGTAGCTCGCCAGTTTCTCGATGTCATGGCCGCGCAGTTCAGAGCCGAAGGCGATCACCATGTTCTGCTCGCCGCGGATTTTCTCGCGCAGCGTAATCCAGGCGTCGCGCGTCATGCCGTCGCCGACAAGCTGATCGAGCAGGGAATCGTCCCCCGCCAGAAATGCGACCGCATTGGCTTCCGCGCCCGCCCCAATCAATCCAAATCCCGCCGCCTGCCGCCGCAGTTTGATGGGCGCGGAGTTGATCACATAAAGCTTCGCGCGCCGCAAGCGCACGTTGGTCCGGATCTGCCATGCCAGCAACGGATGCTGATTCGTCGGGTCATTGCCGACCAGCAGTATTGCGGGCGCCGTCAAAACATCGCGCATGGAAGCCGTTTTCCCCGGCTTGCCGTGGAGCGCCACCGCGAGAGCAGGGTAGTCGGCCGTCCGATGATGATCAACGTTATTGGTCTTCAGCACAGCCCGGGCAAACTTGGAAAGAAGATAATTTTCTTCGTTAGTCGTGCGATTGGAGCCAACGACCCCGATTGCGCTCCCGCCATCGTGGTCACGCACTTCTCGAAAGCGCTTACCGATCAGTTCGAACGCTTCTTCCCATGTCGAGGGCGTCAACTTTCCGTTCTTGCGGATCAACGGCTGCGTAAGGCGTTCTTTGTGATGCGCAAAATCGAAAGCGTAGCGGCCCTTGACGCAAAGGAAATCGCCGTTGATCCCGCTCTTGTCGCGGTTGTCGCCGCGAACAATCTCCGCTCCAGTGTCGCAGCGGCGCACGCCCAGCGTGGTCTTGCACCCGTCTCCGCAATGAGTGCAAATCGTGCTGACGTGATTCATCTCCCATGGCCGCGTCTTGTACCGGTAAGCGCCCGAGGTGAGCGCGCCGACCGGGCAGATGTCGATGCACATACCGCATTCTTCGCACTCGAGATGATCATCCTGATTGGGCGCGATGATCGAACTTACGCCGCGGTTCTGTACGCCCAACGCCCAAACATCCATGCCTTCGCCGCAGACGCGCACGCAGCGGTAGCACAGAATGCAGCGCGGACGGTCGAAATACACCACCGGAGACCACTGCTGTTCTTCCTTGTGGTTCTTGGCCTCCATGAATTTCGACTCAGCGGCGCCGTAGGAGAACGTCATGTCCTGCAGTTCGCATTCGCCTCCGGCGTCGCATACCGGGCAATCCAGCGGATGGTTGCCCAGCACCAACTCGACCATCGCCTTGCGGGCCTGGCGAACTTCGTCGCTGTCGGTCGCGACAACCATGCCCTCGGTCACAACTGTCGTGCATGCGGTCTGAAGCTTGGGCATCTTCTCGACCTTCACCACGCACATGCGGCAGGCGCCCTGCAGCGAAAGCCCCGGGTAGTAGCAGAACGAGGGTACTTCGATGCCCACGCTCTTGCAGGCCTCGATCAGCAGCGATCCCGCAGGGGCTGTGACCTTCTTTCCGTCGACGATGAGATTGACATCAGCCATGATTTTCGTAGCGCCGGCGTCTCGCCGGCTGTCTGGCGGGCGTCTTCGCCCGCCGCATATCCTCAAACTTCTGTGACCGTTGTGATCTGCACAAGTCTATGTCCGGCGGGCATCCGCCCACTTATCGGGCCGGCGAGACGCCGGCGCTACACAAGCACCGGTTCCGCCACCTTCTCAAACGGGCACGGCTTTCCTTCCAGGTGATCTTCAAATTCTTTTCTGAACTTTTTCACAAACGCCATGGTAGGCATTGCCGCCGCGTCCCCCAGCGGACAGAAAGTCTTTCCCAACATGTTTTCTGCAAGGTAATAGATGTTATCGATGTCTTTCTTCAATCCCGCACCCTCATGGAAGCGCGTCAGCGTTTTCTTCAGCCAGTCGGTACCTTCACGGCACGGGATGCACCAGCCGCAGCTCTCGTGTTGGTAGAACTTGATGGTGCGGAGCGCGAACTTCACGATACAGGTTGTATCGTCAAGAACGACCACTCCTCCGGATCCAAGCATCGATCCCGCTTTGGCCACCGAGTCGAAATCCATCGGGATGTCGATTTCTTCGGGCAGCAACACCGGCGTTGACGATCCGCCCGGAACCACAGCTTTCAAATTGTGCCCACCCGGAATTCCGCCGCCAACCTCGTAGATCATCTTCTTAAGGTTGTAGCCCATCGGAAGTTCGTAAACGCCCGGCTTGTTCAGGTGTCCCGAGAGACAGAACAGACGCGTTCCGCCATTTTTCGGCGTGCCGAGCTTGGAGTACCAATCCGCGCCGCCCAAAATTACGTGCGGCACGGCGGCGAGCGTCTCCGCATTATTGATGACCGTCGGCCCACCCCATAGTCCAACCACGGCAGGGAAGGGAGGCCGGATGCGCGGAATCCCCCGCTTGCCCTCGAGTGACTCCATCAGAGCCGACTCTTCGCCCACCTCGTAAGCGCCTGCTCCTCCGTGCCAATAAATGTCTAAATCGCGACCGCTGCCAAAGATGTTCTTACCCAGGAAGCCCTTGGCATAAGCGTCCTTGATCGCCTTCTGCATGATGATCGACAGGTAGCGATATTCCCCGCGGATGTAGATGTATCCGGTATGAGAACCGACCGCGAGTGCGGCAATCATGACGCCTTCAATCACCGAATGCGGATCGTGCTCAAAAATCAGGCGGTCTTTGCAGGTGCCCGGCTCGCTCTCATCTCCGTTGCAGAGCACGTATTTTGGCTTGGCCGATAGCTTTGGAACAAACGACCATTTCATTCCCGTGCTGAACCCGGCGCCGCCCCGTCCGCGCAGGCCGGAGTTCTTAACCTCATTAATAAGGTCGTCGGGCTGCATGGAGAGCGCCTTCTGCACGGCCTTGTAGCCGTCCAGTTGGAGATAGCGATCGATCTCGGTAGCGCCCTGTCCAAAGCGCTTCGAGATAACGCGAACCTCGTCGGGATGGGAAACCAAGGAAGCCATTGAGTGATTTGGTCATTGAGTCATTGAATCATTGGGAAACAGCATTCCAATGATTCAATGACTCAATCTTTCAATGATTCAATTCTTTACTGCGTTCCCTTCTTCTTATACTCGTCCAAAATCTGGTCTATCTTCGCGTTCGTCAGGTTCTCATGAAAATCGTAATTGACCTGCGCCGCCGGAGCCCAGCTGCACGCGCCAATACATTCCACTTCTTCCAGCGAGAACAAGCCGTCTTGCGTGGTGCCTTTGTGGCCGATACCGAGCTTCTTCTTGCAGTGGTCCAGCAGTTCTTCACCACCGCGGAGCATGCACGCGATGTTGGTGCACACCTGCACGTTGTACTTTCCACGCGGCTTCATCGTCAGCATGGAGTAGTAACTGATCACGTTCCGGACTTCGAGTTCAGTGAGATCCAGCCGCGTCGCCAGTTCTGCGATCACCTCGTCTGTCAGCGCGCCCGCCTCATCCTGCGCATAGAGCAGGGTAGGCACAAGGGCTGATCGCTTGGTCGGATAGTGCGTCAGCATCTCGGCAAACCGAGTCTCGAATTCGTCGGAAAACCGCATCAGCGATCAATATCTCCTAACACAACATCAATGCTTCCGATCGCCGCCACCACGTCGGCAATCAACTGCCCCTCGCACATCTTGGCCAGCGCCTGGAGATTCGCGTACGACGGCCCGCGCATGTGTACGCGATAGGGTTTCGCTGTGCCGTCACTGACGATGTAGTAGCCCATCTCGCCGCGGGGCGATTCGATTGCCTGATAAACCTCGCCCGCCGGAACCGTGAAGCCCTCGGTAATGATCTTGAAGTGGTAGATGAGGGCTTCCATCTGCGTCTTCATCTTCTCGCGGTCGGGCAGCACCACCTTGGGAGCGTCGGCCTTCACCGGGCCCTCCGGCATGCCCGCCAGAGCCTGCTGCACAATGCCGATCGATTCCCGCAACTCAGCCACACGGCAAAGATACCGGGCGAACACATCACCTTCCGTGCGCACCGGCACGTTGAACTTGAAGTTTTCGTAGCCCGTATAAGGAGCGTCGCGCCGAAGGTCAATGTCGACGCCACTTCCGCGAAGGGTGGGACCGCACGCGCCCAGAGCAATCGCATCCTTCGCGCTCAGGTGCGCGACGCCCTTGGTGCGCATTACGAAAATCGGGTTCCCCGTCAGCAGCCCTTCATATTCATCCACGTTGCCGGGAAAACGGTCGGCGAACTTTTTGACCTTCTCGAAGAATCCCAGCGGCGGCTCAAGCGCCAGCCCGCCAATGCGGAAATACGACGTCATCATCCGCTGTCCGCTGACCATCTCGAAGAAGCGCAGCACGTCTTCGCGCTCGCGGAAGCAATAAAGAAAGACGGTCATCGCTCCCAGGTCCATGGCGTGGGTGCCCAGCCAGACCAGGTGCGAATTGATGCGGGTCAGCTCATTCATCAGAACCCGCATCCACTGCGCTTTCGCAGGAATCTCCAGCCCCAGCAACTTCTCCACTGCCAGGCAGTAGGCGAGGTTGTTGGTCATGGGGCATAGGTAGTCGATGCGATCCGTCAGCGGCACAACTTGCTGGTAGAACTTGGCTTCGCAGGTTTTTTCGATGCCGGTGTGCAGGTAACCGATCTCCGGCTTCATCCCGACAATCGTTTCACCGTCGATTTCCAGCACCAGGCGCAGCACGCCATGCGTGGAAGGGTGTTGCGGCCCCATGTTCAGGACCATGGTCCGATCGCCCGAGGTAGTCTCTCGGCCGGTCTCTGCCAAAGCTGTGGGGAATTGCGTCATGGGCTACCGGTAACCTTCCACCGGGTAGTCCTTCCGCAGGGGATGGCCTTCCCAGTCGTCGGGCATCATGATGCGTTTCAGGTTGGGATGTCCGGTGAAGCGCACGCCAAACAGGTCAAACACTTCCCGTTCATAGTGGTTAGCCGAGGGCCAGACCGAGGTGACCGATTCGATGGCCGGACTGGAACCGTCGAGGCGTACCTTCAAACGCACACGCTCTTTTTTCGGAATGGAAAGAAGATGATAGACCACCTCAAAGCGCGGCTCCGAGGGATACCAGTCCACGCAGGTAAGGTCGGCCAGATAATTGAATGGGCAATCCGGGGAGTCGCGCAAAATGGCGCAAACTTCGCGGATCGCTTCCTTCGCAACCCAGATCGTCAGCTCGTCGCGATCGAATTTGACCGCCTGCACGATGGCGGCCTTCCAGTCCACCAGCCGAGCCAGTGCCGGATGCGACTTCAACTGCTCGATATCGGTGATCGGGGGAGCGAGCGCCATCAGAAATCCCCTCGCTTCATGGCCGTCAATCCCCAGTCCAGCACGCCTTTTTTCCAAACGTAGAAGAGGCCGACCAGCACGATGGCGATGTACACCATCATCTCCCAGAAGCCAAACATCTTCAGTTCGCGCAGGATCACCGCCCACGGGTAAAGGAACACGGCTTCCACGTCGAACAAGATAAAGAGCATGGCCACGAGGTAGAACTTGACGGAGAATCGTCCCTGCGCATCGCCGATGGGCTGCACCCCGCATTCATAAGGCGACACTTTCGCCCGATTGGGTTTATGCTGGCCAACGAGCTGGGAAAGGATCACAATCACGCTCGCAAGGGCCGTGGCGATGCCGAAGTGCATCAGGAGGGGCAGGTAGCGAGCGAAGTAATTGTCTGGCATGGGAAGGGCTATATATAATTTGCGCCAAGCACTAGTAAACGTTCTAGATTATGTTTTGCTTGGCAGCAGTGTCAAGCTAAGCGCACGTTTTAACAGTAGTTTCATCCGGTGGAACCTGTCTCGACAGGACCGGGGAGAGCCTGAACCGCATGATCTTTGGTTTTAACACCGACATCCGGCACGAAGACACGGTTTACCACGTGCAGAGCGAAGCCCGCGAAGGCGAACAGTTGCTGCAGACGCAGGTTTTCGTTCGCGGCCGCTGCATCGGGAAGCGCGCGGTTCCCTACGGCTCCAGCGCGGTGGGCGGTTCTCAAAGCAACGACCAGGATAAAGAGAAGCTGCTGCGCGAACTGCATCGCGAAGTGCTCGACGCCATTCGCGACGGCAAACTCGACTCCATCTTCGACAAGCGAGATACGCCGGAAACGCTAGCGGCTGTGAAGGAACTTGACTTGGAGTGGATCAACTCAAGGTCTGTGCATTCCAGCGGAGCCTTGACCATGCAGATTCGAGTGACGGACGGCGGCGCCACGGTCGAAGGCGCTCGTCTCACGCTCCGCTTCGCCCGCCCGGACGCCCCGCCCTACTATGCGCAGGTTCTTACTGACGCCAAAGGCAACGCCGAGATGAACGTTCAGGTGGATGAAAAGTCGCTCCCCGATTCCTCCGTACTGGTGCAAGCCAGCTTCGACGGAAGAACCGCCACCCGCAAATTCCAGCTCCGAGCCGCGATCTAGTTGGACGTCTCTGTAGAGACGGGGCTTGCCCCGTCTCCGCTCGCGCCAGCATTGCTCGAGGCCCAAGAGACGCGGCAAGCCGCGTCTCTACTTAAAGATATCTTCCGAAAAATGCGACAATTGATTCCGATGAATCTAACCATCAATGGTGAGAGCCAGCCGTGTTCCGCGGAGACTCTGGCCGCCCTCGTCGAACAACTCGGCATGAAGCCAGACCGCGTCGCGATCGAACTGAACCGCGAGATCGTGCCGCGTGAGCAATGGTCGCAAACGGCATTGCACGACGGAGATCGTCTGGAAATCGTCCATTTCGTCGGCGGCGGATCGGGTTTGGCAACCCGTTTCCCAACCTGCTAACCTGATTTCGCGTGGCCCCGTCGTTCAACGGATAGGACTTCAGTTTCCTAAACTGACTATGCAGGTTCGATTCCTGCCGGGGCTACCAAGCCTCCTGGCCTTCGCACGATGGACACTGATGTGTCCTTCTCGTTTGCAGGGTGGAGCAGGCCTTCAGGCCTGCATTAAACTGACCAAAGAAAATCGGCTTCAGGCGTTGAGGTTAGACTTGACGCCCCGGTGGCTAAAGCCAGTCTTACTAAATGTCGATTAATGCAGCGCTGAAGCGCTGCTCCACCCAAAACTACCCGCCCTATGGATCAGCTTTGCTGCCCCGGCTCCTGTCCCCCGGAAGTCACTTCGAAAGCATCGCCCCTTTCCCGTATAATCAA